>NZ_JBHXVZ010000004.1:0-314002 GCF_042672005.1 Nocardia sp. NPDC127579 | reverse complement strand
CAGGGCCGTGCGGGCCGCGGGGCGCCGCCGCAATGGGGGGGCGGGGCGGCGGCGGTGCACGCCCTGCCACCGGGGGCGGGCGGGGCCGCCAACGCCCCGCCCCGCCCAGCGGGGATCAGCTCACCAGTCGTTCTCGGTGTAGCGGATGATGCCGCGAATGTTCTTGCCGTCCAGCATGTCCTGGTAGCCCTGGTTGATCTCCTCCAGCGAGTACTGGCGGGTCACCATGTCGTCCAGGTTGAGCTGGCCGGCCTTGTACAGCGACAGCAGGCGCGGGGCGTCCTGGCGGGCGTTGCCGCCGCCGAAGATGCAGCCCTTGACCGTCTTCTGGAGCATGGACAGCAGGAAGCTGTTCATCTTGACGTCGCCGTCCTCCATGCGGCCCATGGAGGTGATCACCATGGTTCCGGCCTTGCCGGTCAGGATCAGGCCCTCTTCGACGTACTGGCCCTGCATCTCACCCATGGTGAGAATGACCTTCTCGGCCATCCGGCCCTCGGTGATGTCCATGATCGGCATGATCGCCTCGGCCATGGACGGGTAGGTGTGGGTGGCGCCGAACTTCTGCGCCTGCTCGCGCTTCCACGGATTCGGGTCGATGGCCACGACCTTGGAGGCGCCCGAGAGCACCGCGCCCTGTAGCGCGCTCATGCCGACGCCGCCGATGCCGACGATGACCGCGGTCTCGCCCGGCTCCACCTTCGCGACATGGGTGGAGGAGCCGAAGCCGGTGGGCACGCCGCAGCCGACCAGGCAGGCCACCTCGAACGGAATGCTCTTGTCGATCTTGACCACCGAGGTGTGGTGCACCGTCATATACGGCGCGAAGGTGCCGAGCAGGCACATCGGGATGACGTTCTCACCGCGCGCCTGGATGCGGTAGGTGCCGTCGCTGATCGCCTGGCCCATGAGCAGGCCCGCGCCCAGGTCGCACAGCGCCATATTGCCCGAGACGCAGGCCGGACAGCGACCGCAGGCGGGGATGAACGACAGGATCACGTGGTCGCCGACCTCGAGATCCGAGGGGCAGTTCGGGCCGAGCTTGGTGATCACGCCCGCGCCCTCGTGGCCGCCCATGACCGGGTAACCCGGCATCGGCGTGGCGCCGGTGACGATGTGATGGTCCGAATGGCACATGCCCGCGGTTTCCATCCGGATCTGCACTTCACCGGCGACCGGGTCGCCGACCTCGATCTCCTCAACCGACCACGGCTGGTCGATCCCCCACAGGATCGCGCCCTTCGTCTTCATTCCTGTCGACCTCTCGCGTGCACGTGTACTTATGTGACTGCACACACACTACGAGAAAAGTAGAACTCGTTCTAGTGCGGGGGGCGAATTTCCTGACCGACACCTGGTCGGGGCGCTTCTCAGGCCCGGACGTCGTGCACGTGGTGGACCACGTCGTGCAGGAAGTACCGCGCCAGTGACTCTACGGTGAAATCCGATCCGTCGCTGCGCCGGACGATCGATCCGAGCTCGCCGGCCGGTACCGAGTCCCATGCGCGCGCCACGGATTCGGCCGCCGCACCCAATTCGACCGCGATGACGGCCGGGTCCTGCGCGCCGTAGTCCGCGGCGAGCGCGGTGCGGTCCTGGTCCCAGTTCGACAGCAGCGGCACACCGTCGGAGTCACCGGTGGTGGCATCGAAGCCGGGCACCTCGGGATCGACCGCCCCGCGGCGCACCGCGATATCGGCACGGAAGACGAAGATTCGGCACACATCGCGCACGTGGGCTGCGTACTCCAGCGCCGACCAGGTGCTCCCATTCGGCCGGACGGCGGCGTCGCCCCTGGTCAGCGCGGCGGACAGGCGAGCCGCGTAGGAACGGGTGAGATCGGGCACCGCAGCGAAGGGTGTCGCGGACGCGTCGAATCCACACTCCGGACACATTGTGTCCAGCACCCAGGTCCAGTTCTTGTCATCGGGAACGATAGCCATGCGCAGCACCCTATGTTTGGCGGGATATCTCTGAACAGAGATATCCCGCCAATTCTGGACGAGATTCAGCCGACCAGACGCCAGCCCTGCGCCCGCTCGCGCTCACGCCAGAAATCCCGATAGCGCCCCGGCCGATCGATCAACTCGGCGTGCGTGCCACGCTGCGCGATACCGCCGTCGTCGAGCACCAGGATCTGATCGGCGGTGGCGACCGTGTGCAGCCGGTGCGCCACCACCAGCAGCGTGCGCTGCTCGGCCAGCGTCCGCACGGCCGCGGCCACCGCCGCCTCGTTGTCCGGGTCCAGCGCCGCGGTGGCCTCGTCCAGCAGCACGATCGGCGCCTGCTTGATCAGGGCACGGGCGATCGAAACCCGTTGGCGTTCACCGCCGGACAGGCTCACACCACCCTCGCCGACCCGGGTGTCCCAGCCGTCGGGCAGCCGCTCGACGATCTCGTCCACCCGAGCCAGCCGGGCCGCCTCGCGGATCTCGGCGTCGGTCGCGGTCGGACGGCCGATCCGGATATTGGCCGCGATGGTGTCGTCGAAGAGGTAGACATCCTGGAAGACCATGGCCAGCTGGCCCATCAGCGCCTCGGTCGTCAGCTCACGCACATCGACGCCGCCGACCCGCACCGTGCCGGAATCGGCCTCCCAGAACCGCGCCACCAGCCGCAGCAGGGTGGTCTTGCCCGCACCGGACGGCCCGACGATGGCGGTGAGCGTGCCCGGCTCGGCATCGAAACTGATGTCGCGCAGCACCTTCCGATCGTCGTAGCCGAAACCGACCTGCTCGAAGGCGATCCGGCCCGGCGTGCTCGGGCTGGTCCGCTCCCCCTCGGGCAACGGCCGGACCTCGAGCACCTCGTCGATCTGGTCGAGGTTCTCCGAGGCCATCCGCAGGGCCGCGGCGTGGTCGACGAGTTCGAGCAGCGGCCCCGAGAACCGGGTGATCAGCACCAGCAGCGCGATGAGTTCGGCGGCGTCGAGCGAACCGCCCAGGGCCAGTGTGACACCCACGGCCAGCAGGGCGAGGAAGGCGGCCTGCACGGCGACCGAGAAGGTGAGCAGCGCGGAGACGGCATTGCGGTTCATCGCGCCGTAGGCCCGGCGCTGCCCGGTGAGCGCGTCGTCGAGCAGGCGATTGCTGGCGCCGCGGCGGCCGAAGGCGCGCAGGATCGGCTGGTTCTGCGCGAATTCGACGATCCGGCCGGCGGATTCGACGGCGGTCGCGTCGATCGCGCCGAAGTTGCGCGCGATCGCGTTCTGCGCCGCGCCGTGCGTGAACAGCAGCACCACGCCCGCAACGACCAGGGCCGCGCCCAGCCGCCAGTCGAAGGCGAACATGCCCAGCGCCACCACCGCGGGTGTGACCGCGCCGCTGACCACCGGCTGCATCAGATGCGCGGGCACCGCGCCGATGCTCAGGGTGCCCTGGGACACCGAATGGGTCAGGCGCCCGGTGCGATCGGTCCCGAACCAGCCCAGCGGCAGCCGGGTCAGATGGTCGCCGATGCGGTGATGCATGCCGAGCAGCAGGTCGTTGGCGATCTGCTGGCCGTCCATGGCCTGGGCGTAGTAGACCACCGCCGTCACGGCCGTGGTCGCGGCGAGCGCGGTCAGCCAGGCCAGCGCGGCGTCCCGATCGCCGTCGAGCAGTGCGCGCAGCACCGGCACGACGAGCAGCACGCACAGGCCCTGCAATATCGAGAACACGACGATCGACCCGATCCAGCGCCGGAAGCGCGGCCGGTCGGCCGGGTCGACGAGGCGGAACAGCTTGCGAATCATCAGGATTCCTTTCCCGACTGGGTGCGCCACAGGCGGGCGTAGATGCCATCGGCGGCGAGCAGCTCGTCGTGGCGGCCGGATTCGCGGATCCGCCCGCGCGACAGCACGACGATGCGGTCGGCGCCTCGAATGGTGTGCAGGCGGTGCGCGATCACCAACAGGGTGCGCCCGGCGACCAGGCGGGACAGCGCTTCCTGCACCGCCGCTTCGGATTCCGGGTCGGCGAAGGCGGTGGCCTCGTCGAGCACCAGGACCGGGGTATCGGCCAGCAGGGCGCGCGCGATCGAAACACGCTGCGCCTCACCGCCGGACAGGTGCGCGTCGGCGCCGATCTCGCTGTCGTAGCCGCGCGGCAACGCCAGGATGCGCTCGTGGATCTGGGCGGCGCGGGCCGCGGCCTCGATCTCGGCGAGGTCCGCCTCGGGCCGGCCGAGCGCGATGTTGTCGCGAATCGTGGTGCGCAACAGCGAGGTTTCCTGGAACACGAACCCCACCTGCCGGTACAGATCGCGTTCGGACAGCTCCCGGATATCGACGCCGCCGAGGCGGATGACGCCCGCGGTGACGTCCCAGAAGCGGGGCAGCAGCCGCGCCAGCGTCGATTTGCCGGAGCCGGAGGGCCCCACCAGCGCCGTGACGGTGCCCGGCGCCAGCCGCAGATCGATACCGTCGAGCACCGTGGTCCGGCCGTCGTAAGAGAAACCGACGCCGTCGAATTCGACGCTCGCGCCCACCGGAGTCCGCGGTGCGGCACTACGTGACAACTCCGGCGTGCCCAGCAGGTCGCCGATCCGGCCCGCCGCCTCGGACGCGGCCTGCATTGCCATGGCGCCGAAACCCAGGGCCATGATCGGCCCGCCGAGCCCGACCCCCAGCATGACGAACGCGATCACCTCCACCGGATCCGCCCGCAGCCACAGTCCGCCGGCCAGCGCGACCAGCAGCAGCATGGGCGGGGCGATCAGCGTGTTCGCGATGGATTCGAGCCGGCGCATCGGGCCCTGCCACTCGCCGAAGAACCGGGCCAGATCATCGCCCGCGCGCCGGTAGCGATCCTGGGCGCGTCCGGCCTGCCCGAATGCCTTCACCACCGCGATCCCGTCCACGAACTCGACCGCGGCGGCGTTCACCCTGTCGAATTCGGCGCTCATCCGCTTCATCCCCTCGCCGCCGTCACGCAGCTCGAAGGCGGTGGCGGCGAACCAGAGCGCGAGCGGCACCAGGCAGATCAGGGCCAGTCGCCAGTCCAGATAGAACAGGTAGCCGATCGCCACCAGCGGCGTGACCAGCGCGGCCACCAGGTCGTTGAGCGCGTGCGCCACGGCGTGGTGGATCGCGCCCACGTCGTCGGAGAGGACCCGCTTGACCCGGCCGGAGCTGCGGTCGGTGAACCAGCCGAGCGCGACACCGCCCAGCCGGTCGGCCAGTTGCCGCCGCAGCCGCAGGCCGAGATCGGCGTCGGCGATGTGGCTGACCGTGTAAGCGCCTGCGGCACAACCTGTTCGGAGAACGAACCCGACGACCGCGACGGCGACCCAGGCCCATACCGCCGTCCGGTCGCCGCCACCGAGCAGTTCTCGCGCGATCTCCACGACCGCGACGTAGGGCGCGAGCCCGGCGAGCGCGCCGACGAGTTGCAGCAGCCCTGCCGCCGCGAGGCGTCCACGCACGGGCGCGAGCACCACCTTCAACCCGCCGGGTTTGTCCTTCGGCTGTTCTTCCTCGACTGCTACCGGATCCAATACCGCGGTACTCATCGGACTCCCTGCAAATTAGATCAGTGTTCTAATTTGCAGTGTAGCGAGCACCCACAGGCGCTACAAGCAGCAGTCAGCCGGCCGCGCGCTTGATCACATCGAGCCGATCGGCCATGCCGTCGAGCATCCGATCCAGGGCGTATCGGCACTGTTCCCGGTGCGCGGCATCGCGTTCGGCCGGGCCGGCGACATATCGCCGCACCATCCGCAGCATCTCCTGCGCGCCCGGCCCAGGTTCCGGCTGCGCCGCCAGCAGCGTCTGCAAACCGGTCATCCCCTGTTCCCCCGCCGCGCTGGCGCGCTGATCACCGAGCGCGATCATCCCGAGACAGGTGTTGAACGCGACCGAGAACGCGATCGCCGCCTCCGCACCCCACCCGGCCTCCAGCATCCGCGACATCCCCGCGTCCAGCGACGGCACCAGCTGCTCGGTCTGCGGCCCATTACGCAGCAACCAAGTCGCGGTGCCGGGATAGCGCGACATCTGGTCGATGATCTGGGACAGGATTCCGTGCAGCAGGGTGCGCCAATCAGGTTCGTCCAGGCGCAGATCCATCGCGCCGTAGATGCGATCGATGACCGCCGCGCTCACCTGCTGCCGATCCCCGACGTGGTGGTAGATCACCGACAGCGAGGTGTCCAATCGTCCGGTCAGATCGCGCATACTCCAGCCGTCGAGCCCCCGTTCGGCGGTCAGCCCCAACGCGGCCTCGACGATCACTCCCCGGGAAAGACCGGTTTTATACGCCCGTCGCGCACCTTTCGTCACGACTCGACCCTAGCGAGCGGCGACAGCGCGCAGCGCGTCCCGACGGTTACGCGCTGCCGGCGGCGTCGTGCTCGCCCTCGCACCACTGTTCCGCGGCAACCATGGCGCGCACATCGTCCACGTGCTCACCGCAACCGTCCCACGTCGTCTTGCCGCAGCTGGCGCAGGTGACCGGGTAACACATCAGCCGTCCTCCAAACGGTCGTCGGTGCTTTGCCGGGCCAGCCTACCGGCGGGCGCTCAGGCCTCCGGATTCGATTCGGTCTGATCGCGCTTCAGGAAGTCGCCGAGCAGATCGACCAGCGGATCGAGCGCTTCTCGCTGCACCAGGCTGTCGTAGAGCTGCCGCGAAGCCTGGGTGTGCGCACTGTGCGGGCCATAGAGCACCTCACGCCCGCGCACCGCGCGCGCGGCATGCGATACCGCCTCGGCGGTCTCGCCGATCCGGCTCAGGGCGTCGGCGAGCTTGTGCTCCCAGACCAGCGTCTCCTCCGCGTCCGGCCCGACCATGTCCGTGCATTCTCGGAGCATGTGGCGCATCAGCGGGATCGCCTCGCTGTATGTGCCCGCCCGGACCAGCCGATCGATCCGGTCCACCCGATTGCGTGCCGCGCGGTGGGCGCGCAACCCGCCGAGCACCGTCACCACCACGAACAGGACGGCGAAGATGCCGAGATCGGTCCAGGGCCGGGGCAGCGCGTCGGAGCCGAACCGGTCGAGCAGCCATTTCACACCATAGGCCAGTGCGAACCAGAACACCGTGTTCCAGAACATCGTTCGGACCGATACGCGCATGGTCACCCCCGTGTCGTAGCGCCGTACCCGCCGACCATCCCACGACCGGACGGCCGCGGCAAGGGATTTCGACGCCGGGGCGTTACCCCATCACCTGGTGTGCGCGCTCGAAGAGTTCCAAGGTGCACGCGTGCAGGAAATCGCCGATCTGCTGGGGAGCCTTACCCGCGAAGGCGCGCGCGTAGGTGCCCTCGAGCACGATGCCGAGCTTGAAACAGGCCAGCACCGTGTACCAGTCGACCGCGCTCAGATCGCGGTCGGAGAATTCGCCGTAGTGCGCGACCATCTCCGCCGGGGTGGGCAGACCGCCCACGGAACCGAGCGCGCCGGTAAGCGAGCCGATGGTGCTGCCCGGTTCGGGGCGGGTGGCGATCTGCCAGCCGAGATCTAGCAGCGGGTCACCGATGGTGGACATCTCCCAGTCGACCATGGCCGCGACCCGCGGCCGCTCGTACTCGAACATCATATTGGCGAGATGGCAGTCACCGTGCAGGATGCCGGGCCGCCACTGGGCCGGGCGATTGCGCTCGAGCCAGTCGCCGACCGCTCCGACGCCGGGGATCTGCGGGCCGGGGTAGCCCGCGTTCGCCGCGTAGGAATCGAGTTCGCCGAGCCAGCGCGGCACCTGCCGTTCCAGAAAGCCGTCGGGCTTGCCGTAGTCGGCCAGGCCCAGCTGTTCGTAGTCGAGCATGCCGAGGCGGGCGATGGATTCGACGGCGGACAGGCCCATCTGCCGCCGCACCTCCGGGTCGGCGGCATACAGCTCGGGCAGTTCGTTCTGCGGGTTGAATCCGGTGATCGGCTCCATCAGGTAGAAGACGGCACCGAGCACGGATTCGTCGGGGCAGGCGGCGATCACGCGGGGCGCTCGGATACCGGTGCCGTCGAGCGCGCCGAGCAGGCGGGCTTCGCGGCGAATGACCTCGTTGCTCTTGGCGCGCAGGTGTTTCGGGCCGCGCCGCAGCACGTAGTCGTGCCCGGCGCGGGTGAAGCGCAGCATGATGTTCTGAGTGCCGCCGCCGAGCGCGCGGACCTCCTCGAAGGTCCCGCCGGGCAGGCCCTGCTCGTCCATCCACTTCCCGACGACCGCGAAGTCGACGACGTCGGGATCCACTCCGGCCGGTTGCGCGTGCTGCATTCCCACATTGTGCACCACGGCCACCGAGAAACTGAAGGCAGCCGACAACAGTTAGCCCGCCCGGGCCCGGCGTAGGGTTCTGCACACCATGCGCACGCTGCTCATCGACAACTACGACTCGTTCACCTACAACCTGTATCAGCTGATCAGCGAGGTGAACGGAGTCGAGCCTACCGTTGTGCGCAACGACGCCGTCGCGACCATCGCCGAGCTGGGGCTCGCGGGCTTCGACAATGTCGTGATCTCCCCCGGTCCGGGCCGCCCCGAGGTGGAACGGGATATCGGCATCTCCGCGGCACTGATCCGGACGACCGAGCTTCCATTGCTCGGAGTTTGCCTGGGCCATCAGGGCATTGTGATCGCCGCGGGTGGCGTGGTCGAGCGGGCACCGGTCGCCCGGCACGGCTACCTCGACGCCGTGCGCCACGACCAGCGCGAACTGTTCGCGGGGCTGCCGCAGGACTTCACCGTCGTGCGCTATCACTCACTCGCCGCCCGGCAACCCCTGCCGCGGGAGCTCGAGGTCACGGCGACCACGGCCGACGGCGTCGTCATGGGCTTGCGGCATCGCACCCGGCCGCAGTGGGGGGTGCAGTTCCATCCCGAATCGGTCGCGAGCGAGTACGGCGCGGCGCTGCTCCGCAATTTCGCGGAACTGACTGCCGCGCACCATATCTCGCAGCCCCGCCGAGCGGCACGGATACCGGCTGCGGTCGGCACCTCCGCGGGCCCGGGCGACGCCGGCTCAGGGGCCGCCGAGCTCGGAGCCGTGACCACCGGGGCTGCCTCCTCGAACGCGACGGGCTCGAACGCCGCATCGCCGGTGGCCGCATCGCCGAAGGCCGCAAGCTCGATCCGTGCCTCGGCGGGCGACGAGCCGACCCCCGGCCCAGGACCCGCAGCCGCGCGGGCACCAGGCAACCCTGCGACCGCACCCGGGGTCGGCCCCGGCACCGTCCCCGAGGTAGCACCGGCCCCGGCCCCCGAAATCCCGTACCGGCTGGGCGAACTGGGTCGCCCCTGGCAGCTGCGTCACGAGGTGATCGACCGGGCGATCGACACCGAGGCGGCGTTCCTGCGGCTGTACCGGCTCTCGCGCACCGCGTTCTGGCTCGACAGCGAACATGTCGAGCCGGGGCTGGACCGATTCTCCTTCCTCGGCGATGCCAGCGGACCGCACGCCGAGGTGGTGCGCTACCGAGTCGGCGACGAATCGGTGGTGGTGGAGACCGCCGACGGCGAGCGCCGTACCGTCCGCGGTGATGTGCTGACCTATCTCGCCGAGCAGCTGCGGCGGCGCGCGGCCGACATCCCCTCGCTACCCTTCGATTTCGCGGGCGGGTACGTGGGCTACCTGGGCTACGAGATCAAGGCCGACTGCGGTGGGCGCGCCGCGCATCGATCACCCGTGCCCGACGCGCAATGGATCTTCGCCGACCGGCTCGTCGTGGTCGATCACGTGACCGGCCGGACCCATCTGCTGGCACTGACCGATCCGGGCTCCGACATCGCGCGGATAGCCACCGCGGACTGGCTGCGCGACACTCGCGAGGCCCTGGAGGCACTGCCCACCTGGGCCAATCCCCCAGGGCTCGAAGTGAATCCGGATCTCGATGCCGTCGAGAACCTGCTCACCCGCGGGCGGACGCGCTATCTCGCCGATATCGCGGCCTGCCTGGACAAGCTGCATGCGGGCGAGTCCTACGAGATCTGCCTGACCGACAGCGTCACCGTCGCGGCCGGCGACGCCGACGGACTCGGCTTCTACCGCACCCTGCGCCGCTGCAATCCGGCACCGTACGCGGCCTACCTGCGCTTCGACGATCTCGAAATCGCCTGCTCCTCACCGGAACGCTTTCTCAAGATCGACCGGGCGCGCACCGTGGAGAGCAAGCCGATCAAGGGCACCGCACCGCGCGGCGCGACCCCGGCCCAGGACGAGCGCCTGCGCCGGGAACTGGCCGCCGACCCCAAGACCCGGGCCGAGAACCTGATGATCGTCGACCTGCTGCGCAACGACCTGGGCCGAGTCTGTCAGATCGGCAGCGTACACGTCCCCAACCTGATGGCGACCGAGACGTATACGACCCTGCACCAACTGGTTTCGACGGTGCGCGGCACGCTGCGCGCCGATGTCGACGTGATCGATTGCGTGCGCGCGTGTTTCCCGGGCGGCTCGATGACCGGCGCGCCGAAACTGCGCACCATGGAGATCATCGACGAGCTGGAAACCGAAGCGCGCGGCGTCTATTCGGGCACCATCGGGTTCCTCGGCCTGGGCGGCACCGCCGATCTGAACATCGTCATCCGCACAGCCGTGCGCCACGACGGGCACTGGCGCATCGGCGCGGGCGGAGCCATCGTGCTGGATTCGGCGCCCGAGGCCGAGTTCCACGAGATGCTGCTCAAGGCCGCGGCCACCTACCGGGCCCGCCGGTGACGGAAACCGCCTGCCCGCCACCGGCTCTCGTCCTCAGGGCACCAGGGCGGCCAGGCCGGAGAGCGGTCCGGGCAGCCCCGCCAGATGGTTCTTGATGCCGGTGACCACCGGATGCGGTGTGGCGGCGCGCAATCGGTCGAGTTCGGCCTGCATGACCTCGACGGTCTCGGCATAGCAGCGCTCGACCAGCTCGGCGTCGTCGGGATCGCCGGGCCGCGCCGACCAGTCCAGGGCGGGCAGGAAACTCACGTCCACGGTGGCGGGTAGCGGCAGCTGCGGCAGGATCGGCGCGACACCGAAGGGCACTCCCACCGTGTAGGGAAACACCTTGGCGCGGAACAGCTTGTCCAGCTGGAGCAGTTCGGCACTGCGCGCGCCGCGGCTGAGCACGAAGATGGAATCGTGCCCGCCGTTGGCCACGGCGGGGATCACCGGTACGCCCATTTCCAGTGCGAGCCGGACGAATCCCTTGCGGCCCGCGAAGTCGATCTTGTCGCGTTCGGTCCAGGGTCGGCAGGCCTCCCAGTCACCGCCCGGGTAGACCATCACCGCGCCACCGTCCTTCAGTCCCGCGGCGGCCGAATCCCGGTTCGCGGGAATGATGCCGAACTGCCGGATTAGCTCACCGAGCACGGGGGTGCCCAGCACGACGTCGTGCGCCACCCCGAAGGACGGCTCGGCCGGCCGGCGTTCGAGCATGGCCATGAAGGTGATCCACACCTCCGGCATCCAATAGATCGACGAATGGTTGCCGATCACCAGCGCCGGTCCCGCGATGGGTAGATGCTCGATCCCGGTGACGGTGGGGGTGAAGTAGTTGGTGTACGCCCGTGCCGCGGCGAACAGTGGGTGGTCCAGGTTCCGGACCTGTCGGGTTTCGCTCATGATGCCGTCCTCGTCTGTCACGATGCCGGAGAAACGGCGGCGGCACACGACGACACGAAAGCTGAATTGTCCCCGATACATCTCCATTGATATCTCCGACGGTCACGCGCCAGCGGACCTGAACGGCGTGCGAGTCGCGGCCTGCTCGACCGTTGCCCGGCACCTCCTCCTGCCCCTCCGACGTTACCAAGCCAAGCGCTTGCTTGGTGCGTTTTGTGCGATAGTCGACACCGGTCGGGTATCGGCGAATTCGGCGTGTCGGTGGGGCGTGGCAATATTTCGAGCACGATGAAACTCAGCAAGGGCGCCAATACAGCGGTACCGACATCCCTACTGGCCGTGGTCGTTTCGTGGCGATCGGACCACGCCGTAGACGCGCACGCACTGCTGCTGACCGCGGCGGGCGCCGTGCGCACCGATCGAGACCTGGTGTTCTACAACGCACCACGCCATGTCTCGCAGGCGGTGACGCTGGACCAGGAACCCGAACCGGGCACCGCGCGGCTGAGCGTGTCGCTGCCGCGCACCGAGGCCGAGATCGAGCGGATCGTGCTCAGCGGTTCGCTCGACGACGGAACCTTCGGCGCCCTCACCGGATTGACCATCACCGTGCTCGACGCGAACGGACCGGTGGCCGAATACGAGATCGCCGACGCCGATTCGGTGTCGGCCATGATGTTCGGCGAGTTCTACCGCCGCGGCGACCAGTGGAAGTTCCGCGCGATCGGCCAAGGCTGGGCCGCCGGATTGCCCGGGCTGATCACCGAATTCGGCGTGCGGATCGATGAACCCGGTGCGCCGCCTGCCGGTCCGGTACGGGCACCCGCTCCGGTCGCGGACCCCGGGCCCGTCCACGCCGGAAGCCCACGCACCCCGGCACACGCGGGCGCGCCTGGGCCCGAGTCCACTGCGGCCGAGCACACCGCACGACTGCCACAGGCCGCCGACGGCCTTCCGCGCGCATATGACACCGCTGCGGCGTCACCGGCCCGTCGGCCGGTGGATCTCGGGCGCCGCCTGCGTGACATACCCGAGCCCCTGCCCGCTCCCCCGTCGGATCCGGACCGGGCGAACTGGCATCCGGACCCGGAGAACCCCGCGCGACTACGGTGGTGGGACGGCACCGAATGGACCTCCGACTGGCGCGCTCCCGTGCCCGCGCTGCCGCGCACCTGTGACCGCTGCGGAAACCCGCGGCGGCGCAAGCTGTTCGGCGGCCTGGCCGCGTGCACCCGATGCGAGACCGAGATCGAGGAATTCCTCACCCACTGGCACACCCAGGCCTGGCGGGCCCTCACCGGCTCCGGGCCGAGCGGACCCGAATGGGACGCGCTGTGGGCCTCGCTGCGCTATCAGCGGATTCCGGAGGACGCGGGCCGGCTGGCCCTGCGTGACACCGCGCTCAGCTATGTGGAACGCCTGGTCGCCTTCGCCTTCGCCGACGGCGAGATCGCGCAGGCGGAGTTCGACGCCTTCGAGGACGCGGTCGTCGAACTGGGCCTGTCCGGTCCGCTCATCGACGACCTGCACCGGCGGTTGTCCCGGGGCCGCTTGCTCTCCCGGCTGCGCGAGGGCGAACTGCCCGCGATCCGCACGCCCGGACTGCACCTGGACCCCGAGGAGCGGGTCCATCTCGACCTGCCCGCCATCCATGTCCGGCAGTTGGCGCGCGGCCCGAAACTCAGCGAGGGCCGGTTGATCTCGAGCAACAAGAAGCTGCGCTTCGTCGGCACCGGCGCGGGCACCGAACTCCCGTGGAGCCGGGTGGTTTCCGTCGCCGTCGAGGACGGGCTGGTGGTGCTGGCCGCCACCTCCGCGCGCGGCGGCGCCAGCTTCGAGGTCGAGGACCCCGACTATGTCGCCGCGGCGCTGGAGGGCGCGCTGCGGGTGGCCAAGCGGCTGGTGCTCACGCCGGGTCAGCGGGATTCACGCAGCATTCCGCAGGAGGTGAAGGCCGAAGTGTGGCAACGCGACGGCGGGCGGTGTGTGGAGTGCGGCAGCAGTCACTATCTGGAATTCGATCACGTCATCCCGCTCTCCCGCGGCGGCGCGACGAGCGCCTCGAACCTGCAGATCCTGTGCCGGTCCTGCAATCGGGTCAAAGGCGCCCGGATCTGAGCTCATAGCCGATTCGCCCCCGGCACCGGAAGCGCACGTGGCGCATCCGACATATGGGAAGCGGCACGTTGAGCGGCCGAGCGGGCGGCCCGTAACGTGCAGCGCACCGGACGGAGCTGTTTGGAGGGAGCGGAAAATGCGGGTAGCGGTGATCGGCGGAACCGGGGTACTGGGTAGCGCCGTGGTGCGCGAAGCGAGCACGCGGGGGCATGAGGTGCGGGTGGTGAGCCGAAACGCGCCCGCGGACACCACGTTCGAGCATCGGGCCGCCGACTTGCGGACCGGAGCCGGGCTGGCCGAAGCACTGGCGGACTGCGAGGTGGTGGTCAACGCAGCCAACGCGATCACCAAATCCGCCGACGTGCTCGTGGACGGGGAGCGGATCCTGCTGGACGCCGAGAAACAAGCCGGTGTCGCGCACCATGTGGAGATCTCGATCGTCGGCTGCGATGTCGTGCCCTACGCCTACTACCGGACCAAGGTGGCGCAGGAGCAGGTGGTCGCCGACGGGCCGATCCCCTGGACCCTGTTGCGCGCCACCCAGTTCCATCACCTGATCGAGCGGATCGTCGCCACTGCCGACCGGGTGCGGATCACCCCGCGCAGCTCGGCGCTCACGCAGCCCATCGATGTGGACGCGGTGGCCGTGCGCCTGGTGGACGCGGTAGCGGCCGGACCGTCCGGGCGCATCCCGGATATCGGCGGACCCGAGGTCCTGACCATCACCGAAGCGGCGCGGATCTATCGCGAACACACCGGGCACGCCGGAATACCGCTGCCGGTGCCGATTCCGGGCGCGATGGGCCGCGCACTGCGCGCGGGCGGGCTCCGTGTGGGCCCGGACGGTGCAACCCTGGGCATCGGCTTCGCCGAATGGCTGGCCCGCCGCTGACCCTCAGCCGGGGATCATCCCCGCACTGCGGCCCAGATCGACCAGCATGGCGTCGAACAGGATCTCGGGGTGCGACACCGGAATCGGATAGTTGCCGAACACCTCGAGCGTGACGTGCCCGTAGAGCCGGGCCCAGATCTGGATCATCAGATAGGTGACCCCGAGATCCAGCTTCTCCGCCGGGAACTTCTGGCCCGACTCCGAGAGCGTGGCCAGCAACTCGGTCTGGAACTGCACCAGATCCTCACGCAAGGCCGCCGGGATCACCTCGGCCGGCGGCGTCACGATGTCGTAGGTCGCCAGTAGCCGCCCGGCCGCGGCCAGGAAGATCCGCCCGAACGGCTCGTCGAAACGACGCATCATCGGCGCGGATCCGGTACCGGGCGAGGCGAACACCAGGGTGAACTCCCGGGTGTGCGCCAGCGCCCAGCGGCGGAAACCCTTGCAGATGGCGAAGAACTGGTCGACGGCCTCCCCGGGCAGGGTGGCGATCTCGTCGGCCAGTTCCGCCGCCAGCTCGGCGCAGAAGTCCAGGCGCATCCGCTCCAGCAGGGCATCGCGCGAGGTGTAGTGCCGATACAGCGCGGGCGCGGTGATCCCGAGCTCGCGGGCGATGGCGCGCAGCGTCACCGCCTCGACACCCTCGGCGGTGAGCAACATCCGGGCCACCCGGCGGATGTCGGCGTCACTCACCACCGGCGCGCGACCGCGCGACTTGTTTTCACTCATGGACGAACGCGGGTCAGTTGTACTGGACCTGCCAGCTCTTGATCGCGTTGAGCCAGCCCGACCGCAACCGCACCGGCTCGGAGACCTGCTTCAGGTTCGGCATCACGTCGGCGAGGACGTTGAACATGAGGTCGATCTCCAGGCGGGCCAGATTGGCGCCGACGCAGAAGTGGGTACCGGTACCGCCGAAGCCGACATGCGGGTTCGGGTTGCGCAGCACATTGAACTCGTAGGGGTTCTCGAAGTGGCGCTCGTCGAAGTTGGCGGCGCTGTAGAACATTCCGACGCGCTGGCCCTTCTTCAGCTCCTGCCCGGACAGGACGGTGTCCTGCATGACGGTGCGCTGGAAGGCGATGACCGGGGTGGCCCAGCGGACGATCTCGTCCGGGGCGGTGCGCGGCCGCTCGGCCTGGTAGAGCTCCCACTGCTCGGGGAAGTCCACGAACGCCTTCATACCGTGGGTGATGGCATTGCGGGTGGTCTCGTTGCCCGCCACGGCGAGCAGGATGACGAACCAGGCGAATTCGTCCGAGGCCAGCGACTCACCCTCGACATCGGCGTTGAGCAGGGTGGACATGATGTCCTCGGCGCCGTTCAGGTCGACCGGGCACTTGCGCTTCTCCTCGGCGAGGTTCCACGAGTAGCCCATCACCTCGGCGGTGGCGACCTTGTGGTCACCCTCGAAGGAGGGGTCGTCGTAGGAGATCATCTCGTTGGTCCACTTGAAGATCTTGCCGCGATCCTCCTGCGGGATGCCGATGAGTTCGGCGATCGCCTGCAGCGGCAGCTCGCAGGCGATCTGCTCGACGAAGTCGCCGCCGCCGGTCTTCTTGGCCTCGTGCACGATGCGCTCGGCGCGCTCGCGCAGGGCCTCGCGCAGGGATTCCACCGCGCGCGGGGTGAAGCCCTTGGAGATGATGCGGCGCAGTTTGGTGTGGCGCGGCGGGTCCTGGTTCAGCAGCAGGAAGCGCTGTACCTCGATCTCCTCGCGCAGGATGTCGCCGTAGAAGCGGATGACCGCGGTGTTCTCCTCCGAGGAGTAGACATCGGGGGTCTTGGAGATCTCCTTGATGTCCTCGAGCTGGGTGACCGCCCAGTACCCGTCGTCCTGAAAGCCACTGCCGGCCTGGGGAACCCAGTGGATGGGGGCGGTGCGGCGAGCCTCGGCGAACTCCTCGACCGGCAGGCGCTGGGCGAGCAGGTCGGGGTCGGTGAAGTCGAATCCGGCGGGAATGGATGCGGTCACGGCGATCTCCTAGCGGTCCGGGCTGCGGACCTCACGACATTGTGTAGAACACGTTCCAGTGAGGAGATGAAACCACACGGAAGCACCGCGTGAACAGTGTTTAGTAAAACCTGTTTAGTTTTGGCCGGTCAGGCACTCACGAGCGCGTTCATGATGGTGCCCGCGCTGGTGGCCACGACGCCGCCGACCATCGCGCCCGCCACCATCTTCGGCGACTGCATCGCGCCGCCGGTCCACTTCTCCCAGGCGAATCGGCCGCCCGCGAAGACGATGCCCAGGATGCCGGACAGGATCGCGAACCAGGTCAGCCAGCTGACCATCCGCTCGATCTTGTCGGCCAGCGGGGGCGTGGCCGGGGTCGGGTTCCCGATCTGCGCGAGCAGGGTCTCGCCCAGCGCCGTCAGCATGTCCACCACCAACTCCTCGTCGCCATCGAACTCGGTACACACCAGGATTACCCAGCATGCCCGCGGGATCACCTGTCAGGCCCATTGACAGATCGGTTGCGGCACAGGCGAGCCCGGGCGATTTCCCGGAGGGGAGAACCTGCGCACGAAAGCGGAAACCGATATCATCGGCGTGAAACCCTGTCGGCCCGAGCGGAATGAGCAGTACTGCGATGATCCTGGTCACCGCGTTCGACACCTTGGCACAGATCGGCAACCCCGCGCCCCAGGCGCCGCCGATCGCGGACAAGTTCCAGCAGATGGTCAGCTATTTCACCTGGTTCGTGCTGCTGGCCGGCATCACCGCGATCATCTTCGCGGGCGGCCGGTTCGCGTGGGAGAAGTGGACCGGCGGCGGTCTCGAATCGCCGAAAATGGTTGCCGGAGCCATGATCGGCGGCGTCGTCGCCACCAGCGCCGGCACCATCATGAACGCGCTGATCGCCTAGCGCGCCGGGTTTGCCCGCCGGCAGCGCGGGTAGTCCCAGCCGCGGTGGTGCAGAACAGTCGCCACCGCTGCACGCCTTCGAACGGAGGATGTAATGGCTACTACACCACGCGGTTTCGCGGCTATGGATCCCGCACAGCAGCGCCGGATCGCCAGCCAGGGCGGCAAGGCCAGCAGCGGCAGCTTCGACAACGATCCGAAGCGCGCCCGCGCGGCGGGCAGAAAAGGGGCAGCGGCCCAGCCCGTCGAAGCCAAACGCCTGGGCGGCTCACGCAGCCACCGTAACCGCTGAACCCACCAATCCGGACGAGCGAGGCCATCGGCCTCGCTCGTTCACGCTATGTTGGAACAGCCTGACCAGCATGACGATTCCCTCGCGGCGAAAGGGGCAGTAGGGTGAGATCTCACGACCTATTGATTGATCATGTATTCCAGGGGGGATCATGTCTGATCTGAATGTCGACCCCGAAGCCGTCGCCACCTACGCGGCAGCGGCCGCCGAAGTCTCCAGCCTGCTCGGCGCCACCGCGAGTAACACCGACACCGCCGCGGCCGCGGACCTGTCCGGATTGGGGCTGCTCGGCGCCGATTTCGCCGCCGCCTGGACCGGCGCGGCACAGTCGCACGCCGCCACGGTACGCACCGCGGCGGCGCTCATCGACGCGCACGCCACCCTGATCAGCGCCTTCTCCGACCGGGTGCAGAGCCTCGACGCCGCCACCGCCGCGGCCGTCGCCCGGCTCACCGACCAGGAGGGCTGACTCATGCCACCTGCCAGCAGCTCCGACCACGCCACCGTGCAGGCGCTGATCGCGCCACTCCTGCAACTACGCGACGCGGTCGGCGACGGCACCGAACCCAGTGCCGAGACCACCGCGGCCCTGGCCGCCGCCGCGTCGGCGGCCGAGTCCACCGAATCACCGGTGCGCACCGGCATCTATCAGCTGGAATCCACCGACAGCGCCGAAGTCGTGCTGCCCACGGTCAAGAAGACCGGATCCCAGGTCTCGACGCTGGGCGCCAACAGCACGGCACTGCGCGGCCTGCTCACCAAGGCGTACGGCGTGCGCTCCTCGGCAGCGGAGAAACTGGACACGCTGATCGCCGAATTCCGGCGCCGCGCCAATCCGATGGCGAAATCCGCGCAGTCCCAGGCCGATGTCGACAAGATCATCCGGCTGGCCCGCGACTACATCGCCGACGGCATCAAGGTGGTCGACACCGCCCGCGACGAGATGTCCACGCTGCAACGCGAAGCCAACGCGCTCACCAACAACAGCTCCGAAGACACCTCGACCCTGCAGAAGTACCTGTCGCAGAGCGGTATCGGCGGTGAGGACTTCGACGACGGCCAGCCCGACAATGTCACCGACGCACAGACCGCCTTGCAGAAGGCGATGATCAGCGCCGGCGTCACGCTGGGCAAAGAGGTGATCAGCGCCGGCGTCACCCTCGGCACCGAGATCATCGACGCGCTGGTCTCACTGGGCACCGAAGCCATCGACAAGGCAGCGGGCCTGGGCGAGAAGGTGATCGACCACGCGGCCACCACCGCGCAGCAGGCGATCCTGCCCGACGCCACCGCACCCGGCGCCGCCACCACCGCCCCGGGCACCGGCGCACCGAACAACAATCCGGGCACCGGAACCGGGCCCTTCGGCGTCGGCGCGCCGAAACCGGCGGAGCCGTCCAAACCCACCACGCAGGATCCGGCACCCGACACCGCCGCCCCCGTGGCGCCGACGCCCCGGATACCCAATCCCACCGCACCCGCGCCCAATGGCATGGTGGTTCCGCCCGTGGTGAAGCCGAACGACCAGGGGCAGGACCAGGAGCGGCCGAAACCGCGCACCGGCCAACTCGGTGTCACTCCCGCGCCGTCGTGAGGTGACGGGGTATGGCCCGCCGACTCACACGCCGCAAGAAACGCCCGCCCGCACCGCCCGAAGCCACGCCCGCCGCATCGGACAACCCGTTCGTGCTGCCGGGCCTGCCCGCGTTCCCCGGCCTGAAAGGTCCGGGCGCCGGGAAGGCCAAGCGCGGTAGGAAACGCAGGCGCCGCCCGTTCCGGGAATACGAGGAACCCTGGGACTCGGAGAAATTCGCCGACCAGTGGAACCACTCCACCCCGCCGCCCGTGCTGCCGCCCGCCGACGGCGCCGCCGTCTGGGCCGGTGCCTGGGACGACTGGGTGAGCGATCCGGCGCATCGCGCGCCGGAATCCGATGCGTCCGAGGACGATACGCTCGACGACGACGAGATCGACCGCGACGACGATCCCGCCTGGGATGTTCCCGAGTACGACGGCGCCACCGATTACATCGACAACGGCACCGCCGCCCGGGCGGCGTTCCGGGACCGTTCCGGCGGGCGGGGCATACTGCGTGCCGCCACCGAGCGGAACGCCGGCGGAGGCAGGTCCACAACTGTGCGTGTAGTCGCCGTGCTGGTCGTGTGGGCGGTGGTGGTCGCCGTGGTGGCGTTGATCCTCACGGCCAACGGGCAGGAGCGCCCGCCCACCGCCGCCCCGCCGGTGACATCGGCGCCGAGCGCGCCCGCGACCTCCACCGCGGCGTCCCCCTGGGGACACGCCACCCTGGGCTGCACGAAGACTCGCACGCCCGGCGCGGCGGTCGGGGCCGAACCCGGGTCCACCGCCAGCGCCGTCGACGCCATCTTCGGTTTCGAATGGGCCTACTACGTCGACCGCAGCGCGACCAAAGCACGCACCTACACCACCCCCGACGCCGCCATCCCACCCTCGGAAACCATCCAGCAGGGCATCGACCAGCAGCCCAAAGGCACCCGGTACTGCGTCTACCTCACCCAGGCCGACAAGGACGGCAACCTCTGGAACATCGAACTCCACGAACAGTGGCCCGGCGACAGCCAACCCCAGAAATACACCCAGACCATCACCACCGCACGCCTCGGCAACCGCACCCTGATCACCGCCATCACGGCCAAATGATCTCGGGGCCGCCGCCGGATCAACCCGCCGACGCGCGCAACTGGGTTCCGCCGCGGTCGAATCGCACCCTGTTAGGTCCGGACCGCGCAGGTACAATCGGTTCCCGGTAAGCGGGGGCCGAATTCGTGTGCGGAACCCGACATCTAGTGGGGGTGTACTGGCGTGTACGAGGCCGTCGACCTGAACACGTCCTCCGTCGGCGAGACCGATCGGGTCGATTATTGGACCGAGCACTGCCAGATCAACCAGGGCGCAATGCGGTTCGATTTCGGAAACTGGCGAGAGTTCACCGGCACCATGCGGGTGCATCGGGGCGGCGGATTCCAACTGGTCGACTACACCGCCGGTGCCACCGAATACTCCCGGACTCGTCGGCAGGCCATGTGCGAGGGCAATCCCACCGCACGGATCATCGTCCCGCTCGGCGGTGACGTAGGAATCGGGCACGGGGACAACACCGTTCAGGTTCCCGCCGGCCAGCTCGGCCTGATCGACTGGCGCCGTCCGGTGCGTGTGTCCAGCCGAGCCGATACCCGCATGTGGGTGGCGCACATACCCGAGCAGTATGTGCCGACCCGGGAGTTGGATGCCGGCGCTCCGCTGACACTCAGCCCGAATCGTGGGGCGGTCGCGGCGGTGCTCGCATTGCTGGGCGCCGTGGCCGATCACGCGGGCACCCTGTCCGGCCCGGAGTTCACGGCGATCAATTCACGCATGCTGGAATTGCTCACCATCTCGTTGCACGAGTCCGGCGCCCGCGAGCAGTCACGTTTCGCGGCGCTGGCCCACGCCGCACGACGTCATATCGGTGAGCACAGCGACGACCGGCGACTCACCGCCGAGTCGGTCGCCAGTCATCTCGGTTGCTCGCGGCGGCAACTCGAATATGCCTTGCGCGCAGCCGGTTTTCCGAGCCCCGCCCGGCTGATCGCGACGACACGTGCCGACCGGGCCCACCGCCGCCTCCTCGACCCCTGCGAAAGACGATCGATCGCCGACATCGCCTTCGCCTCGGGATTCGACTCCCTCAACACCTTCAACCGCACTTTCCGCGACCACTTCCGCGAGAGCCCCACCCAAACCCGCGACCGGTACCGAACGCCGCGCTGGATCGAAACCGTCCCGTGAAAAACAAAGCCCGCTGGTCAGCGGGCTTTTGTGGGGCGGGTGGGGCTCGAACCCACGACCAATGGATTATGAGTCCACGGCTCTAACCGACTGAGCTACCGCCCCGGGCCGCGATGGTGCGGCGTGGGGGATGCTACCGGGCGGGGGTGGTTCGGTACCACTCGGATCCTTGCGGAGCGTTAAGGTTGGGGAACCGTCGACGGTGGAGGTTGGGATGGCCGATCTGTTCACGAAGGTGTTGCGGGCGCACCAGTGGGTGTACGAGAACAGCGGTGGGGTGGTGGGGCATCGGCTGCTGTTCGGGAATCCGACGCTGTTGCTGCGGACCCTCGGACGCAAGACGGGGCAGGCACGGACCTCGGCGCTGACCTACGGGCGCGACGGAGCCGACTACCTGGTTACGGCGTCCAATGGCGGATCACCGCGGCCGCCGGGCTGGCTGGCGAACGTGAAAGCCAAGGCGGACTGCGAGATTCAGGTGGGACGCGAGCGGATACCGGTCGTGGCGCGGGCCACCTATCCCGACGATGCCGACTACGCACGGCGATGGGCGATAGTCGACAAGGTCAATCAGGGCCGGTACAGCGCTTATCAAGACAAGACCACGAGGCCTATTGCGGTGGTGGTGCTCACCCCGGTGAGCTGAGTTCTAGTCGTCGTCGCTCCACTCCCTGCCGGACCCCACCGATTCCTTACTGTCCCAATAGCTTCGGACCTTCGGTGGCCGGCTGGCGAACTGAACAACTGCGAATACGAGTACGAGGACGCCGACGACGACCCCCACGACGATCAGTGTTTGCACGCAGGCACCCTAGCGTTCAACCAGGATGCCTGCATGATGTGAAACGTGAATCACATCACGGAGTCAGCAAAGTGCGTCCCAGCGTGCTGCGAGCTTCGATCGCCGCGTGCGCCTCAGCGGCACGATCCAACGGAAATGTCTGTCCGATAATGACTTCCACCTCCGCGGCGGCGGCCGCCGCGAGCGCGCGTTCGGACAGGGCCCGCCAGTCGACCTCCCCGCCGGTGATGTCGAAAAGTCCGATCACTTCGATGGATCGCCGGGCCAGCGCCTCGCGGTCCAATTCCGGGAAATCACCTGCGGCGGAACCGTATCCGAGGAAGCGGCCTCCGTCGGCCAACGCTTCGGCCGCCGCGGAGCCCAATTCGCCTCCGGCGCCGTCCAATACGACGCCGACCCCGGCGCCGCCGGTGGCGGCCCGCGCCCGCTCGACCCAGCCCGGTTCGGAATAGTCGACGACGGCGTCCGCGCCGAGCCGGGCGGCGAGTTCCAGCTTGGCCTGTCCGCGTGCCGCGGCGACGACATGTGCGCCGGCGGCGCGCGCGAACTGGGTGAGCAGGGTCCCCAGGCCGCCACCGGCGGCGGTGATCAGCACCCACTCCCCCGGCCGCACCGCGACCCGGTCCATGACCGCGAGGGAGGTCTTCCCGTCGTGGGTGAGCGCGACCGCCTGGGTGAGGCTGAGCGCGTCGGGTATCTCGGTCAGCGTGTCGATTTTCGCCAGCGCCTGTTCGGCGTAGCCGCCGATGGGCAGCCCGCCCCCGATGCCGCTGGCGGCGGTCTGCGCGCAGACGCGCTTGCCGAGCCAGGACGCCGCCACATCGGGCCCGATCGCGCCGACCACACCCGCGATCGCGCCGCCGGGCACATACGGCGGTCGCACCGCGAAATAGTCCGTACCCCAACCGCTGCGGAGTTTGGTGTCGAGGAACATGACGTCGGCGGCCGCCACCTCGATCAGTACTTCGCCCGGCCCGGGCACCGGGATCGCGGTCTCACGCACCTCGAGCACCTCGGGTCCACCGAATTCCACTGCCTGCACTGCCCGCATTGCCTACTCCTGCCAGATCGCGTGTTCGAGACTCCACCACCCTGTTACCTAAACCTTTATTGAGGTCAAATCGTCTTAAGCGGCTCTCAAAGAGCACACATTCAGCTAACAGAAATCGCCGCACATCAGTGATGCTCAACACTGATTACCGTCGCGTTGCTAATGAGTTTTCGCGAGATGTCGATCAATGGGCATACTTCTAGCAACCTTCCGTACATCTTCTGGAGCTCACTCGTGCGCAAATCCACGCTGGCCCTGGCCGCCGCCGTCACCGTCGCCACCGCGACCCTCGGCACCGCCGCCCCCGCTCTCGCCGCCCCCACCGCCGTGACCGCGGTCACCGCACCGACCGCGGCGGAACAGGCCGAGCTGATCCGGCTTTCGGATCCCGCGACACTGCGCGACCTGCACGACGGCCAGCAGCGCATGGAACGCATCGCCGAGATCTACATCGGCCACGGCGATCGTGCGGGGGTCTTCGCGGTCTTCTATCGCAATATCCTGCGCGATGCGAACCCGCTACTGGACGCGGGCGACTTCGACGATCCGGCCTGGGCGCGTGAGGTCAGCGCCGCGTTCTTCCACCGCTACCTGGAGAACCTGCACGGCCACCTCACCGGCGGCCCGGTCACACCGCAGTGGCAGCGCTACTACGCGATGGCGGCCGACCCGGCGGTGTCCGCGGGCCGCGTGGCCGCGACCGGACTGGACGCGCACCTGCTCATCGACTTCCCCGCCGCCATCGCGCAGACCCACACCACCGCGGCCCACACCCGCGACTTCTTCGCCATCGGCGACTCGCTGATCGGCACCACCGATCGCATCACCGACGAACTGGAAACGCTCTACGGCGCGAAGCTCGCCGACTTCTTCCACCTGTACTTCGTCGGCTCGGCCGCGGATCTGGTGATCGGCGAGCACCGGACCACCTACGTGCTGTTCCAGGGTATTCGCGGCACCAGCCTGGCCTCCGGCATCGCGATGACCGATCCGATCACCGCGGGTCCCGCGGAACTCTCGATGCAGGCGCTGTACTGGACCGCCGAGACCGTCTTCGACGGATTGGCGGCCGTCGGGCAGATCTGACCGGTCAGGAGCCGCCACCGCAACTGCTGCCGCCACCGCCACAGCTGCTACTGCTGCCGCCCCCGCAACTGCTGCTTCCGCCCGAGCACCCGCTGCTGCCACCCGAACAGCTCGAACCGCCGTCGGGATGTCCGCTGTGGTAATCGGAACCGCCGGAGTAACCCGAACCACCGGCCATCCAGGGCCCCGAGTTCGACCCGCCCGACCCGGCGGACTTGGCGAGGGTGACGATCAGCACCACGACGATGCCGACCACCGCGAGAACCGCGAACAACACGAACACCAGGACGAGCAGACTCACCATGGGCCGAATGCTAGTGGCACCGCACGATTAGGGGAATGCGTCGTCGCGACCACAGCGCCTACAGTGAATTCGTGGTGCTGCTGCGATTCCGAAACCGCTTCCGCCGGATCGATCCGCGTGAGGTCGATCAGGCCGTCGCGGCGCTGGAACTGCCCGAGGCGATCTTCAAGACCTGCCCGTGGCAACCGCGCGAGCTGGTGGAGACGGGGCTGCGGCAGTGGCTGCGCTGCTGTGGCGCGGCCATGCGTGACGACCAGGTGATCGGCATGCCCTCGCACGCGGTGGACGAGGCCTGGCACGGCCTGATCCTGTGCACGCAGCGCTACGCGGCGTTCTGCGAAGCCGCCTACGGCCGCTTCCTGCACCATTTCCCCGACGGCGACGGGTTCACGACCACACCTGCGGCGCAAGGTGATTCGCACGGTTCGATGGCCGACCAGCTGGGCCGCACCGTGGTCGCCTGGTCGATGGTCGCCGCCCCGGACGAAACCTGTGTGCTGTGGGATCTGGACACCAAGGTCGGCGTCGAGCGGCCATGGGGCATCGGCGCCGGACGAGTCGCGGCCATCGAAGCCGAACTCGCCCGGTCGGCCGACGCCTAGGTGAGCTTCACCCGCGCCGCGACGAAGCGGACCACCGCGGGCGCGAATCGGTTGAACTGCAACTGCAACCGGGCCTCGGGGGTGACCGGCACGATGGCGCGGTTCTCGGTGACGGCCCGCACGATCTGCTCGGCCACCCGGTCCGGGGTGTAGCGGCGCAGCCGGTAGAGCTTGTCGTACTGCTCCTGCTTGGCTTTCTCCTCCTCGGCGCTCAGGCCCGAGAAGCGGGTGGTGGCAACGATATTGGTGTGCACGATGCCGGGACAGACGGTGTGCACGGCGATGCCGCGCCCGGACAGCTCGGCCCGCAGGCAGTCGGAGAACATGTAGACCGCGGACTTGCTGGTGGAGTAGGCGCTGAGTCCCTGCTGCGGGCTGTAGGCGGCCATGCTGGACAGGTTGACGATATGCCCGCCCAGCCCGCGCTCGGCCATGGCGGCGCCGAATGCCCGGCAGCCGTTGACGACTCCGCCGAGATTGATCCGCATCACCCGATCGAATTCCGCGGACGGGGTGTCGAAGAAACCACCCGACTGCCCGACTCCGGCATTGTTGATCAGGATGTCGGGCACGCCGTGCGTGGCGATGACCTCCGCCGCGTGCGCCCGCACCGCGTCCTCGTCGGCGACGTCGAGCTGAAAGGCATGCGCCACACCGTTTTCGGCGGTGATCAGCTCGGCGGTCGCCTTCGCGGCATCCAGATCGATGTCGGAGAGCACGATTTCGGCGCCGCCGCGGGCGAACGCCAGCGCCGTCTCCCGGCCGATGCCGCTGCCGCCGCCGGTGATCACCAGCAGCTGATCCTCGAACGGCTTACGGGTGCGTCCGATCTCGGCCCGGCGCAGCCCGCGCGGCAGCGCACCGCCGTTGAGGCTGTCGATGAGTTCGGTGGTCGCGGTGGCCAGCAGTTCGGGATGCGAGAACGGCATCCAGTGCCCCGCCGGCACATCCCGGCGCCACAGCCGCTGCGTCCACTTGCGCTCGTCGTCGAAGCCGGCGGGTCGCACCGCCACGTCCCGCCCGGCCACGATCAGCTGCACCGGCACCTCGGTGCGCCGCTCCCGCGGCGCGAGGATGCGCTGAATGATGTTGGCGCGGTAGATGAGCAGGCCGTCCACGCTGTCGCGGCGGAAGGTGGGGCCCAGGCGCACGTTCGACGGCGCGGTATCGTTCATGAGCGAGACCAGCCGCTGCCAGCGCTGCTCGGTGCCGAGCAGGTTGAACGCGGCGCGCGGCAGACCCGGGGTCATGAAGAAGAAGGTGTAGGCCGAGGACATCAGCTGGGTGAACGGCTGCCACACATTGCGCGGGGTGGGCCGGGACAGCCGGTCGCGCATCCACTTTCCGATGTGGTCGAGGTTCGGGCCGGAGACCGAGGTGAACGAGGCGACCCGCGCGGTGGCCTGCGGTTCGCACACCGCCTCCCAGACCTGCACCGAGCCCCAGTCGTGCGCAAGCACGTGCACCGGACGATCCGGGCTGACCGCGTCGGCGACGGCGTAGAAGTCGGTGGCCAGCGCGTCCAGGCGGTAGTCGGCGGTGCGCTGGGTGCGGGTGGACCGGCCGTGCCCGCGGGTGTCGTAGGCGACCACATGGAAGCGCTCGGCCAGCAGCGGAATCACCGAGGCCCACAGATGATGGGTGTCGGGCCAGCCGTGCACCAGCACGATGGTCTCGCCGGCCGGATCGCCGTATTCGTAGACGGCGAGCTCGAATTCACCGCTGCCCACGATGCGTTCGGTGGCGGTCGAGTCGATGTCGGTCGTCGTCATCGGCAGTTCTCCTAAACTTCTGGGATCAGAGGTCGAGCACCAAACGGCCGCCGTCGCAGCGTGATACGCAGATCAGCATGGCTCCGGCGTCGTGTTCGGCTGGGGTCAGCACGGTCTCGCGATGGTCGGGTTCACCCGCGAGCACCCGGACCTTGCAGGTGCGGCAGAAGCCCTGACGGCACGAGTACGGGCGGTCGGGCCGCCGCTCCAGGACGGCGTCGAGCGCGGATTTGTCCGCCGGAACCTCGACAACCTCTCCGGTGGAGGCGAATTCGATCTCGAACGGGGTGCCGTTCACGATCGGAGGCGGCGAGAAGCGCTCGGAATGCAGTTCCACACCCGGCAATTCGCGGACGGCGGCGGCGATGGTGGTGATCATCGGTACCGGTCCGCAGGAGTAGACGGCGGTGTCGGCGGTGATGCCGGGGAGCAGCGCGGCACCGTCCGGCAGGCCGTGCTCGTCGTCGGTGCGCACCGTGACCCGGTCACCGAAGGTCTCGATCTCGTCCAGGAACGGGATGGTGTCGCGGCTGCGGCCGGTGTACACCATGGTCCAGTCCAGGCCCAGGCGCACGGCCAGGCGCACCATCGGCAGGATCGGGGTGATCCCGATGCCGCCGGCGACGAAATGCAGTCGGGCGGCGGGTGATCCGTGGCCGGGCACGGCGAACGGGAAGGCGTTGCGCGGGCCGCGCACGGTCAGCGGGGTGCCGACCGGCAACTCGTCGTGCACCTCGTTGGAACCGCCGCCGCCGTCCGGGATCCGGCGGACCGCGATCCGGTAGGTGCGCGAGTCGGCCGGGTCGCCACACAGCGAATACTGGCGCAGCCGGCCCGAGGGCAGTTCCAGATCCAGGTGCGCGCCGGGACGCCAGGGCGGCAGCTCGCGCCGGTCCGGTGCGCGCAACAGCAGGCTGACCACATCCTGGTCGTGCGCCTCGATCCGCCGTTCGGTGACGACCAGCGCCAGCCGGTGGTCATCGGCGCGCGGGGTCAGGTCCCGGCGGTTGACGATCGTGGTCCAGTGCAGCCGCCCGGAAGCGACCGCGTCGATCAGCCGGATCGCCCGGTCCTGCTTCGGTTTTCCGAACAGGTCGGTCGGCAGCTGCTCCGGGACGGGGCGCAGCGTCACGACGCGACAGCCTGGGCCGCAGGGGATTTCGCGAGGTAGGCGATCGCCTGCGCGGTCGATCCGACCGAGCCGGGGTTGTAACCAGGCTTGAACGTCGACAGCGCGCTCAGCAGCAGGGAGGGCACGCCGGGCAGCGCGCCGCGCCACATGGAACCGAACACCTTGGTGATCAGGCGCGGGTAGCCGTAATCGGGCAGCGCCGGATCCTGGTGCACCATGAACTTGGTGCCGCGCACGACCAGCGTCAGGAAGATCGGGAACACCAGGGTCATCAGCGCCGCGCGTCGCACGTAGCCCGCACCGAAGTACAGCGCCACATCGTGCGCGACGTGGCGGTGCTCGACTTCCTCGGCGCCGTGCCAGCGGAACAGGTCGGCGATGCGCGGTTCGGCGTCGAACTTCTCCAGGTCGGCGTTGAGGACCCAGTCGCCGAGGTAGGCGAAGAAGTGTTCCAGGCAGGCGATGAACGCGAGCCGTTCCACCAGCACCTGCCGCTGTGCGACATCGTCACCCGGGCGCGGGCCGAGGGTCTTGCGGAACAGGTATTCGGCTTGGCGCAGATAGGGTTCCGGGTCGATGCCGTTGGCGGCCAGCACCTCGTGCAGCACCCGGTCGTGGGTTTCGGCGTGCATGGATTCCTGGCCGATGAAGCCGAGCATGGCCTCACGCAGCTTCTCGTCCTTCACGAAAGGCAGCGCCTCGGAGTAGGCGACACAGAACATGCGCTCCCCCTCGGGCAGCAGCAGGTTCAGCGCGTTGATCAGGTGCGAGGCGATGGGTTCGCTGGGCATCCAGTGCAGCGGGGTATCGGCCCAGTCGAATTGCACATTGCGGGCGTGCAGCGCGACCTCACCCGGATCGGTCTCCGTCCGCTGTTCCCACCGGCGAAGTAGCTTCATCGATACTCCCACGATCCTGACGATCCACGTTGCGACCCGGATCCTGCCGCAACGCTGCGCACCTCCCGTTAAGGCTGTAACGCCGATCATACACATATGTAGGACCGCAGGTAACACACAAAGGCTCCCGGCGTGGATGGCACTATATGCGGCATGGCGAAGACGACCGCGCACCTCCCTGATGAACCCGAGGTCCGGCTCAGTCAGCCCGCCGATGATCTCCGTCACCCAAACCTCAGCGCCTTCACCGGTTTCGGTTTCGGATCCTGCCGGCCGACCGCTCATCATCAGCCGCCGCAAACTTCCTAGAACGCGTTCCAATTGTGGGCCGCGCCACGGTAGCGTGGCGCGGGACAGAGGTGGACACATGGAGGTGACCAGCATGGGTCGGTTGACCGGCAAAGTGGCGTTGATCAGTGGCGGAGCCCGGGGCATGGGGGCCGCGCACGCGCGGGCGATGGTGGCGCACGACGCCCGGGTGGTGATCGGCGACATCCTCGACGACGATGGGGAGGCGCTGGCGAAGGAACTCGGCGACAGTGCCGTCTACGTCTCGCTCGACGTGCGGGAGAAACAGCCGTGGGTGGACGCGGTCGCGGAGGCGGTGCGGCGGTTCGGTGCGTTGAACGTGCTGGTCAACAATGCGGGCATCGCGAACGGCAATCTGATCACCGACTTCGAGCTGGCCGAATGGCAGCGCATCGTCGACATCAATCTCACCGGCACCTTCCTCGGCATCCAGGCCGCGGTGCCGCCCATGATCGACGCCGGCGGCGGCTCGATCATCAACATCTCCTCCGTGGAGGGCATGCGCGGCAGCCCCGGCCTGCACGGCTACACCGCCACCAAATTCGCGGTCCGCGGACTCACCAAGTCCACCGCACTCGAACTGGCGCCGCACAACATCCGCGTCAACTCCGTCCATCCCGGCCTGATCTCCACCCCCATGACCGAAGGCATCCCCGCCGACTTCCTCCAGATCCCCATGGCCCGCGCCGCCGACCCCGCCGAGGTCGCCAACCTCATCACCTTCCTCGCCAGCGACGAATCCTCCTACTCCACCGGCGCCGAATTCGTCATCGACGGCGGCCTCACCGTCGGCATCCCCCACAAGACGTTCTGACCGAAACCCACCTGCGGTAACACATTTCGTGTTACACTCAGGAGCATGGCGAAAGTGCTCAACGTCCGCACCGATGAAGCGATGGAAACGGCGATCGAGGCGCTGAGCGCTCGTCATGGCAACCGCACCGAGGTCGTTCGCTACGCATTGCTCAAGGCATACAAGGACGAGCTACTGCGCCAAGCCGAGGCCGACGCCGAGCGCCTCGCCGAGGATGCGGACGATCAGGCCGAGATGCTGGCGATACAGCGATTCATGGGCGCAGTGTGATCGCATGATCTTTCGTGGCGCGATCTACGAGATCAAGGCGGCACCGGGCGCGAAAGGCCATGAGCAGCAGGGAAAGCGACTCTGCGTGATCATTCAATCGGATCGTTTCGTGTCGAGCACGCTCGTGGTCGCCCTCACCTCCACCTCGGCGGGCCCCGCGGTGTACCGCCCCGAGATCGATGTGGACGGAACCAAGACCCGCATCCTGTGCGATCAGATCTACACCGTCGATCCCTCTCGGCTCGGCGAATTCAGAGGTGCGCTCGAAGGCGACGAGCCGACCGCCCTGGATCGCGCACTGATGCTGAACCTCGGCCTGCTGTAAGCGCGTCGGCGCTCAGGCCGAGGTGAGCAGGCCGACGGCGAGGGTGAGCATGATCAGGGCGATCGCGGTGTCGAGCAGGCGCCAGGCGGTGGGGCGGGTGAAGAGGGGGGCGAGGCGGCGGGCGCCGAAGCCCAGGGCGGTGAACCAGAGCAGGCTGGCGAGGATGGCGCCGGCGCCGAGGAACCATTTGTCCGGGGCGGCATAGGTATTGGCGAAGGAGCCGAGCAGGACCAGGGTGTCCAGGTAGACGTGCGGGTTGAGCCAGGTCAGGGCCAGGCAGGTGAGCACGGTGGCGCCGAGCGCGACGGAGGCGCCCGCGGCCTCGGTGATCAGCGCCGCGGAGGTGAAGACCCGTTTGGCGGCCAGCGCGGCATAGCCGAGCAGGAAGGCCGCGCCGAGATACCGGACGACGGTCAGCAGGCCGGGCATCGTTTCCATCAGCATCCCGAACCCGCCGACACCGGCCACGATCAGCACCGCGTCGGACACCGCGCACACCGCGACGACCGGGAGAATGTGCTGCCCGCGCACGCCCTGGCGCAACACGAAGGCGTTCTGCGCGCCGATCGCCACGATCAGCGACAGTCCGAAACCCAGACCGGAGAGGGCGGCGGTGGCCGCGGAAGAAACCGTCACGTCCATCGACGGTATTGACCACAGCTAACGAAGACCAGCTAAAGATTTTCAAGCATCATTACAATATCTTAATGGACTTGCAGCTGGATCAACTCCGTGCGCTCGACGCCGCGATCACCGAGGGCACCTTCGAGGCCGCCGCACGCCACCTGCGCGTCACCCCGTCGGCGATCAGCCAGCGCATCAAGGCCCTGGAATACGCGGCAGGCCGCATCCTGGTGCAGCGCAGTAAACCCGTGCGCCCCACCGAATCCGGGATGGCGCTGCTGCGCCTGGCCCGCCAGATCGCGCTGCTGTCCGGCGACACCGCCCGCGAACTCGGCGACCCCGAACAACCCGCCGGTCGGCCGGTGCCGGTGCCGATCGCGGTCAACGCCGATTCGCTGGAAACTTGGGTGCTGCCCGCGCTGCGCGCGGCGCCGCCCGGCATCTGCTTCGACCTGCACCGCGAGGACGAGGAACACACCACCGAACTGCTGCGCGACGGCACCGTGATGGCCGCGATCACCACCACCGCCCGCCCGGTGCAGGGCTGCACGGTGACCGCGCTCGGCAGCATGCGCTATCGCCCGATGGCGACGCCGGAGTTCGCCCGGACCTGGTTCGGCGCGGGCGCACCGGGCTACGCGCTCGCGCCGGTCATCATGTTCGACCGCAAGGACGACCTACAGGACCACCAGATCCGCCGCCGCACCGGCGAACCCGTCGACCCGCCGCGCCACTACGTCCCGTCCTCGGCCGGTTTCGGCCGGGCGGTCCGGCTCGGGCTGGGCTGGGGCATGCTGCCCGACCTGCAAACCGAGGACGATCGCGGCACCGGCGCCCTGCTGTCGATCGAGGACGGCTATATCGATCGCCCGCTGTACTGGCAGCAGTGGCGGCTGGACTCCCCCGCGCTGAGCGCCGTGGCCGCGGCGATCGCGGTGGCGGCCGCCGCGGCGCTGCGCTGACCTGCGATCATGGTCGGATGACAGCGGCGGTTTATCTGATCACCGGCATTCAGGCATCCGGAAAGTCCACGGTCGCACAGGCTTTGGCGGAGCGGTTGCCGCGCTCGGCCCACGTGCGCGGTGACGCGTTCCGCCGGTTCGTGGTGGGCGGGCGGGTGGAGATGAGTCCGGACCCGGCGCCGGAGGCCCTCGAGCAGTTGCGCCTGCGCCATCGGCTGGCCGCGCACACCGCCGACGAATACGCGGCGGCCGGCTTCACCGCGGTGCTCCAGGACAACATCCTCGGCGACATGCTGCCGTGGACCATCGACCGGATCCGAACGCGCCCACTGTATGTCGTGGTGCTGGCGCCACAGCCGGCCGCGGTGGCGGCGCGGGAGGCGGGCCGCGGCAAGAACGCCTACGGCGCGTTCACGGTCGAGGACCTCGACACCGGACTGCGCGATGGGACGCCACGCCTGGGCCTGTGGCTCGACAGCACCGACCTCTCGGTCGAACAGACCGTCGAGGCGATCCTGACCCGCGCGCTACCGCACCGATGACAGCGAACGGCCCGGCACCCTCGCGGGCGACGGGCCGTGGCTCGGTGGCGCTCACGCCGTCCTGGGCAGCTCCGAGGTCGGGGTGTACCGGGCCCAGGGGCGCAGTTCCTGCTGGCTGGCCCGGTGCTCGTCGCACAGATGCAGGTATCCGGGGCGGATGTAGGCGGGATCGAGTCGCTGTTTGAAGGTGAGGTTGTCGCGGCGCCAGCAGTCGCCGCACGGGATCTCTTTCATCTCGGCCTCCTTGCACCTGAGGTGGTTGCTCAGGAGTTCCCGGCCGTTCGGGCGTCCAAGCGCGGGGGTGGAAATGTCGGCCGAATCGTTACCACCGACCACGAAAGGTGTTCGCGGCAAGCGGGTTTCATTCCGCACCGGCGGACACCGCCCGGGTGCCGCCCGGGCCGTCTCCGCCGGTGCGGAATGCGATGCGCCCCGGTTCCTGGGCGGAACTCGGGGCGCGGGGCGTTCGGTCTGGAATGCGGCGCTGAGTGTCGGCGCATCGCATCTACCTCCTGTTCTTCGTAGCTTCGGGGCGAACTAGCTGTACAGCCTGGCGAGGAACGCGGTCAGGTTCTCCCGGACCCGCTCGATCTTCGCCTCCTCGGGCAGGTCCTCGCGGTAGCGGCGGCCCGCGCCGGGACTGCGCTTGTTGCGCGCGTACAGCGAACAGGCCAGATCGGTGCACATGTAGGTGCCGACCGTATTGCCCTTGCGACCGGATTCGCCCGCCTTGGCGGCGGTCAGCAGCGACACACCGCTGCCGGTGTGCGTGGTCTTGCAGATCGAGCACATCTGGGCGCGACCGGAACCGCCGGTCTCGTAGCGCATCGCGACGCCGACCAGGCCGTCGTCCTGCGGAAACACCAGGTAGGCACGGCCCGGATAGGACGGATCGCTCCAGCCGAAGAAGTCCAGATCGCCCCAGGGCGGTGCGTCGAGATCCTTCGGGACGGGCAGGCGTTTGGCATCGCCCTTGGAACAGTTCACGAACGACGATCTGATCTCGCGTTCGGTGACGGGTTGCATGTCTGACTCTCCTTGGTCATCGGTGGTGGACAAACCGGGGAGACGTTACGGCGCGGCCATTAGCCCGGCAAAGCAATTTCCGGGTCGGTACTGTTGGACCATCACCAGTCAAGGGGGTGTGATGCTCGAAGTCGCGGATTTGGTGCGGCGGTTCGGCGACCACGTCGCCGTCGACGGCGTCAGCTTCACCGTGCCCGCCGGGGCGCTGACCGGCTTCGTCGGCGGCAACGGCGCGGGCAAGACCACCACCATGCGCATGATCATGGGTGTACTCGCCATCCACGGCGGCACCGTGCGCTGGTCCGGGCGCGAGGTCGGCACCGCGGATCGCCGCGGCTTCGGCTACATGCCCGAGGAGCGCGGGCTCTATCCCAAACAACCGGTGCTCGATCAGCTGATCTATCTGGCCCGGCTGCGCGGCCGATCCGCGCCCGCCGCGCGACAGCGAGCCGGTGAGCTGCTGGAACGATTCCAGCTCACCGAGCGCGGCAAGGACAAGCTCGAGGCGCTGTCGCTGGGCAACCAGCAGCGCGTGCAGATCGCGGCGGCGGTCATCGCCGAACCGAAAGCCCTGATCCTGGACGAACCCTTCTCCGGGCTCGACCCGCTCGCGGTCGACTCCATGGCCGAGTTGCTACGCGAATACACCGCCCAGGGCGTGCCCGTCCTGTTCTCCTCGCATCAGCTGGACCTGGTGGAGCGGCTGTGCGATCAGCTGGTCATCCTGGCCCGCGGCAAGGTGGTCGGCCACGGCTCGGCCGATGAGCTGCGCGCCGGCGGCCGCACCCGCTACCGGCTGGCGCTGGACGGGGATCCGGGCTGGCTCGACGGATTCGGCGGTGTGCGGGTCATCGGGAGCAACGGGCAGGGTGTGCTGCTCGAACTCGACGGCGTCAGCACCGACGACCTGCTCGCCGAGGCGCTGCGCCGCGGGTCGGTGCGGGAGCTGGCCGCGGTCCGGCCGACGGTGGCCGAGATCTATCGCGAGGTGACGGCATGAACACGGCGGGGCTGTGGCGGATCGTGACGCAGCGCGAGATCGTGGTGAAGCTGCGGGACCGGAACTTCCTGGTGTCCACGCTGATCACCATGGTGGTGATCATCGGGACGCTCGCGGTCAGCGGGTTCATGAGCAACCGCACCGAAACCGTCGAGGTCGCGGTCACCGGTGCCGGCGGCGCCCAGGTGATCGAGGTCGCCGATCGGCTGGCCGCGGACAAGAAAGTCGCCTTCGAAGCCCGGACCGTGGCCGACCTCGCGGCAGTGGAACGGCTGGTGCGCGACGACGAGGTCGACGTCGGCCTGGTACCGGACGCCGACGGCTGGCGGCTGATCGGGCACGCCGCCGAGAACTCCGACGCCAAGACCTATCTCACCGCCGCCGCACAGCAGATCGCCGTGCAGCGCAACGCGGCCGCCGCCGGACTGTCCATGGACCAGCTCACCGGCGGTGCGCGGGTCGGCTACGACCTGCTCGACACCACCGGCATCGACCCGGGCCTGGCCAAGGTCGTGTCATTCGTATTCGCGTTCCTGTTCTACATGGCCTCGATCATGTTCGGCATGACCATCGCGCAGAGCGTGCTGGAGGAGAAGCAGAACCGGATCGTGGAGATCCTGGCCAGCGCGATTCCGCTGCGGCAGTTGCTGATCGGCAAGGTGATCGGCAACGCGGTGATGGCCTTCGCGCAGCTGGCCCTGTTCGTCGCCGCCGGATTGCTCGGCCTGTCGGTCATCGGCAAGGGCGATCAGATCACCCGGATCGGCGGTGCCGCGGGCTGGTTCGTCGTCTTCTTCCTGGTCGGTTTCCTGGCACTGGCCAGCCTGTGGGCGGTAGCGGGCGCGCTGTCGACCCGGCCCGAGGATCTGCAATCCACGGCCATGCCGGTGTCGATGTTCATCATGCTGGTGTTGTTCGCGGGGATCTTCCTGTCCGGCACCGCCCTGACCGTCGCCTCGTATCTGCCGATCGTGTCGATCGTCGGCATGCCCGGGCGGCTGGCCGCGGGCACGGCGGCGTGGTGGGAGCCGTTCGTGGCGCTGGCGCTGATGGCCGTGGCCACCTACGGCATCGTGCTGATCGCGGAGAAGATCTACCGGCGCGGGCTCATGCAGACCCAGGGGCGGTTGACGATTCGGCAGGCCCTGGAAGTCGAGGACTGACCGAGCCGGGACCCGAGGTCTGGATCCCGGCCGGAGACGGTCAGTGCGCGCCGGCCATCTCACCGCGCAGGATGGCGTCGGCGGTGTGCTCGGGCCACTGCAGACCGGCGTCGAGTTTGGCGAGCGTATCCGCGGCCGGGTCCTCGCTCAGGCAGCGTTCGATCTGGCTGATCGTTCCCGCCGACGGGCCGCCGTTGCGTGCGACATCGGCCTGAGTCCAACCCTTTTCGCGGCGGCGCGCCTTGACCTGCTCGGCGAGCGCGGCGAGATCGGGCGCGCCCGCGGCGGCCGGTGCGGGCGCGGCGGTGGTCTCGGGCGCAGCGGGCTCGGGCGCTGCCGTCTTGGGCGCAGCGGACTTCGGCGAGCTCTTCGACGGCGCGGGCGGCTTGCGCTCCGTCCCGGCGGCCGGGGTCCCGCCCGCCTGCTTGTCCGGAGCCATGAGCCCCGCCGTGATGAGCCTCGACCGCTTGCGCCTACCCATTTTCGCCATACAACTCACCCCTCCTCTGGACTGGCTCCGTCTGGAGCACAGGGAAGACTGCCACGTGTTTGCTCTGATTCGTGGCAGGGTGCCGGTGTCGGCGCGCCGCCGGGACGCCGACCCGAGTGCCTGGTATCGCCCGACGGCGTGTCATCGATGGCGTTGGCCCCCGGCCTTGAATAATCCCGTCCGGAACCAACGCCCCAGCCACCGTCGTCCCGGAAGGCAGCAGCCGATGAGGGCACCACACGCACCCGGCACCGTGCTCCGCTGGACCGAACTGCCACGCCAGCTGTGGCCCGACCACGCGCTGGCCGGCTATCGGGTCTTCTATCGCGGCACCGACTACGCGGGCCGGCCGCAGATCGTCACCGCTTCGGTCTTCGTACCGCAGGGCGCCGCGCCCGCCGACGGCTGGCCGGTGATCGGTTACGCGCACGGCACGACAGGTCTCGGCACCGCCGCCGCACCCTCGCGCACCGGCTTCCTGCGGCTCGAGCGCGACCACATCGACGGCTGGCTGGCGGGTGGAAACGTCGTGGCCGCCACCGATTACGAGGGTCTCGCGGCGCCCGGTCCGCACCCGTACTTCAACGGCGAGGCCGTCGCCGACGACGTGGTGGACGCGGTGCGCGCGGCCCGCGGCCTGGACCATCCGGTCAGCTCACGCTGGATGGTGGTCGGGTTCTCCCAGGGCGGGCATGCCGCGCTGCACGTCTCGCTCATGGCCACCGGCTACGCGCCGGAACTCGACTTCCGCGGTGGGGTGGCGCTGTGCCCGCCGGTGTATCTGTCCGAACTGATCACCCAGCTGACCCGTAATCCGAAGGGCCAGCTGAGCCCGATCGTGCCGCTGCTGCTGGCGGGCCTGACCACCAGCCATCCCACTTTCGATCCCGGCACCCTGCTGACCGGCACCGGCCGTGACCTGATCGACCGGGCCAAGGAACTGACCTTCGTCGAGATGATGCGGGCCTGCGCGGGTGTCACCAACGCGGCCGCCGGGGTCGTCGATCTGTCCTTCGAGCCGACCGTGCAGACCGTCCTGGCCGCGGCCACCGTTCCCGCCGCCCGGCTGGACCGCCCGATGTTCCTGGCCGGTGCGGACCTGGACCTGATCGTGCCCGAAGCCCTGGTCGACCGTTACGCCGCCGCTTCCGCGGGTTCCGGCACCGCGGTGCACTACGTGCGCTGCGCGGACGCCGACCATTCCCAGGTACTGGATCACGCGCGGCACGACGCCGTCGATTGGGCGCGCACCCAGCTCACCGAGGACGCGATCAGCGAGCCCGCCTATCGCGGCTTCCACGCGCTCGACGCCACCCACGACGGTTTCCTGCGCCGCGACGATTTCGAGGCGTTCGCGCTGCGGCTGGTCCAGGCGCTGCGGCAGTCACCGGGTACGCCGGGCGCGCGGGCGGTGCGCGACGGCTATCTGAATCTGTGGCGCGGACTGTCGGCGGCCGATACCAGCGGCGACCATCGGGTCAGCGCCACCGAGTACCGGCAGTGGGTGCAGCGGCTGAGCGCCGCGGATTTCGACGAGTTGCTGCGGCCGCTGGCCGAATCCGTTCTCACACTGGTGGATACCAACGGTGACGGCGTGCTGAGCCGGGCCGAGTTCGGCGCGCTGTGTTCGGCCTGCCGGATCCCGGTGCCGCTCGCGGATCGCGAATTCGCGCTGCTGGACACCGATCGCAGCGGTGCGATCGACGTCGACGAGATCGTCGTCGGGTTGCGCGAGTTCTGCCGGGGCGCGGACGCGCCCGGCCAGTGGCTGTTCGGCCGGTTCTAACCACCGGCTCGCTGCCGGTGGTGGCTGCGCGCCACGATCGCCGAGCGCAGGTACCACAGGCCCGCCGCCTGGGTCGCGTCCAGGCCGGTCAGCTGGGTGATCCGTTTGAGCCGGTAGTCGATGGTGTTGGTGTGCACGTGCATGACCCGCGCGGTGCGCTGCCGATTCAGATTGTTGGCGATGTGGCAGCGCAGGGTTTCGAGCAGATCGGCATGCTCCTCGAGCGGGTCGAGCAGGGTGCGCAGATAGTCCAGTGCCGGGCCGGGCCGGGTCAGCTGATACTCCAGGGCCAGGTCGTCGAACCGGTACAGCTTGGGCGCGTCCTGCAATCGCGCGACCATGTCGAGCACCTCGTGGGCACGGTCGGCGGCTTCGGGCACCTCGCGCGCGACGGCCTCGATCACGGCCCCGGTGATCGGGGCTTGCGCGGCGCCGGACAGGTCGGTGATCAGGTCGTCGAGCTCGGCGCCGACCAGCAGGGTAGCGGGCAGCAGCACCGTGCCGCCGTCGACGCTGAGCAGCGAGAGCACCGCCGCGCCGAAGCGGGTCGCCAGCGCGGCCTGCACCCGCCGTAACTTGCGGCGCGCCACCACCTCTCGATCGAGCGCGGGATCGCGCTCGTCGGGATGCACACCCAGCGACAGCGCGAACACCTGGTAGGACGCGGCGATCTCGATACCACACTCCCGTGCCATGGTCGAGTTCGCGTGCCCGCTCAGCAGCGCCGAGGTCAGCGTGTGCGCCGCGGTGTGGTGCTCGCTGACGACCGTGCGCAACTCCCGCACATAGCCGAGCGCCACCGTGGTGGTGATGGTGTCGAGCACCTCCATCAGACGCCGGGTGAGCAGCTTGAGAGTGTCGAAGTCCTCGGCGGTGGCGTTGGTCAGCACCAGGTCGAAGCCGAGCTTGAATCCCTCGTGCACCGCGTGATGGATGGTGTCGATCGGAATGCCCTCGCGGGCCCAGGCCGCGGCCGTGGCCGCCAGCTGCTGGGTCTTGCCGGGGATGTCGGTGCCGTCGAGCATGCTCACCGCCAGTTCCAGGCATACCCGGGTGATGGTGGTGATGTCGCCGTTGAGCGCTTCGCCGGGCAGCGTCCGGCACGGGACCACCGTTTCCAGGAAGTGCCCGACCATGCGCTTGGACAGGGCCCGGACATCCTTCAGCGAGGAGGTGACCGGCTGGCCGGAGACCGTGAGATCGGACATCGGGAACTCCCTTCCGCGGAGCCGCCCCAGGCTATCGCCGCGGCCCCGGCAATCCGGTCGCTACGGCCGAACGTCGTGGCACACAACAGCTCAGGCGAAAAGGGTTGTGAACCCTCACCAAATGCGCGCGCCAGAGCGAACGGCTATTCCGCGGCTTCTAGGGTCGTTGACCATGACCACGGGCCGACGGAGGGGATCGCCGTGCATCGACCACCGAACGAGGAATCCGCCCACCGCGACGCCCTGTTGCGCGCCCGGCTCGGGCTGGCTCTGGCCCTGTTCGAGGCGGCCGACTACGACGGCGCCGCCGGACTGCGCAACCTGGAGACCCTCGCCGTGCTGTGCGCCGCGCACGGCGTCCCGGCCGAGACCGTGCACCGGATGGTCGACGACGGCGTGCTGGAAGCGCTCGGCGACGCCGACCCGTACCCGGTGACGGAGATGGCCGGGCTGCTGCACAGCACGGTCACCCGCGCCTATCTGCGCTAGACCCGCGGACCTCCCCGCGCCACCGCCGCACGGGCCGGGCATACTCCCGGACCGGGCGGCGCCGGTGAAAGGGGTTGGCCCCCGCCCGGATTCGTGGAGAATGCGGGTTAGCGATGCGAGATCGATCAGCGGAGGCGGGTGTTCGGGCAGTGCGGACAAAAGAGGATCGGAAGCGGGGCGGCGCCCTCGGCGCGGCGGCGGTCGGTGTGGCGGCGCTGGGTCTCGGCGAGGTGGTCGCCGCGGCGCGCGGCGGGTCGCTGCTCGACACGATCGGACGGGCGATGATCGACACCGCGCCGATTCCCGTCGTAGAGGCGACGGTCGCGATGTCGGGGCGACACGACAAGGCCGCGACCCGGGCGGGCGTGGGTGCCGGCGTGGTCGCGGCCACCGCCGTGCTCGGCGGGCTGCCGGGTCGGATCCGGGTGCCCGGTGCGCTGGCGGCCGGTGCCGCCACGGGCGCGCTGGCCGCCGGACGGTCGGCGGCCGGCGTGCTGGGCGCCGCCGCCGCGACCGGGGTGATCGCGACCGGGCTGGGGCGGAGGCCGCGCACCGTGTTCGGCGCGCTGGGCTGGGCGGCGGCCGGCGCGGGACTGCTCGGGGTCGCCGAACTGCTGCACCGCGATCTGGATCGCAAACAGGACACCGGGATTCGACGGCTCGGCGCCCTCGGCACGGCGGCCCCGCTGCCCGAGGACGGGCTGGAGAACGAGCCGGGCCTGTCCGCTCTGATCACCCCGGAGCACAAGATGTATGTGGCCGATGTGAATCTGCGGCCGCCGCGGATCGATCCGGACCGGTGGCGGTTGTCGGTCACCGGGCAGGTAGCGCACACGCTGCGGCTCTCGCTGGCCGACCTGGTCGCCGACGCGGTCGACTTCGACGCGGTGATGGTGTGCGTGCACAACCGGGCGGGCGAGGGCCGGGCGGCCAACGCGCGCTGGTCGGGGGTGCCGCTGGCGGATCTGCTCCAGCACGCCATCCCGGATGCCGGGGCCACCCGGCTGGTCACCCGGGCCGTCGACGGGTACACGATCTCGCTGCCGCTGGCGGCGCTGCGCTCGGGCGAGCTGCCCGGCTATCTGGTGGTCGGGATGAACGGCCAGCCCCTGTCCCCCGCACACGGTTTCCCGGCGCGTGTCTTCGTGCCCGGCCTCTACGGTCAGTACACCGGCGCGAAGTGGCTGAGCGAACTCGAACTCGCCGACGACACCCACTCCGACTACTGGGTGCGGCGTGGCTGGACCCGCGAGCTGCTGCGGGTGCATCCGCACGCCCGCGTCGACAGCACGCTGCCGGGCCGCGAGGTCGCGGGCACCACCACCGTCGCGGGGGTGGCCTGGGCGCCGCCGCACGGCGTGGAGGCGGTGGAAATCCGGGTGGGACAGGAGGACTGGCAATCCGTCGAGCTGGGCGCCGAACTCGCGCCCGCGGCCTGGCGGCGCTGGCGCACCACCCTGAAACTGCCCGCGGGCAGCCACACCCTTCAGGTGCGGGCCATCAGCCGGTCCGGCCTGACCCAGGACGCGACGCCGCGGCCGCCGTTTCCCGTGGGGCCGACCGGACTGCACACCGTGACAGTGGAGGTCTGACTCAGAAGCGACCGCCGCGGCTGATCCGGCGCGACCCGGCGGAACCGCCGTAGGAGCCCGCGCTCCAGCCACCGGCACCGGAGGAGCGGCGGTAACCGCCCGCGCCACGCAGCATGTCCTCGATCAGGATGCCGCCGAGTACGGCTCCGCCGCCGCCGAAACCGCCGCCGAAGGGCCCGCGGCCGTAGGACCCGGTGTACTGGGACCGGCTGGATTCCCAGGCGGCCACGTCGGCCTGGGCTTCCTGGAGCGCGCGCCCCGCCAGATCGGCGGCGGACCGCGCGCTGCGTAGCGCGTCGGCCGGGTTGGTGGCGCTGAGCCGCTGTGCCTCGTCCAGGCTGCGCTGTGCCTCGGAGAGCCGGGTGCGCGCGGGCGCCTCGACGCCGCCGCGGCGGGTTCCGATGTAGTCACCGGCCTGCTGCACGCGGGCGCGGGCGTCGGTGAGTGTCTGCGCCAACCGGCGGGCCAGATCCTCGGCGGCGAGTTTGCGGTCGGTGGCCGCGGCGATGGCCTGATCGAGGTCGCCGTCGGCGGCCACGGCGGCGTGGAAGCTGCCCAGCGGGTCGGCTTCGGCGGCGGATTCGGCCGTGGTGAGCGCTTGCCGCGCGACGTTGATCGCGGCAGTCAGTTCGGGGCCGCCGTGTGTGGTGAGACCGGCGGCGTCGGCCAGGTCCTGGCGCAGTTCCGCCAGGGCCGCCGGCAATCCGGCCCGGGCCTGCTCGATATCGCCGGCGGCGTTGTCCACCGCGTCCAGCAGCGTGCGGGCCTGGCCCACCGCCCCCTCGGCCGACCGGATGGCCGGAACCGCCGCCCCCTGCTTGCCCACCGGCTGCACCAGTGCGTCCCGGCCGATATCGACATTCTGCTCGGCGAAGGTGATCCGCTCCCGTGCCATGCCGACGTTGTCCCGGATCGGGGCCAGCACACTCGCCGGATGCGCGGCGCCGAGCCGGGCGAGCTCGGCCTCGGAGCCGGGCAGACGACCGGTCAGCTCGACCAGATCGCGGGTGAGCGCGTCCAGCCGGGCGGGTGCGTTGATGAGCAGACTGCGCATCTGATCGAACTCGGTGACGCGGGCCTCGAGCTCCCCGTCGGCACGGCCGATGGTGCCGAGCAGTTCGACCAGCAGGGCCCGCTGCTCGTCGGGCGTCTCCGGGATCTCGTCGTCGAGTTGCTGCCGAATCGAAAAAGCCTTGGACGCGGCAGCTTTCGCGTTCGCCAACGCCGTCGCGAACGGGCTCACCGCGGTCGCGCCGAATTCGCCGGTGGCGATCTCGAGTTCCTCGGCGCTGGTGCGGATCGCGTTGTCGATGTCGACCAGGGCCTCCCGGGACCGCTGGTGCAGGATGTCCAGCGGCAGCGCGGCGAGCGCGACGCTGTCGCCGAGATCGAGCCTGCGGGCCGCGTCCAACTGGGCGCGCCCCAGATCGCGGCGCTGTTTGCGCCGCCACAGCCAGAACCCGCCGAATCCGAGCACGCCCACCCCGACCAGCGCCCACAGCACCGCCGCCGTGCGGCCGCCGCCGGTGCCGCCGCGCAGGGCCGCGCCCAGGCCGTCGGCCGCCGCGATTCCGGCGTCGGCCCAGCGACTGTCGTGCAGGGCCGGTTCGACCTCGCGGGTCAGCAGGTCATCCAGTTCGCTGTCGCCGACGCCGCTGGGCAGATCGCCGTAGAACCAGTAGTCCCGGGATTCGGTGGCGACCGCGAGCAGCAGATCCCGATTGCCGAACCCGGATGCCCCGGCGGTGCGCTCGGCCCAGGTCTCCGCGCCGAGACCGTCGAAATCCGGCACGTAGGCGATCCACAATCGCACCTGGTGGTCGGTGTAGAGCCGCTCCACCGCGGCGCGCACCCGGTCGAGTTCGCCCGGGCCGAGGGCATTCGAATCGTCGAGCACATAGGCGTCCATGCGGCCCGGGGGCGCGGCCGCGGCCGGTGCGCTCAGCAGCGCCACACAGACCAGCGTGAAGCCGGCGAGAAGTGAAGCAGACCAGCGGGCGAGGCGGCTCCATGGCAGCTGCATAAGTTGAATCTAACTGGATATGCTGCGGAAATGATCACCATCGACCGTCCGTACACCGGCCACGTGTCGCCGGGCGGCAATCCGCAGCAGCGCGACATCCCAGGAGCCCGGATCATCAAGATGTCCGTGGGCGGAATGGACAACAACTGCTATCTGATCCAATGCGTGACCGGCCCCGCCCTGCTCATCGACGCCGCCAACGAACCCGAGCGGATCACCGAGCTCGTCGAGCAGGAAGCACCGGGCAAGGTCGCCCTGATCGTGACCACCCACCAGCATCCCGACCACTGGTGGGGATTGAAGGACGTCGTCACCGCACTGGGCGTGCCGACCGCGGCGCACGAACTGGATGCGGCGCCGCTGCCGGTCGCACCCGACCGCCTCCTCGCCGGCGGCGACACCCTGGAGATCGGTGAGCTGCGTTTGGCCGTGGTGCACCTGCGCGGCCACACCCCGGGCTCGGTCGCGCTCGCCCTCACCGACGAGTCCGGCCGCGTCCATCTGTTCACCGGGGATTCGCTGTTTCCGGGCGGGCTCGGCAAAACCGGCACACCCGCCGACTTCGACACGCTCTACGCCGATGTCACCACCGAACTCTTCGCGCCGCACCCCGACGACACCGTCGTCTACCCGGGCCACGGCGACGACACGACGCTGGGCGTCGAACGTCCGCACCTGAACGAATGGCGCGCACGCGGATGGTGACCCGCCGGTGTCGGTGCGGCCTGGCAGACTTGGATTCGTGAATTCGCCATCCATGCGCCCCGGCTCCGGCCCGGGCTCCGGTTCCGTCGCGCCGCGCGGCGGCTCCGGGCTCGCGCGCTGGGCGCGGCGGCTGCTGCTCGGCACCGTCCTGATGGGGCTGGTGCTGGTGGGCGGCACCGCGTTTCGGGTCTGGCAGGTCGCGCGGATCGAGGATTACACCAAGGCCGACGCGATCGTCGTGCTCGGCGCCGCGCAGTACTCCGGCACCCCGTCCTCGGTGTTCGAGGCGCGGTTGGCCCAGGCCGCGAAACTGTTCGAGCTCGGGGTGGCCCCGCGGGTCATCACCGTGGGCGGCAAGCAGGAGGGCGATCTGTACACCGAGGCCGCGTCGGGCAAGAACTACCTCGAATCCCTCGGTGTCCCCGGCGATCGGATACTCGCCGTGGAAACCGGTTCGGACACCCTGCGCAGCGTCGAGGCCGTCGCCGGCGCGATGCACGAACGCGAGCTGTCCTCGGCCGTATTGGTCAGCGACCCTTGGCATTCCCTGCGCACCCGGACCATGGCCCGCGACGCCGGTCTGGACGCCTGGACGGCGCCCACCCGCACCGGCCCCGCCGTCTACACCCGCGAATCCCAGGCGCACGGCATCGCCCGCGAGACCGGCGCACTGCTCTGGTATCAGCTCACCCACTTCTCCGCCGACTTCGAATACACAGCCGGGCAGTGATATTCGATGACCTACACCGCACACGACCGGGAACGGATGGTGGTCGAGAGCGCCAAGACCGCCGCGCTGGGCCCCTCCGAACGCGAAACCGGGCACCGCACCGAATTCGCCCGCGACCGCGCCCGCGTCCTGCATTCGGCCGCCCTGCGCCGGCTCGCCGACAAAACCCAGGTGATGGGCCCGCGCGACGGTGACACCCCGCGCACCCGGCTCACCCACTCGATCGAGGTCGCCCAGATCGGCCGCGCCATCGCCGAAGGGCTCGGCTGCGATCCCGACCTGGTCGACCTGGCCGGGCTGGCCCACGACATCGGCCATCCGCCCTACGGCCACAACGGCGAGAAGGCGCTCGACCAATTCGCCGACCAGCACGGCGGTTTCGAGGGCAACGCGCAGAACCTGCGCATTCTGACCAGGCTCGAGCCCAAGGTGCTGACTCCCGACGGCCGCAGCGCCGGACTCAACCTGACCCGCGCCGCGCTCGACTCGGCGCTGAAATACCCGTGGGGCAGAACCGGTCCCGGCACCAAGTTCGGCGCCTACGCCATCGACACCGACCGCCTGGCCTGGATCCGCGCGGGTGCGCCCGAACGGCGGCAGAGCCTGGAATGCCAGGTGATGGACTGGTCCGACGATGTCGCGTACTCGGTGCACGACGTCGAGGACGGCGTCATCGCGGGCCGCATCGATCTCCGTGAGCTCATCGACCCGGTCGTGCAGGCCGAACTCGCCCGGATCGGGCACCAGCGCCATCCCGACCTGTCGGCCGACGACCTGATCGCCGCCGCCCACCGCCTCTCCGACCTGCCCGTCGTCGCCGCGGCCGCCGCCTACGACGGCGGTTTCGCCAGCTCGGTGGCGTTGAAGCAGCTCACCAGCGAACTCGTCGGCCGGTTCGCCACCGCCGCCATCACGGCCACCCGGCTGGTCGCGGGGCCCGGCCCGATCGCCCGTTACGCCGCCGACCTGGAGGTGCCCGCCGTGGTGGCCGCCGAGGTCGCGATGCTCAAGACCGTCGCGCTGCACTACGTCATGTCCGATGCGGCGCACCGCCGCCGCCAGGACGATCAGCGCGCCCGCATCCACGCCGTCGCCGCGCACCTGCTCGACATCGCCCCCGCGGGGCTGGATCCGATCCTGCTGCCCTGGTGGAAGGCCGCCGACGACGACACCGCCCGGGTCCGCGTCATCGTCGACCAGATCGCCTCCTACACCGAGAGCCGGCTCGAGCGGGTCGCCGCGACGGCGTGACGCCGGTGGGCGTGTCGGTGATCGATTGCCCTAGACTCGTGCCGTGGCCGGACGAATCCCAGATCGCGATATCGCGGCAATCCGCGAACGGGTCCGGATCGAGGAAGTCGTCGGCGAGTACGTCGCACTCAAGCGCGCGGGCGCCGACTCGGAGAAGGGCCTGTGCCCCTTCCACGACGAGAAGTCTCCCTCGTTTCATGTGCGCCCCCACATCGGGGTCTTCCACTGCTTCGGCTGCGGCGAGGGCGGCGATGTCTACAAGTTCCTGCAGAAGATCGAGCACATCGGGTTCGTCGAAGCGGTCGAGCAGATGGCCGACCGGGTCGGCTACCAGATCAATTACGAGGGCGGCGGCACCTCGGTGCAGCGCGACCGGGGTACCCGCGCCCGGCTGGTCGCCGCCAATGCCGCCGCACACGAGTTCTACATGGGCAGGCTGCGCGAACCCGAGGCCGAGGCCGCGCGAAAGTATCTGACCGATCGCAACTTCGACGGCGCCGCGGCCCAGCAGTTCGGCTGTGGGTACGCCCCCGACGGCTGGGACACCCTCACCAAGCATCTGCTGCGCAAGGGTTTCGAGTTCAAGGAGCTGGAGGCGGCGGGCCTGTCCAAACAGGGCAAGCGGGGCCCGATCGACCGGTTCCACCGCCGGCTGCTGTGGCCGATCCGGAATCTGGGCGGCGAGGTCATCGGATTCGGTGCGCGCAAGCTGTTCGACGACGACACCATGCCCGGCAAGTACATCAACACGCCGGAGACGGTGCTGTACAAGAAGTCCCAGGTGCTGTTCGGCCTGGATCACGCCAAACGCGATATCGCCAAGGGGCATCAGGCGGTGGTCGTCGAGGGCTACACCGATGTGATGGCCATGCACCTGGCGGGTGTGAAGACCGCGGTCGCCTCCTGCGGCACGGCGTTCGGCGACGAGCACATGGCGATCCTGCGGCGGCTGCTGATGGACGACAACTTCTGGCGCGGCGAGATCATCTACACCTTCGACGGTGACGCCGCCGGGCAGGCGGCCGCGCTGAAGGCCTTCTCCGGTGACCAGCGGCTGGCGGGGCAGACCTACATCGCGATCGCGCCCGACGGTCAGGACCCGTGTGAGCTGCGTCAGCATTCCGGTGACGGTGCGGTGCGTGATCTGATCGCACGCCGGACTCCGCTGTACGAGTTCGTGATTCGCGGTCTGCTCGCCGATCACAATCTGGACCAGGTGGAGGGGCAGGTCGAGGCGCTGCGACGGGCGGTGCCGGTGGTCGCGCAGATCAAGGACAACGCCACCCGCAAGGCGTACGCCACCCGCCTGGCGGGCTGGGTCGGCTGGGACGATATCCAGTCCGTGGTGCGCCGGGTCGGCGAGGAGGCCAAACGGGTCCGCACCGGTGGCCCCGCCCGCGCCGCCGCTCCCGGGGCGGCCCCAGCGGCCGAGCATCCCGCGGCGCGGCCGAAACCGAACGATCCGGTGCTGTTGCCGCAGCGGCAGGTGCTGTGCGCGGCATTGCAGTATCCCGCGATCGCCGGGCCCGTCTTCGATTCGCTCGAGCCGGAGGCGTTCACGCACCCGGCCTATGTCGCGGTGCGCGCCTTGATCGCGCAGGCCGGCGGCGCGTCCAGCGGGCTGGGCGGCGCCGACTGGATCAATGCCGTCGCCGACGGCGCCGAGGATCTGACCGTGCAGGCTTTCGTGTCGGAGCTGGCCAGCGAGCCGCTGCCGGTGAAGTCCGCCGACGATATTCCCCGGTTCATCACCGGCGTGCTGGCGCGCGCGCAGGAGGCATGGGTCGGACGGCAGGTCGCGGAGCTGAAATCGCGGCTGCAACGGCTGTCGTCGTCCGAGGAACCCGACACCTACATGGCGCTGTTCGGCGATCTGGTGGCCTTGGAGCAGTACCGCAAGAGCCTGCTCACCCAGGCCATGGGCAATTCCGACGACTTCGCCCCGGCCTGAGGCCACGATCACGCCGGAGCCGCCGCCGAGAACGGCTGCGGCTCAGCGTGATCGGAGGCTCAGCGGCGCAGCTGATCGTGCGGGATCAGGACCGTGGTGCGCTCGTCGAGCGGCTCCATCGGTTCCAGCTGCGGCCGGGTGCTCAGCTTGTCGGACAGTTTCTGCCGGCCGACCTGCACCAGTTTGCGAGTCACCGGGCTGCCCGTGACCGCGCGGGTGGCCGCGCTGATCTGCTCGTAGCGGACCCGGCCCGCCTTGGTCCCGAGCACGTACCCGGCGGCGACGCCGATGATCAACCGCAGCATCTCGTAGAGCTCCTCCCAATTCGCTTGTGCGCGCCCCTATCCTGCCCGAAGCCACCGACAACTGTCGATCCGCCCACCGCGCGTCGCCCGCGCCCCCGCATCCCCCGACCTCCGACTCCACATTCCCGCAGGTAGACCCGCGATTTGGGAACCAACCCACCCGTACGCTAAAGTTTCATCTCGGCCCGCCCAGCACGGATGAGCCACCTGATAGTCCCCTATAGCTCAATTGGCAGAGCAGCCGACTGTTAATCGGCAGGTTTCTGGTTCGAGTCCAGATGGGGGAGCAGATTTGGCCCCTGACCGGCGCGAGAGCGCATCGGTCAGGGGCCAGAATCATATCAGGGGACGGCGGAGCGCGGGGCATTCTCGCTATTTCCCGTCAGCGCGGGGCCGGTTCCCGGGATCGTGGCCGGCCCGGCATCAGGAGGTCGTGGCGATGTTCGCTCGGCGGTCGACCGCGAAGTCCTGTTTGCCCTTCGGGGAGATGTTGCGGCGGGCGCGGCGGTAGGAGAAGGCGTTGATGGGGTCGGCGGCCTTGTTGATGGTGTCGCGGCGGGCGGTGAGTGCGCGGAGTTCTTCCTCGGCCTCCTCGAAGCCGAGGCGAGACAGGCGGATGGTCAGGAGTTGGCGGGCCGCGGTTTGCAGTTCCAGGTAGGCGTTGCCGGCCGCGTGTGTCTGTTCGGCGCGACGGGAGGGGTTGAGGGTGGTCAGGGCCGCGCCGAAACCGGCGGCGGTCAACGCGAGAATGCCTGGGACCGAGGTGGCTTCGGTGGCGGCGAGGCCGGTGCCGCCGGCGATGGCCGCGAGAATGGCGGCGGGGACACCGAGCACCATGTTCATCGCACGCCAGATCTTCATCTGCTCGAATTGGCCGTGCGTGCTCCAGATCGCGCCCTCCAGGATCCGGTGGACCTCCTGCGCGATGGGGTCGAGCTCGGCGGGCATGTCGGCGGGAATCTCGACCATCGGCAGCATCCTGTTCTCTCCACCGATCCCCCCGCGGGCCGGCCCATTCCGTTGGCGCACAACAGATGTCGATCTGTGCCCAGGGCTACACTACCGTGCCGTTCGCGGCGGGCAATTTCTGCGGTAGAGTCTGCGACCAGGCCGTTTCCGGCTCGGTGGGGATTTCGTCGGTCGAGGGCCCGGCGCGAAAACGAGGAGCATGCGATGCCGTACGCGGTCGTCGGACTGATCACGCTGGCGTTGTGGGTGTACTGCCTGATCGACATCATCACCTGCCCGGAGGGCGGAATCCGGCACCTGCCCAAAGGCGGATGGCTGGTGATCGTCATCCTGGTGCCGACCGTGGGGGCGCTGCTCTGGCTGATCCTCGGCCGCCCGCTGCACGAGGCGCCGCGCTCGACGACCCGCTACGCCGAATACGATCGCCCCGGACGCTACGTCGCCCAGGACGCCGCCGCCGACGAAGAGTTCCTGCGCGGGCTGCGCGAGCGAGCCGAACAGCAGCGTGCGGAAGCGCGGCGACAGGAAGCGGAACGGCAGCGCGAGCAGGACCGCCGGCGCGAACAAGGCGAACAGGTTTAGGCGCCGGATCATGGCGGGCCGGTACGCCGCGCAGGTCATCGAGCTGCTCGATCGCTACAGCGACCGGATTCGGCCGACGCTCGTGCGGAGCCTGCGCGAAAAGTGCGTGGTAGGCGAATGGGCGCTCGTCGCAAACGATCTCGCCTGGGCGCTGGTCGCCACGGGAATCGCGGTCACGGCCGAGGACAAGGCGAGCTTCCGAGATCTGCTGAGCGCCATCACTCTTCCCCCGGACACACCGCCGGACCTCGCAAACCAACTGCTGGTCGATTCGTCCCCGCAACTCTGAACCGCTCCGGCCGGGAGCCGCGCACGGGCGAGACTCCCGGGCAAAGCAATTCAGCCGATGCCGAGAGCGGACAGAATGCCCGGGCGGGATTTCGACAACTCCACCTCCCAGTACTTCCAGGTATGGGTGCCGGTGGCCGGGAAGCTGTAGGTGGCGGGGATCTTCAGAGTGTTGAGGCGATATTGGAAGGCGCGGGTGTTCAGTAGGGTGACCGCCTCGATACCCATGCCGACGCCGGTGTCGAAGACCTGGCCGACGTTCTGCGGGCGGTTGAATTCGCCGGGCAGCGCGCCGCCGGCCGAGATGTACATGGGCAGGCCGCGCAGCTGTGGCGCGAACACGAACGGGTCCATGCGCAGCCACTGCGGGCTCCACGGCGGCGCCATCGAATCGATGTTGTATGCGCCCCAGCGCAATACGGCGACCCGGATGGCTTCCCGCATTCCCGGGGCGGAGATGTTCAGCGCACCGGAGTACGAGGCGGCGTACTTGAACTGATCCCGATGGTAGGCGGCGAGTTGCAGGGCGGCGCTGCCGCTCATGGACAGCCCGGCGACCGCGTTGTTCGTCCTCGAAACACCGTATCCGGCAAGGAAATCGGGCAGTTCTCGGGTGAGGAACGTCTCCCACTTGTAGGTCAGCTTCTGGCCGTTGGTGTTGCTGGGAGCGGCCCAGTCCTGATACCAGCTCGACAGCCCGCCGACCGGCATCACCAGCGTGACATCGTCTTCGGCGAACTGTTGCAGCGCGTTGGTCTCGAACGACCACGCGTTGCGATCGTCGCGGGCGGCCATGCCGTCGAGCAGGTAGAGCGCCGCGCCGCCACCGCGTTTCGCCCACTGCACCTGCACCTTGATCGGGCCCATGCTCGACTGCACGGTCAACTCTTCGAAGCCGCCCGCCGGGGCGGCGTGCGCGGGCGCCGATCCGCCGGCCACGATGGGTAGCAGCAGCGCGGTCGCGCCGACCGCCAGCACATGTTTCGCTCTCGCTCTGATCCGTTCGGCCATACCGAAACGCATACGGGATCCCCTCCTTACTGCCCGGACCCCGACTTCCGCAGATGGCAGTACTACGATCTGATGACAACCCTCAGCAGAGTATGTGACAGCCGAATCGTTAGCAACACCAACCAGATTCGTGTCTCCGCGCACCCGACCGACGCGGCAAAAGTTAGCCAGCAAATCGACCGCAGGGTATGTAATTAATTTGCCGGAAGTTGTTGCTTCAAAGCCTCCGGGGTGTCAGGATGTTAGCCAGACCGGCTGGGTTAATCGGAGCCGGGCTTCTTTCAAGTTTCTCTCACCAATTCTTCTGGGACCTTTCATGAACATTTTGCGCAAACCTCGACCCTTACTCGTTTTATAGCCATTCGGCGGAGACGCCCATGACTACCGGCACCGAGGCGAGCATCGAATCGGTGTTGGGGATACTGGACGGTGCGTCGAAAAGTCGGCGCACCGCCATATTGCGGGTCACCGGAGAACCCGGCGGCGAAATTCGACTGCAACACGGAATGGTGATCGCCGTCGATTCACCAGGCGCTCCCGGAGTAGCCGAATTATTGGCACGCCCAGGGCGTCCGGCCCCCGGTTCGGCGGAATTGCGGATATTGCATTTCGCGACAACGCTCGACGCGGCGTTCGCTGTGGCCAGCGGCTGGATCGGCGACTGCTTCTGGGTGCCCGCCATACCGCGACAACCGGACATCGATCCGATCGCCCCGCACCTGCTCGCCACCGAAACCACTCGCAGGCTCCGCGGCGTCGCCGGCGCGCACCTCGCCCCACACCGTAATCACCTCGCCCGCACCGCATTCGGCGACAGCCTCCTGCGCGGCGGCGCGAGCCGCGAGCTCCTGGCCCGCGTCAACGGCCGGCGCACCTGTCGCGACCTCGCGTTCCTGCGCCATCGCGGCCTCTACGCCACCACCGTCGAGGTCACCCGGCTGCTCGCGGAAAACGTTGTGACAGTGACGGATCGGGACCGCGGCCACCGCACGACCACCCCCGCCCTGCCGCGCCGCCGCCGCGACGCCAGCGGCATCAACGACCTGTACCCACCCGGACACCGGGTGCCCGAAGGGAAACCATGAACAGCCCCCAGGCCAATCTCACCGACCGGATCGGACTGCTGGTCAAACAGCTCCGCGCCGACGTGCCGGAATGCCTCGCGGCCGGCGCCATCGACATGTCGACCGGCATGTTGCTCGCGGTGCAGACGGTGGACAACCACCCGGCCGAAGTTCTCGACCTGCTCACCGCGGCCACCCTGGAACTGTTCCAGGGCCGCAATGTGGTGATGATCGAGGACATCTGGAAGGAACGCCGCGGCATCCGCACCGACCAGCACTACTTCCAGGAGATCCTGGTCAACAGCGACAATCTCGCCCACCTGTTCCTGCGCACGCCGAGTCGCGCCGACATCGTGGTGGTCGTGGTCTGCCGCGAATCGGTGAATGTCGGCATGCTGTTCGCCCAGACCCGGCGCGTCGTCCGGGAGGCGGGCCGACTGTGAACCGGGGCGCGCGGTGACGGGTATCGACGACTGCCTGGACCGCATCCTGGGCATCCCCGGCGCCCGCAGTGTCACGCTGGTCGACGGCGCGAGCGGGCTGGCGATCGCGGCGGCCGGCGCGCACGAGTTGGTCGACGAACACGAGAGCGCCGCCGGCCTCACCGACGTGGTCCGCGGCGTGCTGGGCTGCCCGGCGCTGACAGCCACCGAGGGCGGCGGCGACCTGCACGAGATCATCGTCTGCGGCACCGGCGGATTCCATCTGCTGAACCTGGTGAACGGCGATTTCGACGGCCGGCTGTTCGTGCACGTGCTGTTCGACAGTGACACAGGCAATCTCGCGATCGCGCGATTCCGTCTCCGGACAATTCTCGGCGAGTTGGCCGGAGACGGTCATGGGCAGTGAGCTCACCGCCGAACTGCTGCGCGCCGCGACCGAGCGGCGCACCGGTGTGCTCTGCGTCGGCGACGGCGCCTTCCATTTCACCGACGGCGCGATCAACGGCGTCGACTGTCAGCGCGCGCCCGGGCTGGATCGGCTGCTCGGCGCGGCGGGGTTGTCGAGGACGCCGGGCCCGAGGCTGGAAACCCTTGCGCTGCTGGCGGTTTTCGATGCCGCCTACTTCCTGCTGGTCACGCCGGGCGCGCCCGAGTTCCGGCCCGCGCCGGCGCACTGGCTGGCGACGGTCTGCCGGGTGCCGCCGCACGGGCTGATGCGTGAGTGCGCGCGTCGCGAGCGCGCGGAGACCGGACCGTGGGGGGTCGAGCTGGTGGACCGGGCGCCGGTGCGCCCGGTCGGCCGGATCCGGCGGCACCGCGTGCTGCTCACCGGTCACCAGACCGAGGTGCTGGCGGTCGCCGACGGCCGGCGCAGTGTGACCGGGATCGCGGAGCAACTAGGCCGCACCAGCTACGGCTGCCTGGCCGCGGTGCGGGAGCTGACCGCGGCGGGACTGATCGAACCGCCCGCGCGGGATCCGGCTGAATCCGGATTACCGCGGCGTCTGACCCGGCGGGAATTGATCGCGCCGCCGGACGATCGCTGGCACGCGGCCGATCGGGACCTGCTCGTCCGGCTGCGCACCGCTCTGAAGGAGCTCGATTGAGAGTCCGCAAAACATTCATCGGCCAGTTCGTAGAAAGGTTGAGCAAGGTGGCGATTACCGAACCCGAGCCGCATCCGGCGGTGCTCGCGGAATTGACGGGGCTGCGGGCGCGCATTCCAGCGCTGACCGGCACCCTGGTCGCCTCGAACGACGGGCTGCTGGTCGCCCATGATCTACCCGCCCATATCGAACCCAATGGCGTTGCGGCGCTTGCCGCTTCACAGCTGGGCGTCTCGCACCGGCTGACCGCGACCGCGCACGGCGGTGGCCTGCACGAGGTCGTGGTGAACGGCACCGACGGCTACGTGGTGGTCTACGCCTGCGGCTGGACCTCGCTGACCGTGCTGGCCGGACCGGAGGTGAATGTCGGCCGCCTGCACCTGGAATCGCGTCCGGTGGCCCGCGCGATCACCGGCCACCTGTCCCCCACCGAGAGCAATCCCTGATCCCGTTCGAAAGGAAACACCATGAGCAATATGGATATCGCGTTGAAGGACATGATGACGATCGAGGGCGCGGTCGGCGCCGCCGTCGTCGACTACGGCAGCGGCATGGCCCTCGGCATGCTCGGCAGTTCGAAGGCCCTCGACCTGCAAACCGCCGCGGCCGGCAATACCGAGGTCGTGCGCGCCAAACTCCGCACCATCGACCAGCTCGGCCTCAAGGAGGAAATCGAGGACATCCTGATCACCCTCACCGGCCAGTACCATGTCATCCGCCCGCTGACCGGCCGCAAATCCAAGGGCCTGTTCCTCTACCTCGCCCTGGACCGCAACCGCGCCAACCTCGCCCTCGCCCGCCACCGCCTCAAGTCCATCGAGGAAGAGCTCGAGGTGTAGCACGAAACTCACCCTCGTCGTTCGCGGCGGGTGGGTTCCGGGGTGAAAGGCTTGAAAAGGTGTTTCAGGGTGCCGTTTTCGAAGGGGGTGGGATGGTCGACGGTTTCGCGGAATCGCTGGTCGGGGAAGAGGGATTCGCCGAGGTCGTCGAAGTTGTAGTCGTAGTCGGATTTCGGGAGGTCCGCGATGGACTGCGAGGTGTTGGCGGCGAAGCCGGCGCGTTCGTCTTCGACCTGGGCGGCGGCGCGTTCGAGCATGATCCACAGTGCGATTTCCTCGGCGGGGCAACGAGGTTCGGGCCAGGCGCCCGAATCCAGGCTCTGCAGCAGATGCTCGAAGCTGGCGACGAACTGGTTCAGGAACGGCGCCTTCTGTCGTTGCAGAGCTGGCGGAAGCTCGCGGCGGGAACCGTCGCCGTCGAGCAGCGCCATCAGCTCCTCGACGAAGAGTTCGCCCTGGTTGCGTAGGGTTTCGGCGGTCCGCGGGGTGATGATGGGATCGTCCGGTTCCTCGGGCGTGAGCGGGAACCGCATGACACCGCAGATGGCGGGACGGGCCAGCGCGTTGAGGTAGTCGGTGTGCACGAACGACGACTCGATCCGGTGCGCGATCCGTTCGACCTGGGCGCGCACCGGCCGAGGCGCGGCCTCGAGGGCTTCGGCGACGAACTCCGGCCCCGCCTCGGCACCGGACAGCAATTCGTTGAGCGCGTCGGCGAGCCGGACCGCGGAAGCGCGATCATCGAAGGTGGCTACGGCTTTGAGCTCATCCCAGCCTTGATCCTGATAGACCGCGAACACCCGATGCACGGAGGGCGTGGAATGCGGCAGGAACAGCTTGTACGGCAGATACGAACTCATGACGCGCGAGACATCCTGTGTGGGTAGACCTTCGATGCCTGCCTGACCCTACGGCCTCACCGCCCGATCCGTGCGCCGGGCCGCCCCGCGAGTTCGCGCCGCACGGCGACGGGCAATCGTCCCGCCGCCGCGCCCCCGCCCAGCACCCCGACGATCAGCCGATCCCCGAAGGTGTAGACCTGGAAGGTGACGGCGGCTGCCCCGCCCGGGGACGGCCGCGGATGCGCGGAGAGATAGACGATCTCGTAGTCGGTGAGCCGCAGCTCGGGCGGCATGCGGAAGTCCGGGATCCGACCGGTGTTGGTGAGCGCGACATGGCTGGCCAGTCCGTGAATCCGGTGGGCGCCGTAGTAATCCGGGAAATGCAGCACCGACTGCTGCACGGTTCCCTCGGCCAGTTGGTGGTGCAGCCGAGCCGAAATCTGGTGCGCCAGTGCGGAACCGTCGTCCGCCAGGTCGGTGTCGGCGGCGAAGGCGGTGAGACCGCCCATGTTCGTTCCCGCCGCCCGCGGCACCGCCGGGTCGAATCGGGCGCGCAGATCCACCGGATACAGGCAGCGCACGGATACCGCTGTATCGGGCTCGGTTTCGGACGCGTAGGCCCGCAGCAGGGCGGCGGTCACCAGCCCGTTGACGCTCATCCCGGGCCGGTGCCCCAGCTCGACGATGCGCGCGGTGGTCGCGATATCGAATACCACCCGCTGCGGTGACGCGATTCGCGGCGGTGCCGGGGTCACCGGATCCAGCGGCGGCACACCGGCATCCGGCGGCAACGCGACGGTGAGTTCTTCCAGGCCGGAGACCGCGCCCCGCACGATTCCGCGCTCGGCCGCGATGTCCTCCAGCGAGCACGGAAGATCCTGTGGCTCAACCGCTTCCGGTGACACCCGGTCGGTGTAGAACTCCCACAGCCTGATCAGCAATTGCACGCAGTGCCCGGCGTCGGCCACGCTGTGATGCGCGTACAGCGTGACCCGTACACCACCCGCGCCGGCGACGACGTCCAGATACGCCAGCTGCACCCCGGGATCCACCGTGTGCTCGGGCAGCCGCACCTGCTCGATCGAACCCGTCCGTATCCAGGCGCCGGTGGAGGCCGCGCCGGGCCGCAGCAGATATCCGACCCCGTCGGCGTCCGCCCCGATGCGGCAGGCCAGCACCGGGTACGCGCGCCGCAGCGCGGCGAAGGCGGTGCACAACGCGTCGATATCCAGCTCGCCCGCGACGAGAACCGAACGCCCGGTGTAGGTACCGTGCCGGACGAACCGTTGCTCCGACGGCGCCAGCACTCGCACCGCATCACCCATATCGCGCCACACACCGCACAGCGTGCGGTACCACCGCCGTGTTCGCAAACTCCGAGCATGCGAGAGACTGGTCGGATGAGTCTCGCAGCACACTTGGAGCAGCTCGGCCGCCCACTGGTCGAGGAACAGCTGACGCACCCCACGGTCGTCGGCATCGCGCAGGGCGATCTGGCCGAGCCGGTGTTCCGCTCCTGGCTGGAGCAGGACTATCTGTTCCTGCTCGACTACGTCCGCGTCTTCTCCCGGCTGGCCTGGCAGGCGCCCGCCGCGCACCTGGGCGATCTGGTCGACTTGGCGCACGCCACCTTCCACGAGGAGCTGTCGCTGCATCGTGACCTGGCCGGGGAGTTCGGCGCGGATCTCGTGGGTGCGGTCAAGGGCACGCCGTGCCTGAATTACACGGCATTCCTGCTGGATTCGGCCGCGAACTACGCCGACGGCCTGGCCGCGCTCTACCCGTGCATGTGGGGCTATTCGACGCTCGGCGCGCTGCTGGCCGAGCAGCCGCCCGCCGAACCGCGCTACCGCCGCTGGATCGACACCTACGCCGATCCGGGATTCGCGGCCTTGACGGCTCGCTGCGCGCAGATGCTCGACGAGGCGGGCGGCGACCGCGCACGCGCCGAGGCCCTGTTTCTGGAGGGCATGCGGCACGAGATCGCGTTCTGGACGGTTCCGCTCTGAAACGCGCTGCGCCACAGCAGTACTCGATGGCGTGTCACCCCCTCTTGACAGTCGAACGATGAGTTCGAATCCGCGGCCCCGTCTACCTACATGGACCGGTATCGCCGAAATCGGAGGAGACCTCATGAACCGTCCGGCCGTGGCAACCCACGACGAATGGCTGGCCGCGCGCAAGCAGCTGCTGGCCGAAGAGAAGGAGCTCACGCACCGGCTCGACGCCCTCGCGGCCAAACGCCGCGAACTGCCGATGGTGCCGGTGCGCAAGGAGTACGAATTCCACGGCCCCGCAGGCCCGGTCACGCTGGCCGAGCTGTTCGAGGGACGCCGCCAGCTGATCGTCTACCACATGATGTGGCGCTGGGACCTGGACATGGGCTGCCCGAGCTGCGCCATGCTGCTCGACAATGTCGGGCACCTGGCGCACCTGCACGCCCAGGACACCAGCTTCGCCGTCGTCTCGCGCGGACCGTGGGAACAGCTGCGCAAGTACATCGAGCGGATGGGCTGGACCTTCCCGGTGTACTCCGCGCACGGCAGCGAGTTCAACTACGACTTCCACGTCACCCAGGACGAATTCGTCACGCCCGTGTACTACAACTTCCAGACCAAAGAGGAACTCGAGGCCAACGGCCAAACCTATTTCACCGATGGCGAGCAGCCGGGCACCAGCGTGTTCTGGCGCGACGACGACAATGCCGTCTTCCACACCTATTCGTCGTATTCCCGCGGCGGTGACCTGCTGATCAACACCCACAACTATCTCGACCTGACCCCGCTCGGGCGACAGCGGCACGTCGGCGAGGCGATCCACCACGACAGTTACGAGGCTGCTCGGAACCACTGTCACTGAGCCGGATTCGGGCGCGCGGCACCCCGGGCCCGCCTAAGCTGGCGAGCGTGGGGAAGAAAGAGCTGCGCGCTTCCGACGCGGACCGCCAGCAGATCGCCGACCAATTGCGCCGCGCCATGGACAAGGGCATGTTGTCGTTGCACGAATACGACGAGCGGCTGCAACACGCCTATGCCGCGAAAACCCACGGCGAACTGACACCGCTGGTATCGGACCTGCCCGCCGAACGACGCACACCGGGGCAGCCGACCGGATCGCGCCTGCCGCAGTGGGTGACCATCATGTGGATCCCGTGGGCCGCGGTCAACCTGCTGATGGTGCTGATCTGGCTGGCTACCGGCCTGGGTTACTTCTGGCCGATCTGGGTCGCGGGCCCATGGGGTTTCGCATTGCTGATCCCCACCGCGATCGCCTACGTCACCGGCAAACCCGAGAAGTGAACCGGAACGCCCGTGGGCGTTCCGGTGCGATCCGCTACGCGCCGATCAGGTGCTGGGCGAGGTAGCCCTCGACCTTGTCCAGCGCGATCCGCTCCTGCGCCATGGAATCCCGCTCGCGAATGGTGACGGCCTGATCCTCGAGGGTGTCGAAATCGACCGTGATGCAGAACGGGGTGCCGATCTCGTCCTGGCGACGGTAGCGACGGCCGATCGCGCCCGCGTCGTCGAACTCGACGTTCCAGTTCTTGCGCAGCCGCGCGGCCAGATCCTTCGCCTTCGGCGTCAGGTCGGCATTGCGCGAGAGCGGCAGCACCGCCGCCTTGACCGGCGCCAGGCGGCGATCCAGGCGCAGGCTGATCCGCTCCTCCATGCCGCCCTTGGCATTCGGCGCCTGGTCGACGGTGTAGGCGTCGACCAGGAAGGCCATCAGCGAGCGGGTCAGACCGGCCGCCGGTTCGATGACGTACGGGATGTACTTCTCACCGGTGTTGGCATCGGAGTAGCTCAGATCGGTGCCGGAGTGCTCGGAGTGCGTCTTGAGGTCGTAGTCGGTGCGGTTGGCGATGCCTTCCAGCTCGCCCCACTCGCTGCCCTGGAAGCGGAAGCGGTACTCGATATCGGTGGTGCCGGCCGAGTAGTGCGACAGCTTTTCCTTCGGGTGCTCGAACAGCCGCAGGTTCTCCGGGTCGATGCCGAGGTCGGTGTACCAGGCCAGGCGGGTGTCGATCCAGTACTTGTGCCATTCGGCGTCTTCGCCCGGCTTGACGAAGAACTCCATCTCCATCTGCTCGAACTCGCGGGTCCGGAAGATGAAGTTGCCCGGGGTGATCTCGTTGCGGAAGCTCTTGCCGATCTGGGCGATACCGAACGGCGGCTTCTTGCGCGCGGTCTCCTTGACGTTCTTGAAGTTGACGAAGATGCCCTGCGCGGTTTCCGGGCGCAGGTAGTGCAGGCCCTCTTCGTCGTCGACCGGGCCGAGGTAGGTCTTGAGCAGGCCGGAGAAGTTCTTCGGCTCGGTCCAGGAGCCGGGCTGGCCGGTTTCGGGATCCTTGATGTCGGCCAGGCCGTTGACCGGCGGGTGGCCGTGCTTCTCCTCGTAGGCCTCGAGCAGATGGTCGGCGCGGTAGCGCTTGTGCGTGTGCAGCGATTCGACCAGCGGGTCGGTGAAGGTGGCGACGTGGCCGGACGCTTCCCAGACCTGGCGCGGCAGGATCACCGAGGAGTCGAGGCCCACCACATCGTCGCGGCTGGTGACCATGGTGCGCCACCACTGCTTCTTGATGTTCTCCTTGAGTTCGACACCGAGCGGACCGTAGTCCCATGCCGACTTGGTGCCTCCGTAGATCTCACCGCACGGGTACACCAGACCCCGGCGCTTGGCGAGGTTGGCAACGGTGTCCACCTTCGACTTGGGTGCCACGCGAGAATTCTCCATCCGCTCGTAGTAATCCCCTTCAGACTATCGGCTCGGGCCAAGTGGATTTCCACCGCACGCCGGTAGTGGCGAGATTCCCGGCGCGCCCATTTGACATGCGCACACATGCATATGCAAAATGGTAATGCTTTCCATTAAGGAGTAGAGCCATGGCCCCCGAGACCGCCGCGCACGCGCACAATCCGTACCGATCCCCCGGCCCGGCGCCGGTTCCGTCGCGAACCGTACTGGAGGACGCGGGCGAACTGCTGCGCGCCCTGGCCGCACCGGTCCGCATCGCCATCGTGCTGCAACTGCGCGAATCACCGCGCTGCGTGCACGAACTCGTCGACGCGCTGGGCGTCACCCAGCCGCTGGTCAGCCAGCACCTGCGCATCCTGAAGTCGGCCGGGGTGGTACACGGTGAACGCTCCGGCCGCGAAGTGCTCTACGAATTGGTCGACGATCACCTCGCGCATATCGTGGTCGATGCCGTCGCGCACGCCGAGGAAGGGTGATCCGTGCCTGACAAGACCCAGGACTCGCCGAAGTCGGTGGGCATCCGCAGCACCCGGCAGCGCAGCGCCATCGCCGCGCTGCTCGAGGACATCGAGGAATTCCGCTCGGCGCAGGAACTGCACGACGAGCTCCGCAAACGTGGCCAGGGCATCGGGCTCACCACCGTCTATCGCACGCTGCAATCGCTGGCCGACGCGGGCATGGTCGACGTACTGCGTACCGACTCCGGCGAGTCGGTGTATCGGCAGTGCTCCACCGGCCACCACCACCATCTGGTCTGCCGGCACTGCGGCACCACCGTCGAGGTGGAGGGTCCGACCGTGGAGGCCTGGGCCGACGCCATCGCCGCCGAGCACGGTTTCACCGAGGTCAGCCACACCATGGAGATCTTCGGCACCTGCCGCGCCTGCGCCGGCTGAATCAGGTCAGCGCCTGGGCCCACCAGAGGCACAGCAGCTGGAGCAGCACGCACAGCAGCGGCCACAGATAGGCCGGGCACCAGGCGAATCGGCGGGTGAACCGCTTCACCACCGCCAGCACCACACTCATGATCACGGCGAGGACCGGGAGCAGCACCGCGCCCAGGATCAGCAGATCCCCGGCCCGCTCGACCGCGGCCCGGTCACAGCCGGCCGCCGAATTCCGCGCCGAGCACGACGGCGAGGAGTAGGTGCCGCTGAATCCGACCACCCACAGCGCGAAATATCCGAGCACCGCCATCAGGCAGACCACCACGGGCCACAGCAGCGCGGTCGCGATCAATTCGCCCGTGCGGCGTGAACGACCCCGGTCGATCGGCTGCCCGAAACCCTGGGGCTCCGCCGGCATCTGTTCCATCGCACTCCCCCATCCCACTCCGGTCGCACCCCGCCGCCATCGTAGCCAGCTTCCGAGTGTGGGAAGCCCCGAGCCGGTTACCGTCCGGCGATTCGGCCGCGGTGTCCGAGGCCGGGTGTCGGCTCGGCGTGCGAGGATGACCGCGTGCGTTTGTACCGGGATGAGGCGGTGGTGGTCCGCCAGCACAAGCTGGGCGAGGCCGACCGGATCGTCACCCTGCTGACCCGCAAGCACGGGCTGGTGCGGGCGGTGGCCAAGGGCGTGCGCCGCACCAAGTCCCGTTTCGGGGCGCGGCTGGAGCCGTTCGCCTATGTCGATGTGCAACTGCATCCGGGCCGCACGCTCGACGTGGTGACCCAGGTGCACACCGTGGAGGCGTTCGCCGCCGACATCGTCGACGACTACGGCCGCTACACCACCGCGTGCGCGGTGCTGGAAACCGCGGAGCGGCTGGCCGGCGAGGAACGCGCGCCGGCGCCGCGGCTGCACGCGCTCACCGCGAGCGCGCTGCGCGCCATCGCCGCCAAGCAGCGCCCGCACGAGTTGATCCTCGACGCGTTCCTGTTGCGCGCCATGGGTTTCGCCGGCTGGGCGCCCGCCCTGGACGAATGCGCCAAGTGCGCCACCCCGGGCCCGCACCGGGCCTTCCATGTCGCCGCGGGCGGCGCGGTGTGCGTGCACTGCCGCCCGCCCGGCTCGGCCACCCCGCAGCAGGGTGTACTCGATCTACTGGTCGCGCTGCTCAAAGGCGAATGGGCGACTGTGGAATCCGCGCCCGAGGGAGTGCGCCGCCAGGCCAGCGGGTTGGTCGCCGCGCATCTGCAATGGCATCTCGAACGACAGCTGCGCACCCTGCCGCTGATCGAACGCTCGACCACTTCCGCCTGAGACCCGCGCAACCGCTCCACACGCATCAGGCAGGATGGACGCCGTGATCCTCCGCCGTGACTCCGCTACGACCACCGCGCGCACCGTCCGTCCGCCGTCGCCGCACCCGTCCGGGGCGACTCCGCCGGCGATTCCCGCGGAACTGGTGCCCAACCACGTCGCGCTGGTGATGGACGGCAACGGCCGCTGGGCGCAGGAGCGCGGGCTGCCCCGCACCGCGGGTCACGAGCGCGGCGAGGCGGTGCTGATGGACACCGTCGAGGGCTGTATCGAGATCGGCGTGAAGTGGCTGTCGGCGTATGCGTTCTCCACCGAGAACTGGCGGCGCAGCCCCGATGAGGTGCGCTTCCTCATGGGCTTCAACCGGGATGTGATCCGCCGCCGCCGCGACGAGATGAACGAGATGGGCGTCCGGGTGCGCTGGGCCGGGCGGCGACCGCGCCTGTGGCGCAGCGTGATCAAGGAACTCGAGGTCGCCCAGGAGCTGACCAAGGACAACACCGTCATGACGCTGACGATGTGCGTCAATTACGGTGGCCGGGCCGAGATCACGGACGCCACAAGGGAAATCGCGCGCCGGGTGGCGGCGGGCGAACTCGATCCGGAGAAGATCACCGAGGCCACCATCGCCAGGCACCTGGACGAGCCGGATATGCCCGATGTGGACCTGTTCCTGCGCCCGTCGGGCGAGTTCCGCAGCTCCAATTTCCTGATCTGGCAGTCCGCGTACGCGGAATTCGTCTACCAGTCGACGCTGTTCCCCGATTTCGACCGGCGCAACCTGTGGGACGCCTGCCTCGAGTACGCTAAGCGCGACCGGCGCTTCGGCGGCACCAAGTGAAGGCCGAGGATCCCGGCGCGCAGCCCGCGCAGCGACGAGAAAGCACCGAGATGGACGCACCCGCGACTTCCGAAGCCGAACTCCAGGCCCGAGCCGGGGCCTGCCTGTCGCTCTACGAGGTGGACGTGCGCGTCGACCCGGAGGGCTCGCTCGGTTTCGAATACGAGGGCGCGCTGTGCTCGCTGCGCGCGGTCACCCTGGCGCCCGGCCTGGACGTACTCACCCTCACCTGCGTACTGGCCTGGGATCGTCCGCTCAAGCCGGCGCTGCACAAGCGAGTCGCCGAGCGCAACAGCGCTCTGCAGTTCGGCTCGATCACGCTGATCAGCCACGACAAACTGGCCGACGTGATGTTGCGCTACACCTTCCCGGCGGCTGGTCTCGACGATCAGTCGCTGGCGACCATGCTGCTGCTGGTGCTCTCGGGCGCAGGCCGCGCCCGCCAGGGCCTGCTGCTGCCCTGACCTATCCGGGTTCGCCGTAGGGCATCAGCGTGCGGACGCCGGCGGCCAGGCTCTCCGGCGAGATATCGCCGACGATCAGGTGCTGGAGGATGAAGCCGGGCAGGACTCCGAACATGGCCGCGCCGACCGCCTGCGGATCGGCGTCGGCGGGCAGCCAGCCCGCCGCCTGCATGCGCACGGCGTAGTCCTGCCAGAAGCCGCGGATACCGGTCATGGCCTCCTTGACGTATCCTCCGGCGTCCGGGTCGACCAGCGCGAGGGCCCAGGCCTGGGGCGCGAGCCGGACGATTCCGCCGGTATGGCTGCTGTCGACCACATGCTGGGCGATCACCTGGACCAGGTCGCCCGGGGTGGGCAGCGGATCGAGGTCGAGTTGCTCGGTCAGCAGACCCATCAGCGGTACCGCCGTCTGGTTCGCCAGTGCGGCGATGATGTCGTTCTTGGACTTGAAGTACCGGTAGACCGCGCCCGCGGAGAGCTCGGCTTCGGCGAAGACATCCTGCATGGAGGTGTCGTAGAACCCCTTGCGCGCGAAGCAGACGCGGGCCGCGTCCAGGATCTGCTGGCGGCGGCGTTCCAGGTGCTCTTCGCTGACTCGAGGCATGACCTCAAATTAAAACGAATGCTCGTTCTTGACAAGTCACCCGGTGCGCGCGACGATATCGGCATCGAAAAGAGAACGAACATTCGATTTACGGGAGAACCCATGAACACCCCGCAGAAGGCGATCGCCCTCGGGATCGGTGCCGCCCTCATCCAAGCCCTCATGCTGATCGCGTTCGCCTGGCCCGCGGCCAACACCGCACCGCGCGACCTGCCGCTCGCTGTCACCGGACCGCAGGCCGCGATGGTCACCCAGAAACTGAACCAGGCCGTTCCCGGCGGATTCGAGATCACCCGGCCCGCCGACGAGGCGGCCGCCCGCACCGCGATTGCCGACCGCGAGGTGTACGGCGCGATCGTCACCGGCGACGGCGCGCCGCGCGTGCTGGTCGCCTCCGGCGCGAGTCCCGCTGTGGCCCAACAGCTCTCGGCGATGGCACAGCAGCTTTCCGGAGCTCGGCCCGCCGCGGTCGAGGACGTGATCGCCGCCGACGCCGACGATCCGCGCGGCGCCGCGTTCGGCGCGATGGTGCTGCCGCTGGTGATGGCCGGAATCGCCGGTGGCGTGCTGCTCAGCCTGTTGGTTCCGTCGGTGTCCGGCCGTCTGATCGGGCTGGTCGGCTTCGGTGTCGTGGGCGGTCTGCTCAGCATGGCGATCATCCAGGGCTGGATGTCCATCATCCCCGGCCCATATCCGATCCTGGCCGCCGTCGCCGGACTGGTGTCCTTCGCCGTCGCGGGCACCATCGTCGGCCTGGCCACGGTCATCGGCCAGCCCGGTATCGGCCTCGGCGCGCTCACCATGCTGCTGATCGGCAACCCGTTCTCCGCCGCCACCACCGCGCCGGAGATGCTGCCCCAGCCGTGGGGCGCCATCGGCCAATTCCTCCCGCCCGGCGCCGCCGCCTCCCTGCTGCGCTCGGTCGCTTTCTTCGACGGCGCTGCCGCCACGCAGCCCCTGATGATCCTGCTGGCCTGGGCCGCCCTCGCCCTGATCCTGCTGGGCGTCGGTTTCCTGACGTCGCGCGGCCGGACGCCTGCCTCGGCGACCACGGTGTCAGCCGAACCAGTTCCCGCCTGACTCATCCAGAGTCCAGGGCCGCCATCGAATTCGATGTACCCGCGAATGCAAGCCGTCCGCACCGACGACCGGGTCGAACTCGGCGTCGCGGCCGCTGTCGAACGCGACCTCGACCGCGTCCGGGCGCTGCGTCAGCCTGCCGATGGCCTCCCCGAAGACGTAATCGATATCGCTCGCGGTGGATTCGACGAGCACCTGCGCGAGGTCGCCCGCGCCTGGGCGTCTACCGCTATCTCGAATAGGGTCTCATCTTTCGAGACATCATTGCGACGGAGGGGATGTGAGCAATCCGCTCACCAGCAGCATCAGCGACTGCTGCGCTTGCGCTCGGGTCGCGTCCTTGTCGGTGGCGTGCGCGACGAGATGCCCCGCCTCGGTAATGGCGGCCAGCAGTAGATGGGCGAAGGCGGTGACGGGAATGTCCGGAATCAGCCCGGCCGAGCGTGCGTCCTCGAGCTGCCGGATGATCATGCCCAGACCGTGCCGGATCTCGAGTTCCCGCCACGCCTGCCAGCCGAGTACGGCCGGGGCATCGTAGAGGGCGATCCGAATCATCTCCGGGCGCTGGCAGATCTCCAGAAAGGTACCGAGGCCGATGGCCATCGCGGCGATCAAGTCCTCGGTGCCGGCGATGGCCGTTTCGATCTCGGCCATATTGTCGATCTCGAGCTGCTCCAGCACCGCGACGAACAGGCCGCGCTTGTCGCCGTAGTGGTGGTGCAGGGCGCCGCGGGTGACGCCGGCCGCGGCGACGAGCTGCTCGGCCGAGGTGCCCGCGAAGCCGCGCTCGGCGAACAGGCGGCGGCCCGCCTGTTCGAGCGCGGCTCGGGTGGCGCGAGAACGATCCTCCTGGCTACGACGTGGCATGCAGCCGAGTGAACTCCAGTATCCGTTCGGTGAGCAACTCGGGCTGATCTTCGGGGAGGAACGCATAGGAATCGTCGATGAAGGTCAGGGCCGCGTCGGGCAGTTCGGCGCGCATCCGCTCGGCATGCGCGGGCGGGAACAGTTTGTCCTCGCGCGCCCAGGCCAGCAACACCGGCTGCCGGATCTCGCCGAAGCGAGTGGCGGCCTCGGCCGTGTAGCGGCTGTCGATTGCTTTCAAGAAGCGCCGCAGGTCTTTTCGGATCGCCCCGGAGGTGCGCCCGGGCCGCAGGTACGAATCGACGATCGCGTCGGGCACCCGACGCTTGGTGACCCAGCCGAAAGCCAGCGGTGAGCGGGTCATGCCGGGCAGCCGGGTCGCGGCCAGCAGCGGCAACATCGAGCCCGGGATCCGGGCCAGCGCCGACATGACGGTGAACGGCGGCGGCAGGAAGTTGTCGTAGGCGTCGCAGGAGGTGAGCACGACGCGGCCGATCCGTTCGGGCCGGCGGGTCAGCAGGATCTGACTGATCGCACCGCCGGTGTCGTTGGCGACCAGCGTGACGTCGGTGAGCCCGAGCTGCTCCAGGAACGTCGCGATGAGATCCGCCAGCCCGGTCGGCGTGAGGTCCAGGCCGGGGACCGGGATCGAGTGCGACCCCAGTGGCCAGTCCGGCGTGACGCAGCGGAACCCGGCGGCCGCGATGCCGGGCACCACCTTGCGCCACAGGTCGGCGTTGACCAGCGCGCCGTGCACGAACACGACCACCGGCCCCGCCCCCGTCTCGTGGTAGCGGATCCGGCCGCCGGGCAGGGCGACCTCCTTGACCTGGCCGAGCTCAGCGCTGATTCCCATGATCGTTCCCCTCTTCGGAATTCCGTTGTCGGACCAGCACATATAAACATACATCCCGTATGTATGTCTACAGTCAGATACGTGGACGGTTGACCAAATAAGGGGTTACCGTTCAGTATCGAAGCGACTGGAAGAGAGGGAGCTCACATGACCGTGCCGAGCCGCCGCCGACTGTCGGTGGTCCCCGACCGAGCCCCCGAACTCGCGGAACTCGGCCTGGCCGACACCGCGGCCGCGCTGGCGAACGGCACGCTGAGCTCCGCCGCCGCGGTTGCGGGCGCGCTCGATCGGATCGAGGCCGGCCAGCCCGGGCTCAACGCGTTTCGCGTCGTGCGCCGCGACCGCGCGCTCGCCGAAGCCGCCGCCGCCGACAAACGCCTGGCCGCCGGTGAACGCCTGCCACTACTCGGTGTCCCGATCGCGGTCAAGGACGACACCGATATCGCCGGTGAGCCCACCGCTTTCGGCTGCGGCGGCGATTTCGAACCCAAGATCGAGGACGCCGAGGCCGTGCGCCGGCTGCGCGCGGCGGGCGCGGTGATCGTCGGCAAGACCAACACTTGCGAACTCGGCCAGCTGCCGTTCACCAGCGGCGCGGCCTTCGGGCACACCCGCAATCCGTGGGCGGCCGAGCACACTCCCGGCGGCTCCTCCGGCGGCTCGGCCGCCGCCGTCGCGGCCGGATTGGTCCCTGCCGCACTGGGTTCCGACGGGGCGGGCTCGGTCCGAATTCCGGCCGCGTGGACCAACCTGGTCGGCATCAAACCGCAGCGCGGGCGCATCTCCACCTGGCCCGCCGCCGAAGCGTTCAACGGGCTGACCGTGAACGGGCCGCTCGCGCGCACCGTCGCCGACGCCGCGCTGCTGCTGGACACGGCCGCCGGACCGCACGCCGGTGACCGCCACACCCCGGAACCGATCGCCGCCGCCGACGCGGTGGGCCGGGATCCCGGCCGCCTGCGCATCGCGCTGTCACTGCGCATCCCGTTCACCGCCACCAGGACCGCGCTCGATCCGGAGGTCGAGGCCGCCACCCGCCGCATGGCCGCCACGCTGCGCAAGCTCGGGCATTCGGTCACCATCGCCGACCTGCACTACGGGCTGATGATCGGCGCGTCCTTCCTGCCCCGATCGATGAGCGGCATCCGCTCGGTGTTCGACGCGATGCCCGGCGCCGAGGTCGATCCGCGCACGCGCGTCAATGTGGCGCTCGGGCGATTGCTGGACGGCCCGGCACTGTTCGCCGCCCGGCGGGCGGAACCGTTGCTGCACCGGCGGGTCGGCGCCTTCTTCGACGACTACGACCTGGTGCTGGCGCCCACCACGGCCACGCCGCCGCCGCGCGCGGAGGAGATCGACGACATCGGATTCAGCGCGACGAACAACCTGATCACCGCCGCGTGCCCCTACACCTGGCCGTGGAACGTGCTCGGCTGGCCGAGCGTGAACGTCCCGGCCGGATTCACCGAGACCGGACTACCGATCGGCACCCAGCTGATGGGCACCGCCGACACCGAGCAACTACTGATTTCGGTTGCGGCGCAACTGGAATCGGAACTGCACTGGGAGCGCGCCCGCCCACACCGCTGGTGGTGAGCGAAGACCGATCCGGCTGCCGCCGGGGCGCTCGTCAGAAGCCCAGCTTGCGCAGTTGCTTCGGGTCGCGCTGCCAGTCCTTGGCGACCTTGACGTGCAGGTGCAGATAGATCCGGGCGGCGAAGATGTGCTCGATCTGTTTGCGCGCGTTGGTGCCGACCTCCTTGAGCCGGGCGCCGCCCTTGCCGATGATGATCGCCTTCTGGCTGGGGCGCTCCACATAGAGATTGGCGTGCACGTCCAGCAGTTCCGGCTTGTCGCGTTCGTCCTCGTCCCGCTCGCGCGGAATGATCTCCTCGATCACCACGGCCAGCGAATGCGGAAGCTCGTCACGCACGCCCTCGAGCGCGGCCTCGCGAATGAGCTCGGCCATCAGGGTTTCCTCCGGCTCGTCGGTGAGTTCGCCGTCGGGATAGAAGGCCGGGCCCTCGGGCATCTGCGCGGCGATCACCTCGGCCAGCACCTCGACCTGCTCGCCCCGCACCGCCGACACCGGCACCACCTCGGCGTCACCGCCGAGCAGCCGCGACACCGCGAGCAGCTGTTCGGCGACCTCGTCGCGAGACACCTTGTCGGTCTTGGTGACCACGCCCAGCAGGGTGGTCTTCGGGGCCATCTGCCGGACCTGCTCGACGATCCACCGGTCACCGGGGCCGATCTTCTCGTCGGCCGGGATGCACAGCGCGATCACGTCGACCTCGGAGTAGGTGTCGCGCACCAGATCGTTCAGGCGTTGCCCGAGCAGGGTGCGGGGACGGTGCAGGCCGGGAGTGTCGACCAGGATCAGCTGGAAGTTCTCCCGATGCACGATGCCGCGAATGGTGTGACGGGTGGTCTGCGGCCGCGACGAGGTGATCGCGATCTTCGCGCCCACCATCGCATTGGTCAGCGTCGACTTGCCGGTATTCGGCCGGCCCACGAAACACACGAAACCGGAACGGAATCCGGCGGAGCCGCCCTCAGCCATGCGACACCTCGGCGCCGTCGTCGACGATCTCGAACACGGCGCCGGACTTGTCGGTGAACACGATCCGCGCGTCCGGGGACACCTCGCGCACCGCGGTCACCCCGCTGTCGGAGAGCCGGCCACCGACCACCACCGCCGCCTCGAAACCCTCGGCGCCACTGGAGATCGCGGCCGCGACAGCGGCTTGCAGTGCGGTCAGGCGCAGTGCCCGCAGGCCCACCTCGCCGGCGGCGTAGGTGCGGCCGTCGCTGTCGCGCACCGCGGCGCCGCTCGCCCCGCCGGTGCGGGCGAGCGCACCGCGGGCCAGAACCACCAGTTTGGTGTCCTCGGCGTCCAATTCAGTCATCGGAGTCTCCGTCCTCGTCACGTCGTTCGAAATGATCACTGCGCGGCGCCTCACCATTCGGCTCCTCGCCCCTGCCCTGCTCCGGCGCCCGGCGCACCTCGACCGTGTGCATCCGCATCCGCCCGCGCCCGTCCGCATGCCCCTCGCCGCGCAGTACCAGACCGTGCACCTGGACCTGCGATCCGGGCAGCGGCACCCGGCCCAGCGCGTGCGCGAGCAGGCCGCCGACCGTGTCGACGTCCTCCTCCTCGATCTCGAGGCCGTACAACTCGGCCAGATCGTCCACCGAGAGCCGGGCCGAGACGCGAAAACGACCGTCCCCCAGATCTTCTATCGGCGGCGTCTCGTCGGTGTCGTATTCGTCGGCGATCTCGCCCACGATTTCCTCGAGCACGTCCTCGATGGTGACCAGCCCCGCGATACCGCCGTACTCGTCGACCAGCAGCGCCATGTGGTTGCGGCGCCGCTGCATCTCGTCGAGCAGATCGTCGAGCGGTTTGGAGTCGGGCATGAACACCGCCGGGCGCATCACCTCGCCGACCCGCACCCCGCGGCTGCGATCGGCGTAGGGCACCAGATCCTTCAGGTAGACCACGCCCCGGATGTCGTCGGCGTTCTCGCCGATCACCGGAATCCGGGAGTGCCCGCTGCGCACCGCCAGCGACATCGCCTGCGCGGCGGTCTTGTCCTGCTCGATCCAGACCATCTCGGTGCGCGGCACCATCACCTCACGCGCGGAGGTGTCGCCGAGTTCGAACACCGACTGGATCATGCGGCGCTCGTCGTCGGCGACAACGCCACGCTCGCTTGCCATTTCGACGACCTCACGCAACTCGATCTCCGAGGCGAAGGGGCCGTTGCGGAAACCCTTACCGGGTGTGAGCGCGTTGCCGATCAGGATCAGCAGACGGCTCACCGGCCCGAGCACCATGCCGATGAATTGCAGGGGCAGCGCCGAGGCCAGCGCCAGTGTGTAGGCGTGCTGGCGGCCCAGCGTGCGCGGGCCGACACCGATCACCACATAATCGACCAGCACCATCACCGTTGCGGTGATCAGCAGCGCCCAGCCTTGACTCATCATGCCGATCAGCGCCGAGGCGAGCAGCACGGTGGCGCCGATCTCGCACAGAATGCGCAGCAGCACCATGAGATTCACATACCGCGCGCGGTCGTCGACGATGCGGCGCAACCGCTGCGCGCCCGGCCGCTCGGCCCGCACCATATCGTCGAGCCGCGCCGGGGAAATGGTGTTCAGCGCCGCATCGATACCGGCGAACAGACCGCCCAGCGGGACGAGCAGAATCGCGAAGACGATCAGGGTCAGCGAACTCACCGAGCGCCTAGATCGTCACCCGGGTTGGTGAAGCCGGCCTTGCCGAGTAGCTGTGCGTCCCGTTCGGCGAGCTCGGCGCGCACCCGTGCCTCCCGGAGACTCTCGTACCACTCCTCGAGCAGTCGCGCCTGCAGCGCGAACATCTCCTTCTCCTCCTCGGGTTCGGCGTGGTCGTACCCGAGCAGATGCAGCACGCCGTGCACGGTGAGTAGCGCCAGTTCGTGATCGAGGGAATGGCCGGCCTTACGTGCCTGCGCCGCCGCGAATTCCGGGCACAGCACGATATCGCCGAGCATCGAGGGCCCCGGCTCCGGACTGTCCGGGCGACCGCCCGGCTCCAGTTCGTCCATCGGGAACGACATCACATCGGTCGGCCCCGGCAGATCCATCCAGCGCATGTGCAGATCCGCCATGGTGTCGAGATCGACCAGCACCATCGACAACTCCGCCGCGGGATGCACGTCCATCCGGCCGATCACAAACCGCGCGACACTGACCAGCTCTTCTTCGGGTACGTCGACCCCCGACTCATTGGCGATCTCGATGCTCACCTGAACAGCGTATTCGCTCCCCGTCCCGCCACCCCCTCCGGCTCGCAGGACAGTCACTGGAACCACGAAAGCGGGCCGGCCAGGAGGCCGAGCCCGCTCCGTTCGCTTCTGATCAGTCAGCAATCTTTTCATCGTAGTAGACCGTGATCGACGGCCACTCCCCGTCTGCTGTGATCTCGCTGTGCATGACGAGATCGCTGACGGAAATATCGCCCAGTTCCTCGATGCTCGCGGCGACCGCCCGTAGGAGCTGCGGTATATCTTCCTGCCCCGTACCAGCGGGATTCGACTGCGAAAAATGGGAGATACGGAATCGCTCGACCATCACTCAGCAACTCTTTCGCTTCTGCTTGTTGCGGCACCCATCGTACTTCTCCGCCTGCTTGATCTTTTGCATCGCCCTGTTGTACGCCTTCTGATCGTAGGGCCTGCCTGCATTCTTGTTGTCAACAGCCGCCTGCTCTTCCGCCGACAAGGTGGCATTCTGAGGGCTTCCCGCCTGCACCTTCGCAGACTCGACCCAGGAGCTCAACGAGTGGTGCACCGGCGCCTCTGTTGGCGCCGCGAACGCAGTAGGCGCCACGACTCCGGCTGACATCCCCGCAGCAATCACACCTGCCGCGATCATTCGCCTGATGTTCGTTTCGATCTCCCTGCTCAAAGAACGGGGAGGCACACATCCATCACCCCGATGGCACCCCTGAAGGATTCGAATTTCGTTCCCCTTCAGCATGATTAGATGTCCGCCGGATGGATATGGTTCCCTCGCCAGCCCGGCGATCAATGTGATTCAGGGGACACAAGCGAGGGGTCACAGAGGACGCAAACTGACCGCATCCTGAGCACAAGAACAACGATGGCGCCCGTTGAACCGGGCGCCATCGTTAGGTGGCCATCAGCGGCGGTCGCTGCGGCTGGCGGCTCGGCGCTGGGCGCGGTTGCCCGGGTAGTGCTGGCCGACGGCGGGCCGGGATTCGGCTTCGTGCCGGTCGTAGGCATCGACGATGTCGGAGACCAGGCGGTGGCGGACCACATCGCTGGAGGTCAGCTCGGCGAAGGCGATGTCCTCGATATCGGTCAGGATCTCGCTGGCCGCGCGCAGGCCCGAACGGGCGCCGCCGGGCAGGTCGACCTGGCTGATATCGCCGGTCACCACCATCTTGGAGCCGAAGCCGAGGCGGGTGAGGAACATCTTCATCTGCTCGGCAGTGGTGTTCTGCGCCTCGTCGAGAATGATGAACGCGTCGTTGAGGCTGCGGCCGCGCATATAGGCCAGCGGTGCGACCTCGATGACGCCCGCGGCCATCAGCTTCGGTATGGCCTCGGGATCCATCATGTCGTGCAGGGCGTCGTAGAGCGGGCGCAGATACGGGTCGATCTTCTCGTTGAGCGTGCCGGGCAGGAATCCCAGCCGCTCACCGGCCTCCACCGCGGGACGGGTCAGGATGATCCGGGTGACCTGCTTGGCCTGCAGCGCCTGCACCGCCTTGGCCATCGCCAGATACGTCTTGCCGGTACCGGCCGGGCCGATGCCGAACACGATGGTGTTGGCGTCGATGGCGTCGACGTAGCGCTTCTGGTTCAGCGTCTTGGGCCGAATCGTCTTGCCGCGCCGGGACAGAATGTCCAGGCTCAGCACCTCGGCCGGTGAATCCGAGGAACCCTCGGTGAGCATGGATACGGTGTGGCGCACCGCCTCCGGTGTCACCACGCGGTTGCGCCCGGTGAGCGCGATGAGCTGTTCGATGACCCGCTCGGCCAGCGCCACATCGGCGGCCCGGCCGGTGAGTGTCACCGAGTTGCCGCGCACGTGGATGTCGGCGTCGAGCAGCCGTTCGAGTTCACGCAAATTCTGGTCGGCGGAGCCCAGGAACGGGAACACCGATTCCGGTGCGAGGTCGATACCCGAACGCACGGTACGAGCGGCGGGGCCCGAACCGTTGTCGTCGGCACCGATACCTGTGGTGGAGTTCGTGGGATCGCCGATCTCGCCTGGTGTTCGCAAAAGTCGCTACAGCCTGCTTTCCGGTCTCGACAGCTGTTTCGTGTGAGCAAATTCTAACGCGGGGCACCGACACGGCCCAGTGATTAAGCCAGGTGCCGAATCCGGCCGCAGCCAGTAGTGTCTACCGCGACCTAACACGATTCTCGGGGGTTTGCTGTGCTCATCTGGGGTTGGAACCGCAAAATTCACCAGCTCGCCATGCTCACGCTGGTGTGCGCTCACTGCCACAATCCGTCCGCGCACGCGCTGCGCAAGGCGGTCACCATGTTCACGCTGTTCTTCATTCCGCTGATTCCGCTCAAGACCAGGCACTTCCTGGAGTGCACCTTCTGCGGCGCAGCGTTCGACGTGCCCAAGGAGAACGTCAACGCCCTGATCAGCCAGGCCTACGGCGCCGATCAGCAGCACGCGGGCGGGCCGCAGCCGGCCCACCAGCACGAGCGGCACTGAATGCCGGAGATTCGCCGCGGCGAATCTCTTGTGAGAACTACCAACGCGGGGTGAGCGCACCCAGCGCGCCGAGGGCGACCGCGGCGGCCGTCGAGGTGCGCAAAACCGTCGGCCCGAGCAACACCGCCTCGGCCCCCGCGTCGGTCAGTGCCGCGAGCTCCGAATCATCCAGTCCCCCTTCGGGACCCACGATCAGGACAACCTCGGGCACACCGTCGAAGGCCAGCTCGGTGAAGCGGGCGGCGCCGGATTCGTGCAAGGCCGCGACCACCGCGCCGCCGGCTTTCGCCGCGCGCACCAGATCCAGCAGATCGCGCGTGCGATGCAGGTCGTCGACCTGCGGGATATAGGGCCGGCGCGACTGCCGGGCCGCCGACCGCGCCGCGGCCCGCCACTTCTCGACCGCTTTGGCGGCCTTGCCCTCCCATTTGCTGACGCAGCGCAGGGCCTGCCACGGCACGATCCGGTCGGCGCCTGCCTCGGTCATCAATTCGACCGCCAGCTCGGACCGCTCCGACTTGGGCAGCGCCTGCACCACCGTCACCCGCGGCGTCGCCGACGCGGCCGTCCGCCGCGCCAGCACCTTCAGCTCCAGCCGGCCTTTCTGCGCCGCAACGACTTCCGATTCGGCGAGCAGGCCCCGCCCGTCGGACAGGGTGATCGGCTCGCCCACCACGATCCGGCGTACGGTCGCCGCATGACGCCCCTCGGGGCCGTCGAGCACGGCGAGCCCGCCCGGCTCCGGGATGTCGTCGAGATAGAAGACGGTGGCGGCCAAGGGCTCAGCGCCCGCTGAACGACGCGCGCAACCGGGCGAACAGGCCGCTGTTGTGCTCGGACTGCGCCGACATCACCTCGGCGCGGTCCCGCTCGCGCAGGCCCTTGTACTTGCGCAGCAGATCGGTCTGCTTGCTGTCCAGCTTGGCCGGCACCACGATGTCGAGGTGGGCCAGCAGGTCACCGCGGGTGCCCGAGCGCAGGCGCGGCATGCCGTGCCCGCGCAGCACCGACACCTCGCCCGGCTGGGTACCAGCCGGAATGGTCAGTTCGACCGGGCCGTCGAGGATGGTGTCGATGACGACGGTGGTGCCGAGCGCGGCGTCCACCATCGGCACCCGGATGGTGCAGTGCAGATCGTCGCCGTCGCGCACGAACACATCGTGCGGCTGCTCGACGACCTCGACGTACAGATCGCCCGCGTGGCCGCCGCCCGGGCCGACCTCGCCCTGCGCGGCCAAGCGCACCCGCATGCCGTTGGCGACACCGGCCGGAATCGGCGCGGCGATCTCGCGCCGCGCGCGCACCCGGCCGTCACCACCGCACTTGTGGCAGGGATCGGGAATGGTCTCGCCCGCGCCGCGGCAGGTCGGGCAGGGACGCGAGGTCAGCACCTGGCCGAGGAAGGAACGCTGCACCGACTGGACTTCGCCCGCGCCGCCACAGGTTTCACAGCGCACCGGCTTGGAATTGCCGTTGGTGCCCGACCCGGTACAGGCGTCGCAGAGGATCGCGGTGTCCACGGTCAGGTGCTTGGTGACGCCCACAGCGCACTCGGCCAGGCTGAGCCGAGTCCGGATGAGCGAATCGGCGCCGGGCTGCACGCGGCCGCGGGGCTTGCGCGCGCCGCCGCCGGAGCCGTTCATACCGCCGAAGAAGGCCTCGAAGACGTCGCCGAGCCCGCCGAATCCGGCGCCCGCGAAACCGCCGCCACCACCGCCGGACTCCAGCGGATCCCCGCCCAGGTCCACGACGCGGCGCTTCTCCGGATCCGACAGCACCTCGTAGGCCGCCGAGACCTCTTTGAACTTGGCCTGCGCCGCCTCGTCGGGGTTGACGTCGGGATGCAGTTCACGCGCCAGCTTCCGGTAGGCGCGCTTGATTTCCTGGTCGGTCGCGTTCTTCGCGACGCCGAGCAGTCCGTAGTAATCCCGTGCCACTTGAGTCTCTAGTCCTTGGATGCGTGTGCCTGTCCCGCTCCGACCGAACGCCGATACCACCGGACATTAGTCGGATGCACTCAACTTTATCCGGCCGCGGGTTCGAGAGTGGAAGTGGGCTGCGAGAGGGTGCAGCGCCCACCGAGCCTAGCAGCGGACCGCGCCCGCCGATGCTCAGCGCTCGGCCAGCACCTCGCCGATATAGCGGGCCACCGCCGATACCGAGGCGATGGTGCCGGGATAGTCCATGCGGGTGGGCCCCAGCACGCCCATGCCGCCGAGCACCGCGCCCGAGGTGCCGTACCCGGTGGACACCACCGAGGTGGTGCGCATCTGCTCGACCTGGGTCTCCTCGCCGATCCGCACGGTGACGGTGCCCGGCTGCTGGGTGGCGGCCAGCAGCTTGAGTACGACCACCTGCTCCTCCAGCGCCTCGAGCACCTGCCGCAGCGAACCGGGCAGGCCGAAATCACCGGCGTTGCGGGTCAGATTGGCGGTGCCGCCGAGCACCAGGCGCTCCTCCGGATGCTCGACCAGCGTCTCCACCAGCACGGTCGACACCCGGATCAGCACGTCGCGTAATCGTGGCGGGGCGGTCTCGGGCAGTTCAGCGACGGCCGCGGACGCCATCGCCAGCCGCTTGCCGTCCATGGCGTTGCCGAGCAAGCCGCGCAGGGCGGCCATATCCTCGTCGTCGACCAGCGCGCCCAGCTCGACCAGGCGCTGATCGACGCGGCCGGTATCGGTGATCACCACCAGCAGCAGCCGGGCCGGATTGAGCGCCACCACCTCGATATGACGCACGGTCGACGCCGACACCGTCGGGTACTGGACGACGGCGACCTGTCTGGTCAGCTGGGCCAGCAGCCGCACGCCGCGGCGCAGGACATCGTCCAGGTCGACGCCGGATTCCAGGAACTCCATGATGGCCCGGCGTTCGGCGCCGGAGAGCGGCTTGACCTCGGAGATACGGTCGACGAATTGGCGGTAGCCCTTGTCGGTCGGGATGCGACCGGAACTGGTGTGCGGCTGGGTGATGTAGCCCTCGGCTTCCAGCACCGCCATGTCATTGCGGACAGTCGCGCTGGACACGCCCAGATTATGCCGCTCCACAAGGGTTTTCGACCCGATGGGCTCCTTCGTCGAGACATAGTCCGCGACGATGGCCCGCAGGACTTCGAAGCGCCGATCCTCGGTGCTCGACATCGCCCTACCTCCTCGCTGGTCTTCTTTGTCCAGTCTAATGACCCGTGTGCCCCCGGGAATGGGTGGCACACGAGCATTTCAATGATGACCGGCGCGAGCGCGGGCTAACTGGGTTCGAGACTCTTGGCGTGTTTGCCCGCGAGAGCATCCAGGCCGAGCATGGCCAGCAGCGACTGGCAGTCGTCGGCGTTGTGGGAATGACTGGCGACAGTACGCGCCGCGATGGCGCTCTGCCGGGCGTTCTCGGCCTTCTCGGCGGCCCGCGCCTCGGCGAACTCGTTCTGCTCGTGGACCAGTGTGATGTGTCGTGCCTCGGGCATTGGACTCCTTGGGGTTGCTCGGGAGCCTACGCGGGTCCGTCCCCCGGCGATAGTCGAACCCGCGCCGATCAGGCAAGACCGCGCAAACATGGGCAGCGGCCGTTGTGCGATCACACAGCGGGACCACGCCGAGATCACCACGGGGCGCGAGCGATTCGACGGCAACCGCGATCAGGTCAGCAGGTCGCGGACGACACCGTCGGCGAGCAGGCGGCCACGGTCGGTGAGCACCAGGCGATCGCCGGCCTGCCGCGCCAGACCGTCGGCGACGACGCGCTCGGCCGCCGCGCGGCCCGCGGCATCGAGGTCGGTCAACGGCAACCCGGAGCGCAGACGGACGGTCAGCATGACGCGTTCGGTGTAGCGCTCCTGCGCCGACAGGGCCTCCCACCCTGCTGCGGGCAGCCCACCCTGGGCGACGCGGTCGGCGTAGCGGGCCGGATGCTTGACGTTCCACCAGCGCACGCCGCCGACGTGGCTGTGCGCGCCGGGGCCCGCACCCAGCCAGTCGCCGCCGTCCCAGTAGCCGAGGTTGTGCCGGCAGCGCGCGGAATCGCCTGCCGCCCAATTGGATACCTCGTACCAGGACAGACCGGCGGCCCTGAGGCGGGAATCGATGCGCTCGTAGCGGGCGGCGAGCACGTCGTCGTCGGGAGCCGGAAGTTCGCCGCGGCGCACCTTGCGGGCCAGCGCGGTGCCGTCCTCCACGATCAGCGAGTAAGCCGAGACATGATCGACCCCGGCGTCCAGGACGGCGTCCAGGCTGGCGTCCAGATCGGCGTCACGTTCGCCCGGGGTGCCGTAGATGAGGTCCAGATTGACGTGCTCGAACCCGGCCGCGCGCGCCTCCTTGGCGGCGGCGACAGCGCGGCCCGGCGTGTGCGTGCGATCGAGCACCTGCAATACGTGCTGCGCGGCGGACTGCATGCCCAGCGAGATCCGGGTGAATCCGCCCGCGAGCAGCCGCTCGAAGAACTCCGGCGAGGTCGATTCGGGGTTCGACTCGGTGGTCACCTCGGCGTCGGCGGCGAGGGTGAATTCGGCGCGGACGGCGGCCAGCACCTCGGCCAGGCCGTCACCGCCGAGCAGTGACGGCGTACCGCCACCGACGAAAATCGTTGCGACCTCCGGCGTCTCGGTGGGCAGCTGCCCGAAGGCCGTGGCCGCGGCGGCCAGTTCACCACGCAGCGCCGCGAGCCAGGACTGCGGCGAGGCGGAGCTGCCCAGCTCACCGGCGGTGTAGGTGTTGAAGTCGCAGTACCCGCAGCGGGTGGCACAGAACGGGACATGGATATAGACGCCGAACGGGCCGCCCCCGAAGTCGTGCAGTGCGGGCGCGGTCGCTTCGGGGTCGGCGGAAGGACTCACCCCACCAGTGTGACCATCGCCCGCGAAACGGCTCGCACCCGCCCACGTGATCCACTTCATGCGGCGGCCGACGGCGCGACCGCGGTGATCTATGACGGCTGTCACATTGCGGCTCGGTCATGCTGGGGATTTCCCGCGAAATCGGGGGAAATATCGGACTCCGGGTCGGAACGACCCGTTTGACGTGGCACAATCAGTTTCATGCGCACCTCTGGAGTACGACTCGTGGCTCGTCGCCACGTCGACTTCAAGCGCGTTTGCAGTGCCTGTTGTCTGCCCGGTTCCCTCCGGTAGCAGAGCGGCGCGCATTCCCGGGTCTCCCCGGCACAGTCGAAATCGCATCGGTCCGCAAGCTACCGCGGGTTCGAGTCAGCCCCTCGTGCCCCCAGCCGATGCAGTCCCCACCCCAGGAGCACCCCTATGACGTCGACAACCGACGCCAGCGAACAGCCCAAGCCCGTAGCCCGGCGCGAGCGCACCGGAAAGCCCGTGCGCCGCAAGTCCGAGGGCCAGTGGGCGCTCGGCTACCGTGAGCCGCTCAACGCCAACGAGCAGTCCAAGAAGGATGACAACCCGCTCAATGTGCGCGCGCGCATCGAGAACATCTACTCGAAGCAGGGTTTCGACTCGATCGACAAGGCCGACCTGCGCGGCCGCATGCGCTGGTGGGGTCTCTACACCCAGCGCGAGCAGGGCTACGACGGCACCTACACCGGCGACGAGAACATCGACCTGCTCGAGGCCCCCTACTTCATGATGCGGGTGCGCTGCGACGGCGGCGCGTTGAACGCGCGCCAGCTGCGCACCCTCGGTGAGATCTCCACCGAGTTCGGCCGCGACACCGCCGACCTGTCCGACCGCGAGAACGTCCAGTACCACTGGATCGAGATCGAGAACGTGCCGGAGATCTGGCGACGGCTCGAAGAGGTCGGTTTGCAGACCACCGAGGCCTGTGGCGACTGCCCGCGCGTGGTGCTCGGCTCCCCGCTCGCGGGTGAATCCTTCGACGAGGTGCTCGACCCGACCCCCGCCATCGACGAGATCGTCCAGCGCTACATCGGCGACAAGAAGTACTCGAACCTGCCGCGCAAGTTCAAGACCGCCATCTCCGGTCAGCAGGACGTGGTGCACGAGATCAACGACGTCGCCTTCATCGGCGTCGAGCATCCCGAGCACGGTCCCGGCCTGGATGTCTGGGTCGGCGGCGGCCTGTCCACCAACCCGATGCTGGCCCAGCGCCTCGGCGCCTGGGTGCCGCTGGCGGAGGTGCCCGATGTGTGGGAGGCCGTCGTCGCGCTCTACCGCGACTACGGCTACCGGCGGCTGCGCACCAAGGCCCGGCTCAAGTTCCTGATCAAGGACTGGGGCATCGAGAAGTTCCGCGAGGTGCTGGAAACCGAGTACCTGAAGCGCAAGCTGATCGACGGTCCGGCACCGGAGCAGCCGTCGCGCCCGATCGACCACATCGGCGTCCAGAAGCTGCGCAACGGGCTCAACGCGGTCGGCTTCACCCCGATCGCCGGTCGTGTCTCCGGCACCATCCTGCAGCAGGTGGCCGACGCGATGGCCCGGGCCGGCTCGGACCGGGTCCGGTTCACCCCGTACCAGAAGCTGATCGTGCTCGACGTCGCCGACGACCGGATCGAGCAGCTGATCACCGATCTCGAACCGCTCGGCTTGCAGGCCCGCCCGTCGCATTGGCGGCGAAACCTGCTGGCGTGCAGCGGCATCGAATTCTGCAAGCTGTCGTTCGTGGAGACCCGCAAGCGGTCGCAGGTGCTCGCGCCCGAACTGGAACAGCGGCTGGCCGACATCAACGCCGACCTGGACGTGCCGATCACGATCAATATCAACGGCTGCCCCAACTCCTGCGGCCGATCCCAGATCGCCGACATCGGTTTCAAGGGACAACTGGTCGACGACGGCAACGGGAATCAGGTGGAGGGCTACCAGGTTCACCTCGGTGGCAGCCTCGGCCTCGACAGCGCCTTCGGCCGCAAGCTGCGCCAGCACAAGGTGACCAGCGACGAGCTCGGCGACTACATCGAACGGGTCGTGCGCAACTTCCTCAAGCACCGCGACGGTGCGGAGCGCTTCGCGCAGTGGGCGGTTCGCGCCGACGAGGCGGACCTTCGGTAGGAACGGGAGATCTCGACAATGACAACGAAACTCACGGCCAAGCTGTCCGAGGACGAGTTGCGGGCCATCGCCGAACAGGGCGCGGCCGAACTCGGCCCGGACGCCACGGCGGTGCAGCTGCTGGAATGGACCGAGCGGACCTTCGGTGACGGCTACATCGTCGCCTCCAATATGCAGGACGGGGTGCTGGTGCACCTGGCCGCGCAGATCCACTCCGGTGTCGATGTCCTGTTCCTGGACACCGGCTATCACTTCGCCGAGACCATCGGCACCCGGGACGCGGTGGAGGCCGTGTACGGGGTGAATGTGATCAATGTGCGCCCGGAGAACACTGTCGCCGAACAGGATCGACTGCTGGGCAAGGACCTGTTCGCCCGCGACGCCGCCGAGTGCTGCCGCCTGCGCAAGGTGGTGCCGCTACAGAAGTCGCTCGTGGGATACAACGCCTGGGTGACCGGCATCCGGCGGGTGGAAGCGCCCACCCGCGCGAACGCGCCGCTGATCTCCTACGACGAAGCCTTCGGCCTGGTGAAGATCAACCCGATCGCACCCTGGTCCGACGACGAGATGCAGGACTACATAAACACTCACGGCATCCTCGTCAATCCCCTGGTGGAAGAGGGATATCCGTCCATCGGCTGCGCTCCGTGCACACGGAAGCCGGAGCCGGGATCCGATCCGCGAAGCGGCCGTTGGGCCGGCCTCGCCAAGACCGAATGCGGGTTGCATCAGTCATGACCGAAACCATCAGTGAACGCGCGCTGGGCATCACGGATTTCGACACCCTCGCGGCGCTCGAGTCCGAGGCGATCCACATCTTCCGCGAGGTGGCAGGCGAATTCGAGCGGCCGGTGATCCTGTTCTCCGGCGGCAAGGACTCCACGGTGCTGCTGCATCTGGCGCTCAAGGCCTTCTGGCCCGCGCCGCTGCCGTTCGCGCTGCTGCACGTCGACACCGGGCACAACCTGCCCGAGGTGCTGGAGTTCCGGGACAAGGTGGTCGAGAAGTACGGTCTGCGCCTGCATGTCGCATCGGTGGAGGATTACCTCGCCGACGGCCGGCTCACCGAGCGCGCCGACGGCATCCGCAACCCGCTGCAGACCGTGCCGCTGCTGGACGCCATCACCGAACACCGTTTCGACGCGGTGTTCGGCGGTGGCCGCCGCGACGAGGAGCGCTCGCGCGCCAAGGAGCGGATCTTCTCGCTGCGCAACGCCTTCGGACAGTGGGATCCCAAGCGGCAGCGGCCCGAGCTGTGGAACCTCTACAACGGCCGCCACGCTCCCGGTGAGCACGTGCGGGTGTTCCCGCTGTCGAACTGGACCGAACTCGACATCTGGCGCTACATCGCCCGCGAGGACATCGATCTGGCCAGCATCTACTACGCGCACCAGCGCCCGGTCTACCAGCGCGACGGCATGTGGATGACGCCGGGCGTGTGGGGTGGGCCGCGCGAAGGCGAAGAGTTGCAAGAGCTTTCGGTGCGCTACCGCACCGTCGGCGACGGATCCACCACCGGCGCCATCCTTTCCGACGCCGCCGACAACCAGGCGATCCTCGCCGAGGTGGCCGCGTCCCGACTGACCGAGCGCGGAGCGACGCGTGGCGACGACCGCGTATCCGAGGCCGCCATGGAAGACCGCAAGAGAGAGGGCTACTTCTGATGGCCGACCTACTTCGCCTAGCCACCGCCGGTTCGGTCGACGATGGCAAGTCCACGCTGGTGGGGCGGTTGCTCTACGACACGAAATCGGTGCTCGCCGACCAGATCGACGCGGTCACTCGCGCCTCGGTCGACAAGGGTCTGGCCACGCCGGATCTGTCGCTGCTCGTCGACGGGCTGCGGGCCGAGCGGGAGCAGGGCATCACCATCGATGTCGCCTACCGCTACTTCGCCACCCCGAAGCGGTCGTTCGTGCTCGCCGATACGCCCGGGCACGTGCAGTACACCCGCAACACGGTCTCCGGCGCGTCCACGGCGCAGCTGGTGATCCTGCTGGTCGATGCCCGCAAGGGCGTCATCGAGCAGACCCGCCGCCATGCCGCGGTGCTCGCACTGCTCGGCGTGCCGAAGCTGGTGCTCGCGGTCAACAAGATCGACCTGGTCGACGACCCTGCGACAGTGTTCGCTGACATCTCCGCCGAATTCAACACGCTCACCAAGACTCTCGGCTGGGCGGCCGAGGACGTGGTGGAGATCCCGGTGTCGGCGCTGCACGGCGACAATATCGCCTCCCGCTCGGACAACACCCCGTACTACGACGGGCCCTCGCTGATCGAGCACCTGGAATCGGTGCCGGTCGATGCCGACAACACCGCGCTCGGGCTGCGGTTCCCGGTGCAGTACGTGATCCGCCCGCGCACCGCCGACTACCCGGACTACCGGGGTTACGCGGGGCAGATCGCGGCCGGTTCGGTGTCGCCCGGCGACGAGATCGTGGTGCTGCCCAGCGGGATTCGCACCACCGTCGAGCGCGTCGACACCCCCGATGGTGAGCTCGCGGTCGCGCAGGCCGGGCGCAGCGTCACGCTGCTGCTGGCCGACGAGGTCGACATCTCGCGCGGCGACATCATCGCCTCGGTCGCCGACGCGCCGGAGCCGATCGACAGTTTCGACGCCACCGTCTGCTGGCTGGGCGACAAGCCGCTGCGTCCCGGCGCGCGGCTGCTGCTCAAGCACGGCACCCGCACCACCCAGGCGATCGTGGGCGCGCTCGTGGAGCGCTTCGACGAGCAGAACCTGACCGCGGTGCCGAACCCGGAAACGCTGGAGCTCAACGACATCGGACGCATCTCGGTGCGGGTCGCCGAGCCGATCGCGGCCGATGACTATCGCGCCAACCGGCACACCGGCAGCTTCCTGCTGATCGATCCCGCGGGCGGCAATACGCTCGGCGCGGGCCTGGTCGGGGATGTGCTGACCGCTGTCGAGGTCGGCGCGCCCGCCTGATGTTCGGTTCCCCGCCCGTGCTGATCGCGGTTGCCCACGGCAGCCGCGATCCGCGGTCGGCCGCCACCATGGCGGCGGTGATCGCCCGGATCGCCGCCGCCCGGCCGGATCTCGACGTCCGGCTCGCCTTCCTCGATCTGAGCGCACCCTCGGTGGAGCAGGTCGTGGATGCTGTTGCCGCCCAGGGACATACGCATGCCGTAGTGGCACCGCTGTTGCTGGGCAGCGCTTTTCACGCCCGGGTCGATCTGCCCGGGCTGCTGGATGCCGCGCGGGCGCGGCATCCGCGGTTGCGGCTCACCCAGGCCGACGTGCTCGGCCCGGACGCCCGGCTGGTCGGCGCGCTTCGCGACCGGGTTCTCGAAGTTGTTCCGAATGCCCTGCGCCCCAGCGTTTCCCGCCGCCTCGGCGTGGCGGTGGCGGCCGTCGGGTCCTCCTCCCCCGCCGCCAATGCCCGCACCACCGGGGTGGCTCGTGCGCTCGCCGCACTGACCGGATGGCAGACCGAGATCTGCTTCGCCACCGCCGAACCCACGGTTACCGCGGCCGTCGCGAATCTGCGCGCCCGTGGTGCGGATGAAGTCCTGATCGCCCCCTGGTTCCTCGCGCCCGGCCTGCTCACCGACCGCCTGATCGCCACAGCCCCCACCCTGCGCCACTCGGCCGTGATCGGCCCGCACCCGGCCCTCACCGCCATCACCCTGGACCGCTACGCCGACGCCCAGATCCCGCTGGCCCGCACCGCCTGAACCACTTTCGGCCGCCGACCGCGTGCCGGGCTCGTCATTTGTGCTGGATCGTTCAGCGCCATCGGCCCCGCGCCACCGCCTGGAGCTGCGGCGCGTGGCGGCGTTTCGACGATGCTGTCAGGCGTTGAGGAGGCGGTCGGTGATGGCGCGGGCCAAGGTGACCTTGGTGTCGTCGCCGATTTGGCGGGCGGTGTTGGCGGCGCTGACGACGGCGTCGAGTTCGAAGACGAGCATGTCCGGGTCCACGCCCGGGAGTTCGCCCTGCGCTTGGGCTTTGCGGATCTCCTCGGCCAGGAAGGCGAGCCAGGCGCTATGGTCCGCGACGAGGGCGTCGCGGACCGGGCCCGGCTTGCTGTCGAATTCGGTGAGCGCCGCGGTGCGGAAGCAACCGCCCGGGAAGAACGGCTCGGTGATGTGCGCGAACCAGCGGTCGATCAGGGCGCGAACGCGCGGCAGCCCGCGCGGCTCGTTCAGGCTGGGCGTGATGATCTCGGTGACGAAGGCGTCGCGGCCCGCCTTCACGGCCGCCAGCTGTAGCGATTCCTTGCTGCCGAACAGCGTGGCGATCCCGCTCTTGCTGATCCCGAGATCGGTGGCCAGCCGGCCGATGGTGACCCCGTTCAAGCCTTCCACCGACGCGACGTCGGCGGCGTGCCGGGCGATCGAGGCCCGGGACCGCGCGCCCTTGGCCAGCCGCTGATCCGAGGTCGCGGGTTCATTCATGTCCGCCATTCTTCCACTTCGGTCTTGCAAAGACGAACGGTCGGTCGTATTTTTATTGGACGAACGATCGTGCGTTTTGTTTCGCCAACTCGAAGGATCCCCTCATGACCGAAGTGTCCGTGCGGCCCGGCACCCCGCCGACCGCGCGCGCCGCCACCGGCACCCTGCTGATCGCCTGCGGCGCCGGATTCATCGCCTTCCTCGACCTGTCCGTGGTCAATATCGCCTTCCCCGCCATCGCCCGCACCTATCCCGAAACCGCCGCCAGCACACTCACCTGGGTGGTCAGCGGATACGCCGTCGCCTACGCCGCGTTGCTCACCCCCGCGGGCCGTCTTGCCGACGCGCTGGGCCGACGGCGCGTATTCCTGCTCGCGCTGGCCGGTTTCGCGCTCACCTCGCTGCTGTGCGCGCTCGCGCCCACCGCGGGCTGGCTGATCGCCGGTCGGCTGGCGCAGGGTGCGACGGGCGCGCTCATGGTGCCCACCGGCCTCGGCCTGGTCCTCGCCGTCACCGCGCGCGAGAAGATCGGCGCCGCGATCGCCGCCTGGTCCGCGGCAGGCGGATTCGCCGCGGTAGTCGGCCCGGCGGTCGGCGGCGCACTGATCGAGGTATTCGACTGGCGGGCGGTCTTCTTCATCAATGTGCCGGTGGCGCTGGGCCTGATCCTGGCCGGACTGCGAATCATCGTGCCGGACACCGCGATCGCCGATCGGGCGCTGCCCGACCCGATCGGCACCGCCGCCGTGGCACTCGGGCTCGGCGGCGTGGTCGCCGGAGTCACCGAGGGCACCCGCTGGGGCTGGACCGCTCCGGCCACCCTCGCGTGCCTGGTCGTCGGCGTCGTCCTGCTGGGCATCGCGATGATTCGCGCACGCGCACACCGCAACCCGGCGATCGCGGTCGACCTGTGGCGCAGCCGCCCCTACGCGCTGGCCAACGCGGGCTCGTTCGTCTTCGGGGCGGCCATGTTTGCCTGGCTGCTCGCGGGACCACTGTTCCTGGACGCGATCTGGGGCTATTCGGTCCTGGCCGCGGCGGGCGCCCTGACCGTGGGCGCGGTGTCGTCGATGGTCACCGCCACCCTGGCGGGCCGGGCCACTACGGAGCGCGCCCGACGCGCGGTGGGTGTGCTCGGTGCGGCACTGTTCGTCGCCGCCCTGGCGTGGATGAGCACCGACGCTTTCGGTCCCGAACCCGCCCTGTGGACGGCGTGGGTGCCCGCGGGCCTGCTCGGCGGGGGCGGTGTCGGCATCGTGGTCACCGTGCTCGGCACCGCGGCCGCGAATGCCACACCGCCGCACCAGTTCGCCGCGGGCATCGGCATGAATCTCACCGCCCGGCAGGTCGGCGGCGCGCTGGGCGTGGCGATACTGGCCGCGATCTTCGCCGGCCACCCGGGCGAGCCGCTCGCGGCCTTCCACACCCTGTTCGCCGTCTGCGCGGGCATCACCGTGCTCGCCGCACTCGTCCTCGCCGTCCCCGCTTCGAAGGAGAACCGCTGATGCACAACACCATTCGCACCGAAGCCGACGATCCCCTGGTCCTGTCCGCACCCGAGGCACAGCAGCGCCTGGCCGGCGCGCCATGGCAGCGTTTCGCCGTGCTCGGCGACTCGATCGCCCGGGGCGTCGGGGATCCGAGCCCGGGCTACGGCACGCGCGGCTGGGCCGACCGCCTCGCCGGGCACCTGACGGCCGTCAATCCCGCGCTGGCCTACCTGAACACCGCCGCTGTCGGCGCGACCAGTACGCAGGTGCTGACCGAGCAGCTGCCCCGCATCCTGGATTTCGAGCCGGACCTGGTCCATCTCAGCTGCGGCGGCAACGACCTGTTCCACCCCGGCGGCGATCCGGACGAGCTGCGGGCCAATCTGGACACCCTGTTCGACGCGGTGAGCGCGACCGGCGCCCAGGTCACCACGTTCACCGTCGCCGACGTCTGGACGGTCGAACGCCTGGCACCCATGCGCCCGATGCGACCCCGCATGGCCCAGCTCAACGACATCATCCGCACCGTAGCGGACCGTCACGGCGCGCTGCTGGTCGAGTTCTGGGACCATCCGCTGCGCCTGCGCGAGAACCTGATGAGCGCCGACCTGATCCACTTCACCACCAGCGGCCACGCCGTGGTGGCGACCGAAATGGTTCGCGCCCTGAGTGATCGGATCCCAGCCCACCGGTGACCTGCGCCGGGCCGCGACCGGAAGGTCCCGAACCGTCTGCGGCCCGGTCGGTTCGGCGACCGCAGCATTCGCCGAACCGCGGGACGGACCGCACCCGGGCGATCGATCCGGGTGCGGTCGGTGTGCTGCACGTCATCGGCACCGTGCACCACGTGGTCCCGGCGATCGAGCAGTTCGAAAGATCTGATCGCCCGCCGGCTCAGAGCCCTTCGGGGTGACTGGAAAGCCAGTCCGCGTGCCGATTCCTGAGCAGGTCCCGTTCCGCCCTGGTCGGCAGCAGGACGTCCGCGCCGCCGTCATAGGGATGGTGGATGCGCCGCAGTTCCGAATCCGCGACCATGACGCCCGCGGTGGCATCGTCGGCGACCGCGCGGAGCAGATCGTCGATCACACCGATTCGCCACGAGATCCGGCTCACGAACAGGTGGGTGTAGTAGGGGTCGTCCTCCGCCGGATCCGCGCAGACCGAGGTCCAGTGCTCCGCGCCCGGATGCCATTCGATGTGTTCCGCGGGCCGCGCACCCGGTTCCGGCCGGTCGGACCAATCACAGGTGACGAGATAGACCTCTTGCCCCGTGAACAATTCGTCGAGAACGGTGTTGTACCGGCCGAGCAACACGCCGTACTCCGCAGCCGAGTCCGCATAACGTTTCGACTCCGGCAAGCTGTGAAACCGTACCCACCGGTCCGGAAAGACCCGCTTCAACGCATCGGCCTCAGGGGGACACAGTGGCCATCGTCGGTCCCAGAGTTCCAACAGCGCAGCGTGATCCATACGATCACACTATCGGCCGGACGAAATCCCCTCGCACCGCACATAGGGCGACCCGTTACCCGAATCCGCACCGCACTCGACTATCGAGAACCGTTCGGACTCAACCGGTTGCGGTCGGTTCGTGGCCACACCAGCGCCGAGCGTCAGGTGCCGACTACCGAACTGATCGCCGGCGGCACGGCCGAGCCCGGTCGATCCGAGTAACGCTGTACCAGTTCGTGGCCGAGCCGGAGAAGTTCGGCGCGGACCGGCTCGGGGCCGAGAACTTCGATGTCGGGGGCCCAGCCGGCGAGCTGGCGGGCCACCATGTTCGGGGTGGGGGCAGTGACGCGGACCTGGACGCGGCCGTCGGGGACGGGGCCGTCGACTTCGCAGTGGCGGCCCTGCTGGTGCTGGAGGACGGGGAGCAGCTCGGCGGAGATCAGGACGGTGGCCGCGGTGGCTGCCCGGCGCTGCTCCATCTCCCCCACCACCGCGTCCCAGGCGGCCGAGAGGTCGAAATCGGCTGGACGGTCGAAGGTTTCGTCGGTGAGCTGCGCGGCGGCGATGCGGTCGACCCGGAAGGTGCGCTTGCCGCGCTCGGTACCCGCGATCAGATACCAGACCGCGTCCTTGTCGATCAGGCCCCACGGGTCGGCCAGGCGCTGGGTGCGCTGCCCCGAGCGCTCGTAATCGATACGCACCCTTCGTCTTTCGACCACCGCCTGCTGAAGCAGGGTGACCGTTGCGGGCCGGGTGCGGTCATGCTGACCCCAGCGCGCCGGATCGATCACCACCGCGTCGGCGGCCGCTTGGGCCTCGCCCCGGAAGGTCTGCGGCAGCGCGCGCACCAGCTTGCGCAGCGCCGACTTCACCTCCGGTTCCCCGCCAGTCGCCGAACCCGTCAGCAGGAACAGCGCCCGCGCTTCCGGCGCGGTCAAACCGCTCAGATCGGTGCGCGCCCCGCCGACCAGCTGCCAGCCGCCGCCGCGCCCCGGCTGCGGATAGACCGGGACGCCCGCGGTCGACAGCGCCTCGAGATCACGGCGCGCGGTCGCGACCGATACCTCCAGCTCCTCGGCGATCTCCGCGGCCGTCACCCGGCCCCGGGTCTGCATCAACAACAGGGTCGCCACCAACCGGTCTGCTCGCATGGAGAAATTCTCCCTCTAAAAGTGCTCATTCGGTGCGTACTTTACGCGCGATGCTGAACGCACAACCTGATCGACGCCGACAACCGAGGAGACAGACATGCTGCGCGGAATGGCCACCACCACCTACTACGCCGACGATCTCGAAGCCGCCAAGGACTGGTATGCCGAATTCCTCGGCGTACAGCCGTACTTCCATGTGCCGAACGGCTACTACGAGTTCCGCATCGGCGACTACCAGCACGAGCTCGGCATCATCAACCGCGCTTACGCACCGGCCGGGGCGCGCAATCAGCCCGGCGGCGGCGGATTCGTGAACTGGCACGTAGACGATCTCGAAGCGACCTTCGCGCGGCTGCTCGCGATGGGCGCGAAGGAGTACGAACCGATCACCCCGCGCGGCGAGGGCACCGGGTTCGTGACCGCCGCGGTGATCGACCCGTTCGGCAATATCGTCGGCATCATGTCCAACCCGCACTACCTCGACGTGCTCGGCCGCACCGGCGGCGCCTGATCAGGCGCGGAACCAGCGCTCGAGTACCTGCGCGACCCCGTCGTCGGCGACGTCCGCGGTGATCTCGTCGGCGAGGTCGCGGATCTCGTCGACGGCATTGCCCATGGCCACGGAATGGGCGGCCCAGGTGAGCATTTCGCGATCGTTGTGGCCGTCACCGATGGCCAGGGTGCGCTCGCGCGGTACACCGAGGGCGATCCGGAGTCGTTCCAGCGCCCAACCTTTGGAGACGCCCCGGCGCGACACCGTGAGCCAGGGCCCGAATTCGCCGTGCACCCAACTGGCCTCGGGCACCTCCAGCCGTGCCAGCAGCCGCAGCATCTCCTCCTGCGAGCCGGTGGGCCACCACCCGTTCAAACGGGGAGTGGGCTCGCTGCTGAGCGCGCCGTGATCGACGAGCAGATATTCTCCGATCGAGAATTCACCGGGACTCAGACCGGTCGCCCAGGTGCCGACGCCCACTTTCTCCACCGCGAAGATCATCTCCGGGAACAGCGCGCGCAAGGCCCGCACGGCCGGCGCCGGATCGAAGGCCTGCACCGCCAGCGGCACGTCCTGCGCAATATCGATGTGCACGGCACCGTTGGAGCACAGCGCGTGGCCGTCGATGAGACCCAGTTCGGCCAGCACCGGGCGGGTGGTGAGCAGGGTGCGCCCGGTGGTGACGACCACGTGCGCGCCCGCGGCGACCGCGGCACGCACCGCCTCGACCACTCGCGCACTGATCGCCGACCCGGATTCCAGCAGGGTGCCGTCCACATCCAGCGCGATCAGCTGCGGACCGCCCCCTAGAGCTACCACCAGCCCATTGTGCATCGGCGACCGCGTTCCGTCACCCGAATGATCTACGGCCGTATTCCAGGTACCGGCCATAACTTTCGTCGACAGTCCGCACGATGAAGAACTCGCGGCGAACGCCTTCCGAGTGCGGACCTACCTGTCGGAGCCGCCGTCGCCGCCGGAGCTGTCCGAGCCGCCGGATTTGTCGCCGGATGAAGAGGAGCCCTTGGAGGAACTACTCGACGAGGAGCTATTGCTCGACGAGCTGCTGCTCGACGAGCTGTTACTCGACGAGTTGCTGCTCGACGAGTTGCTGCTCGATGAGCTGTTACTCGACGAGCTGCTGCTCGACGAGCTGCTGCTCGACGAGGAACTGTTGCTCGAGGAGGTCCCATTGCCGGAGCTGTCGCTGGAGTTGCTCGAGCTGGAGGAATTATGGTTCGCACCACCGGAATTCGAGGTACCGGTGCCGGGCTCGGCGGCGTTCGAGGAAGTCCCGTTGGAGGCACCGGTATCGGACGGGGTGCCGACGCTCGGCGCGGAAGGGCTGGAATCGGGCGGGGTATCCGTACCGACGCTCGGTGCGGAGGCGCTGGAATCGGGCGGGGTGTAGCCGCCGGTGCCGGTCGCCGGACTGCTGGGCGACGCCGGGGCCTGATAGGCGGGCGGCGAAACCTCGGGAACCACCGGTGGATTCACCGCGGGAGCCGGGGAGTCGGGCAGCGACACACTCGGTACCGACGGCGCGGACGGCACCGGATAGTCCGGCAGGCTGACACTCGGAATCGGATCGGTCGCGGGCAGCTCGACGGACGGAACCGACGGTGCCGGACCAGGGTTCGGCGCGGGCGCTGGATTCGCCACGGGCCCCGGGGCTGGATTCGGCGCGGGATTCACCGCGGGTCTCGAACGTTCGAACGGCAGCGGATTGGTGAACCGGGCCGGGTTCGCGTACAGCGTCCCCGTGCCGCAGCAATCCTGTTGCCGCTCCAGCCGGGAGCGCGAGGATTCGGCCATGGTCGGCCCCTGCGGCCGCTCCGCACGCGGGATCGATCGCTCCCACGGCCCGGCGGGCAGACTCGCGGAATGCCCGACCAGCGTCGCCGTCAGCGCGCGCCGCGGTAGCCCCGCCGCGAGTCTCAGGTCGGCCAGCACGTCCCCGCTCGGGTCGTAGAGCAGTACATCGCTGGAGGGACCGATCTCCGGGAAGTGATCGAGAATCGTCGACAGATCGGGATCCACGCCGCCGCCGAACACCGTGGCGGCCGACATCGCCAGCGCCGAAGCCACTGCGGCGCTGGAGAATACGGCGACCCGCGGCGGATGGTGCGGGCCCTCCGCGGGCGCGAAGACCCGGGCAGCGAATCGGGCCGCACCCGCGGCCACCACCTGACCGGGATCCACCGAGGTCACCACCGGGCGGCCCAGTTCGGCCAGGGTGGCCGCCACTTCCCTGGGCCGCGCCGCTCCGCCCACGACCAGGATCCGGTCGATATCGGACAGTGTGCGGCCGCTGGCGCGGACACAGTGGCGCACCAGGTCGAAGGATTTGCGAATGTGGGCGGTGCGCAGCCCGTCGATGTCGTTGATGGACATCGAGGAGGTCAACCCGTCCGGTGCGCTGCCGCGCGCACAGCGGGCGATCCGCGCGCCGAGCGGTCGGCCGCCGAATTCGTAGGAGCGCAAGGGCTTTCCGATGACGGGATGGTTCTCCCAGTCGGGGCCGACCCGGACCACCGACACATCCAGACTGTTGCCGCCGAGATCGTAGACCAGGACGAAGCCGGGTTCGGCGGGCCCGTGCTCGGATTCCAGCCATTCGGCGGCGGCCACGGGTTCGGGGATCAAAACGACGTCTCGGGCGCCGGCCAAGTCCAGCGCCTGGCGTAATAGCGCCACCTGCTTATCGGTGTAGACCGCCGGATAGGTGGCCACGGCTCCGGCGGGATCGTACTCGGCAGCGTCGAGCAGGCCGTTGACCACGGCCGCGACCAGGTTCGCGGGCGAGAACAGCCGCCCGCCGACAACGACGGCGTCCGGATCGCGGGCCAGATCCGCGAAATCGGTGATGGCCGTGCTGAATTGCTGCACGCCGCCGACCCGGGCCACGCCGAGCCCGTCGAAGGTCACCGCCGTGCGGCGCGTACGCACCGCGGGGCGCGGTCGCGCGCCGGTCATCGCGGCGGATACGGAGTTCACTGAACCGATGCTGAAACCCAGCACTGTAGTCATTCGCTATCCCGTCAACGCACCGTGACCACGTCCAGCACACAGTCGAGCCATGTGGCCGCGGTCGTCTTCCAAACAGCTCCCACAGGTTAACTGGTGACCCGTCGTTTCGGAATCCGAATCGGTATGAAACGTTTGGGTTCCGGCCACTTTTGACCATATGTCCAGGTAGATCGGGCGCGGAAAAACAGTCCAGTCCCCTGTACAAGCCGGAATTCGCCTGGCGCGCACTCGATTCCGCTATTACTCAGCGATCGAAACATCGCGGCCGGTCGGATTGGAAAACGTCCTCCGGCAACTGCCCGGACAACCCGGGCATCGCACACCGACTAGTCGGTAACCAGTACATAGCCGACACAGCCCGGCCAAATACATGACACGTCAAATGTGGCGACCGAAACCCGCCAGCATCAGCTTCGCCGAGGCAGTTGACTGAGAACAGCGACGCGCTCAACCGAGCCGTAATCGCAAGCTAGAGAAGGGATAGTCGAACATGTCCACACGGTTCGCGAACAAGGTCGTGCTCATCACCGGCGCCAGCTCGGGCGTCGGCAAGGCCGTCGCCCAGCGGGTGGCGGCCGAGGGCGCGGCAGTGGTGCTGGGCGCCCGTGGGAAGGACGCGGGCGAGCAGGTGGCCGCCGAGATCCGGGCCGCCGGCGGGCGGGCGCTGTTCGTGCCCACCGATGTCACCGTCGAAGCCGAGGTGGCCGCCCTCACGCAGGCGGCGCTGACCGAATTCGGCCGCCTGGACGCGGCATTCAACAACGCCGGGGCGGTCCTGGCCTACGGCCCGGTGTCCGAGGCCGTCGAAGGCGGTGTCGCGGAACAGGACTGGCGCGCCGATCTGGAACTCAACCTCACCAGCGTGTTCTTCGGTCTGCGGCACCAGGTTCCGGCGATTCTCGCCTCCGGCGGCGGGGCCATCCTGAACAACGCCTCCAACCTGGGCGTGGTCGGAATGGGTTCGGTGGCACCGTATGTCGCCGCCAAGCACGGCGTGGTGGGGCTGACCAAGGCGGTCGCGCTGGAGAACGCCGAGCTGGGTGTACGGGTGAACGCGATCGCCTCGGGCGCGGTCGACACCCCCGCCTTCCGGGCGTCGATGGGTGCGACACCCGAAGGTGAGGCGATGATCGCGGCGATGCACCCGATGGGGCGGATCAGTCAGCCCGACGAGATCGCGGCGTTCTGCGCGTACCTGCTCAGTGACGAGGCGAGTTTCATCACCGGGGCGGCTCTGTCGATCGATGGCGGATTCACCAGCCGCTGACCATCTTTCGCGCCCCTGACCTGGCGATGGCCGGGACCCCGATGCGGGATCCCGGCCATCGGCCGCTGTCAGGAACGGGTGAGCAGGCGGCGCAGCGATCCGGTGCGCTCGACATTGTCCCGGAACCGCGCGGCGGGCTGCCGGGCACGGATCAGCCGGTCGAATTCCGCCGCGCTGTGCGCCGGTCGAGGCAGGCGGCCGGCATTGAAATCGTCGGCCAACTGCTGCACGGTCTGCTGCGCGCAGGACTTGTTGGTACCGATGAACCCGGTGGGGCCCCGCTTGATCCAGCCGGTGACATAGGAACCCGGGAAGACCGCGCCACCGGATTCGGTGAGCACCCGGCCGTCCAGATTCGGAATCACATTGGCGCGCTGATCGAACGGCAGACCGGTCAGCGGCACGCCGCGGTAGCCGACGGAGGCGAGCACCAGACCGGCCTCCAGATCCTCGGTGGCGCCGGTGGCCGCGGCCCGCAGCACGCCCTCGGAGTCGGTGACGAGTTCGTTGCGGCCGACCCGCACGCCGGTGACCCGGTCGGTGCCGAGGATCTCGGTGGGCGAAGCCAAGTACCGGAACACGATTCGCTTGCGCTTGCCCGACGGCCGCTGCGTCACACCGTGCAGCAGTTTCAGCTTCTGCTCGACGTGGAAGGGCAGCTCACCATCCAACGGCGGCAGTTCGCCCTCGATGGCGATATCGACGTCCGCACCGAGCAGACCGACGAATTCCGGCACGGTGAAGGCGGATTCGGCGGGACCGCGGCGGCCGAGGACGACGACCTCCTCGATCTTGCTCTCGCGCAACGCCCGCAGCGCGTAGGGCGCGATATCGGTGTCCGCCAGCGCTTCTGGATCACTGGTCAGGATCCGGGCCACATCGAGCGCGACATTGCCGTTGCCCACGATCACCGCCCGTCGCTGGGACAGATCGATACTGTCCGCGGCGTGATCCGGATGCCCGTTGTACCAGGCCACGAAATCGGTGGCAGAGGTGCTACCGGGCAGCCCCTCACCGGGAATGTCCAGTTTGCGGTCCGCCGACGCGCCGACGGCGTAGATCACCGCGTGGAAGTGCTCGAGCAGCTCCTCATGCGAAATGTGGTTGCCCACCTCGACATTCAGATACGAGCTGAAACCGGGCTGCGCCGAGATCACGTCGAACAGCGCGCTCACCTGACGGGTGCGACCGTGATCCGGCGCGACACCGTGGCGGGCCAGCCCGTAGGGCACCGGCAGCCGATCGAACACGGTCACCGACACTTCGGACTGGGTCAGCAGCTCGTCGGCGGCGTACATGGCCGAGGGTCCGGAGCCCACCACCGCGACCCGCAGCGGCTCACGCTGGGTCCGGATCTCCGGCGCGGGCACCGGGCGGGCCAGTACCGCGCGCGGGCGCGATTCCCGGTAGAAGTCCGCGTTGATCTCGATGAACGGCAGCTGCTCGTCGGTCAGCTTCTTCGACGAGGTGATCGCGTCGACCGGGCAGGCCGACGCGCACGCGCCGCAATCGACACAGGCCGCGGGATCCACGTAGAGCATCTCCGCGGTCCGGAAGTCCGGCTCGTCCGGTGTGGGATGAATGCAGTTGACCGGGCAGGCGTAGACGCAGGAGGCGTCGCTGCAACAGGACTGCGTGACGACGTAGGGCATTCGTCAGCCGGCCTTGACCGCGCGCAACGGCTCGGAACGGTAGCGGGTGGTGTGGCCATCGATGCCGAGCAGCTTCCACACGCCCTTGGCGATCGGGTTCATCAGGCCGATGTCCTTGGCCAGGGTGCGCACATCGCCGAAGAAGTCACTGAACTCCTGCTTGGCTTCCTTGGTGCCGTAGAACAGCTCCTTGCGCACGTAGTCCGGGATGTCGAACTCGCGCCAGAACGAGCGCGGCGGCGTGTAGATCGAGCGGCCCAGGATGAACATGACGATCGGCATGGCGATCGAGAGCACGAACTTGGCGGCGGCGTTCTTCTCGGGCACGTGGATCTTCAGGAACTCGTGCGCGAAGGAGATGTGGCGCGCCTCCTCGGCGACATGGATCGCCATGACGCCGCGCATGATCGGGTGCACCTCTTCGCCGGAGCGCAGGATCGCCTTCTGGATGTGGTCGATCGGCTCCTCGCCGGCCAGCACGGCCATGAAGAACAGGTTCGGGAACAGGGCGGCCACGGGCGCGCCGATGTACTTGAACTTGCTCACCAGCGGGCCCATGCCGGGCACGTCGATGCCGATCCGGTTCACCATCTCCTGGAACATCAGGGTGTGGTTGTGCTCCTCGATCATCTCGTGGGAGCAGTACCGGAATTCGGGATCGCCGTTGGGCAGGCCGAAGCTGTGCGTGACCATGCCGCTGATCAGGATGGATTCGAACTGGAGGCCGACCTTGGCCACATTGGCCTGGCGGTACTTGCCGATGGCGATCTTCACATCGTCCGGCAGGGCCTGGTACCAGGGGTGCCGGCCCAGCGAATCGCCCGAAACGGGCAGGATCCAGCGTTCGGGGCCCGCGTCGGCGGCGAAATCGGGGTTGTCCCAGTCGATGTCCTCGAACGGGTCGAAGTGCCTGTTGACCGACCCTTCGGACAGCAACAGGAGCTTGGCCGCGTATTCCTGCGCCTTCTCCAGGTCGGGATCGATGACGGGGGTCTGGGCTCCGGACATCGTCGTCACTGCCTTCCTCATGGGACCGATTTACTGTATCCCATAGTTACACCAACGGCGGGTGACGTCAACCGGAGCCGGTCGATTTCGCAAGTTTTCCGGTCCGAACTGTGTTATCGCAAGCTGGCGATGACCGCATCGGCCGGCAGGGCGAACGCGAGTGCGACTCCGCCCGCCGACATACCCACCGCGGTCGCCGCCCGGGTGAGTCTGCGCCGGGTACGGCGGGTGAACAGCAGCGCCCGCGTCGTCCGCGACCGCTGCGGCACCCGCAGCCAGGACGGCACCAGCTCGGCGTCCACCACCCGGCGATGCGCGCCCGACCGCCGCCGCGACGGCGCGGCACTCGGATCGGTGGCCGTACCCCGGGCCAGGATGGCCGCGCCGTCGGCGATGGTGCGCTCCGGATCAGGAGCCACCACCACCGGACGGGCCAGCACCTCGGCCAGCAGGCGCGGCACCTCGGGCGGACGCGCCGCTCCCCCGACCACCAGCACACAATCCACATCGGCCATGGTCACATCGGCCAGGCCAAGACAGCGGTAGACCAGCTCCAGCGACGCGCGCACATGATCGACACGCAATTCATCGGCGGTCGCGCCACGCACCGCTCCGGATAGGTGGGTGGTGCGACCGCTGCCGCCAGCCCGGGCCGCGACCAGCGCACCGAAGGCACGGCCGCCGAACTCGGTCGATCGCACCGGCACGCCGACGATCGGCCGCTCGGGCCGCCCCGCGCCGACGCGCACCAGCGTCACGTCCAGACTGGACCCGCCCAGGTCGTAGACCAGCGCCAGCCCGGGCATGAGCGGACCGCGCTCGGCCTCCAGCCAGGCCGCCGCCGCGATCGGCTCGGGAACCAGCGCCACCCGGTCCAGGCCGAGAGCGTCCAGCGCCGCGCGCAACTCCGCGAGGTGGGACTCGGTGTAGGCCGCCGGATGGGTCAGCGTGATGCCCGCGGCCACCGCGCGCGGATCGCGTCGCGCCTCGATGATCAGGCAATCGGCCACGGTGGCAACGAGATCCGCGGCGGTGAGCGCGCGGTGCCCGACCCGGGCCGAGCGCGCGGTGCGCTGACTCAGATCGGCGAATTCGGTGATGGCGCGCCCGTGCCGGGGAATCAGCCCGACCCGGGCCAGACCGGTGCTGTCGAAAGTCAGTGTGGTGCGCCGCGTCTGCGCGGAACTCCGATCGGGGATTCGGCGTCGCCCCGGCGGCGATTTGGCGGATCGTTCGCCGGCCAGTGCGGAAACCGTATTGACCGTACCGATGCTCAAACCCAGACCAACCGCCATCGCAATCCACCTGATCGCCGAGCCGATTTGCTTCGAATACCCCTCACGCAACCACTCGGCGACCCGCCTGCCAACCACCGGACAACCTATTGTCCGCTACACCGCCGCACTGACACGCGTTGCTGCCGATCGCACGGCACCGGTCGTGACCTGCATGGAAATGCCAGCGGCAGGGTCGGCCGACGGATCTTGCTCTGGCGCGCCGGATTTCGAGCGCCGATCCGATCCGAGCACTCGGCGAGCCCGCATCGTCCGGGCAACCGGGAGGTACACGTTCCCGCGCCCCGGATCGCCCCCTAACACTCCCCCGGCCGGTCGTCCGCACAACCGGCCGGTATTACCGCGGGCGAATTGCTATTCGAACACAGCCAATTCACCGAGCCGGACATTCGGGACGGCGCGCCGCACAAAGTTCCGGCGAAATCGATAATCGCACCGAATTATCCGGCGGGCAATTCCGGAATTCGCGTGGCCCGAGCATAAACGGTTTCACCGTCGGACAAACGCAGCGCCTCCGCGTCACCCCGGGTGACCTGGGCCGCGAACAGATCTCCGGTAGCCGCGTTACGCAATTCCACACGCACTTCGAAACCCAGATGCACCACGCGCTCCACGGTCGCGCGGGTAACTCCCGCCGATTCCGCGGTGCCCTCGTGCGCGGCCAGCGCCATGCTCGGATCCCGGCCGACCCGAATATCGTGCGGGCGCACCAGATGTCCGTTGAGCCGGGCCACATCGCCGAGAAAAGACATGACGAATTCGTTGGCGGGCCGGTCGTACACGTCCTCCGGGCTGCCCACCTGCTCGATCCGGCCCGCGTTCATGACCGCGATCCGGTCGGCCACATCCAGGGCCTCCTCCTGGTCATGGGTGACCAGCACGGTGGTCACATGGACCTCCTCGTGCAACCGCCGCAGCCACTTGCGCAGATCCGCGCGCACTTTCGCGTCCAGCGCGCCGAACGGCTCGTCCAGCAGCAGCACCTGCGGATCCACCGCGAGCGCCCGGGCCAGCGCCATACGCTGGCGCTGCCCACCCGAGAGCTGAGCCGGATAGCGGTGCTGGAAGCCGTCCAGGCCGACGATCTCGAGCAGTTCGTCGACCTTCTTGGTGATTTCGGCCTTGGGACGCTTGCGGATCTTCAGGCCGAACGCCACATTGTCGCGCACCGTCATGTGCTTGAACGCCGCGTAGTGCTGGAAGACGAACCCGATATCGCGCTTCTGCGGCGGCACATGGGTGACGTCATTGCCGGCGATGCTGACGATGCCGCCGTCCAGGGACTCCAGGCCCGCGATGGAGCGCAGCAGCGTCGACTTGCCGGACCCGGAGGGCCCGAGCAGGGCAGTCAGCTCACCGGCCGGAATGTCGATGCTGACGTCGTTCAGGGCGGCGAAGGAACCGTAGTTCTTCCGCGCATTGGTCACGGTGATCACTTGGCGCCACGCTTACGTTCGAGGAGGGTCATCAACAGCAGGGTCACGAGGGCGATCCCCATCAGCAGGGTCGCGGCGGCATACGCGCCGAAAGTGTTGTGGTCATTGATGTATCGGCCGTGCACCAGCAGGGTCAGGGTCTGCGACTTGCCGGGCAGCGCCGAGGACACCATGATCACCGCGCCGAACTCGCCCAGCGCGCGGGCCACGGTCAGCACCACGCCGTAGGTCAGGCCCCAGCGGATCGCGGGCAGGGTGATCCGCCAGAACGTCTGCCAGCGCGACGCGCCCAGGGTGGCCGCGGCCTGCTCCTGATCGTCACCGATCTCGTGCAGCACCGGTTCCACCTCGCGCACCACGAACGGCAGCGTCACGAAGATGGTGGCGATCACCATGCCGGGCAGGCCGAAGATCACCTTGAATCCGGCCGATTCCAGGCCGCCGAACCAGCCGTTGGCCCCCCACAGCAGGATCAGCGCGACACCGACCACCACCGGCGACACCGCGAACGGCAGATCCACGATGCCCTGCACCAGGGTGCGGCCCGGGAACCGCCCGCGCACCAGCGCCAGGGCGGTGACGATGCCGAAGACGACATTCACCGGCACCACGATGGCGACGATGAGCAGCGACAGATTCAGCGCCGAGATCGCGGCGGGTGTACTGATCGAATCGATGAACGCGCCGAGACCGTCGCCGAAGGTGCGCCACAGGATGATCGCCAGCGGCAGCACCAGCAGCACGGCCAGATAGCCGAGCGCGACGGTACGCAGCGAGATACGGGTCAGCCAGGACAGATTCATGAGGCGGCCTGTTCCTTCCGCGCGCTGCGCTCGGCCAGCAGACGCAGCACCAGCAGCGTCGCGAACGAGATCACCAGCAGCGCCACCGAGACCGCGGCCGCGTTCACCGGCCGGTCGATCTCGATCTGCTTCTGGATGTATTGCGAGGCCATCTCGGTCTCGCCCGGAATCGCGCCGCCGATCAGCACCACCGAACCGTACTCGCCGATGGCGCGGGCGAAGGCCAGGCCGCCGCCGCTGATGATGGCCGGGGCCAGCGTGGGCAGCACGATGCGGCGGAATGTGGTCCAGTTGTCCGCGCCCAGCGACAGCGCGGCCTGTTCCACCTCGCGGTCGGCCTCGATCAGCACCGGCTGCACCGAGCGCACCACGAACGGCAGGGTCACGAAGGCCAGCGCGACCACCAGCCCCGGCTGGGTGGCGTTGAGCTGGATATCGACCGGACTCTGCGGACCGTACAGCGACAGCAGCACGATGCTGGCCACGATGGTCGGCAACGCGAACGGCAGATCGATCAGCGCGTTCACGATGCCCTTGCCCGGGAAGTCGTCCCGCACCAGCACCCAGGCGATCAGGGTGCCCATGAACACGTTGAGCAGTGCGACCACGATCGACACCAGCACCGTGATCCGCAGCGAATCCAGCGCCGCGGGAGCGGTCACCGCGTCCCAGAAACCCGCCCAGCCGTCCTCGAAGGAGGTGACGGTGAGCGCCGCCAGCGGCAGCAGCACGATGATGCTGAGCCACAGCACCGCGGTCGCGATGCCGAGCGGGCCGACCGAACCGGTCACCCGCAGCCAGGACAGGCGCGGACGCCGGACCGGGGTGGGCGCCGGTTTGTCCAACCCGGCGGTGTTGCTGTCTGTCACAGTCGATCAGTATCCCGTGTCCTGGAAGCTCCGGCCCGATGGCCCCGCGCGGGTGTGCGCGAGGCCACGCTCGGGTCCGGTTACTTGGTGGCCTTGTCGTAGATGACCGCGACCGAGCCGCTGTTCGCGGCGAACAGTTCCTTGTCGACCTGCTTCCAGCCGCCCAGGTCATCGATCGTCCAGAGCTTGCCCGGCGTCGGGAAGTCCTTGGCGAACTCGGCCGCGACCTGCGGATCGACCGGCCGGAAACCGGCCTGCGCCCAGGCCTTCTGACCGGCCGGGGTGAACAGGAAGTCGCGGAAGGCGACGGCCTTCTCCTGGTTCTTGCTGGACTTCAGCACCGCGACCGGGTTCTCGATCTTGAAGGTGACCGGCGGGATGACATGCTCGATCTGATCGCCGTTGCGCTCGGAGAAGATCGCCTCGTTCTCGTAGCTCAGCAGCACGTCACCGGTGCCCTGTAGGAAGGTCTCGGTGGCTTCGCGACCGGACTTCGGCTGCACCTTCACGTGGTCCTTGGAGATGAGCTGGCCCAGGTAGTCCAGGCCGGCCTGCGGGTTCTTGCCGCCGTCGGACTTCGCGGCATAGGGCGCGAGCAGGTTCCACTTGGCCGATCCGGAGCTGAACGGATTCGGGGTGACCACCTCGATGCCCGGCTTCAACAGATCGTCCCAGTCCTTGATGCCCTTCGGATTGCCCTTGCGCACCACGATGGCCACCACCGAACCGAACGGAATGCCCTTGGTCGCGCCCGCGTTCCAGTCGGCGTCGACCAGACCCGCGTCGACCAGGCGGGTGATATCCGGCTCGACCGAGAAATTCACCACGTCGGCCTCGGCACCGTCCTTGACCTTGCGCGACTGGTCGCCGGAGGCGCCGTAGGAGGCGTTGATCGCGACGTTCTTGCCCGCCTCGGTCTTGTTGAACTCGGGCACCACCTTGTCGAAGCCCGGCTTGGGCACTGCGTAGGCGTAGAGGTTCAGCGTGCCGCCGCTACCGTCGGCGGCCGTACCACCCACGGTGTCACTGGCTCCGCCGCTGCACGCGGACAGGGCGACGGCCGCGAGCGTAGTGAGCGCGACGGCCGCGTAACGGCGTCGCGAGCTGAACCAAGAGTTGCGAGACATCTCCGGTGGACCTTTCCTGGGGCCGCCATTCCCGATCCGGGACATCATGGCGGAAAGAAAACTGGGGAATCGGTAGACCTGCCGCGGATACTCCGAAGCAGTGGCGCGACTCGGCCGATCGGCCGTCGGGGTTCGGATCCGGCCACGCAGGAGCGCGCGAGTCTGGAAGGCAGGACGCGCGGCGGGATCCGGTCGCCGATCAGCGACAGAGGATGTCCGCGACCGCGAGATTGCCGACCGCGATCAACGCCAGTTCATGGCGGACCTGCGGGACGGCACTCGAAGACACAGGCAGACTGTAGCAGAGGCGCACTTCGCCTTTCGAATCCTGATGAATACGGGGGTTTAGAACCGATGACCACTAGTCCGGACCGCATCCGAACCCGGCTGCCCGGAATCAGTACCCGCGCGTGGGAGCATCCCGCCGACCGCACCGCCCTGGTGACACTGCGCTCGCTGGCCGGTTTCGACACCGTCCTGCGCACCCTGTCCGGGCTGCTCCAGGAACGGCAGCACCGGCTGCTCTACCTGGCCACCGCGGTCCGGGTGGACGAACGCCAGTTCCGCTCGCTGCACCAGCTGCGGCAGGACTGCGTCGACATCCTGGACGCGCGCACCACACCCGAGATGTTCGTCCTGCAGAGCCCGCAGGTGAACGCGCTCACGATCGGCATGGACAAGCCGTTCATCGTGCTCACCACGGGCCTGATCGACCTGATGGACACCGAGGAACTGCGGTTCGTGATCGGTCACGAACTCGGGCACGCGCTGTCCGGGCACGCCGTCTACCGCACCATGCTCATGCACCTACTGCGCATCTCGGCCAATATCGGCTGGATGCCGGTGGGCGGCTGGGCATTACGCGCCATCGTCGCGGCTCTGATGGAGTGGAGCCGCAAATCCGAACTGTCCGGCGACCGCGCCGGGCTGCTGTGCGGGCAGGACGTGGACGCGTCGGTGCGCGTGCACATGAAGACCGCGGGCGGCACCTGGGTCACCGAGATGAACCACGGCGCGTTCCTGGCCCAGGCCGACGACTACGAACGCTCCGGCGACCTGCGCGACGGCGTGCTCAAACTGCTCAACCTGGAACTGCAATCGCATCCGTTCTCGGTGCTGCGGGCCGCCGAGCTACGCCGTTGGATCCAGTCCGGGGAGTACGACCGGATCGTCAACGGGCACTACCCGCACCGCGACACCGACAAGAACGCCAGCATCAGCGCGGAGATCAGGGAGGCGGCCCGCTCCTACCGGCAGACCTTCGATCAATCCGAGGATCCGCTGGTGCGCACGGTGCGCAACCTCGGCAAGGACGTCGGCTCCGCGGTCAGCACGGTGGGCCAGGAAGTCGGCGACACCGTGACCAAACTCGGTAAGCGCCTCAATGATTGGCGCAACGGCGCGACGACTACCGAGTAAACAGCCAGGCGATGACGACGAGCACGAGCAGAGCGACCAGGGCGAGCTGAACCCGCGAGCGTGGCATCAGCGGACCCCGCTCTGCGCGTGCTCGAGCGTCTCGAAATCGTCGGGGATGCGCAGCGGCGGCTCGGGGAAACCGAGCTCGGCGGTATCGGCGGCCTGGGTGACGGCGGCGGCGCGGTTACGGCCCAGCAGCGCCATGGCCAGGCGCACCCCGCGATCGAGCAGATAGGCGATGGCCAGGCTGATCGGGACCATACCGACCAGCACGACGAGGAACTGCGGGATGAACGGCAATCCCGCTACCCACAGCTCGAAGCTGTCCCACCATCCTGCGATGCGCTGCACGCCGCCAGCCTAGTCAACGATCCTGAGAGCCTGCCAACGGCGCGGACTCGGCGGTGACAGGCGAATTCGCCGCAGATGGTGGACGCCCGCGGCGGTCGCGACCCAAGATGAGGTATGGCGTCCTTCGATGCGACCGAGACCACCACACACCCTGGGCTGCCCCAGCCAGGGCACCGCGGCAGCTATCCGCCGATCGACGACTACGCCTTCCTGTCCGACTGCGAGACCACCTGCCTGATCGCGGCCAACGGCTCGGTCGAGTGGATGTGCGTGCCGCGCCCGGACTCGCCGAGCGTCTTCGGCGCCATGCTGGACCGCAGCGCCGGCCACTTCCGGATCGGCCCGTCCGGGATCAATGTGCCCGCCGCGCGCCGCTACCTGCCCGGCGGCATGATCCTGGAAACCACCTGGCAGACCCAGACCGGCTGGCTGATCGTGCGCGACGCCCTGGTGCTCGGCCCCTGGCACAACAACGACCAGCGCAGCCGCTCGCACCGCCGCACCCCCATGGACTGGGACGCCGAACACATCCTGCTGCGCACGGTGAAATGCGTGAGCGGCACCGTCAACCTCGAACTGAGCTGCGAACCGGCCTTCGACTATCACCGCGCCACCGCCCGCTGGGAGTACACCGGCAAGGTCTACGAGGAGGCCACCGCGGTCCGCAGCGACGACCCCAGTGCGGGTCCGAGCCTGGTGCTGACCACCGACCTGCGACTCGGCCTGGAGGGCCGCGAAGCTCGCGCGCGCACCCGCATGAAGGAGGGCGACGAGGTCTTCGTCGCCCTGACCTGGACCGAACTGCCCGCCCCGCGCACCTTCGCCGAGGCCGCGCAGAAGATGTGGGCCACCTCGGAGTTCTGGCGGCAGTGGATCACGCTCGGCAAATTTCCGGACCATCCGTGGCGCAACTACCTGCAGCGCAGCGCGCTCACCCTCAAGGGCCTCACCTACGCGCCCACCGGCGCGCTGATGGCCGCCGCCACCACTTCGCTTCCGGAAACACCAGGCGGACAACGCAATTGGGACTACCGCTACAGCTGGGTGCGCGACTCCAGCTTCGCGCTGTGGGGTCTCTACACCCTCGGCCTGGACCGCGAAGCCGACGACTTCTTCGCCTTCCTCAACGACGCCACCACCGACGAGAACGGCAAACCCGTTCCGCTGCAAGTGCTCTACGGCATCGGCGGTGAACGCGTACTCACCGAGAGCACCCTGGACCACCTCCAGGGCTACGACCGGGCCACACCCGTCCGGATCGGCAACGGCGCCTACAACCAGGACCAGCACGACATCTGGGGCACCATGCTCGACGCGGTGTACCTGCACGTGAAATCCCGCCAGCAGGTCCCCGAAACCCTGTGGCCGCTGCTGGAACGGCAGGTCCGCGCGGCCATCGCGCACTGGCGCGAACCCGACCGCGGCATCTGGGAGGTGCGCGGCGAACCGCAGCACTTCACCTCGTCCAAGGTCATGTGCTGGGTGGCGCTGGACCGCGGCGCGAAACTGGCCGAACTGCACGGACAACTACGCCACGCCGGCGAATGGGCAGCGGTCGCCGAGGAGATCAAGGCCGACATCCTCGACAACGGCGTCACCGCCGACGGCGTGTTCACCCAGACCTACGGCGGCGACACCCTGGACGCCTCGCTGCTGCTGGTGGTCCTGCTGCGCTTCCTGCCGCCCGAAGACCACCGGGTCCGCGCCACCGTGCTCGCCATCGCCGACCACCTCACCGAGAACGGGCTGGTGCTGCGCTACCGCACCGAGACCACCGACGACGGCCTGTCCGGCGCCGAGGGGACCTTCACCATCTGCTCGTTCTGGCTGGTGTCGGCGCTGGTGGAGATCGGCGAACTGGAACGGGCCAAACATCTCTGCGAACGACTGCTCGGCTACGCCAGCCCGCTGCGGCTCTACGCCGAGGAGATCGACTCGCGCAGCGGACGCCACCTCGGCAACTTCCCGCAGGCATTCACCCACCTGGCGTTGATCAACGCCTGCACGCACGTCATCCGAGCCGAGGAATCGCACGGGGCCGGGCACTTCCGGCCCGCCCACAGCCCGGCCAACCAGCCGGGCTGAAGGCACGGTCAGGCCGCGACCAGCTCCTCGGCGCCGGCACGCACGGCACGCAGTTTGCCCATCCGGCCGTCGAGTTCGGCGATGCGCTCCTCGCGGCGATCACCGTACTTGTCGAAGGCATCCTCGGCCGCGCGCAGCGACTCCTCCGCGGTGCGCAGGGTGTCACTCGCGATATCGGTGAAATGGTCGCGGAGCGCGCGCTGCATGGCGCGCAAGCGGTTTCGCGAATCCTTGCCGACCTGGAAGACCACGTCGTCCACCAGGCGGGCGACGGCGAGCTTGGCTTCGGCACGGCGCCGGGCCTGACGGTTCTTGCGCTCCTCCCACAGGGCATTCGCGCCGAGCAACAGCGCCGCCGCACCGGAGTACCAGTTCACCAGCGGCATGCCGAGCAGGCTGGTCAGCACGCCCACCATCAGCAGACCACCGTACGCCCGCAGCAGGCTGGACAGGAATGGTTGGGTGAAGCCGGTTTTCGCGCTTTCCAACGAGTCCAGCGCGGCTACCGGCTCGAGCACCTCGCCTGGGTTGTCCAATCTCATGTCCGGCAGGGGCGGCGTTCGCTGGTCGGCCGGGAACCGGGCGGCGACCTGCTCGCACAACTCCACCGAACGGTAGTGCGCCATAGCGAAATTCGCCTCCACGGCTTCGCAGATCCGCGCATCGAGTTCGGTGGCGAAGGCTTTCCAGCCCCGCGCCGGGTCGGTCTGGGCGATCTCGGCCTCGGCTTCCCGGACCAGGCTGCGCAGGCGATGCCGCAGATCGTGCTCGACATCCGCGGTCAGCTCGGCGGCGCCGTCCATCAGGGTGACCTGCCAGCTGGCCGTGCGCTGGCGCAACTCCTCGGCCCGATTACGCGCCGCCGACAACTGCTCGGTCACCTCGGCCCGGCGACGCGGATCTCGCAACGCCTCGGCCTCCGAGCGCGTCGTCACCGCCAGATGATCGGTGACCAGCCGGATATCGCGCACCGCCGCCTCGATCGCGACGGCATCGGCGCGCGAGACCACATAGTCGCGCAGATGGTCGATGAGCTGCGGCATCCCGGATTCGATATCGCGCTGATAGTCACCGGAGGTCTCGGCCTGCTGGTGCAACAGCGCCGACACCGGCGCCACCGCGAAGCCGAGACCGGCCGCGTCCAGCAGATCCCGATTGCGTTGCTGCACATGCGACCACTGCGGGTAACGATCGATCTTGTTGAGCACGCAGATCACCGTCGGGCACAGCTGCTGGATGCGCTGCAGATGTTCCAGCTGCGGCGGCGCCAGCTCGCGACCCGCGTCGACCACGTACAGCACGGCATCGGCCGCGGCGATCATCGACCACTTGGTGTGCTCGTCCCCCGCCGCACCCGGTGCGTCCATCACCACGATGCCGTCGGCGAGCAGCGGGCTGGGTTCGGTGAACTCCGCGCGCACCACGCCCTGCGCGGCCAGCGCGGGCCCAGGATTCAGCGGATCCACGGCCTGGCGCTCGACCTGGCCGTTGCCGCGTGACTGCACCAGATTCGCCGAGGACTTCGGCCCGTACTCGACGATCACCGGCACGCTCAACGCCGAGTCGGTCGCGCTGACCGGCGCCCCGACCAGGCTGTTGACCAGCGTGCTCATCCCATGTTTCGGCTCACCCACGACAACCAGGCGTACTCGCGGATCGGTGACCCGCGCGCGCACCATGCCCAAACGGCCCCCGAGATCGTCGCGGCCCGCTGCTCGGGCCATCTCCCGCAGTTCGTCCAGTATGCGGATGAGCGGGGCCATCGCGTCCGGATGTTTCACCGTCGCGGCCTTCAGCCCTGCTGCGGCAGACAACCCTCCTCCTTAATTCGATCTGTTCGTGACGTCGTTCGGCTTGGTACCCGGTGCGGGCACTACAGCAACGTGATGTCGGTCCCATCGTGGTGCGCCGGCAGCAGATCCTGCGGCAGCACACCGCCCGGCAGTCCCGCGGCGAGCATCAGGTGATCGCCGTAGACCGGCTGATGGTCGACGGTGTCGCTGATCGGCTTCGGGTTCACCGCGGTCGGCAGCGGCTTGATCGGCGTGACCGGCAGCTGCTGGGTCGGGATCTGAACCGGCGGCGGATCGGCGTCGATGGTCGGCACCTTGGTCGGCACACTGTGCGTCATGGTCGGCTGCGAGGGTAGCGAAACGGTCGGCAGTTCCACCGAGGTGGGTACGTCGGCCGTGGGCATTTCCACCGAGGTGGGCAGGTCGACCGTCGGCTGACTGGACGGCACGCTGGGCTTGGTCACGTCCGGATCGTTGGTCGGCGCGGGCCGGGTGGCGGGCGCGCTCGGCGTGAGGGTGACGCCGGGGATCTTGGTGACGGTGGTGCCGCCCGGATCGATGGTCGGGAGGGTGACCGTGGCACCCGGGGTCTTGGTGATGTCGCCCAGATCCGGAAGCCGCACCGTGGTCGGATCGATGGTGGTTCCGGTCGACGGTATCGGGACCGAATTGGTGATCGTGGTCGGCAGTTCGGTGATCGGGCCCGCGTTCCCCGGGGCGACGGGCAGCGGATCGAGCTTGATCGGAACGGCCGGGATCGACGTCGGCGGATCGAACAGGGCGGGCACGATGGCGGCGGGCGCGGTCAGCGGCGAGGCGCCGGTCGGTCCGGTGAGCACATTGGCGATCGGGGTGCTCGCGACGTCGGGCTGGATGGTCGTCTGCAACGGGGTCGCCACCACGGGCTGCGCGACGGCGACCGGCGCGATCGCGGCGGGTGCGACCGCCGCCGGAGCGACCGGCGCGTGCACAACCGGTGCCGGGGCGGCGGGAGCAGGGACCACGGGAGCGACCGCCATCGGCGCGACCGGAGCCGGAGCGGGCGCGGCCATCGCGGGTGCCGCGGGCTGTACCGGGCCGACCGCACTGTGCGTGCCGCTGCCCGTGCCCAGCCCCGAATTCACCGAGCCGGCCTGGTCGGTCGGCTTCGCCGCAACGCTCCCGACCGAGGGCTTGCTGTCCAGCCAGTCCGAGAACTGATCGAGCTGATCGCCGACGTTCGTCCGCACCGACACCTCCGCGGACGCTTCGAGCCTGGACTGGGTGTGCAGATACAGCCCCTCCTGCTCGTTCACGCCGATATCGAAGGTGAACTCGGCATCCAGTTCCGCACTGGAGGAGACGATGAAGAAAACGCCGCCCTCGTCGCCGATACCGTCGAACAGGCTGCCGTTGTCCGTACTGCCGTCGAAGACACTGCCCACACCCCAGGGCTTGGCGTCGAGCAGGGCGGTGGAATCGGATCGATCGGAGATTTCCGGGTCGAAACTCTCCTGGTGATCGGGCGTCTCGTGGCTGACGTCCTCGGCCCGGCCGGAGGTCGGCAACTTGGGCAGCTTCAGGAAGTTGGTGCCGTCGAACGGGCCGATACCGTCGAACGGGCTGCTACCGGGCGTGCCGAACGGGCTGGAGTGCCCCGGCAGGGTCGGGCCCGGATTATCCAGCCAGTCCATCGGGCCGGGCGCGCTCGGACTGGCCTGCACACTCGAATCCAGCCACCCCGGCGACGAGGACTCCGCACCGGGCTCGTCGGCGTTGAACCAGGACGAGCCCTCGCCGTCGCCGGAATGCCAGGCGGCGCGGCTGTCGATCTCGATCCATTTCGGTTGTGCCGGAGCCGGTTCGGGCAGCGGGAAGGTCTGGATCGGCGCGGGCGGGTTCCAGGTCGGTTCCGGATCCGGGAAGGTCACCACCGGACTCGGGACATCCGGATCGGGATCGGCGGGCGCGGGGTGCGCCCAGCCGGTGCTCCAGCTGTCCAAGCGAGCGTCACCGGGATGCGCGGGCATCTCACCGCCGTTGGACGCGATCAGGGCGCCGCCGGTGACATAGGCGCCGCCACGCGCCACCCTGGCCACCCCGGTGGCCACGCGATAGGCGGTATCACCGGATGCCTCGTCCGCTTCGAGGTCGTCGCCGTCGAAGGGCAGATCACGCGTCATGCAAGGCTCCACATCTCGGTTCCAGCGTCCTCACCACCGGGCCCCGACCGAGTGAAGATCACTCGAGGATATTTGCGCAGAACCCAACTGTCACATCCTCCAATGAGATCGGAGGCGCGACGGTGACGAGCACCATTACCCTGCCATTCGCAAAACCGACCGACAAGCCCCTTCTTCCAGGGCGGGCCGGACCCGCCACCAGCGCGAACGGCAGGGATGGGCGTTACTTCTTCGGCTTGTCCGAGGCGGCGTCGGAGGACAGCGCGGCGACGAACGCCTCCTGCGGCACATCGACGCGGCCGATCGTCTTCATCCGCTTCTTGCCTTCCTTCTGCTTCTCCAGCAGCTTGCGTTTACGGCTGATGTCACCGCCGTAGCATTTGGCCAGCACGTCCTTGCGGATCGCGCGAATGTTCTCGCGCGCAATGATCTTCGAACCGATCGCGGCCTGGATCGGCACCTCGAACTGCTGACGCGGAATGAGCTCGCGCAGCTTGGTGGTCATCTTGTTGCCGTAGGCCTGGGCCGCGTCCTTGTGCACGATGGCACTGAACGCGTCCACGGCCTCACCCTGCAACAGGATGTCCACCTTCACCAGCGCCGAGGACTGCTCGCCCGCCTCCTCGTAATCCAGCGACGCGTAGCCGCGAGTCCGCGACTTGAGCGAATCGAAGAAGTCGAAGATGATCTCGGCCATCGGCAGCGTGTAGCGCATCTCCACCCGCGTCTCCGACAGGTAGTCCATGCCGAGCAACTCACCGCGGCGGCTCTGGCACAACTCCATGATGGTGCCGACGAACTCGCTCGGCGCGATCACGGTGCACTTGGTCACCGGCTCGAAAGTCTGGCGCACCTTACCTTCCGGCCAGTACGACGGGTTCGTGACGATGTGCTCGGCGCCGTCCTCCATCACCACCCGGTAGATCACGTTGGGCGCGGTGGAGATCAGGTCGAGGCCGAACTCGCGCTGCAACCGTTCGCGGGTGATCTCCATGTGCAGCAGGCCGAGGAAGCCACAGCGGAAACCGAAACCCAGCGCCACCGAGGTCTCCGGCACATAGGTCAGGGCCGCGTCGTTGAGCTGGAGTTTGTCCAGCGCGTCACGCAGATCGGGGTAATCGGAGCCGTCCACCGGGTACAGGCCGGAGTAGACCATCGGCCGCGGTTCCTGATAACCGGCCAGCGCCTCGACCGCGCCGTCGCGCGCGGAAGTAACGGTGTCACCGACCTTGGACTGGCGCACGTCCTTCACGCCGGTGATCAGGTATCCCACCTCGCCGACGCCGAGGCCCTGGGTGGGCTTGGGTTCGGGCGAGACGATGCCGATCTCGAGCAGTTCGTGCTGGGCGCCGGTGGACATCATCTTGATCTTCTGGCGCGGGGTGAGCTTGCCGTCGACCACACGCACGTAGGTGACCACGCCGCGGTAGGTGTCGTAGACCGAGTCGAAGATCAGCGCGCGAGCCGGAGCCTCGGCGTCACCGACCGGCGCGGGGACCTCGGCGATCACCTTGTTCAGCAGCTCGGCGACACCGACGCCGGTCTTGCCCGAGACGCGCAGCACGTCCTCGGGTTCGCAGCCCACGATGTGGGCTATCTCGGCGGCGTAGCGATCCGGGTCGGCGGCGGGCAGGTCGATCTTGTTCAGCACCGGGATGATCACCAGGTCGCGTTCCATCGCCAGATATAGATTCGCCAGCGTCTGCGCCTCGATACCCTGGGCGGCGTCGACCAGCAGGATCGCACCCTCACACGCCTCGAGCGCCCGCGAGACCTCGTAGGTGAAGTCGACGTGCCCCGGCGTGTCGATCATGTGCAGGACGTAGTCCTCGCCGTCGACACTCCACGGCAGCCGCACATTCTGCGCCTTGATCGTGATACCGCGCTCACGCTCGATATCCATCCGGTCCAGATACTGGGCACGCATCGCCCGCTCCTCGACCACACCGGTGAGCTGCAGCATCCGATCGGCGAGCGTCGACTTGCCGTGGTCGATGTGCGCGATAATGCAGAAGTTCCGGATCCGGGCGGGATCGGTGAACGTCGTGTCGGCGAAGCTAGGCACGGGGCTCCTGGTCGGAAGGGGGATTCGGCGGTGTCCATGATCCCATGCGGCTACAGGGCCTCGGCCCGCAGGTCGCAAGCCATCCCATTCTCATCCCAGCGGTGCGCGGTACCGGATCGGCGACCGGTTTCCCGATATGTGCTCACGTGTGGTGGAACTCGAGTACGCCGCCGTGTTTCGTCGCGAGCCAATCCGGCCCGGCTCCCAGCAGTTGGCCTCGATAGCTGGCCAGTACGCGACCGGTCGTACGGTCGTACACATCCACTCGCGACGAGCCGTCGCCGGAGGTGCCATCGACTACGACTCGGTCGCCGACCAGGTCGAGCCGCGAAGGGCTGAGGTCGGACAAGGGCACCGACCGCTGGTGTTCGCCGGTTTCGACGTCCAGCAGGGCGAAACCGGCTACACCACCTCGCTCGACGACGACCACGGAACGGTCGTCGACGTCGTATGGCGTGCCGCGGATACCGGATTGCCAGACCGGTCTTCCGGTCACGAGATCGAACAGCTGGGCCGCGCCGGCGGCGTCGACGGCCGCCATGCGTGATCCGGTGACAGTTCGCAGGCGCGTACCGGAGTCGTCGTCGCCGTCGATCATGCGCCAGGTGCGGCGCCCGTCGCAATTGTTCTTCGGGAGGAACCCGCTGTAGAGAGTGGAGGTGTAAAGGACCGAACCGGTGTGGCCGTCGTATGCCTGGAGCGCCAAGGGGCATTCGCCGTCTTCCACATGGAGGTCGAAATCGGGGACGATCAGCAGGTCGCCGACACTCAGCGCCCCCCACCCGTAGTTCGCGGCATAGGCGGGACGCACTGCGCCGGTGCTCGGTTCGAGCCGTGTCCACACCGTGCTCGACAACGGCGGCGAGGGCGGAGCGAAGGCGAGATAGGGGGTTTCGGGCAGGGCCGGCCCGAAATCGAAGCCGCTCGGCCGGGAGTCGAGATGACCGGGAATCGATCTCGGCCACGTCGGCCTGCCATCACGGATGTCGTGGCGCATTGTCGTACACGTCTCGCCGCAGTCTCTGAGGTATATCGCCGTCTCGTAGACGTCGACGCCAGATGCGTTGCCCTGCCATACCATTCGGCCGGTCTCGACGTCGATGACCTCGAATTCGAGCTGGCCGGCCTGCCCCGGGGCGCTGTCGATGAGGACAGCGAGCGAACCGCTGACCTGAACCTGCGTGTCCGAATACGGATTTCGATCGGCCCGCTGCCACAGCGGACGACCCCATTCCCGACCGAGCGCCACCACGGCGTCCGGTCGTTGTGTCAACACCGTGTTCCCGGCCACGAAAATCTCCGACACCGAACCGGTCGCCTCGTTGGATTTCCAGTTCGGATCGACCGTCGACACTCGAGCGGTAGTCGTCACCGTCGATGTCGTGGACTGCGGTGAAGCAGGCTCCCGATCGCAAGCGGTCACGGTGAGCAGTGCTGCGATCGTCCCGATGATTGCCGTTGTACGCAATGTCGTCCCCCGGACTGTCTTTCGCCCATCGTCGCAACGCCGTGGCAGGCGGTCAATGTCATTTATCCGGACGCGATCGGCGCACGTCGTGTCGGCGCGGCTTCCGTTCCGCGAGTCAGCGGGGTGGGGTTCGCCACAGGCCAGGCCTGTCACAGGAAGTCGGTCGTCGGCATCTCATGGTCGTTCCCATTCCAGACGACCAGCGAGGACGACATGAGTACACAGCAGATCGCACTGATCACCGGGGCCAACAAGGGGATCGGGCGCGGCGCGGCCGAACAGCTTGCGGCGCTGGGGATGACGGTCGTGATCGGTGCGCGGGATCCCGAGCGCGGCGAGCGGGCGGCGGCAGACCTGCGCGTCGGCGGCGGCGACGCGCACGCGGTCACCCTCGACGTCACCGACCCGGAGACGATCGCTGCGGCCGCACGGCAGATAACCGAGCGCTTCGGCAAACTCGATGTGCTGATCAACAATGCCGGGATCACCGGCTCCGGCCAGGTCGACCCGAGCCGGGCGTTCGACCAGGTGCCGAGCACCGTCGACCTGGACATGGTCCGATCGGTGTTCGAGACGAATGTGTTCGGCGTGATCGCGGTGACCAACGCGATGCTGCCGCTGCTGCGCCACTCCCCCGCCCCGCGCATCGTCAACGTCGCCAGCCACGCGGCCTCGATCACCCTGCTCAGCGACCCCGAAGGCCCCTTCGCCGGACTGCTGCCCTCGGCCGCCTACACCCCGTCCAAATCCGCGCTCACCGCGCTGACCGTCCAGTACGCCAACGAGTTTCGCAAGGACGGGATCCTGGTCAACGCCGTCGCGCCCGGCTACGTCGACACCGACAGCAATGACCACACCGGATTCCTGACCGTCGCCGAGGGCGCTGCCGTCCTGGTCCGGCTGGCCACCGTCCCCGCCGACGGACCGACCGGCGGGTTCTTCGCCGCCGACGGCCCGGTGCCCTGGTAGCGGTTCGACTATGCGGCGGCCCGCTCCTGCTGCCATCGACCTACCCGCAGGACGACGGCGGCGAGGCAGGCCGCCGCCCCGGCCAGTGCCACGTCCTGGAGAAACTCCACCGCGATCAGGCCCCAGCCGCCGCGCGGGGCGCTGGCGTACATGAAGTACTCGTCGGTGGTTTGTGATCGCAGTTCGGGCGCGCTCAACGGGGCGGCCACGATCGCGAGCACCCACGTGAGCATGAACATCAGCCACCAGCCGATGACCAGCCCGTCGACCGGACGCTGGGACAGGTCCGCGGTATCCGGCGGGGTCCGCGGGTCGCTGGCGCGCACCACATCGGTCAGGATCCAGGCGGGGAACCAGAAGCTGACGATGGGACAGATCCATCCGCCGATCACCCAGCCGATCGGTAGATGATGACGCGCCGTGCACAGTGCCTCGGCATTGCGGCGTGCCCGCCACAGCCAGGCGGTGAAGACGATCGCAGCGGCGAGCAGTGCCAGCCACTGCATGCCCGCCAGTGCGACATTGGACTGCCATTCCTGGAGGTCGTCGCCGCGTACTTGCGGTCGCGCCCACTGATTTTCGAAGTCCGCCAACGCGATCGCGTCGGTGATCGTGACCAGGAAGGTCAGGGCGAGCGTCGCGGCGATCAGGCCGAGCGCCCAGTTTCCGAGGACTCGGATGGGGCGCACGGCGATGGTCGAAGTTGGGTTGGTCATGATGTGCCGTTCCTATACGCAATTTTTTGCATTACATCTCTCCGACATAACGAGAATTGCGTACCAGGATGCGCCGTACGTCGACCCAAGTCAACGGTGTTTCACAGCTGAAATACGTTCGGTACCAAGCTGATTCGTGTGACATCTCAACGAAAATATTTGCACCCTCAGGCAATTCTGCGGCAACCCAAGACAATCCACGCGGATGAGAAGACCGTGCCCCGCCGTTACCATCCATGAATGGCCCGCACTTGGAACACGATCGGCAAGCAACTCGGCCTCATCGCCAAAGCGCAGGGCCCGAAGATCAGCAGACGGAAGGGACGCCGCGACCCCGAGATCGCCGTGCGGCCCGCCGCGTCCACGCCCGTGCCGACCGCGCACCGCGCCCGCCAGGTGGTCTACAGCCCGCAGCTGGACGGTCGCGCCGATCCCGGCGAAATCGTCTGGACCTGGGTGCCTTACGAGGAAGACCCGAACAACGGCAAGGATCGGCCGGTACTCGTGGTCGGACGCGACCGCGACACCCTGCTCGGGCTGATGCTGTCCTCCAACGCCGAACGCGCCGACGACCACAACTGGGTCGGGATCGGCAGCGGCAGCTGGGATCACGAAGGGCGGCCCAGCTGGGTCCGGCTGGATCGAGTGCTCGACGTGCCGGAGGCCGGCATCCGCCGCGAGGGGGCGATCGTGCCGCGCAAGATGTTCGACCTGGTCGCCCACCGGCTCGTCATCGAATACCACTGGAGCTGACGCGAATCGACCCCGATCCGGCAGCCGGATCGGGGTCGACGATCCTCGTGCTAGACCACCGTCTCGCGGGTGCCGCGACCGAAGATCATCGCGTACACCAGCGCTCCGAGCACACCGCCGATCAGCGGGAACACGATGAACGCCCACACCTGACCGGGCGCACCGTCCTGGTACCAGGCGACCGCGAGGCTGCGCGCCGGGTTCACCGAGGTGTTGTCGACCGGAATCGAGATCAGGTGGATGACGGCCAGGGTGACACCGATCGACAGACCGGCCAGCGGCGCGTCGGAGATCTGGTCGGTGGAGGCCAGCACCACGAAGACCAGCAGCGCGGTCAACATCACCTCGATGATGATCATCGAGGCCATGCCGTACCCGTTCTGCACCACGATCTCGCCGAGCGGGCCGGTCTGCGCGGACGGGCTGTGCGCGCCCCAGCCGTTCGCGCCGAGGCCGTTGATGCCGCGGTCGTAGGACGGCAGATTCTTCGCGAGCGCGAACAGCACCAGGCCGGCCAGCAGACCGCCGACCACCTGGGCGATCCAGTACCCGACCGCGCTACGGGTGGACATCCGGCCCATCAGCAGCTGGCCCAGCGTGACCGCCGGATTGACGTGGCAGCCCGAGATCGGGCCGATCGCGTACACCAGGAACATCAGCGTCAGGCCGAAGGCCAGCGCCACGCCGAGCGCGCCGACCCGCTCCCCCGCCAGCACCGCGGTGCCGACGCCGCCGATCACCAGGATGAAGGTGCCCAGTGTCTCGGCCGCGAACTTCTTGCCCTCCGGGATCTCCACAAACCCTTCCGGGACCTGCGGATAGATCTGTCCGGGCCCGCCGCCGGATTCGACGACCTCCTCGATCACAACTTCCCGTTCCTCGTCAGACATCTCTCACCTTCCGCCGGTCACTGGGGACGAGATACCGCTGGAAACATCGAGCCACGGCCGCGCCGGGAGGCGGGACGTTCTCGGCTGAACTTACCGCTCGACCGCTACGATTCCCGGGAGATCGAGCGCCGATTTCGTGCCCTGGAGGGTGACTGGTACCCTTGATCTTCGGCGTTGCCTGACCGGAAAACTCCGGGTATGTCGCACGCGAACGACTTGCTTTTACAGATTCTGTCCAGCACAGACCCCCAGCGAAGGAACACGAGGAAACAGGCGTGGCCAACATCAAGTCCCAGATGAAGCGGATCCGTACCAACGAGGCTGCTCGCAAGCGCAACCAGTCGGTCAAGTCCGCCCTGCGCACCGCGATCCGCAGCTTCCGCGAGGCCGCTGCCTCCGGCGACAAGGACGCCGCCACCGTGCGTCTGCAGGCCGCCAGCAAGAAGCTGGACAAGGCCGCCTCCAAGGGTGTCATCCACGCCAACCAGGCCGCCAACAAGAAGTCGGCGCTGGCGCTGGCGCTGAACAAGCTCTGATCTTCCGCTAGTAGACGCAGCCGCCGTGGCTTTGACGACCACGGCGGCTTTTGTCGTGCCCGGGCCCCGTACAGGCAGTTCACCGGATAGTTGCCGAGCTGTCGGTCGGTGCCGCTACCATTCCGCGCATGGTTACCGTGTACGCGAATCAGACTGTGGTCAGGGCCGAGGATCTGCCGGAGGTGATTCGAGCCGCCGAGGTACTCGGGATCGGGATCAAGATCGAAAATGTCCTGGTGCCCGATGAGGACGGTGTCCAGTCGCTGGAGTGGATCGTCACCCGAGACGAGGAAGTCCCGGCCTACGACGAGTGGGAAGGCCGCTACGACGAATCCGACGACGAGGAGGATTCGATCTTCGCCGCCGTCGCCGGCGAGTAGGGGTCAGTTCACACAGGGGATGGCGTCGCCCGCAATGCTGGTGTCTACCGGTTTGCCGACATCCGGAGCCGTGCTCGTCGCGGCCGGAGCCTGTGTCGTCGCACGGAAGTCGGTGCCCAGCACGACCTTCAGGTGACCGGCGGCCACCGAGGCGGATTCGGCGATCGGTAGACCCAGGACGGCGGCCAGCTGCTCGGCTTCCGCTTCGGCGCCCGGGGCGTACTGGATCGTGGATGTCGCGGTCAGGGCCGGGCCGTTGCCGACGGTGCCTTTCGCGTAGCCGCGCGCGAGTAGGTCGTCGGACAGGGTCGCGGCCGCACCGTCGGCCGCACCGGAATTGACCACGTCGACCGTGCCGGTCGGCGCGGACCGGGCGGCGGGGGTGTCTCGGAACGCGGCGGCGACCTCGCGGCGGATCGCGGCCGGGTCGACGACATTCACATCCTGGCCGTCCACCACGTCGTACCGCAGGATCGGCAGGGTGCGGAACTGGACCGCCGGGCTCCCGGCCGCCCCGACGGTGCGCAGGAAATCGGTCACGTTCCAGCCCTGTGAGAGCACGACATCACGGTGCGCGGCATCCATCAGCGCCGACAGCTTGCCCACATCGGTGAACGTGCCCGACCGTTGCAGATCCAGTGCCACCGAGGTCAGGAAGGCCTGCTGACGGTGCGTGCGATCCAGGTCTCCGTTGTCCAGGCCGTGGCGCTGCCGGACGAAGGCCAGCGACTGCTCCGGATTCAGGCGCTGTCGGCCCGCCGGGAAGTTCGCGCCCGAGTACTCGAGATCCTGGACCGGCTGTTTCAAACAGACCTCCACGCCACCGAGCGCATCCGCCAGGTCGTAGAACCCGGCCAGGCTCACCTCGGCGAACCGGTCGATCGGGACGCCCGTCAGATCACGCACGGCGCTGACGACCGACGCGCGGCCCGCTTCCCGGCTGGCGAACTCCAGGGCCTTCGGGTCGGTCATGCCCTCGGCGGCCAGCTGGTTCTCCACCGCGGCCTTCTTCAGGCCGTAGGCTTCCTTGATCTTGACCTTGGGATAGCCGGGGATCCCGGACACAGCCACGTAGTCGTCGCGGGGAATCGAGACCGCGGTGATCTTCTTCATGTCGGCCGGGACATGCACCAGGATCAGGGTATTGGCGTTGTAGCCGCCTTCCTGGCCGTCACCGGCGTGCAACTTGTCCAGCAGGTGCCGGGGCAGATCGTTGCCGTCGAGATCCTTGCGGCTGTCCAAGCCGATCAGCAGGATGTTCATCGCGCCGTCGAGTGAGCGCGGTCCGTCGCCGATGGCATCGGAGCGGCCGAAGCCGTTGTCGAAACTGCTCTCGGTGGCCCAGCCGACCGCGGTGCCACCGAGCACCACCGCCGAGAGCGTGGCCGCCAGCGCCTTGGTGACGCCTCGACCTCGATGCGTGCCGCGTCGTCGGGCGGACAAACGGCGAGCGTGCCGGTAACCGGCACGCTCGGAGTCATCGAATTCGGATTGTGGTCTCGCGTATTCGTCCATAGCCACCCGTCCACACTGCCCGATAGCTGAATATTTGCCCACGTGATGATGGTCTCGTGCGGGCGTTGACGCAGGTCAGCCCGCCGCGTACAGATCCAGGATGCGGGTGAGCGCATGTTCGAGCGCATAGCTCGAATCGGCGGCGCCGCCTTTCACATCCGCGTTCAGGGTGGCCACGATCTGGAGTGCGGATCCGATGGTGGCCGGCGTCCAATTGCGCGCCTGCGCCTGCGCCTTCTTCACCTTCCACGGCGGCATGCCCAGCGACTGCGCGAGTTTGAACGGATCGCCCCGGCCCGCCGAACCGACCCGCGCAATGGTGTGCACCGAATCGGCGAGCGCGTCGGCCAGCAGCACGTGCGGAACACCACGATCATTCGCCCAGCGCAGCGCCTCCATCGCCGCCGGGCGATCGCCGGACACGGCCAGCTCGGCGACATCGAAACCGGAGATCTCGGCCTTGCCGGAGTAGTAGCGGCGGACCGCGGCCACGTCGATCTTGCCGCCGGTGTCGGCGACCAGCTGCGAGCAGGCAGCAGCCAGTTCCCGCAGTTCGGAACCGACCGATTCGATCATGACCTGCACGACGTCGCCCGATACCCGGATTCCGGCCGTCCGGAATTCCGCGCGTACGAATTCGACCCGCTCGGCGGCCTTGGTCAGCTTCGCGCAGTTGTGCACCACCGCGCCCGCCTTCTGCAAGGCGGGCGCCAGCGCCTTGGCCCGGCCGCCGCCGGAATGCAGAACCACCAGCACCACACCCTCCGGCGGATCCGCGGCGGCCTCGGTGATCACCGCGACCGCATCCTTGCCCGCCTCCGCGGCCGATTCCAGGACGATCACCCGATCCTCGGCGAACAGCGAAGGACTCAGCAGTTCCGCCAGTTCGGCGGTGCTCGCATCACCGGCGCGCAGGCGGTCCACCGGCACCGCGTCCGGATCCGGCGCGTCCGCCCGCACTTGACGGGTGATCTCCGCGACCGCCCGCTCGATGAGCAGTTCCTCGTCACCGAGCACCAACTGGACCGGTGCGGGCCGCTCACTCATCGCCCCACCACCCGGTCGGATCGCGGGGTTCGGCTCGATCGCTCGCTGCGCTGGCTCACATCGGAGATCCTACGGTCCCGCACCGACACCCCTGCTCGGTCGCACCCCTGCCCGCCGTCGACCAGGCGGGTGTCGCGAAACAGATCGAGCAGCATCTCCTCGACATCGCCGAAAGCGAGTTCCGTTCGGGCCGCGCGCAGGAAACCGCCGGAGCACAGAATGTCGTCTACCTCCTCCGCGCTCCGGTCGTGACAATGCGCAGATCCGGGCCCGGGCCGACAACGATGTCGCCCTGCCGATCGGTGCGGGCGACCGCGGCGCCCAACGCCGACAGTTCCGCGAGGATCCCCGGATGCGGGTGGCCGAAGGTGTTGTCGGTGCCCGCACTGATCAAGGCCAGCCGCGGGCGGGTCGCGGTGAGGAATTCCCGTGTGGTGGTTCGTGATCCGTGATGCGGAACCTTGAGAATGTCGGCACGCAGATTCGCGCCGGAGGCGAGCAGCCACCGCTGCGCCGGTGCTTCGATATCCCCGGTCAGCAGTATGCGACCGGCCGAAGTGGTCGCCGCGAGCACCACCGACCGGTCGTTGGCCGCATCCGGGTCCAGATCCGGGGCGGCCGCCCGTGCGGCAGGTGCCAGCACCTCCACTTTCACCGCACCCCAGTCGAAAACGAGCCCAGCAGTCAGTTCCAGCGTGGTTATCCCCGACCGCCGCGCGGTCTCGGCAATCCCGGCGGCGCTGACAACAGGCGCGCGTCGATACGAGTCAGCCCTGCCCGCAGTCGAATTCGACGTCACCCAGGCCGAATCGCACGAATCTCCTGAACCGCCCGGACTCGCGAGCTCCACCCTGCGAACCCGGGCACCAGTGCTCGCCGGCCCGACACCGTGCGCTGCCAGCGGTTGGCGGACATCGGCTGGGCAGGGTTGTCCAGGCGGGTCGGTGTGGGCCGGGGGCAGTTCGTAGGGGCCGGTGGCGAGGGTTGCGACTGTGCGGTCTTGGAGGGCGCCGGGGAGGCCGCCTATGTGGTCGGAGTGCGGGTGGGTCAGGACGAGCAAGGGGACGTGGGTGATGCGGAGGCGGTTCAGGCAGGTGCGGATCGGGCGGGGGTCCGGGCCCACATCGATCACCACGGCGTGGTGGTTGCCGAGGGAGAGGGCCAGGCCGTCACCTTGACCGACGTCGCAGACTGCGAGGACCCAGTCCTCCGGCGGCCAGCCGGGATGCCAGATCCGCAGTGGCACGAGGACCGCGGCCACGCCGAGCAGGACCGCCGCCGAGGTGCGGCGCACCAGGGCGGATCGAAAGGCCCACACCAGGATCGCGACCAATGCCGCGGCGACCAGACCGCCGGCCACCCCACCCGGTACCGCAATCGATGCGCCCGGCAGGGCCGCGGTGCGTTCGGCGACGGTGAGCAGCCACCACAGCGGCGGCGCGGTGGTGCGCAGCACCAATTCCGCCAGGGCCGGCCAGACCCACGCCGATGCCGCGCCTGCCGCGCCGATCACCGTGATCGGCGCGATCACCGGTGCGACAAGCACATTCGCGAGTACCGCGAGCACACTTATGCGGCCGGTCAGCGCGACCATGATCGGCACGGTCACCACGAACGCGCCCGCCGACACCGCGACGATCTCGGCCGGGAGCCGCCACCAGCCCTTCGCTCGCAACCAGTCGGCCCAGCTGGGCGCCAACAGGATCAGGCCGCCGGTGGCCACCACCGACAGCGCGAAACCTGGTTGTACCGCCAGTTCCGGCCATATCGCCAGCAAGCCGATCACGGCCGCGCAGAGCGCGGGCAGTGCTTGCTTGCGTCGTCCGGTGACCAAGGCCAGCAGGGTGATCGCGCCCATCGCCGCGGCGCGCAAAACGCTCGGATCCGGCCGCGCGATCACCACGAACAGAGCCAGCGCGACCGCCGCGACCGCCGCGCCCACCCGTGGCCCCAGGGTCAGCACTCGAGCCAGGAACAGCACCACCGACAGCAGGATCGTGAAGTTCGCGCCGCTCACGACGCACAGATGCTGCAACCCGGCGATCTCGAAGTCCTCGCGGACCGGGGCGGGCAGCCGCGACGTGTCCCCCAGCACCAGTGCGGGCAGCAAACCGGCCGCGTCATCCGCCAGCGCCCGCCCCGCGGCATCCGCGAAGTGTCCACGCACCGATTTGGCTATCCGCTGCCACCACGGCAGCTCCCCGACTGTCTCGGGCGGCCCCGTCGCCCGCAACGAGACAACGGTGAGATCTCGCCGCCACGGCGCCTCTACCCGCGCCCGCAGCTGCACCGCCTGCCCTGGCACCACCCGCCCCCACTCCGCACCCGACGCGACGACCACCACAGCCCCACCGGCCCGCATCACCATGCGCGACCGCTCGAACTCCCGCACCTCCCCGCGCACCAACCACCGCTCACCACCACCGAACGCACTCCCCCGCATCACCTTCGGATCATCCGCCGGGACGATCACCACCCGCACCGTCGACCCGACCGCATCCCGCAACGGATGCACCTGCACCCATTGCACCCGCCACGCCGTCGCCACCGCGAACCCGACTCCCAACCCCACCGTGGCCAACACCACCCAGGCCACCCCGCGCCACCTCTCGCGCCCGCGGGCCCACCGCCAGACCCCGACTCCCACCACCCCGAGCCCCGCCGCCAGCACCAAGCCCATCGACCAGCCCACCACCAACACCGCAACCGTCGCTCCCCAACACCCCAGCGCCGCAGGCAACAGCCGCCCATCCAGCACCGCCCGCTCTTCGGCTGCATCCCTCACTACGTCGCCCACTCTCTCCTCACCTCCCACGACACCTCCCCCCTTCATCGCTCGAACCGCCTGCACCGCAGGGCAATAGGGCCCGAGACCAGTAGCCATCTCGAAGCTCCCTGCGGCGGGGCATTCCGGCAGCAGGCATTCCGGCAGCGGGCATTCGGGCGGCAGGCATTCCGGCGGCGGGGCTCATATCTGCACCAGGTCGCGGAGGCGGGCCAGGCGGGCAGGGCCGATGCCGTCTACTTCGGCCAGTTGGGCCACGTCGGTGAAGGGACCGTTGGCGGTGCGCCAGTGGATGATGGCGCGGGCGGTGACGGGCCCCACGCCCGGGAGGGATTCGAGGTCGGATGCGGTGGCGGTGTTGAGGTTCAGGCGAGTCGAGGTGGAGGCGGCGGTGGGGGTGCGGTCGGTGGCGCTGAGCGTGCCGCTGCCCAGTTGCGGCGTGCCGGGGGTGCGGGCGTGGGCGGGGCCGACCATGACCTGGTCGCTGTCGGTGAGGCGCTGGGCCAGGTTGAGGCCGGTGAGGTCGGCATCGGGGGTGGGGCCACCGGCGGCGGCGAGTGCGTCGGCGACCCGGGAGCCGGTGGGCAGGTGGACGAGACCTGGACGGTGCACCAACCCGACCACGCTCACCACGAGTTCCGGGGTCGGGGTCGGCGGCACGGCATTCGGCCGATCGGCAGCGGGGACGAGAGCGGGTGCCGCCGTGCGCAGGACCGGCAACGGTGGAACCGGTTGCGTGACAGGACGTTCCAGGAGGAACACCCCTGCCGCGACGACGATCGCGAGGAGTCCGATGCCGAGGAGGGTCAGTGCACCCCGGCGACCCGGATCCAGCCGGATACCGTGGAATCGCTCCGGTACGAACCGATCCCACGCGCTCGGCCGCTGCCGCCGCTCCCGCAGCCACCCCGGCTCGACCACTGCGCCGACGTCATCCGCCGTCTCGTCCTCCGGGATCTCATCCAGATCCCATGAGCCCGCATCATCGGCCGGGTCGCCGACCACTCGACGCCGCATCCCGGATCCACTCCGCCCACCAGCGTTCCGCTGCCGCACGCCGCCGCCCCGCCCAACAGGTCCGCTCCGACCGACAGCCTCTCCCTCCTGCGCACTGCCGCCACTCCAACCGACGACACCTTCATCACGAGCACTGTCCGCACGCCAATCGACGGCGCCTTCATCCTGCGCACCGACATCGCGCAACCCGACGCCCAGTTCAGCTCGCGCTCCATCGGCACTCCGACTGCGTACACGGTCGACTCCGCGTACACCACCCGCACCGCCGTCACGTGTACTGCGTCCCCGCAAGCCCCCTGCACCACCATCGCGAACACCACCTACACACAAATTCTCGGGACCACGACGCTCACCACTACTGCCCGAACCGCCACAACACGCAGCCTCACCCCTACTGCCCGAACCACCACCACACGCACCCTCACCACACAAACCCCTGGCACCACAACACCCACCACGGCCACCACATGCGCCTTCCCCACACAACGCAGCGACACCGCCACCGCGCATACCGGCTCCGGACGAGCCGCCGCCACCGCGCGTACCCTCACCGACCGCGGCTGCCGCCTGTTCTGTCCCGTGGCAATCGGCATCCGCGCGAGCGCGCGAAACCCCGACGCCTCGTTGCCGGGCGATGGGCACGGTCGATTCGTCCACATCGCGAGATCCTTCGGAATCTCCGCGCGGTGCAGCGCCATCGCCGTCCCGGCACACGGAGCAACCGGGCGAGTCGGCGGTGTCTCGGCTTTCGGTGGAGCCTTCGGGCAAGCGGTCGAGCGCATCGACCTGAGCAGTAGTGTCGCCGCCCGCGCGGTTGGCGGTACTCCCCGCCGCATCTCGGGAATCGGCATCGCTGGACCGCACAGAGGACGCCGCGGTCGTGCCTCGTCCTGTCGAGCTCGCCGCAGATCCGCCGAGGAGAGTGAGCGGCACCGTGTGTTCGGTGTTGCTTTTCGGGGCACTGTTCTCGTGTCGGTCCTCCGCCGGTCGGCTCCGCCGGTGGACGCTGCGCGGATCGGCGGAGCCGGCTCGATGGACCGGGCTTCGGTGTTGCCGAGGATGTTCGGTGGCGCGGATGCTCGGGGGCACGGTCGAGTCGGGCGGTGGGGAGGCTGCCGGGCGGAGGTAGCGGTTGCCGCAGCGGGTGGCATGGGTCGGCAGGCCGGCGGAGCGGCTGGCGGCTACGCGGGCGGTGAGTGCGCCGAGGCGGCGGCGGATTCTTTCGCGTTCGTCAGATCGGGGCATGGGCGCGACGGTACCCAGGGAGTGCGGCGCCGAAGGTCGGCGCGAACTGGGATTACGGTGCGCCTGGGGATGAATCGGTGGTTGTGGAGAAGTCGCCGGGCGGCCGTTCGGCGCGGTGTGTCGTCAGACGCGGCGCATGACCGAGACAACTTTTCCGAGCACGACCGCCGCGTCCCCGTCGATGACGTCGTAGGCCGGGTTGCGCGGCTCCAGATAGACGTGACCGTTGCGGCGGCGGTAAACCTTGACGGTGGCCTCGCCATCGATCATGGCGGCCACGATCTCGCCGGAATGAGCCTCGTGCTGCTGCCGGATCACCACGATGTCGCCGTCGCAGATCGCGGCGTCGACCATGGAATCGCCACGCACCCGCAACCCGAAAACGGCGCCGCGCCCGACGAGGTCCCGCGGGAGCGTCAAAGTGTCGTCGGCGTGTTCCTCGGCGAGGATCGGTGTGCCGGCGGCGATGTCGCCGAGCACCGGAACCGCCACGGAATCACCGGATTCGCCGCGGTCGGGGGCAGCCCGCAGGAACATGCGCACGTCGATCGGGCGGGACAGGGCGGCGCTGCGGCGCAGAAAACCCCGCTCCTCCAGGCTCTTCAGATGCTTGGAGACCGTGGACGCCGACCGCAGGCCCACCGCGTCACCGATTTCGCGGGTGTTCGGCGCGTAGCCGTGCCGCTGCACCCAGTCCCGGATGGTGGCCAGGATCTGGTGCTGACGTGGCGGCAGGGTCGAAGTGTCGAGGTGGTCGAACTCGTCGTATCCGGTCACCCGCGAATCCTAAAGGCCGCCGCCGGAATCCAGCGCCAGCCGCGCCCGGATCAACCGCAGCCGCCGGGCACAACGAGCACGCCGACCGCGCCCGCGCCGAGGTGCACGCCGAGCGCGGGGCCGAATTCGGCAACGATGAGCTCCCGGATTCCCGGTACGGTCGCACGCAGTTGCGCGGCAAGGGTTTCCGCGGCCTCGGCGGCCGCGAGATGCTGCACGGCGACCGCGACGCCGTCCTCGCCCGCCGCGTCCACCGCGGCCGCGACGAGCTTCGCGTACGCCTTGGACCGGGTGCGTACCTTCTCACGCAGTTCCAGCTTGCCGCCGACGATCTGCAACAGCGGTTTCGTGACCAGTTCGCTGCCGAAGAACGCGGCCGCGCTGCTCAATCGGCCGCCGCGCCGCAACTGTTCGGTGCGGTTGACGAGAATGAAGGTGCGAGCCCGGCTGGACGCGGCGACCGCGGTGTCGTAGACGACATCCAGTGCCGCACCGTCGCGCGCCCGACGGGCCGCCGCGAGCGCGGGCAGCCCGGTGGCCAATCCGGCACCGAGCGAGTCGACCAGGCGGATCCGATCGGCGGCATCCATATCCCGGACGGCTTGCCGACCGGCCTCCCAGGTACCGGACAGCTGACGTGAGATGTGCACGGCGACAACACCGTCGCCGCCGCTGCGGTCCAGCGCCGCCTCGTACACCGCACGCAGTTCACCGGGGGCGGGCGCGGAAGTCGTCACCGTGTCGGCGCTGTAGTCGATGTCGATCTCGTCCACGCCTTCCCGCACCGCCCGGTCCCCGACCAGGACGTGCAGCGGGACCACGTCGATGTCCAGCTCGGCGGTGAGTTCGGCAGGCAGGCTTGCGGACGAATCGGTGACGACCACGACGGCCAACTACCGAACCTCCTGCAAGGTCTTCACCATCGCGGTGGCCACGGCCGTGTGCCCGGCCCAGCCCCAGTGGATTCCGTCCGGGTTGGCGTCCTCGGAGAAGATGTTCTCGCGCACCGCCTCACCGAGGTCGACCAGCGGCACCGAGGTCCGCGCCGACCACGCCCGCAATGCCTTCACCAGGCGCGGACGTCCGCGATGCACGCGACCGTAGGCGGCACAGTTGTGCACCGACGGGAGCACGCCGACGAACGGCAGATCGGGGCGCAGCTGAGCCAGCGCTTCGCGGGATTGCTCCAAATAGTCGACGCTGACCCGTGGTGGCAGAGCCAGCCTCCGACCGAGTTTCGACAGGATGGGCTGGAGTCCGTTGTAGGCCGATCGCACCATGCGGCGCAGGCGCGGCGGGCGGATATAGCGGATCTGCTCGCGCAGCGCGGTGGGCAGCGGGGACGGGAGACTGTCCATACCGCCGACCGCGAACACCACCGCGCCCGCGTTGGGTACAGCGGCCCAGATCCGCGGGTCGCCGATCAACGCCCAGTAGGCGTCGCGGCAGGTCCAGCCGATCCGCCCGACCAGCTCGACATCCCAGTCGAGTTCGGCGGCAACGAGATTGGGCCAGATCCGCGGATCGTCGGCGGGCAATCCGCCCTTCGGACCGAAGTACGCCAGCGAATCGGCCACCACCAGCAGTACCGGGCGCTTCGACTGCGCCGACACGACCGTCGTGTCGGCGGCAGGTGCGACCGGGGAGTCGGCAACGACCTGGGGTGAGTCGCCGGGTTCGGTGGCCGCGACCCGGGTGTCGGGGACGACGGGAGCGCCATTCGGCGCGGCGGGCTCGGATTCGGCGGGGGCGACGAGCCCGGTTTCCGAACCGCCTCCGTCCGCGGCGGAACCAGCGACTTCGGTTGCGGCAGTAGACGACTCGACCGTCGAGCCAGGGTCCCCGGATGCGGCTGTCGCAGCTCCGGCGGTCGAAGCACCAGCGGCGGAGGCAGCCTCACCAGGAGCCTCCGCCGTCGTTACAGCCGCATCCGGAGTGGCGGCGTTCAGCGCAGCCGAGTCGAAACCGGCACCTGTCGAGACAACCGCGTCCGAAGCCGCATCAGCGGTCGAGGCAACCGCGCCAGGACCAGCGGAGCTCGAGGCGGCCGGATCAGCTCCAGCAGCAGTCGAGGCAGCCACACTCGAGCTGTCGGTGGTGGTCGACGCATTCGCCCCGGAACCGGCAACAGTTGATGTAGCCAGGTCATCAGAGTTGGCAGCGGCCGATGCACCGGCACCGGAAGCCGACGCACTCGAAGTATCGGCGATCGAGGCAGCGTCGGAACTGGTAGCCACTGCTTCGGACCCGGCCGACGATCCGACGGACCCGGCCGCGCTCTCCGTCGAACCGCTCACCGCGGCTACCGATCCGGCACCACTCGCGGAGCCGGTGGATGCGACCGCGGATTCGGCAGTCGCACCGGCCCCGCTGGTATCGCCCACGGCCGCACCGGCATTCGTCGACACGCCGTCGCTCGCAACCACCGCGCTTGCGGTAGCCGACACATCGGGCGCCTCCCCGACCGCGCTGCCAGCAGTCGCGGGGACGACCGTATCCGCTGCCGCAGCAGCGAGATCCGCATCAGGCACCGCGGCCGCACTCACGTCATCGACCGACTCGGCCCCCCGGACGGACACCGCCGCATCGTCCGCCGAACTGTCCTGCCCCGCGACCGCTCCGTTGTCCTTCGGCACCGGCACCGGTCCGAACAGCGCATCCGGCAGCTGCCGTTCCGCCCGGGCGGTGACGCGTTTGAACAACTCGTCGGGTACCGATTTGATCGGTTCCTCGGCGTCGGATTTCTTGGCCCGTTTCGGCGCGGGCGCCGGTCCGAACAGGGCGTCGGGGAGTTGTCGCTCAGCCTTGGCCGTGACCTTCTTGAACAACTCGTCCGGTACCGACTTGATCGGCTCTTCAGAGGACATCGGGAGCTACCTTCGCCGCTGCGTTCCACACATCGAGACGCCACCCGGGCTGTTCGATGCCTGGACCGTGGCTGCTCAGTTGCACCCAGCTGGTGTTGGCCAGTCCGCCGAGGGCGGGCCAGTTCTGTGGCGGCAAGTCGAGCAGCGCGGCCGTCAGGGCGGCGATCAGCCCGCCGTGCGCCACCAGGATGATAGTCCGGCCGGGCCAATCCTGTCGCTCGGAGAACAATTCCCGTACCACGGGCAGCGACCGCGCGCCGACCTCGAGCTTGCTCTCCCCGTTCGGCGGCCGGTACGAGGCATCCAAACGCCAGGTCACGCGCGCGCCGGGGTAGTCGGCGTCGACTTCGAGGTGGGTCAGGCCCTCCCAGTCGCCGAGGTGGGTTTCGCGCAGCCGCGGGTCCAGTTCCACCGGTACGTCGGTGTGTTCGGCCAGCGCGAGCGCGGTGTCGTGTGCGCGCCGCAGATCGGAGGAGACGATGGCGATCGCGTTGCGCGACACCAGCTCCCGTGCGGCTTCCTTGGCCTGCCTACGCCCGAGTTCGGTGAGATCGGTGTCGATCTGCCCTTGCATCCGGTCGGCGGCGTTCCATTCGGTCTGCCCGTGCCGCAACAGGATCAGTGTGCGCACACCGGCTTGTCTCCATGCCCGACTCACGCCTCTGCGTCCGCCTCTGCCGCACCGTTGGCCCGGGGATCACCGATGCCGGGCACCTCGACCACCGGACAGTCCTTCCACAGCCGTTCCAGCGCATAGTAATTGCGCTCGTCGTTGTGCTGGACGTGCACGACCACGTCGACATAGTCGAGCAGTGCCCACCGGCCTTCGCGGGTGCCCTCACGGCGCACCGGCTTGTGCCCGGCTTCGCGCAGCTTCTCCTCGATGTTGTCGACGATCGCGTTGACCTGCCGCTCGTTCGGCGCGGAGGCGATGACGAAGCAGTCGGTGATCACCAGCTGCTCGGAGACGTCGAGCACCACCACGTCGGCGGCCAGCTTCTCGTCCGCCGCGCGCGCGGCGACCTGCGCCATCTCAACCGCTTCGACCGATGCCGTCACTTGGCTACCTTCCGTTCCGCGGGCTCATACAGGCTCCGCTTCGATATGTACTGCACCACGCCGTCGGGGACCAGATACCAGACCGGTCGGCCCGCGGAGGCGCGGCGGCGGCATTCGCTGGACGAGATCGCCAGTGCGGGAATTTCGATCATGGTGACCGCGTCGGCGGGAAGATCCCGCAGATGTTCGGTCAGATGATCGGTGTTCAGCTCGTACCCCGGCCTGCTCACCCCGACGAACTTGGCCAGTTCGAACAGTTCGGCCCAATCCTGCCATGTGAGGATGTTGGACAGTGCGTCCGCACCGGTGATGAAGTACAGCTCGGCGTCGGGGTGCTGGGCGCGCATCTCGCGCAACGTGTCCACGGTGTAGGTGACCTTGCCGCGGTCGATGTCGGCGCGGCTGACCGAGAAGCGCGGGTTGGAGGCGGTAGCGATGACCGTCATCAGGTAGCGGTCCTCGGCCGGGCTGACCTGCCGATCGGCTTTCTGCCACGGCTGCCCGGTCGGCACGAAGACGACCTCGTCCAGGTCGAATCGGTGCTGGACTTCGCTGGCGGCGACGAGGTGGCCGTGGTGAACGGGGTCGAAGGTCCCGCCCATCACCCCGAGCTTGCGCCGCCGTGTCTGTTGCATGAGTGCCGAGCTTAGCGGCCGCTCGAGCAGCCGCTTCGGCCGCGCGGGCTACGACTCCTGCATGTCGGCCAGCTGTCGGCGCGTGTTCGCGAGTTCGATTCGCACCACGGCCGAGGGGGCGGTGCGCTCGAGGTATTCGAGTTCGGTCAGCAATTCACGCATCGCCGCAGGTCCGCCGGGTTGGGCGGGGTCGCTCCAGAACTCCAGCCAGGCAGCCGAGCGGACGCAGCGGGCCCGTTTGCTGATCTGGCCGAGTTCTTCCCACAGGCGGGCCGCGCGCAGGTAGGTATCGCGGGCTTGGTCGTCGGCGTCGCAGGAGTCCAGGGCGGAGGCCGCCGACCAGGTGAGTTCGGCGCACAGTTCCCGGTGGGCCGGGTCGGTGGCGATCAGTCGCGCTCCGTCGAGGAACTGCTGGGCGGCCGCACGGTATCGGCCCAGCAGTTTCAGTGAGCGACCGTACTGGCCGAAGACCAGGGCCATCTCCAGCGGCGGATAGGGCGTCGTGTGCGCGGCGAGGGGCGCGGCGAATGCCGCGACGGCCTCGCTGTGCCGTCCGGCCCGATGCAGGGCGCGCGCGGCGACGAGGCCCAGGTGCACCGTGTCGGGTTCGGAGATGCCCGCCCAGCGGGCCGCCGCCTGCTGCGCGGCTTCGGCGAGTTCGGTCTCGCGTCCGCGTTGTCCGGACATCACCATGACCAGCTGCGAGCTCAGGCGGGCCAGGTGCTCGTCGGTCAGGGTGCCGGAACCGCACGAAATCGCTTGCCGCAGATATCTTTCCGCGTCACCCGGTTGGTCGAGCAGCCGCATGGCCGCCAGGTCGGCCAGCCGGGCCGCCTCCGCCGCGGACTCCCCCTCACCGCTGAGCACGGCACACCTGCTGCCGCGCGCTGTTCGCTCGCCCCACACCCCGTGTGTTCCCCGCCACGCCGACATCCGGCGATCTCTTCACCATGAATGCGGATCATGAGCCCTGCCGCCAAAAGTTCGCTTAACGAAGGCTGATGATCGAGGTTCAGACCGGCAGCAGCCGCGAGACCACCTCGGTGAGCTGGCGGGCCGAGCGGCACTCGTGCATCTCGATGACCTGCTCGTATTTGTCGGTGGCCGAATCCCCGGAGCCCCACTGGGAACGTGGTTCGGGGTTGAGCCAGTGCGCGTGTTTGGCGGTGGCGGCCAGGGTGCGCAGCGTGTCCAGTTCGGGGTCGCGATAGTTGGTGCGCCCGTCACCGAGGACCAGCAGCGAGGTGCGTGAGGTGACGACCTCGGGATAGCGCCGCGCGAAGCCGGCCAGGGCGTTGCCGTAGTCGGAGTGCCCGTCCAGGCCGACCACACCGGATTCGGTGAAGACCCGGGTCATGGCCTGGTCCAACGGCGTTCGGGGATCGAAGAACTGGGTGACCTCGTCGACCTGGTCCACGAACGCGAAGATACGTACCCGGGAGAACTGTTCGCGCAGGGCGCTCACCAGCAGCAGGGTGAAGTTGCTGAATCCGGCGACCGATCCCGAGACATCGCACAGCAGAACGAGTTCCGGACGCCCCGGCCGGGGCTTGCGAGACACCAGGTCGATCGGCACACCGCCGGTGGACATGGACCGGCGCAGCGTCTTACGCAGATCGATCTCGCCGCGCCGAGAGTGCCTGCGGCGCACCGCGAGCCGAGACGCCAGGATACGGGCCAGGCGCTGGGTGCTGCGTTTGAGTTCGGCGAGTTCACGTTCGGAGGCACGCAGGAAGTCGACATCCTCGGCCTGCCGGGCCACACCGTAGCCGGCGACGCGTTCACGCCCGATCCGTTCGGCTACCCGCCGTCGGGTCTCGGCTTCCACCGTGGCCCGGAAGCCCTCGATCCGCTGCCGGGCGGCGCGGCGCGCGATCTCGGTGTCGAAGTCACTGTCACCGGGGACCGCCAGTCCGGCAAGGATTTTCGCCAGCAAGGTCTGTGGCTGCACCTCGCGCAGTGCCTGGTACGCGGAGAACGACGGCCCCTGCGCGGACTGGTACTGCCCGAGCTGTTCGACGAGCTGGGCGGCCACCTGCTCCAGCTGCGGCGTCGCGTCCTGTAGCGCCAGCAGCTCGGCGAGCAGCTCGCGCAGCGCGGGGATATCGATGTCACCGGTGGGTGTGCGCGGCAGGTCGGTGTCCGCGGCGGACTCGCGCTGCCCGATCGCCACCGGGAACCACAGGTCGAACAGTCCGTCGAAGGTGGCGCGGTGGGTGGTGCGGCGCAGCAGCGCGCAGGCCAGTCCTTCGCGCAGCACCTCGCGATCCATCAGGTCCAGCACGGTCACCACCTGGCCCGCGTCCACGGTTTCCGACGGGCCGACCGGGATGCCGCGCGCCCGCAACGCCTCGACGAATCCGACGAGGTGACCGGGCAGCCCGTGCGGGGCCTGCACGACTTCAGGCCAGTTTCAGTTCGGCCAGCGCACGCTGGTGATCGGCCTGATGTTTGAGCACCACGCCGAGGGTGGCACGCACGGTGGCATCGTCCATGTCCTGCATGCCCAGCGCCAGCAGTGTGCGGCCCCAGTCGATGGATTCGGCTACCGAGGGCAGCTTCTTCAATTGCATCCCGCGCAATACGTGCACGATCCGGACCAGCTGCGCGGCCACCGCGGCCGACAGCTCCGGTACCCGGCTGGCCAGGATGCGCCGTTCGAGTTCCTCGTCCGGGAAGTCCAGGTGCAGGTAGAGGCAGCGGCGTTTGAGCGCCTCGGACAGCTCGCGGGTGGCGTTGGAGGTGAGCACCACGAACGGTTTGCGGCTCGCGGTGATGGTGCCCAGTTCCGGCACGGTGACCGCGAAATCGCTGAGCACCTCGAGCAGCAGGCCCTCGATCTCGACGTCGGCCTTGTCGGTCTCGTCGATCAGCAGCACGGTCGGGTCGGACCGGCGGATCGCCGTCAGCAGCGGACGCGCGAGCAGGAACTCCTCGGTGAAGACGTCGGCTTTGGTTTCCTCCCAGTCGTTCTCACTGGAGGCCTGGATCCGCAGGATCTGTTTGGCGTGGTTCCACTCGTAGAGCGCCCGCGCCTCGTCGACGCCCTCGTAGCACTGCAACCGCACCAGTTCGGCGCCGGCGGTCTGCGCGACCGCGCGCGCCAGTTCCGTCTTGCCGACACCCGCCGGGCCTTCGATCAGCAGCGGCTTACCCAGCCGGTCCGCGAGGAACACCGAGGTCGCGGTGGCCTTGTCGGCCAGGTAGCCGGTAGCGGCCAGCCGCTCGATCACGTCGTCCACCGAACTGAAGATCGGCTCCTGAACCGCGCCCATGCGATGTCCTTCCTGCGAAACTCACGCCCAACGCTACGGGCTAGACCGGACGGACCTGTCCGTCGCCCCACACGATCCACTTGGTGGAGGTGAGCTCCGGCAGCGCCATCGGACCGCGGGCGTGCAGCTTCTGGGTGGAGATGCCGATCTCGGCGCCGAAGCCGAACTGCTCGCCGTCGGTGAAGGCGGTGGAGGCGTTGACCATGACCGCCGCCGCGTCCACCCGCGCGGTGAACTCGCGCGCCGCGGCCAGATCGGCGGTAACGATGGCCTCGGTGTGGCCGGTGCCCCAGGTGTTGATGTGCTCGACGGCCGCGTCCAGATCGGGGACGACCTTCAGCGCGATATCGAGGGTGAGGTATTCCTCGCCCCAGTCCTTGTCGTCGGCGGGCACCAGGCCGGGCAGGTCGCCGTGCACGGTGACGCCGTGCTTCTCCAGGGCCTCGATCAACTTGGGCACCGCGGTGGTGGCGATGGCGTCGTCGATCAGCACGGTCTCGGCCGCGTTGCAGACGCTGGGCCGACGGGTCTTGGCATTGATCAGGATCTGCTCGGCCATCGCCAGATCGGCGGCGGCGTGCACGTAGACGTGGCAGTTGCCGGTACCGGTCTCGATGGTGGGCACCTGCGCGTCGCGGACCACGGCGTTGATCAGGCCCGCGCCGCCGCGCGGAATCACCACATCGACCAGGCCGCGGGCCTGGATCAGGTGGGTGACGCTGGAGCGGTCGTGGCTGGGCAGCAGTTGCACCGCGTCGGCTGGAATGCCCTGGGCGGTAAGCGCTTCCCGCAGCACCGCGACCAGCGCGGCATTGGAGTGCGCGGCCGAGGACGACCCGCGCAGCAGGGCCGCGTTGCCGGACTTGAGTGCCAGGCCGAACGCGTCGACGGTGACGTTCGGGCGGGCTTCGTAGACCATGCCCACCACGCCGAGCGGTACTCGCGTCTGCCGGATCTCCAGGCCGTTGGGCAGGGTCGATCCGCGCACCACCACACCGACCGGGTCCGGCAGGCCCGCGACCTGACGCAGGCCCGAGGCGATGCCATCGATCCGGGACTCGGTCAGGCGCAGCCGATCGAGCAGGGATTCCTCGGTGCCCGCCGCCTGCGCGACGGCGATGTCCTCCGCGTTGGCCGCGAGTACCGCATCGGCAGCGGCCAGCAGCGCGTCGGCGGCGGCGTGCAGGGCGTCGTTCTTCTGCGCGGTGGTGAGCTGGGCCAGTGCCCGGGACGCGACGCGAGCCTTTCGCGCGGCCTCGTGCACCACCTCGCGGGTATCGATCTCGGTCGTCGTTCCTGCACTCATGGGCTACAGCCTACTGACCACGCCGCCGGGCGATCACGGCTACCGTCGCGGCCATGACGAAGCCGCCGGAGGTCGCCGTACTCGGCAGTATCAATATGGATCTGGTCAGTGTCACCACGCGGCGACCGGAGCCGGGTGAGACGGTGCTGGGCACCGGGTTCAGCCTGGTGCCGGGCGGCAAGGGCGCGAATCAGGCGCTCGCGGCGCGCCGGTCGGGGGCGCGGGTGCGGTTTCTCGGCGCGGTCGGCTCGGATCTGTTCGCGCCGCCGCTGCGGCAGGTGCTCACCGAGGCCGGGGTCGACACGGCGCGGCTGCGGTCGCTGCCGGGGCCGAGCGGGGTGGCCTCGATCGTGGTCGACGCCGACGGGGAGAACACGATCATCGTGACGCCGGGCGCCAACGGCGGGTTCGACGGGCTGGATGCCGACGATCTCGCGTGTGTCGCCGCGGCGGATATCCTGCTGTGCCAGTTGGAGATTCCGGTCGACACGGTGACCGCCGCCGCGCGGCGGGCGCGCGCGGCGGGGACGGTGGTGCTGCTGAATCCCTCGCCCGCGCGAGCACTGCCGGCGGAGCTGTGGCGGGATGTCGATGTGGCCGTGGTGAATTCGGGTGAGGCCCGCAGCCTGGGCGGTGTGCTGGAGTCCGTGCCGCACGTCGTCGTCACCCGGGGCGCGCAGGGCGCCGACTATCGCGGACCGGAGGGTCGATCACATGTGCCGAGCCCACGGGTCGAGGTCGTCGACACCACCGGTGCGGGTGACGCGTTCACCGGCGCGCTGGCCGCGGCCTGGCATCGCGGACCGGAACGCGCGCTGGCGTGGGCCTGCGCCGCGGGCGCGCTGGCGACCACTCGGCTCGGCGCGAGCAGTTCCATTCCGGACGCACGCCGGATCGGCCGCTTGCTGGGCGACACCACCTCGGAAAGCAACCGCTAGGTACGGCCGGTCGAATGCCGTGCCGCACCATTCTTTTCGAGCCGCGACCGGGAAACCTGCCGCCGAGTCCGCGCGAATTCGGCCGAACACCCTCCTTTCCCGCGCACCGGTGGTTCAATCACACGCGATGCTCCATGTTTGCCGCGGCGCACGGCGTCACCGATCGGGGTGGTGATCGGACGACGGCGCCCAGACAGTGAAGGGAGTTCGTCCGTGCTTCCCACCATCGTCGATCGGGTGCAGGGCCGGGTCGACCGTTTCTCCTACGGCAGAGTGGTTGGTGAATGGGGTGGCCGTCATCTCCTGCAAGGCCTGCCACCCGGCCCGGATGCCGTCCTGCTCGACAGCGGCGACTTCCTCGGCCTGGCCGGAGACCAGCGCGTCACCGACGCGATGTGCGCGGCCCTGGCCGCGGGTCCGGCCCGGTTCACCCCCGGCGGCCACGTACCGGCCGAACACCCGCAGGCCATCGTGGAACGTGCGTTAGCTGATCATATGCGGGCACCCGCCGGGATCCTGTGCCAAACCGGCTGGGACGCGAATGTCGGTCTGCTGCAAGCGATTGCCGATCCACGCACCCCCGTCTATGTCGACAGCCTCGCGCACCTGTCACTATGGCACGGCGCGAAAGCCGCCGGGGCGCCGCTACATCCATTCCGGCACAACTTCCCCGGGCACCTGCGCGAGGAGATCCGCACCTACGGTCCGGGTATCATCGCCGTCGATTCGCTCTACAGCACCAATGGATCTCGCGCGCCGCTGGCACAACTCTGCGATGTCGCCGAACAGACCGGCAGCCTGCTCGTCGTCGACGAAACCCGCTCACTCGGCACCGACGGACCCCTCGGCGCGGGCGCGGTGGCAGCCCTCGGGCTCACCGAACGAGTGCCGTTCCGGGTCGCCGGCCTGTCCGGCGCGCTCGGCGGGCGAGCCGGATTCGTGGCGGCCAACGGCGTCGACTTCGTCGACTACTTCCGGATGGAGTCCTTGCCCACCGTCTTCTCCGCCGCCCTCGCGCCGCACGAACTCGCCGGAATCGCCGCCGCGCTGGACGCAGCCCGCACCGACGACTGGCGCCGGGAACGACTCGCCGTGGTCTCCGACCGCATCCGCCAGGCACTCACCGGCCTGGGCTTCGACCTGGAATCCGCTGCGGGGCACATCGTCTCGATCCAGGCCGGTCCCGATCTGCGCGCCCTTGCCATTCGCGACTTCCTCGAGGCGCGCGGGATCTTCGGGTCCGTGCTCTGCCCGCCCGCCACCGCCCGGCATCGCACCGTCGTCCGCTTCTGCCTGCACGCGGCACTCACCGACACCGATGTCGACCGAATCATCCAGGCCTGCCACGACGTTCGCGAAGCCTTCGGCACCGTGCCGCCCGCGCCGGCGCGGACCGCACCCATCCCGAAACAATCCCCCGTCTAGACAGGAGACTTCGCCCCGATGAAGCGCTCGCTGCTCGCCGTCATGCTCGCGGCCGGTCTGCTGCCGATCGCCTGCGCCCGCACCGAGGTCGCCGCACCGGAATACGTGGTCGGCATCGCCTACGACCGGCCCGGACTGTCGGTGCTGGAGAACGGACAGCCGCGCGGGTTCGATGTCGAGGTCGCGCGTTACATCGCGGCGCGGCTCGGAACCGCGCCGGGCGAGATCACCTGGGTGGAAGTACCCGCCGGTCAGCAGGACGAGCTGTTGCGCGGCGGCGCGGTGGATTTCGTCGTCGGATCGTACGCGGGCAACGAAGTCGGTTTCGCCGGACCGTATTTCGTCGCGGGGCAGGATCTGCTCGTGCGCGCCGACGAGACCGGGATCGGACGGCCCGAGGACCTGGGTGAACGGGCGGTGTGCGTGGTCGCCGGTTCCGCGGCCGAGCGGATCATCCGCGATTTCGCCGCGGGCGCGAATCTCACAGCGCGCGTGGAGTATTCGGCATGTGTCGCCGACCTGCTGGCGCGCCGGGTGGACGCGGTGACCGCCGACGACCTCGTGCTCGCGGGCTACGCCGCGCAGGCGCCCGACGCGCTGCGGGTAGTCGGGCATCCGTTCACCCGGGAGCACTACGGCGTCGCCGTCCGCAAGGGCGATACCGATCTGCAAGTCGAGATCACCACCGCGATCCGGGCCATGATCGACGACGGCGCCTGGGAGCGGGCCGCCGCCGCCCACCTCGTCCCCACCGGATACACCCCGCCACCGATATTCACCGCCACCGGCGACCACACGCCGCCCACCGATCCCGACCACCTGGACCCCGCGCTGGTCGACACCGTCGACCAGCTCACCGCGGCCGCCAACACCCGGCAGTGGGAGACCTTCGACTCCATGGTCTGCCCCGAGGCCGCCACCGCCGTCAGCACCTTCGTCCTGCGCTACACCCCGCAGTACGACGACCATCACGGCCCCGAACTGATCGGCGCCGGCTACCAGCACACCACCACCGCCATCACCCAGCAGTCCCCCGACTCCGCCCGCTACCGGGCCCGCGAAACCTTCACCGATATCCCCGCCAAATACCGCCACTACTTCAAACCGCTCGATTACACCGCCACCATGACCCGCCGGGACGGGGCCTGGCAATTGTGCGGTCTCGCCGCCGATTTCGCTACCCCGTGAGCGGCGTTTATTCGAATGCGTGGCCCGCGGGCGATCCTTATCGTTGATCTCGTTGTCCCAACGAAAGGATCGAGACATGTTTCCCGTCGAGCTGCGCGGTACGCGAGCGCAGACGCTCATGTGGGCCCACGAGCACGAGGTCGAACCGGCCGCGCTGCAACAGCTGCGGAATATCGCGCAACTGGAATGGGTGCATGGCGTCCGTGTGATGCCGGACGTGCATCTCGGCAAAGGGGCGACTGTCGGCTCGGTCATCGCCATGCGGGACGCGGTCGCGCCGGCCGCGGTCGGTGTCGATATCGGGTGCGGAATGGAGAGCGTCAAAACCGATCTCACGGCCGCTGATCTGCCTGATGACCTGCGCTCGCTGCGGTCGCGGATCGAAGCGGCGGTACCGGTCGGGTTCCAGTCACATGCGGACCCGGTCGATGTGATCGGGTTGGCGGCCCGGAACTCCGCGAGCCACGGCGAGGTCGCACTGCGCAAGTCCGGGTGGAGTCGATTCTGGAATTCCTTCGGTGCGCTGCATCCGGGGGTGCAGGCCCTTGAAACCCGGGCGCACAAGCAGATGGGTTCGCTAGGCAGCGGTAATCACTTCGGGGAAGTTTGTCTGGATAGCGAAGATCGCGTCTGGATCCTGCTGCATTCCGGGAGCCGGAATATCGGCAAGGAACTCGCCGAGCGCCATATGGCGGTGGCCCGGACATTGCGGCACAACCAGGACCTGCCCGACCGGGATCTGGCCGTATTCCTTGCCGGGACACCGGAGATGGCCGCCTACCGGCGCGACCTGGAATGGGCGCAGGAGTACGCGGCCCGGAATCGCGCGGTCATGCTCGCCCTGATCTGCCAGGCCGTGCGCGACGAATTCGCCGGGCGCGCTGTGCGATTCGACGACCCGATTTCCTGCCACCACAACTATGTGGCCGAGGAGGAGATCGACGGCGTGCCGATGCTGGTCACTCGTAAAGGCGCGGTGCGCGCGGGTGCGGGTGACTTGGCGTTGATTCCCGGATCGATGGGCACCCGCTCGTATGTGGTGCGCGGCAAGGGAAATCCGGCCTCGTTCCAGTCCGCTTCGCACGGTGCGGGGCGGCGGATGAGCCGCAACGCGGCCAAGCGCCAGTTCACGGTCGCCGACCTGATCGCCCAGACCGAGGGTGTGGAATCCCGCAAGGACGCGGGCGTGGTCGACGAGATCCCCGCCGCGTACAAGGACATCGATCAGGTCATCGAGGCACAGCACGATCTGGTGGATGTGGTCGCGACCCTGCGCCAGGTGTTGTGCGTGAAGGGCTGAGCGACAAGCGAACCCGATGGGCGTCGGCCGGGCCGGGCGCGCAGCCATATCAGGTTGCGCGCGGCCAGACGCTCATCAGGTCGACCGCGCAATGAGTTGCGGCAGCGCAACGGGCAAGGCCGCGCCGATCGTTGCGCGTCCAGCGACCACCGGTTCGCCGACTTCGGTTGTGGGGTGTGTGAAGGGCTGCTCCGGTGCGCGGCCACCGCTCGTAGGGTGGAGCGAGTGAGACGAGATCGGCGGCCGCTGGCCGTATTCGACCTGGACAACACGCTGGCCGACACCGCGCATCGGCAGCGGTTCCTGGAACGGTCACCACGGGATTGGGCGCGGTTCTTCGCGGCGGCCCCGAAGGATCCCGTACTGGCCGAGGGGTTGGCTTTGTTGCGAGAGCACGAGCGTGAGTGCGCGATCACGTACCTGACCGGCCGGCCCGAGCGGTGCCGCGCGGATACGGCGCACTGGCTGGCCGTGCACGAGCTGCCCGAAGCGCGAATCCTCATGCGCCGCAGCGGTGATCGCAGGCCAGCGCGTGTGATGAAGCTCGAGGTGCTGCGGCAGCTGGCCCGGCGACGCGAGATCCGGGTGCTGGTCGACGACGACGAACTGGTGTGCCTGGACGCGGAGCGCGCCGGGTTCCGGGTCGTTCGGGCGCGGTGGGCCGCGGCGGCGCCGGCCCTGCGCGACGCGCAGGAGCGGGCGGGGCGGACCTGACGACCATCGCGTGGGCGGCTCGAGTTCGCCTCCCGCGTCAACGGCGCCGGAATGTCGCGGCGGCGCCCGCGCCGACCAACAGGACCCCCGCCAGGAAGATGCAGCCGTTGATGACCCAGGCATGGATGGCCAGCAGGGTTTCGTCGGAGAGCAGGGGGATATCGGTGATGAGCCGATACAGGTCCTCCGGGAACATGAAGTAGATGACGCCCGGTACCACCCCCCAGACCAGGCCCGCGAGGATCGGGCCCGCCGGGGAGTAGGCGGCCAGCCCCGCTACCAGCAGCAGCAGTGCCGCGCCGACCAAGATCTGGATGGTCGAGCCGAGGCGGTCGGCCGTATCGCCGAGGATCACCCACTGTCGGGTGCTGGCCGCGCCGTGCGCGGCGAACCCCATCCCGACCGGCGTGACGACCAGGCAGATCAGTGTCGCCACCAGAAAGCGGGAAAAGCCACCGCTGCTCTGAAATTCCGCGCCCGGCGGCGCCCACCCCGCAGGTGGCTGGTACTTACCCGACATTCCTCGCCTCCCACAGTCTCCGCAATCCCTTGCGCCCCATTGTCACTCCCCACCGACCGATCCGCCCCCTCACTGCCGAAGCCGGACGATCTCACCCCCGGGACCACCCGCAACCACAACTCACTTCACAGCCGCTCCCGCGACTTCGCACTCCCGACTGCACGTGCGCAGCCCCGAAAACCAACGTGATGCCAACGAATGCCCTGTGCAAACTCACCCCACAGGCATCCGCCGGGACATCCACGGTTGCCGACAGCCGCCGAGCACAGGCATCCTCGGCTACGGCCCACGGACGGACGGGGAGGACACCGCCCGTCGCGGTCTCGCCGCGGTGCTGGCGACTGGCGACTGGCGACTGGCGACGCAGTATTGCGGTCGCTGTCAGGCCCCTGAACAGGTCGTAGTTCGCCCGCTCAGTGCCCGGATCCGGGCCTGCGAGGTGCCGCGGTGTCGGTGGCGTGGGGCACGATGGACGCCATGACCACGGCCCGGGACACCTCACCGATCGACCTGCACGCGCCCGATCTGCGGGAGCGGGCGGAATGGCTGCTGCGTGAGCTGGCCGGACCGGACGCGCGGTTGCGCGAGGATCAGTGGACGGCGATCGAGGCGTTGGTGGTGCACCGGCGCCGGGCGCTGGTGGTGCAGCGAACGGGCTGGGGCAAGTCGGCGGTGTACTTCATCGCCGCCAAACTGCTGCGCGGCGCCGGGCGCGGCCCGACGGTGATCGTCTCGCCGCTGCTGGCGCTGATGCGCAACCAGGTGGCGGCCGCCGAACGCGCCGGAGTCGTCGCGGCGACCATCAACTCGGGCAATATGACCGAGTGGGACGAGATCCATCAGCGGGTCGCGGCGGGCGCCATCGATGTGCTGCTGGTCAGCCCGGAACGCTTGAACAATCCCGACTTCCGCGACCAGGTACTGCCGAAACTGGCCGCCGACGCGGGCCTGGTCGTGATCGACGAGGCGCATTGCGTCTCGGACTGGGGCCATGATTTCCGGCCCGACTACCGCCGCATCCGCACGCTCATCGCCGATCTCGGCTCCGAGGTCCCGGTGCTCGCCACCACCGCGACGGCCAACGATCGCGTCGTCACCGACGTCGCCACCCAGATCGGCACCGAGACACTGGTGCTGCGCGGCACCCTGGACCGCGAGTCCCTGCACCTGTCGGTGGTGCGCTTCGACGACGCAGTGGAACGCACCGCCTGGCTCAGCGGCCATCTCGGTGCGCTGAAAGGCTCCGGCATCGTCTACACCCTCACGGTCGCCGCCGCGCACGACCTGGCCGATGTCTTGAACACGCACGGCCACACCGTCGCCGCGTACACCGGCCAGACCGATCCCGCCGAACGCGAGGTGCTCGAGCAGGCGCTGCTGAACAACGAGGTGAAGGCGCTGATCGCGACCTCGGCGCTGGGGATGGGCTTCGACAAACCCGATCTGGGCTTCGTCGTGCACGTGGGTGCGCCCTCCTCCCCCATCGCCTACTACCAGCAGGTCGGCCGTGCGGGCCGAGGTACCGACCGCGCCGAGGTGGTTCTACTGCCCGGCCCTGAGGACACCCGCATCTGGAGCTACTTCGCCTCCGTCGCCTTCCCACGTGAGCACATCGTCCGCGCGGTCCTGGCGGCCTTGGATTTCGAGCGTCCGATGTCGACCGTCGCGCTGGAGCCGCTGGTCGAATTGAATCGGTCCCGCCTGGAAATGGTGTTGAAAGTGCTCGATGTCGACGGCGCGGTGCGGCGGGTGCGCGGCGGCTGGCTGGCCACCGGCCAGCACTGGACCTACGACGCCGAACGCTACGAGCGGCTGGCCGCGGCCCGCGAGGTCGAGCAGCAGGCGATGCTCGACTACCAGTCCACCGGCGGCTGCCGCATGAATTTCCTGCGCCGCCAATTGGACGACCCCGGTTTGGCTGCGCTGGAAGGCAATTCGGCGCCGTGCGGCCGCTGCGACAACTGCACCGGCACCCGGCCCGACACCACGGTCGCCGCCGCCGACCTGGCCGCCACCCGCGCCCGCCTGGACCGCCCGGGTCTGGATCTGGCCCCGCGCAAACAGTGGCCGACCGGTCTGGCGAAACTCGGAGTCCCGCTGTCCGGCAAGATCACCCAGGGCGCCGAGACCGGCCGCGCGCTGGGGCGACTCACCGATCTGGGCTGGGGTCAGCGCCTGCGCGCACTGCTCGACGCCCCGGACGACCCGATTCCCGACAATGTCTTCGACGCCTGCATCGCCGTGCTGCGCGACTGGAACTGGGATACCCGCCCCACCACGGTCATGGCGATGGAGAATCCGGACTTTCCCGTGCTCACCGCCACCCTGGCCGCCCGGCTGGCCGAGGTGGGCCGCCTCCGCGATTTCGGCACGCTTCCGGTTCGGCTCGGTCGTCCGCCGATCTCGGCGGCCAATTCGGCGCATCGTGTGGCCGCCCTGCACGATTCCTGGGAGGTTCCCGATCTCTCGACCGTCGACGGCCCGATCCTGTTGGTGGACGCCATGACCGACACCGGTTGGACGCTGACGCTGGCCGCGCACGCGCTCCGGGCGGCGGGCGCGCCGGCGGTGCTGCCCTTCGCGCTGGCTTCGGTCACCTGATCGCGGATAACAATCCCGCGCTGGGGGTGTCACCAATCGGGCACGACGCGAGAATCCGGTGCCGGGAACGGGAATTGAGAGGGGATGGACCCGAAGAAACTCGATGAATGGATGGCTGCTCGCCTGGATCGGGAGCAGTCGGCGAACTCGGCGGCCAACAGCAGGTGCCCGAATCCGGGCTGCCCGCGGGCGTGGCACGGACTGCCGTTCGGCTCGTGTGACGGATCGTGGGCGCACGAATTCGGCGCGCGTGACGCGGCCTGATTCGCACCGTCCGGTGACCGGCGTGGCGCCCGCGCGCCCGCTATCGTCGGACAGGTGGCGAGTAAGTCCGGCAGTCCCGCGATCGAGCTCGATGTCGGGGATCGCACGGTGCGGATCACCAATCCGGACCGCGTGTACTTCCCCGAGACGGGCGCGACGAAGCTCGACCTGGTGCAGTACTACCTGAGCGTGGGCGACGGCATCGTCAACGCGCTGCGCGATCGTCCCTGCATGCTGCACCGGTTCCCGAAGGGCTTGGCCGGGGCCAAGGTGCACCAGAAGCGCTTGCCCGCGGGCGCGCCGCCGTGGGTGCCGACGGTGCGCGTGTTCTTCCCGCGCTACAGCCGCACCGCCGACGAGTTGTGTGTCAGCGAATTGGCCGATGTCATCTGGGCGGTGCAGATGTCGACGGTGGAGTTCCATCCGTGGAATTCTCGGCGCGCCGATACCGAGCGCCCCGACGAGTGGCGCATCGATCTGGATCCCATGCCGGAGTGCCCGTGGTCGCGGGTGCAGCGGGTGGCGGGGGTGGTGCACGAGGTCCTCGACGACCTGGGTGCGGTCGGCTGGCCGAAAACCTCAGGCGGACATGGGTTGCACGTGTACGTGCGGATCCCGCCCGAGTGGGGTTTCACCGAGGTGCGCCGTGCGGCCCTGGCCTTCGCGCACGAGGTGGAGCGCCGTGCCCCCGACGACGTGACGACCACCTGGTGGCGCAAGGACCGCGATCCGAAGCTGCTGTTCGTCGACTACAACCAGAACGCCCGCGACCACACCATCGCCGCCGCCTACTCGGTGCGCGGCGTGCCGGAGGCGACCGTGTCGACGCCGGTCCGCTGGGACGAGATCCCCGATATCGATCCTCGCGATTTCACCATGCGCACCGTCCCGCCCCGCTACGCGAAGCTCGGTGATCTGCATGCCGGGATCGATGACGCGGTCTTCGACATCACCCCGCTGCTGGCGTGGGCCGACCGGGACCGGATCGTCGCGGATCCGCCCGAGGACCAGCCCTGACCGCCCCCGGGCCGCCGCATTAAGGTGGTGCTGAGCCGTCACAGGGAGGTCCGCGAGGATGAGTGAGACAGTCGTTCCGATCGCCGTCGGCCCGGCCCGGCCCGATCCCACCCTGTTGATCAAGGCCATCGGCGAAGGCGGCGCCACGGTGGCCGATCTCGCCGAGGCCCGCGCCCTGATCTGGGCGGGTGGCCCACAGGAGTTCCCGCAGCGGCTGCCCGCGAGCATCGAGTGGGTGCAGCTGCCCGCGGCCGGTATCGAGGACTGGTTCGAGGCCGGTGTCATCGACCGGTTCCCCGGCGTCCGATTCACCTCCGCCGCAGGCGCTTTCGCGCACAGCGTGGCCGAGCACACGCTCATGCTGCTGCTCGCGGGCGTGCGCTACCTGCCCGAGCAGCTGCGGGCGACGAGCTGGCGGCAGCAGGATTTCTTTCCGCATGTCGGCACCCTGCGCGGCAAGACGGTCACCATTGTCGGCGCGGGCGGTATCGGCCGCGCGCTGATTCCCATGCTGACGCCGCTCGGGGCGCACGTCATCGCGGTCAATCGGTCCGGCACCCCGGTGACCGGGCCCGATATCCCGGAATCGGTGGAGACGGTACCCGCCGATCAGCTCGGCAAGGTCTGGTCGCGCACCGACCACGTGGTGATCGCCGCGCCCGCCACGGCCGCGACCCGGCATCTGCTCGGCGCGGACGAACTGGCCCGGCTCAAGCCGTCGTCCTGGGTCGTCAATGTCGCGCGTGGCAGCCTGATCGACACCGACGCCCTGGTCGCGGCGCTGGCAACGGGCGCCATCGCGGGCGCGGGCCTGGACGTCACCGATCCGGAGCCGCTCCCCGACGACCACCCGCTCTGGACCCTGCCGAACGCCATTGTCACACCGCACGATTCGAACCCACCCCAGCTGCGCCTGGCCGCATTCGCCGACCACGTCGCCGCGAACGTAGCCCGCTTCGTAGCGAACCAGGACCTCCTGGCCCCCATCGATCCCACCCGCGGCTACTAGCAACCAGCGGTCATAACACCCCCCGACCGGTTCAGTCACAACACACCTTGGCCCCTTTACCTCAGGGCGAACCGCCGAGCGCAGCAAGGCCCGAACCCGCCATTGACAAATGGCACATTTGTGGCTGATTCTGAATGTATGACAAGGTCAATGAGGACCTCGGTCCCCGCCATTCCGGCGGCGCCCTCCCTGCGCGCCGCCGTCACGGCCACCGCCGCCGCGCTCACCCTGCGGCCGGTGCACAGCGCCATTCCCATGAACCCGCCTGGTATCTGGTTCGCCCGCACGCTCGTCGCCACCCTGATGGCCGTCGGCGGCCCGCCGCTGCCCGGCACCACCGTCACCAAGGTCCGCGATGGTGCGGTCCGGGGCGACTGGGTGCGCGCGCCGGGGGTCGCGTTCGGGTCCCGGGCCGTGTATTACATACACGGCAGTGGGTATGTGTTGTGCTCGGCGCGCACCCATCGGAGCCTGGCGGCCCGCCTGTCGAAGCAGACCGGCCTGCCGGTCTTCGTCATCGACTACCGGCTGGCGCCGGAGCATCCGTTCCCGGCCGCCGCCGACGACGTCGAAGCGGGCTATCGCTGGCTGCGCAGCCGATACGCGGCCGCCGACCTGGTGCTCGCCGGTGATTCCGCGGGCGGGCACCTCATCGTGGACCTGCTGCTCGAGAACGACCGGCACCGCAGGCCGCAACCGGCCGCGGTCGCCCTGTTCTCGCCGCTGCTCGATCTCACCTTCGGCCTGGCCGCCACGCGGGAGCGCAGTCACCCTGATCCCCTGATCAGCGCCCGCGCCGCTCGCGAGCTGCCGCGGCAGTACACCGCGGGCCTGCCCGACGACGCACCGCGACTGCGCCTGCGCATCCCGAAAGGTACTGCGCTACCGCCGATTCTGGTACAGGCCGGCGGCGCCGAGATGCTCGCCGCCGATGCCCGGGAGCTGCACGCGATGGTGCGCGCGGCCGGCGGCGAGGCGCGGCTCGAACTCTGGCCGGGACAGGTGCACGTCTTCCAGGCGCTGCCCGCGCTGGTGCCCGAAGCGGATCAGGCGCTGGCCCGCGCCGCCGAGTTCCTGTGCGCGGCACAGATTTCCACCGTCGAGAAGGTGAGCTGAATGTTCGGACTGGAGAAACTGATCCCGGTGTCGGTGCGACCGCGCCGCTCCTACGGGGCGCGGGCGGTGGTCACCGGCGCGGGCAGCGGCATCGGCCGCGCCTTCGCCCTCGAGCTGGCCCGCCGCGGCGGCCAGGTGATCTGCGCCGATATCGACGAGGCGCGCGCCGACGAGACGGTTGCCCTGATCGAGCGGGAGTACCGCGGCGCCGCCCACGCCTTCCGCTGCGACGTCGCCCAGCGGGTGGACGTGGAGAATCTGGCCCGGTTCGCAGCCTCGATATTCGGCGGCCCGGCATCGCTGGTGATCAACAACGCCGGGGTCGGCATCGGCGGAAAACATGTGGGCGACATCGGTTTCGAGGATTGGAACTGGGCGCTGGGCATCAACCTGTTCGGCGTGGTGCACGGCTGCGAGGTGTTCACCCCGCAGCTGCGCGCCTCCCGGGAGCGACCGCGCGGCATCATCAATGTCGCCTCGGCCGCCGGGTTCGCCGCCGCGCCGTCGATGGCGGCCTACAACACCGCCAAGGCGGCGGTGATGTCGCTGTCGGAGACCATGGCCGCCGAACTCGGCGGCACCGGCGTCGGCGTGACGGTGCTGTGCCCGACCTTCGTCAAGACCAATGTCGCCCGCGACGGCCGGATCACCGGCGAGGCCACCCGACTGGCCGAAACCCTCATGCGGATCACGGGTTTCACCCCCGATCAGGTTGCCGAGGCCACCCTCGACGCCAACGACCGCGGCCAGCTCTACGTGCTGCCGCAACTGGACGCGCAGGTGGTGTGGCGGCTCAAGCGCTATTTCCCCGCGCAGTACACCTTCGTCCTCGGTCTGCTGGATCGCCTACTGCCGCAGGACGCTTCGCCTTCCCCCGACCGGATCTCGGTCACCGATAGAACAGGAGTCTGACATGGCTGTATCCGATTTCCGGCGTTCACTACGCCCTACATGGTTACGCTCCGCTACCGCCTCCGGGCGCTGAGCTCACACCCGGAGGAAGCTATGGACTTCGACGATATGCTCCGCAAGATCAAGGACCGGCAGTGGGCGCTGGCCGATATCGACTGGGATGCCCCCGGCGCGGAAACGATCTCACCGGAGCTGCACGCCAAACTCGCGCCGTTCATGGCCGATCTGATGTGGATCGAGAATGTGGGCGCGCGCGGTTTCGCCGCCATGGCCAAGAAGGCCCCGACCGAGACATTGCGCGAGATCTACCGCTACTTCCACGCCGAGGAGCAGAAGCACGCCAATGCCGAGCTGGCGCTGATGCGGCGCTGGGGCATGCTCGACGGTGACGAGATCCCGCAGCCGAACATCAACGTCAAGCTGGTGATCGACTTCCTGGACCAGTACGCCGACGACATGTCCCTGTCGTTCCTGGGCACCGTGATCCCGATGCTCGAGGTGGCGCTGGACGGCGCGCTGGTCAAATTCGTCATGGACGAGATCGAGGACCCGGTCTGCCAGGAGGTCTTCAAACGCATCAATGCCGACGAATCTCGGCATCTGGCCGTCGATTTCGCCGTCATGGATGTGCTCGGCCACGCGGAGATGCGCAAGCTGATGATCGAACTGGTCGGCGGCTGGATCAAGCCCACCTTCCTGATCGGCGTGCTCAGCTATGTGCCGCTGCTGAACAAGATGCGCGACAACATCGTCGCGATGGGTGTCGACGAGGACAAGCTGTACGCGGCGTTCAAGCGGTACCGCAATGTCGGTGAGCGCAGCGAATTCGCGCGCCGCCTGCCGATGTATCAGATCGTGAAGATGCACAGCAACTGGGTGATCGACCGGAACCACCCGTATCACCTGCTGGCCGACGCGCTGGTGAAGATCACCGCACGGGTTCCCCGCGCGCTGTTGCGAAAGGACCCGACGTGGTCGCAGGAAATCACCTACGAGCCCGCGGCATGAACACCGTCGACGTCGCGATCATCGGCGCCGGGTTCGCGGGTATCGGCGCGGCGATCCGGTTGCGGCAAAAGGGAATCCACGATTTCACACTGCTCGAGCGGGGCACCCGGATCGGCGGCACCTGGCGCGACAACACCTATCCCGGGGCGGCCTGCGATATTCCGTCGCGGTTGTACTCCTACAGTTTCGCGCCGAATCCGGACTGGTCGCACACCTACTCGGGCAGTCGCGAGATCCTCGGCTACATCGACTCGATGGCCAGCGAATACCGGCTGCACGAGCGAATCCGCTTCGGGCACACCGTGACCGGTATCGAGTTCGACGAACCGGCGGGGCAGTGGACGATCACCGTCGACGGGCGTGAGCCGATCCGGGCCCGCGCGGTCGTGCTGGCGTCGGGGCCGCTGGCCAATGTCAGCTTCCCGGCCATCCGCGGTATCGAGGACTTCCGGGGTCACAAGATCCACAGCGCCCGCTGGGACCACGACTACGACTTCACCGGCAAGCGGGTCGCGGTGGTGGGTACCGGAGCCAGTGCGGTGCAGATCATTCCGGAGCTGGTGCGGACCGCCGCGTCGGTCAAGGTCTTCCAGCGTACGCCCGGCTGGGTGCTGCCGCGGATCAACCGGCGGACCCATCCGCTGCTCAAACAGCTCTACCGGCAGGTGCCGGCGACGGAGTCACTGGCACGGCAGGCCTGGTTCTACGGGCACGAGTCGGTGGCCCTCGGCGTCGTCTGGAATACCCCGCTGACCCGGGTGGTGGAACTGGTCGGCAAGGCCCAGCTGCGCCGGCAGGTCAAGGATCCGTGGCTGCGCCGCCAGCTCACCCCGGATTTCCGGGCGGGCTGCAAGCGGCTGCTGATGACCGACGATTACTACCCGGCGTTGCAGCGCGACAACTGCAAGCTGATCACCTGGCCGATCGCCCGGATCGCCGAGCACGGCATCCGGACCGCCGAGGGCATCGAGCACCAGGCGGATTGCATCGTGTTCGCGACCGGTTTCGACGTGTCCAAGGCCGGCACGCCGATTCCGGTGGTCGGGCGCGAGGGCCGGGTGCTGGGCGAGGAGTGGTCCCGCGGCGCCTACGCGTACAAGAGCGTCACGGTGTCGGGGTATCCGAATCTGTTCTTCACCTTCGGCCCGAATTCCGGCCCCGGCCACAATTCGGCACTGGTGTACATGGAGGCGCAGCTGGACTATCTGTCGGACGCCGTCAAGACCATCCTGGACCGGAACCTGCGCCTGTTCGACGTGCGGCGGGACCGGCAGGACCGCTACAACGCGGCCATCCAGCGGCGGCTCACCGCCACCACCTGGAATTCCGGCTGCCACAGCTGGTATCTGACCGAGGACGGTTTCAACGCCACCATGTACCCGGGTTTCGCGACCCAGTACGTCAACCAGCTGCGCACGCTGAAACTGGACGACTACGAGCTGGCGCCCGCCGTGGGCGCCGCCTCGACGGTGGCCGCGGTGTCGTGAGCCACCGTCGCGGGTCGCCGTGCGCGGCGGCCCAAGACGGGCTCGGCGGGCCGCTAGACTCGGGCGGTCGAGAATCGGGAGCAGGCGCGGGAGGTGTGGGCGATGACGGAATACCGGATCGATGACCTCGCTCGCGCCGCGGGCACCACCACCCGCAATGTGCGCGCCTATCAGGAGCGCGGTCTGCTGCCCCCGCCGATCGGCAAGGACGGCCGGGCCAGCCTCTACGGTGACCTGCACCTCGATCGCCTGCGCCTGATCGATGCCCTGTTGCAGCGCGGTTTCACCACCGCGCACATCGCCGATTTCATCACCAGCTGGGAGACCGGCAAGGACATCACCGAGGTGCTCGGCCTGCAACGCGCCGTCACCGCGCCGTGGGGGACCGACGAGACCTTCGAGGTCTCCCGCGAACTGATCGAGACCATTCTCGGCGCCGAGACCGACGAACTCGTCGAGCGGCTGCGCGAGATGAAACTGGTTCGCCTGGACGGCGATACGGTGATCTTCACCGACACCCAGTTGCTGGCCTCGTTCGCCGAACTGCACGAGTACGGCATCGAGCTGCGCACGCTCATCGAGATCTACGCCAAGGTCGCCGACCGGATCGACGACATCACCCACACCATGATCACCGCCGCCAAACAGCACATCGTGGACGAGCACGGCGCGGGCTGGCTGCCCGATACCAGCACCGAAATCGCCGGCACCACAGCGATGCTCAACAAGATGCGAGAGCTCGCGGTGGCCTCGGTGCACAGCACGCTGGCACGCTCGCTGGATGTGACGCTGCGCCGGGAGCTCGGCGACTACCTGGCCACCGCCGCCGAACGCACCCCGAGCCGCCCCGGCGACGGCGGCTAGCGGCTCTCGTAGCGCAGCGCGGCCGTCACGTATCCGAGCAGCGCCAGCCCGAGACACCAGCACCCGGCCGCGACGACGCCGCCGCCCGCACCGTCGAGTTGCCCGCGCAGGCCCTCGACCACCGCCGTGGCGGGCTGATGGTCGGCGAAGCCGCGCAGCCAGCCCGGCATGGTGCTGGTCGGCACGAAGGCGCTGCTCAGATACGGAATGAACATGATCGCGTAGGTGAATCCCCCGGCCGCCTCGGGACTGCGGGCCAGCAGCCCGAGCGCGACGGCGATCCAGGTGACCGCGACGACGAACAGCACCACGATCGCTGTGGCGGTCAGCCAGCCCGATATACCTGCGCGCGGCCGGAATCCGAGCACCAGGGCCAGGATCAGCACGATCGCCACCGCGGCCAGATTGCGCAGCACCCCCTCCCCCGCGTGCCCGGCCAGCAGCGCCTGCCGGAACATCGGCAGCGTCCGGAACCGTTGCACCGCACCGGAACTCATGTCGGCGGCGACCGCCGTCGCGGTGATCGACGCACCGAAACCGGTGCACAGCAGCATGATCCCCGGCAGCACGTAGTCCAGGTAGGGTCCCTCGACCTCGATCGCCCCACCGAACACGTACACGAACAGCAGCATGATCAGGATCGGCAGCAGCAGCGAGATCACCAGGGTGTCGCGGCTCCGGATGGTGCGGCGGGCGCTGCGCCGCACCATGACCCAGCAGTCGGAAACCGCCGCGGCGCTCACCCGGTAGCGGTCGATTCGACGATGTCGGCGGTGCGCGCCGTGGCGTCGGAGTGCGAATGGAGCTGCGCGGCCAGCATTTTGGCGCGCTGCCTGGTCTCCTCGCCGAGCGCCGTGCGCAGCGCCGAGGCCAGGTGCTCGCGATCGAGCTGCTGGAACGGCAGGTGCGCGCCGACCCCGAGCCGCACCACCTGCCCGCCCCACATGGGCTGGTCGAACGACACCGAGCACACCACCGTCGGCAGCGCGGCCCGCAGGCTCTCGAAGGTGGTGCCGATCCCGCCGTGATGCACGGCCGCCACACACAGCGGGAAGACGATGTCGTGCGCGACCGGGCCGGTGACCTTGATATTCGGCCCGGTCTCGGCGTCGGCGACGGCGAGATCGCTCCAGCCCGCGCTGACCAGGCCACGGCGGCCGACCCGCGCGCACACGTCCTCGACGATCGACAGCACGGCATGGGTGTCCCGGATCGGCATGCTGCCGAACCCGAAGTACACCGGCGGCTCGCCCGCGCCGATCCAGGCGATGAGATCACCGTGATCGGCGGCGAGTTCACCGATCGCCTCCCGGGTGAACCGCTCCAGCGGCAGGAAACCGACCAGCGGGCGGCGGGCATCCCACTCCTGCGCCAGGCCCGGCACCAGCGCCGGATCGTAGATCTGCACCTCCGGCACCGCGCGCCGAGCCAGCATCTCCGCGGGGCTGGTCAGCGATCCGCGCAGGCCGAGCTCGCGGCGCAGCTGATTGAGGTACTTCAGGAAGACCACCCGCCGCAGGTTCTCGGCCAGCAGCCAGGTCGCCCTGTTGACCGCGGCCGGTGGACGCGCGGTCGGCGGCAGCACCCCGGGAAACGGGTAGGCGCCGTTCATCCGCGACGGGAAGCCGTGCAGCGAGACCATCGGCACCTCCATGGCCTCGGCCACCGACGCCGCCCGATCCTCGGTGAGCATGGTGGACACGATCAGATCGGCCCCCACGCACACGTCGATCACCTCACGGTTCATCCGCGCGGCGTATCCGGCCATCTGCTTGCCGACCAGCTGCATGAGCCGGAAGCTGCTGCCCGCGGCGAGCGCGCGCTGCCCCTCGTCCGAGGAGTAGAGCTGCTGCACGTCGGGGCCGCACGGGGCCGCGGGCAGCCCCGCCCGGGTGACGAAGTCGACCAGGTTGGGGGGCGCGCCGACGAAGACATCGTGGCCGCGGCGGCGCAGTTCCAGCCCGAGCGCGACGGCCGGTTGGACGTCGCCCCGGGTGCCGGTCAGCGGGATCGCGATTCTCATGATCGTCCCCGTATCCGTTCGATCTTGTACCGGCTGTGCAAATCGTGACTCATGAACCCTCCGGGGTCCGTACGGTGAACCCGTGCACATCGCACTGTTCAGCGATTTCCATCCCGCGACGATCGGGGGGATCCAGTCCTCCATGCGTGCCCAGCGACGGGGGTTGGAACGGCTCGGGCATCGGGTCACCGTGTTCGCCGCGCCCACGCCGGAATCTACCGAACCGGACGCCGATCTGGTGGTTCTTTCGGCCCTAGCGGGTCTGCGCGTCAACGGATTCGCCGTCGTGGGGCCGACTCCGGCCACCAACCGGATGATCGACACGGAGTTCGCCGCACGGGGGCCGATCGATGTGGTGCACCTGCACACCACCTACGGCGTCGCGATCGCCGGGCTGCGCGCCGCGCGCCGCCACGGCCTGCCGGTGGTGCAGACGATCCACAGTCGCGACGACGTCTTCATCCAGCACACATCGCCGGTGCCCTACGTCTCGGCGCTGCTGTTGCGCGGCGTGCACGCGGGGCTGGTGCCGCACGGAACCGCCTTGCCCCGCGTCACGGAGACGCGGGCCGCCCGGCATGCCTGGCACACCATGATCGGACAGGCCCGGGCGGTGGATCGGGTGATCGTGCCGTCCGGGCATTTCGCGGAACTGGTGCGCGAGCACGGGTTCGAGCGTCCGGTCACGGTGCTGTCCAACGGCATCGCGGACGAGCTGCTCGACGCCGCACGCGCGGACGGCGACTCGCGAGCGCCGGCCGGAGGTCCACTGCGGGTGCTGTGGTGTGCCCGTCTGTCTCCGGAGAAACGCCTGCTCGAGGCGATCGAGGCGGTCGGCCGGGTCGAGAACTGCACGCTCGACATCTACGGCACCGGCGATCTGGCGGCGGTGGCGCGGTCGCGCATCGAGTCGGCCGGGACGGGCGGGCGAATTCGGTTGCACGGCGGGGTCACCCAGGCCGAATGCCTGGCCCGGATGGCCGAGCACGACGTGCTGCTGTTCCCCTCCAGCGGTTTCGACACGCAGGGAATGGCATTGCTCGAGGCGATCGCGATGGCGCTGCCGGTGGTGTACTGCGATCCGGAACTGTCGGAGACCGTGCCGGACGGCGGCGGCGTCCGCGCCGCCGACGCCTCGGTGCCCGCTCTGGCCGCCGCCCTGCGCGCACTGGCCGCGGACCCCGCGAAACTCACCGCGATGCGCGAGATCCTCGCCGATCATCGTGACGGCGCGCGGCAGTCGCGACTGACCGGAGATCTGCTCGCGCTGTACCAGGAACTGCTCGCTCCGACGACTGAATCGATTCGGCCTGTGTCCCAGCCTATTCCGACCGCACCGCACCGTCTTCCCCTGCTCGGCCACAGCGTGATCGTGCTGCGTGATGCCCTCGGCTTCGTGAAATCCCTGACCGCCCTGGGCCCGATCGTGCGCGTCTATCTCGGCCCGCGCCCCGCCTACGTGCTGACTACCCCGGACCTGGTCCGCGCCGTCGGTCTCGGCGAGGCGGGCACGTTCCACCGCGACGAGCTGGCCGAAACCATGCGGGAGGTGATTCGCGGCGCGTCCAACGTGCTCAGCGGCGAACCGCACGCCGTGCGCCGGCGCATGATCGCGCCCGCGCTGCGCCAGCGCCGGATCAACGAGTACGCCGTCATCGCGGCCGATCTGGTGAACAAATGGGCCGGCGGGCTGCCCGTCGGCCGTCCGGTGGATCTGGTCGAGGAAGCGAACGAGCTCGTGCTCGACATCGTCTCCGCCACTCTGTTCACCGCGGACTTCAGCGGTCCGGCCGAACAGGAGGTGCGCCGCCATATTCGCTGGCTGCTGAAGCAGGTGATCGTCCGGGCCGCACTGCCCGCGCCGGTGCGGCGGCTACGTTTCCTGGCCAATCGCAAGTTCTCCGCCAAGGCCGCTGCGCTGCGCGCCGAGATCGGGGCGGTCGTCGCCGAATATCGGCGCACCGACCGGGAATTCCCGGATGTGGCCTCGGCGCTGGTCCGCCACGTAGACCCGGATAGCGGGGCGCGGCTCAGCGACGCCGAGATCGTCGACGAACTGCTGCTCATGCTGGCCGCCGGCGTCGGCTCCACCGCGTCGATTCTGGCCTGGGTCTGGCACGAGGTGCTGACCAATCCGCCGGTGGAGGCCGAATTACGCAGGGAGCTCGACGATTTCGTCGAGCACGGCCAGGTGCGCCCCGACCAGGTAGCGTCGCTGCCGTACCTGCGGCTGGTCATCCTGGAGACGCTGCGCTACTGGGCGCCGTGGGTGAGCACTCAAACCGCCGACGGCCCGGTCCGGCTCGGCGGGACCACATTGCCCGACGGCGCGACCATCGTCTACAGCCCCTATCTGATCCACCACAGCGAGCACTTCTATCCGGCGCCGGAAACCTTCGATCCCGACCGCTGGTTCCCGGGCCGCGTCGGTGAGATCGACAAGAAGGCCGTGCTTCCCTTCGGTGTCGGGGCCCGGCACTGCCCCGGCAACACCTTCGCGCTCATGGCCATCACCCTGGCCACCACGGCGCTGTTCGCCAACTGGCAGCCGGTACCCGATCCCGAGCATCCGGTGCGGGCCACGACGCGTGACTTCGTGCCCGCGCCGGATCGGCTGCCGGTCACCCTGACCAGAGTGCGAGGGCGATGAAGCTCAGATAGCACAGCAGGGTGAAGGCGACCGCCGGGAGCACCGGGTGCTCGATGTCCCGGCCGCGCAGGAACCGCCAGGTGGCCCCGACCGGAATCACCAAGAGCGCCACCGGAATCCATTCCAGTGGCACCGGGGCCGCCAATGCGGGCCGCAGCAGGAGCAGATAGGCCGTGACCGCGCCGATCGCCAGCAGCAGGGCGACGACGGCGCTGCCCGCCGGGCCCAGCGGCTGCGAATAGAGCAGCTCCCCGGGCCGGTCTTCGCGCGCGGTCTTGCGAACGACCTCGAAGCTCAGGAAGACACCGGTGGAGACCAGAGCCACCGCCGTCGCGCGCCCGCTGGGCTCGATATCGCCGGTATCGATGGCGGAGAGCAAGACGTAGGCGATCACCAGCAACTGGATCGGGTAGGTGATGGCGAGATTGAGCAGGATCCCGGTACGCATCCGCTCCGAACCTCGCTCCATCGCCCACAGCGCCAGCCCGTAACCGAGCACGGCGGCGATCGTGAGCGCGGAGCGCACCGACAGGGCCAGGCTCAGCGCGATCGACACTGCACCGAGAACCCCCATGGCCCAGCGTAATTCGGCTGCCGAAACCGCACCCGTGACCAGCGGCCGGTCCGGATTGTGGACCCGGTCGTAATCGAGATCCTTCTGTTCGTCGAGCATGCGCAGATACAGCAGGGCGATGGCGACCACCACGATCCGGACGACCGTCGCGCCGCTCGGCCGCCACGGCGACTCCGGTGGCGCGACCGCCGCGGCCATGCCCTCCAGCGCCAGCACCCAGATGATCGCGTACACCAGGTAGTGCGGCTTGTACATCACCCTGGTGAACCGGGCCAGGCGGGCGATCGAGACGAACAGTCCTGGCGCGGTGCCGGTTTCGGTCACGCGCCGTCCCAGCGGTTCCACCGGGTGACCTCGGCCGCCGCGATGCGCGGGCCCGGGGCCGGTGCGCCGGGCCGCAGATGCGCCACCGGCAGCAACGCGACCTGGGTGACCTCGTCGAACGGGATACCGAGCAGGCCCGCGACCTCCCGTTCGAAGGCCAGATGCGCGGTGGTCAGCGTCGCGCCCAGACCACGAGAGTGCAAGGCCAGCAGCAGATTCCAGACCATCGGATAGACCGAACCGTAGAAACTGGCCAGCCGCACCGGCGATTCGGGCGGGCGGCCCGGCACACAGACCAGCACCAGCGCGGGCACCTCGGGCAGATGCTCGGCCAGGTATCGGCCAGAGTCCAGATCACGCAGCTGGTCCGGGCGGGGTGTACGACCGGAGAGGTTGGCGGCGAACCCTTTTCGGTAGTACTCGGCGACCGCCTGCTTGACCGACGGATCCGTGAGCACCAGAAACCGCCACGGCTGTCGATTCGTCCCGCTCGGCGCGTGCACGGCGATATCCAGGCAGTCCAGCAGTTCCTGCCGCTCGACCGGACGCGTCAGGTCCAGGCGCCGCCGGAAGGCCCGGGTGGTGGTCAGCAACTCGGTCTCCATCACGGCTTCCCGTCCGGATCGGTGAGCACCGGGTCGGTGCCGAACTCCAGATCGACCCGGGCCGCGACCGCCCCGGCCTGCTCGAGCGAGCACCGCACCACCAGCGGATCGACCTCGGACTCGACGATCTCGGCGACACACTCGGCCGGCCGGTCCAGCTCCACGAAACGCTCGAAACCACTTGCGACGCTGACCAATCGGGGTAGATCGGGCAGCAGGGTGAGTGCGGTCTGACGTGCGGCCTCGATCAGCAGACTGCCGGGCACGTGATCGAGCTGGTGGTCGAACAGGAACGGGTGCGCGAGATCGGCGACCAGGCCGGCCCGGGCGATGCGCCCGGCGTGGCACGGCGGGCCGATCACCACATTGCGCGGATTCTCCCGGCCCACCACGTCCGCGGGCGCGCGTTCGGCCACCGGGCCCGGCCCCTGGAACTCACCGAGCCCCAGGCTGTTCCGGAAACCGGCGCGCATGGCCTCCCAGCGCTGCGGCGTGGTCCAGGAGAAGGAGCCGTCCACCGTCATCATGGGCGCGCCGGCGCAGGCGATGTCGAGAACCAGGTCCAGACCGTGCGGCACGCCCTGGTGCAGATGCCGCCCCGAAACTCGGACGGTCATGACGAGATCGGCCGGCGCGGTACCGGTTTCCCACACGGCGGTGTCGCTGCCGGTGCCGTTGAAAGTCCGCACGATGAACGCCATCTCCGGCGGCACGCCGAAGAACTCGTGGGTCACCGCGATCGACGCCTGCCGGGCCGCCTCCATCACCACCAGCGGATCATGGCGCAGCCCGAGCGCGCTCGCGTGATCGCCGTAGTAGGCGTGCATCCGGGGTAGCTGCGCGCCGACCAGGAATTCCTCCGGCCCGATCCGGTCCAGCGAGGTCACGAACACCTCCGACACCGCGCACCGATGCGCGAGCACCCGGGACACGGTACGCAGATGTGATGCCGCCACCGCCGAGGTCTGGGTCATGATCGGCCCTCCATCCAGGTTTTCGCCGTCACCGGCGGTAGTGTCTGCGGCCCGCTGCCGGTCCGCATCGGAAGGACATAGGAGCCGAGCACCAGCACCGACCAGGGGTCGAGCTCGTGCCCGGCGGCCCACGCGTCGTAGAGCAGCCGCGCGCAGCCGGCGTCGGACAGTTCCGGCGCGACCGGCACATTCGCCGCGCCGAGGTCGCGCCGCAAGCGCGCCACCGCCGCCGCACGCTCGAAACTCCGCGCGGGTGTCACCGCGTAGAGCTCCCGCGCGAGTTCGCGGGCCCGCGCCGCGCCGTCGGTGGCGTCGGTACATACCCGCCTGCGGGTGGCCTCGTCGAAGAAGATCGCGAACTCGCGCAGCACATCGGCCGGATCGTCCGGCGAATGCACCAGGTTCAACAGGAAGTTGTGCTGTCCGAGCAGATATCGCAATTCGCCGGGCTGTCGTTTACGCGGATCCGTGGGCCCCTTGGCCGCGGTGAGCCGCACCGAGACCGGTAGCGCATCCGCCTCGCCCCGCACCACCAGCACCAGGGCGTCGGAGATACCGACCAGCAGGTCGGCCAGCCGCCGCCGTTCGGCCGAGGCGATATTCCAGGCGAAGTACCAGATCGCGCGTACCAGGTGCCGGTTCACGGCGCAGCGGTGCGCGGCCACCACCTCGAAATCGTTGTGCGCCAGCCATTCCAGGGTCGGTTCGACCGCGCGGGCGACCACTGCGTCCGGTTTGAGCAGCAGCAGGGAATGATCGCGCGCGAACGCGGCCGGATCGATGCCGAGATCGCGGAGCTGGTCCACCGACTCCTGCACATAGGTGTCGGCGGCGTAGACCTCGGCTTTGGCCGCCGACGGAGTCAGCGCGCCCAGTAGCGTATCGCCGGCCGCGGTCACCGGGCGGCCCCCTCGACCTCGCCGGGCAGCGCGCCCAGGTAGCCGGATTCCAGGCAGTAATCGAGCAGCACGCGCAGATACTCCTTGCCGGTCGGCGGCGACGGGCGGCCGAGCAGGATATCGGCCCGGGTGGTGTCGAAGGTCAGCTTGCGCTGGAAGTAGCTGGTGTAGCGCGAGCCCACCCGGCGATAGGCGGTGCGCTCGGTCTCCGCGAGTGCGCTTTCGTCGAAGGCGGTGTCGGGCACGAAGGTGGCCACCGCGAAGGACGGGTACTCGGCAAGCACGTCGGAGATCTCGCGCAGCGAGAGCGCGTCCCGGCCGAGCGCGTGCAGGGTGCGGCCCGCCGCCGAGTCGAAATCCAGTGCGGCCGCGGCGATCACGTCGGCGACATGATCGATGGGTGCCAGCGCCAGGGTGGCGTCGTAGCGGCCGGGCAGCGTCCGAAGGCGGCCCTGGACAATGTGTTTGACCACCGAGTACAGATTCTTGTAGTCCCGGATGACGCCGGTGCCGGACGCGCCGGTGACGATGCCCGGTCGCACCACCACCCAGTCCACCTCCGACGCGCGCACCAGCTGCTCGGCCCGGAACTTGCTCTCCTCGTAGCCGTTGGCGAAACTCTGGCCGACATCCAGTTCGTCCTCGCCGACGACGCCACCGCGCGTGCCGCATACATACGCGGTACTGATGTACACCAGCGGCACATCCCAGTCGCGGGCCAGCTCGATGGCGTGCGCGGTGCCGCGCACGTTCAGTTCCTCGTAGTCCGCGGGGGCGGCATTGAACGACGTGGTCGCCGCGCTGTGCACGATGATGCCCACCCGCTCGGCCAGCTCCGTCGCGTCCCGCTCGAGCAGCCCGAACCCGGGCAGCCGGATATCGCCGGAGACCGCGACGCCCGGCTCCAGCACCGTGCCGTCATTACGGGTGATACTCGAATCCTTGTGCAGCAGTGCGGTGATCGGCCGCCCGGCGGCCGCCAGCCGGGCCACCACCTCGGCCCCGACCAATCCGCTGGCGCCGGTCACCAGCGCCGTCTCACGCAGGCTCATGCGGTTCCTCCCGACCGTAGGTGCGGCTGCCGGCCACCGGTGGTCAACAGATCGCGGGCTTCGTCGAGCGGCAGCTCGGCGTCCAGATAGGCGGCCAGGCGCAGCCATTCGTAGCTGATGGCCAAGGTGCGGCTCCACTGTTCTCGGGAATCGAAGGAGGACGGGAATCCGCCGGCCGATCCGCCACCGGCGACCCAGCGGACCAGCCCGGCGAAGTCGTCGAGTACCGCCAGCACCGGCTCCGGCTCGACGCCGTCACGCAGTATCCGCGAGAAGCGCACCCGCTGCGCCGATTCCAGCGCGGCGAGCAGATCGGCTCGGCGCAGCGTATCCGAGGGCAGCACCCGCCGCAGCGTCTCCAGCGGCGCGACATCGGCAGGCAGTGGATGAATACCATAGGTGGACAGCAGGATTCGCACAGTCATGGCAATCAGGCGATGCGCGGCGAGATCGGCGACCGCGCCCTGGCCGTCGGCCACCGCGCCCGCCAGATCCTCGCGAGCGTTCTCCAGCACGATATTCGACCACACCACGTTCATTCCGCAGGCGATGAACCGCTGCGCGGGCAGCGGGCACAGCGTGGCGATCTCGTCGTCCAGCGCCGCGCCGGTGAGTCCCAGCGCGGGCGTCAGGCCGCCCGGCACCGGGGTGTAGGGCCGCAGCGGCTTGCACATTGCCAGCGCCGGTTCGATCGAACCGGCTCCGCGCCAACGCAATCCGACCAGGCCCAACCGCACGAAGGCGGCAAGCTCGACCCGGATATCAGCGTCGGCGGCCGCCAGCACGGCGCGGACCGACCGGCCGAACACCACCGAGCGCCAGGCGCGGGCGGCACGGGCGGACAGAACGAACACCTCACGGTCGTCGCGCAATACATGCACCCGCTCCCCGAGGGGCCAGGTGGTGACACCGGGTACGCGGGCGAACAGCACCTGATCCGAATCGTGGGTGATGTCGTCGACGCCGAGCGCGGCGGCCAGCTCCCACACCCGCTCCCACACCGAACTCTCGCCTCCCGGCGCGTCCTCGGCGGGCGGGGTCCGGTCGGGCGGGGACCAGACATCGAGGTCCGACAGTGCGCGACAGGCCGCGATCAGCGGATCGTCGGCCATCCGATCCAGTTGGTGCGGGAGCCATTTCGTCTCCAGATAGGTCTCGCCGCGTCCTGCCGCCCATCCCTTGATCGCCTGGAGCAACCCGTCGCGCGCCCACCCGGTGGCCTCCGCATCCGCGCCCAGCGCGCGGAGCGCGACCGCGTAGCGCAGCGCGTGGGTGGCGCGAACGGTCCACCACCCGGCCAGGCTCGCCGCGAAGCGCGGGTACGGCACGAGGGCCCGCAGTTCATCGAGATCGACCGCACCGGACCGGATCTCGAGCGCACGAAGGAAGCGCTGGCACCGGTTGAGCAGATCCTCGTCGAGATCAGCGGTCAGACGCCGCAGCTGATCGCGCAGCTGACCCACCGAGCGAGTGCGCACCTCCACCCGCCGCCCGTCGACGAACAGCACAGCGGGCAGCGTCGGCATATCACCATCGCCCGGCACGACCACCAGGAAATCCACATCCGATCCGGCATTGCCGAACCCCTCGGCCAGCGAACCCTCCAGCAGGATCGCCGAATCCTCCGGTACCGCGACGACGTCCAGGGTCCGCTCCAGCAGTTTGCGCGCCCACTCCGGGGCCGCGTTGTCAGGACGCATCGGTCGTCTCCTCCTCGGACAGCACGGTCACGGTGCCGGCCGAACCGTCGACCCGCACCCGCATGCCCGTGCGCACCTTCTTCGTCACATCCTTGACCTGCACGACAGTCGGCACCCCCAGTTCCCGCGCGACGATCGCGACATGGGTGAGCGGGCTGCCGCGCTCGATCACCAGCGCCGACGCCGACGGCAGCGCGGCCACCCAGCCCGGATCGGTGCGATAGGCGATCAGGATGCCGCCCGCGATATCGCGCGGCTCGTCCACCAGCACCGCGGCGCCGGTGGCGCTCCCGGCGGCCGACGGCGTGCCCGCCAGCACCGTGCCGGGTGTGGCGGACGGGATCTCGGTGACCGGCACCCAGCCCTGCCCGGCCAGCTCCGCCCGGCCGAAACCGGACCCGATGGTCACGAAGCGAGCGGGTGCCACCAGCTCGCTGTCCTTGGCGCGCTGCGCTTTTCGAGCGGTGACCAGATTGCGCAACCCGGCCGGGTCGGCGCCCTCGTAACAGCCGCGCAGCTCCTGGACGGTCAGGTAGAACACGTCGCCGAACTCGTCGAGCACGTCGCGGGCGACCAGATCACGGCCCATCGTCCGGATCATCCGCTTCACCACACCGAACGCCCTGGTGCGACAGAACCGCACCCGCTCACGATGCGCGGCGCAACGGGATACCTTGGCGCGCAACCGTTCGTAGATGCGCCGTCGGATGCCGCGCAGATGGGTGTCGAGATAGTGCTCGGCCTCCGCGCGCCGGTCGGTGCCCGCGTCCGGTCGCCCGTGCTGCCGCAGCGAGGCGAGGGTGCTGCGCACCATGATGAACAGGCTCGCCGGATCCTCGCGCAGATCCGGCGTTTCCAGCTTCAGCTCGTCGAGACTGCGGTAACCGTATCGGTCCAGATAGTCCCGCACCGCCGCCCGGAATTCCGGATGGTCGCCGAGCCGGTCGTAGACCTGTTGCGGCGGAGTCGACTCGACGAGTTCGGTCAGCACCGGGTCGGTGCCGACCCGCTCGGCCAGGGCGGTCATCGCGCGGGCCGGCTCGGCCGACTCGATATCGGCGCCCGGGCCCACCACCGTCAGCGCCAGCCAGTCCGGCGCTTTCGGCAGCAACAGCTTGGTCAGCCCGAACAGCAATCCGGTGCAGGTCAACAGGATCGCGTCGAGCACCATCAGCGGGCCCCAGCGCTCGACCAGATCCCGATCGACCTCCCGATAGGCGCGATAGGCCTGCGGACCGGACATTCCGGTGTAGTCCAGCGCGTCGTACTCGTCGTAGACCCGGTAGAACTCGCTCAGGAACCGCTCGACCATGGCATCGATGCCGAACAGCCGCCGCAGGTACACCACCGTGGTCGCGGTCCGCGCCCAGACTCGGCCGAGCCGCGTACGGAACGTGAAGGGGCGCAAGGTGGTGGCGATATCGTCGGCGAGCGGCTCATCCACACCCAGCGCCGCCTCGAGCACCTTGCGGTTCAACGGATACCCCGGCGCGATGCCGACCATCCGATACCAGTGCAGCAGGTTGTAATACACACGGCCGTGAAAACTGCCGAGCAGCACCGGAGTCCACGCCCGCGTCTGCCGCAGCTGCCGGCCGCGCACCCGCAGTGACCGCGCGTACCCGTCGTACACCCGACCGTAGATCTCGGCGGCGGTGCTGTAGGTCAACGGCGAGGTGATGCCGCTGAAACTCTCGATGATGTTGGCGTTGTCCCAGATTCGCAGCTCACCCGCGGGCACGGTCTCCCCCGCCCCCTGGATGACGGCGGCGGCCCAGCGGGCGTCCACACCGCCGCGCACCGCGGTGGTGATCGGCCGCGATTGCAGCACCCAGATACCGGTGTCGTCGATCGCCCACTCGATGTCCTGCGGTGTGCCGCGGTCACTTTCGAGTCGGCGGGCCAAGGTGGTGAGCTCGGCCAGCTCCGCCGCGGTGAGCACTGGGCGCTCGCGCTCCTCGGGATCCACCGCACGCACCTGACAGCCCTGTTCGGGAGCGGGCGCATACCGGCGGTCCTTGTCGCCGACGATGGTCTCGAGCACCGCGCCCGTCGATTTCCGCACGATCACCGAATCGGCGTCCACCGCGCCCGAGACCAGCCCCTCGCCGAGCCCGTACACCGCGCTCACCACGACCTCGTCCGGCGCGCCGGTGATCGGGTTCGCGGTGCACACCACGCCACTGGCCCGGGCCGCCACCAGCCGCTGCACCACCACGGCCGTACCGCCCGCCCGGGGCTGGCCCTGGGCGAAGCTGTAGCGGATGGACCGGTCCGAGAACGCCGAGGCCCAGCAGTCGCGCACCCGCTCCAGCACCGCCGCCACCCCGTTGACGTTCAGGTACGAGTCGAACTGCCCCGCGTAGGAGTGCTGCGCGCCGTCCTCGGCCGACACCGAGGACCGCACCGCCACCGCACCGGCCCCGAGTCGCTCGTACCCGCCGCCGATCAGCGCGCGCATCCCCGCGGACAGCTCGGCCGCTCCCACCTGGGCCCGCAGCGCCGCGCCCGCCGCCAGCGCCCGGTCCAGATCGTCGAGCGCCGCGAACTCGGCCACGGCCGCCGCCAGCCCCGCCTCCTCGGCGAAACACTCGAAGACATCGGTGCCGAACACCACCCATTCCGGCACCCGGAAGCCACCGTTGTGCACACTGTGCAGTCCGCGTGCCTTGCCGCCCGCCAGCGCGGTGATCGTCGCCTGGTCGGTCCATGGGCCCAGTACCTGCACAGCGTCTCCCATCACCCCGAACCGGGGCGGAGTAGGGCACTCGACCGAAGCGACGACACAGCTCACGACCCAGCCGAGCGATACCGAGGGGTTGTGTTTTGGTATATCCGATAATCGTCCGCGACGTTAGCGCGCGAGGTCGGGACGGACACCCGTTATGCTGCCACCAGTCATGCGGGGGTTTGTGAGGAGTGATTCGGGCGTGGGTTGGACATTCACTCCGGACGAGTTCGCCCACCTGTGGCGCGAGACCGAACTGGATCGGCACCCGTATCCGTTACGCATCCTGGAGACGCCGCGCACCGAGGACGCCGCGCACCAGCTCCGGCTGCGCCTGGAACAGCGGCTGCCCCGCGGCGGCGACCCGGACCTGTCCGCCTGCCTGCGCATCCTCGCCGCACCGCACACCCGGATCGTGGCCATCGGCGGCGGTCACACGCCCGGCACCGAACTGCGCCTGCTCGCCTGCGTGGTCTACGACCGCGCCGTACTCGCCGTCCAGGAACCCGGTACCCGCGCGGATTTCGGTGGGCGCGTGCACATCTCGATCGGCCGCAGCGACAAGATCGGCACCCGGATCGCGGCGCGGCTGCCGAAAACGCCCGCCGGACACGAGCCGTCCCGGGCCGCCGCCGCCAGCGCCGTCCGCGACGCCGAATCGGCCACGCCGCACCCGGGCGCGAGCCCGATCCGCAAACTGCTGCTCAAACCCCATAGCGCCGAAGGACATATCCGGATCGAACCGCGGCTGGACCGCGACGAACCCACCCCGCCGATTCACTACACCTGGATCGATGTGCGCGGCGACGGCCGGTATCTGATCAAGGCGGGCGACACCGTGCACATCGTGCCCGCCTCCGCCGAACAGCTCGCGGGCCAACTCCAGAAACGCATTCCGGTCCAGCTGCGGTGAGCACCTCGATGCTTGGCTAAGCGCGGGTGCTTGCGGCTAGTCTGGGTCCGACCGAGAGTTAGCAGGGGTGCGTATGACGATCGAGACCAGCCGAGCCGATATCGCCACGTTCCAGCAGCAGGCGCAGGCGGGCACCGTCAAGTTCGATCCCGCGGCGGCCCGGCGCTGCGCGGAAATGTATCAGCACGAAGCGGATCGGCTGGTGCACCTCAAGCAGCGACTCGAAGCCGTCGCCGACCTGCCGGGCTACGGCGGTTTCCACTCCGCCCGCGAGCTACAGGCCGGATTCGGCGCCAAGGCGCGCGAGGCCGCCGCCCTGCTGGACAGCTACATCGAGGCCGCCTACGCCATGCAGGCCGCGTTCCTGACCAGCGCCGGACTCTACGACGAAGCCGACGCCGCGAACGCCGCCGCCCTGCGCGCGCTGGAAGCGAGCATGGCATGAGTGGCAGCGACCCGAACTACATCACCTCCATGGAACATTTCGAGTCCATGACCCACGAGCAGATCTACGCGGGCACCCAGCAGATCGACGCCGCCGAGATCGCGCGCGCCTCGGTCACCTGGCTGGAAGCCGCCGGCACCCTGGCCACCGCTTTCCCGCTCACCCGCGCCAGCGCCGACCGGGTCATGAACTCCATGGCCTGGGAGGGCGCGGCCGCCGAGGCAGCCTACGCCAGCACGCGCAGCTTCGCCGCCTCCGTCGATGAACTCAGCGGGATTCTGGGCCAGGTCGGCGCCCGGCTCGGCGGGCTCGCCGCAGCCGCGGAAGCGGTCAAGGTCGCGGTGGTGCCGCCCGGTGGTTCCGGGCCGGTCGGCGCGATCGCGCGGCTGCTCGAGGCAGCCAATGTGATCAGCGCGCAGCTGGCGCAGGAGGCGCTGCGGCAGGAAGCCGTGCTCGCGATGAACATGGTGTACAAACCGGCCTACAGCCTGGCGGGGACCGGCGTGCCCGCGCTGCCCGCACCGCCGGTGATCCCGGGGCTGACGGATCGGCCCACGGTGACCCCGGAGCCGGATTATGATCCGCCACAGTACCTTCCACCGTCGGACGCCACTCCGGATCCGGAACCCGCCCAGCCCGACCCGACGCCGTCCGAACCCCAGCCCGCCCCGTCGACACCGCAACCGTCTCCGGAACCGACTCCATCGACGCCGCAGCCGAATCCGGAACCGGAACCATCGACACCCCAGCCGAGCCAGCCGGAGCCGAGCCCGACCGCACCCCAGCCTGCTCCACCCACGCCGCAGCCGGAGCCCAGTGCACCCGCGCCGCAGCCGAATTCGCCCGCACCACAACCGGAGCCGAGCCCGACCGCACCCCAGCCTGCTCCACCCACGCCGCAGCCGGAGCCCAACACACCGGCGCCGCAGCCCGAACCGAGCTCGCCGACACCGCAACCGGCCCCCGTATCACCCGCACCGGAACCGACAACCCCGGCTCCGCCCCCGCAGCCCGCACCCGCCACCCCCGAACCGCAGCCAGGTCCCCCGAACCAGATCCCCGATGCCGCCCCGGTTCCGGCTCCCGCCCTTCCCGATCCCGGTGGGCAGCCCGGTGTCACCGGCCCCATCCCGGCGGACCCGAACCAGCCGACGCCCACAGCCAATCAACCAGGTCTTTTCCCATGAGCCAGGAGAGCAGCGACATGACGAAGGATGCTCCGCTGGTCGCCGAGGTCTACCCGAATCTGGCCGACGAATTGGTCGAACTGCTACAGGCCGCGGGCGAACACCGGCTCGCGACCAGCATCGGGGAACTGCCGCTGGTCGGCGAATGCACCTGCCGTGACGATTTCTGTCAGAGCCTGCGCACCGCGCCGCATCCTGAGGGCGAACCGTACGGGCCCGGCCACCGCTGCGTGCCGCTGCGGTCGACCGACGGCATGCTCGCGCTCGACGTGGTCGACGATCGGATCATGTACGTCGAGGTACTGCACCGCGCCCCGCTGCGGCCCACCCGCTGATCGCCGACCGCACCCGACCACCTGGCGACTGACCTCGGTCGGCGATAAATTCCTCCGGACCACCCCGGCTGATCGGAGGCGCCGACCAAATCCTGCGGCTGCCCGCTGATCTCAGAGGCCGACCAGATCGTCGGCGTGAATGACCGGGCGGCGCATGGTTTCCGGGAGATCATGGGTGGAACGACCGAGCATGGTGGCCAGTTCGGCGCTGTCGTACTCCACCACGCCGCGCGCGACGATCCGATCGTCGGCGGCGACCAGATCCACGACATCGCCGCCGGAGAACTGGCCGCGCACCCCGGTGATCCCCGCCGCCAGCAGCGACCCGCGCCGCTCGGCGACCGCACGCACCGCACCGTCGTCCAAGAGCAGCGCCCCGCGGCTGTCCGCGGCGTGCCGCACCCAGAACTTGCGGGCCGACAGCCGACCCGGACGAGCCGCGAACGCGGTGCCGACCGTGCCCGCCGTCAACGCCACATCGGCTTCGGCGGCGGCGGCGAGCAGCACCGGCACCCCCGCGTCGGCGGCGAGGCGCGCCGCGGACAACTTCGACGCCATCCCGCCGGTACCCAAAGCCCCACCGCTACCGGCGATTACGCCGTCGAGGTCGGCACTGCCGCGCACCTCGGGGATGAAACTGGCCGCACCCTTGCGCGGATCGCCGTCATAGAGCCCTTCGACATCCGACAGCAGCACCAGCGCGTCCGCGCCGACCAGATGAGCGACCAGCGCGGCCAGCCGATCGTTGTCGCCGAACCGGATCTCCTCGGTGGCGACGGTGTCGTTCTCGTTCACCACCGCGACCGCGCCGAGCGACCGCAGCCGGTCCAGGGTGCGCTGCGCGTTGCGGTGATGTTCCCGGCGGGCGAAATCGTCGGCGACCAGCAGCACCTGACCGACCGTGCGGCCGTAGCGCGCGAACGAGGTGCCCCAGGCATGCGCCAGCGCCAGCTGACCCACGCTCGCCGCCGCCTGCTTGGTCGCCAGATCCCTTGGGCGACTGGATAATCCGAGCGGAGCCAGCCCCGCACCGATCGCGCCGGAGGACACCACCACCACATCGGAGCCCGCGCGCATCCGCGCCTCCACCGCGTCGGCGAGGCGATCCAGCCGCTCGGTGTCCAGGCCGCCTTCCAGGCTGGTCAGCGCCGAGGACCCGATCTTGACCACCACACTGCGCGCCGAGGCGATCGCATGGCGAGCCGGGCTGAGTCCGGCGGGCGAGACGGCCGCGGAGAACTCCGAATTCACCTGCGTCACAATCGAACTCCCTTACAGCAGGACCGACGCCGAGCGCCGTGAACTACTTCGTGTCCCGTTTGATCTCGTTGCCGTCCTCGTCCACCAGGCCACGCCGCACCCGCGAGGCGTGCTTGCGTTCCGAGGCGCTGATCCGGTCGTTGTGCTCCAACCGGATATCGGTGCCGCGCCCGGTCGGCACGATCTCCACACCCGCGGAGATCTGCGGCTCCCACTCGAAGGTGACATCGCCGATGGTGACCGGGCAGCCCGGCTCCGCGCCCTGCTTGACCAGTGCGTCCTCGACACCGAGGCGAGCCAGCCGGTCGGCCAGGTAGCCGACCGCCTCGTCGTTGTCGAACTGGGTCTGGCGCACCCAGCGTTCGGGCTGGGTCCCGCGCACGATGAAACCGCCCGGCTCCTGCGGATCCGCGATCACGCTGAACCCGGAGGCGTCGACCGCGATCGGACGGATCACCTGCCGCTTCGGCGCGGCCTTGGGATGCGCCTCGCGGTACTCGCGCACCATATCGGCGAGCGCGAAAGTCAAGGGCCGCAAGCCCTGTCGCGTCACCGCGGAGATCTCGAACACCGGCCAGCCGCGCGCGGTGAACTCGGGAGTGACCATCTCGGCCAGTTCGGCCGCGTCCGGCACATCGGTCTTGTTCAGGATGACCACGCGCGGCCGGTCGGCCAGATCACCGAGACCGGTATCGGCGGCCAGCTCGGATTTGTAGGCGGCGAGTTCGGCTTCCAGCGCGTCGACATCGGACACCGGATCCCGGCCCGGCTCCAGCGTCGCACAGTCGACGACATGGGCGAGCACCGCGCAGCGTTCCAGATGGCGCAGGAAATCCAGGCCCAGGCCGCGGCCCTCGCTGGCGCCCGGAATCAGACCCGGCACGTCGGCGATGACGAAGGTGGTGTCACCGCTCTGCACCACACCCAGATTCGGCACCAGCGTGGTGAACGGATAGTCCGCGATCTTCGGCTTGGCTTCCGAGAGCACCGAGACCAGCGAGGACTTACCGGCCGACGGGAACCCGACCAGACCGACATCGGCGAGCGACTTCAGCTCGAGCACGACATCGAGTTCCTCGCCGTCCTCCCCGAGCAGCGCGAAACCGGGCGCCTTGCGCGCCTTGGAGGCCAGCGAGGCGTTGCCGAGGCCGCCGCGCCCGCCGCGGGCCGCGATGAACTGGTTGCCGGGCCCGACCAGGTCCGCTAGCACCTCACCGTCCGAACCCAGCACCACGGTGCCATCGGGCACCTTCAGCACGAGCTCACCGCCGCGCTTGCCGTCCCGATTGCCGCCCTCGCCGGGCTTGCCGTTCCCGGCCTTGGCATGCGGGTGGAAGTGGAAGTCCAGCAGCGTGTGCACATTGGAGTCGACCTCGAGGATGACGTCGCCGCCATTGCCCCCGTTGCCGCCGTCCGGCCCGCCGAGCGGCTTGAACTTCTCCCGGTGCACCGAGGCGCAGCCGTGGCCACCCTTGCCCGCACGCACATGAAGCACGACACGGTCGATGAATTTGGACATAGGCCGAATCATCCTCCTCTTGGCTCAACGTCCCCTGAGGGACAGGCAGTGCGGACACAACAGTGATATGAACAGCAAAGCGGGCCAGGGCATGCAACCCTGACCCGCTTCAGTCTGCGTCGGAACGGCTAGGCGGTCAGGCCTCCACCGGCTCCGGGACGACGATGTTGACGGTCTTGCGGCCACGCTTGGTGCCGAACTGGACCGCGCCCGCCGCGAGGGCGAACAGGGTGTCGTCACCGCCACGGCCGACGTTCACGCCGGGGTGGAAGTGGGTGCCGCGCTGACGGACCAGGATCTCGCCGGCGTTGACGGTCTGACCGCCGAAGCGCTTGACGCCGAGTCGCTGGGCGTTGGAATCGCGTCCGTTCCGGGAGCTGGACGCGCCCTTCTTGTGTGCCATAGCTGATTCTCCTCGGGATGTCTTACTTGATGCCGGTGACCTTGATGACCGTCAGCGGCTGACGGTGACCCTGGCGCTTGTGGTAGCCGGTCTTGTTCTTGAACTTGTGGATGCGGATCTTCGGGCCCTTGGTGTGCTCGACGACCTCGGCGGCCACGGAGACCTTGGCCAGCTTCGCGGCGTCGGTGGTCAGCTCGGACCCGTCGACGACGAGGACCGGGGACAGCGCCACGGCAGTGCCCGGCGCGCCCTCGATCTTCTCCACCTTCACCAGGTCACCGACCGCGACCTTGTACTGCTTTCCGCCGGTCTTGACGATTGCGTACGCTGCCATCGGTCGGCTTCCTCCACTCGAATGATGTACGTGCTGGGTCACGCCGCAGGGTGCGACGCGAGTACTTCTTGGCTGGTTGCTGCACGGGGCGCGGCATCTGTTTCGTCGAGACGAACAGCCACGCGCATCGCCAGGCAGCGACCGACCAAGGCTACCAGACCCGGGGTGCCGGACCCAATTCGCGGGTCCGGCAGCCAGCTGGCAACCCTGGCCTATTCGACCGGCGGTCCGGCCGGTCGACCGACGGCCCGTCGTCGCGGCTTGCGCTGCAACAGCTCGGCGGGCACCGGATCCGCGGCGAAGTCGGCGACCGGGGCGGCCGGTTCGTCCGCGCTGGAGAGCACGAACACCGCACTCGAACTGTCGGCCGCGGGCGCGGCGGCCGAACGAGCCACCCGCCTGCGCCGGGACGGACGCGTAGCCGGGACCTCCGGCACACCGTTGGCAACCGGTTCCCCGGCAGACTTCGGCTCGGCAGCGGGCTCCCACTTCGCGGATTCCGCCGCCTTCGGCTGCTGCTCGGGGGCGGGCTGCGCCTCGACCGGCTGCTGCTCGGCAACCGGCGGCTCCGGCACCGGCCGCTCTTCCACCACCGGCTCGGCGGCGGTCTGCTCGACCGGCGCTGCGACGGCCACCGCCTCCTCGGCGACCGTCGCGACGGCCTCCTCGGTCACGGCGACGACCTCGTCGGCCTCCACCTCGTCGTGCTCGTGATGCGCGGCCATGGCCAGCGCCACCGGATGGGCCCGCTTGACCGCGATCTGCTCGTCGGACTCCTCCTCGACCGGCGCGGCGCTCGGTGCGGCGGCGGCCGGTGCGGCATTGGCAGCACCCTTGTCCCGGCCGCGGCGACGCCGCGAACCCGGCTCCTTGCGACCGGCACCGTCCTCGGCGGCGGCCGACGGCTCCACCGGATAGTTGTGCACCACGATGCCGCGACCGTGGCAGTGCTCACAGGTCGTCGAGAAGGCCTCCACCAGACCGGTGCCCAGCTTCTTGCGCGTCATCTGGACCAGGCCCAGCGAGGTCACCTCGGACACCTGATGCCGGGTGCGGTCGCGGCCCAGCGCCTCGGTCAGGCGGCGCAACACCAGATCCCGGTTCGATTCGAGCACCATGTCGATGAAGTCGACGACGATCATGCCGCCGATATCGCGCAGCCGCATCTGGCGCACGATCTCCTCGGCCGCCTCCAGATTGTTGCGGGTGACCGTCTCCTCCAGGTTGGAGCCGCCCGCGCCGGTGAACTTGCCGGTGTTGACGTCGACCACGGTCATCGCCTCGGTGCGGTCGATCACCAGGGTGCCGCCCGAGGGCAACCACACCTTGCGATCCAGCGCCTTGGCCAACTGCTCGTCGATCCGGTAGGTCCCGAAGACGTCCACGCCGTTGTTCTCGTGGCGCTGCACCCGGTCGAGCATGTCCGGCGCGACGGTGCGCACGTAGTTCTCCACCGTCTTCCAGGACCGCTCACCCTCGATGACGAGCCGCGAGAAATCCTCGTTGAACAGATCGCGCACGACCTTGACCAGGAGATCGGGCTCCTCGTACAGGGTCTTGGGGCTGCCGGACCCCTTGTCGGCGGCGGCCTTCTCGATGGTGCGCCAGGTGGCCTGCAACCGCTCCACATCGCGCGCCAGCTCGTCCTCGGCCACGCCTTCGGACGCGGTGCGGATGATGACGCCCGCGTCGGCGGGAACGATATCGCGCAGGATCTCCTTGAGCCGCTTGCGCTCGGTGTCGGGCAGCTTGCGGCTGATCCCGGTGGAGGTGCCGCCCGGCACGTACACCAGGAAGCGTCCGGCCAGGCTGATCTGGGTGGTCAGGCGAGCGCCCTTGTGCCCCACCGGATCCTTGGAGACCTGCACCAGCACCTGATCGCCGGGCTTGAGCGCCTGCTCGATCTTGCGTTCCTTGCCGCCGAGCCCGGCGGCCTCCCAGTTCACCTCACCGGCGTAGAGCACGCCGTTGCGGCCGCGGCCGATGTCGACGAACGCCGCCTCCATCGAGGGCAGCACGTTCTGCACCTTGCCGAGATAGACATTGCCCACCATCGACGCGGAACCGGTATTGGTGACGAAGTGCTCGACCAGGATGTCGTCCTCGAGGACGGCGACCTGGGTGGTGATCGGGTGATCGGCGCCGCCGACACCGGCGAAGTGCTTCTCGCGCACCACCATCACCCGGTCCACCGCTTCGCGGCGGGCCAGGAACTCCGACTCGGTCAGGATCGGCGGACGACGCCGACCGGCCTCGCGGCCGTCGCGCCGGCGCTGCCGCTTGGCCTCGAGCCGGGTGGAGCCGGTGATGCCCTGCACCTCGTCGACATTGCGGCTGCGGCTCTTGTTGCGCGGCTCGCGCTCGTGCACGACGGTGTTCGGCGGATCGTCGTCGGCGGACTCGTTCTCACCGCCCTCACCACCGACCTTGCGGCGGCGGCGACGCCGGCGGCGACGGGTCGAACCCTCGCCGGTCGACTCGTCGTCCTCGCTGTCGCTGTCGGTGTCGGCCTCGGCGGATTCGCCGTCGGCGGACTCGGCGGCGGTGTTCTCCTCGTCGGAGTCGCCGTCCTCGCCCTCTCCCTCGGCGTGCTGCTCGCCCCGGCCGCGACCGCGACCGCGCCGGCCACGCCGACGGCGGCGCGGCTGGTCGCCGTCACCGCTCTGCTCGGCATCGGTCTCGTCCTCGGCGCCGGCGTCCTCGACCTCCTCGGTCTCCACCGGCGGCTCTTCGTCGCGGCGTGGCGTGTCCTCGGTGCGCCGGGACCGGCGCTGCTTGCGCACCTGCTCCACCGCGGACGCGTCCGGCGGCAGGAACAGCGGCGCGGCGACCGACGCGGCGGCCTCGAACACCACCGGTTCGACGACATGCGGTTCGTCCCGTTCGGGATGGGTGAACAGCTGCATCGACGGCTGGTGCGCGGGTTCGGTCGACGGGGTGTGCGGTTCGCCGTGCGGTGCGTCGGGCGCGGAGAACAGCAGTCCGGCTCCGGCCGCGGGCGCGGCCTCGGGCTCGACGGCAGGCGGCGCGGCCCCGGTATCGGGAGCGGGGGTCTCGGTCTCGGGTGCGGCCAGCGCGTCGCGCACGGACTCCGCGACGGCCCGATCCACATTCGACTGCGCGCTACGCGCGTCGGAACCCAACTCGGTGAGTTTGGCCAGGATGCGTTTGCTCGTCACTCCCAGCCGCTTGGCAAGCGCATGAACTCGGATTCGCTCCGGCAATTGATCGGCATCCTGTGATGTTGTTTCCAGCGGCTCTTGATCGGCCACGAAGTCTCCTCGGGCCCCCGGGCGCGTCCCTCCCGGTATGGAGTAACGCGGCCGACGCGGGGGCGCTGTCCGTTCACCTCACATCGGTGATGTGAGGTCCTGTGGTCTCGCACCGCGTGCCCGGTGACCGCCAACGGTTCTCGTCGGTCGGGCTCACCGGTTACGCGGCGCCTGGCTGTTGGCTGAACTCCGCGGGGTGAGCGTTCATCCAGCATGCCGACGCGAACATCCCCGCCCCGTTCGGGCGTGGACATCCGTGGCAGCGATGATCGGCATCGAACCGCGGTGTCATCCGGTTACCCGGCACCGATAATTCGCGTACCTGCGCGAATAGTCGGCGCCTGTGGCAACCACTGCCAGTATCCCACACCGAGCATCGCCCGTTCGCCATCGGCGCAGACCCAACACGCCGACAGCGACTCTGGAGCGCACCCGATGCGCGGGATGAATCAGGCCGGGAATTCCGGGAACCAGAGGGTGATCTCCCGCTTGGCGGATTCGGGGGAATCGGAGCCGTGCACCAGGTTGTACTGGGTTTCCAGGCCGAAGTCGCCGCGGATGCTGCCGGGGACGGCCTTTTCGACGGGGTCGGTGCCGCCGGCGATCTGACGGAACGCGGCGATGGCGCGCGGGCCCTCGAGGACGGCCGCGACCACCGGGCCGGAAGTGATGAACTCGATCAGCGAGCCGAAGAACGGCTTCTCGGCGTGTTCGGCGTAGTGCGCCTTGGCTACCTCATCGGACACGTTCTTCTGCTCGAGCGCCACGATCTTGAGGCCCTTGCGCTCGATCCGGGCGAGGATCTCACCGGTCAAGCCGCGCGCAACGCCGTCCGGCTTGACGAGTACCAACGTCTGTTCAGTCACGGCGACAGCATAATGGGCGGGTGGACTAGGCCGAGCGCTGCGTGCGCTGGCTCGGCAGCAAACCCGCCTCGATCCGGCGGCGCACATCGTTGCGCAGGATCAGGATGAAGCCCCAGACCACCGCGAACAGCACGCCGATCACGCCGATCGAGGGATGGAAGAACACCCCGAGCAGCACCAGCACCTGCAGTCCGAGATTGAACGGCATGGCCCAGGATCGGCCCTGCACGCCGGCGCCCAGGATCATCAGCACGGCCAGCACCACGCAGTAGGTGCCCGATACCCAGGTCACCCCGCCGCCCACCGCGCCGAGCACGGGCAGCGCCAGCAACACCACGATGGCCTCGAGGATCAGCGTGCCCGCCATGACACCGCGGAATCCCTTCCACGGATCGGTGGCGGGTTCCGGTACGGCTTTCTCGGCTTCACTCACTGCGAAACACCTTTACGCTGGGTTCTTTCCGAACAGGGAGCGGGCCGCGCCCGCGGTCACGACCGAACCGGTCACCACGACGCCCGCGCCGGAGACCATCTCCCCCGCCTCGCCCGCTTCCTCGGCGATCGCGATGGCGGTCTCCAGGGCGTCGGGCAGACTGTCGGCGGTGACGACGCGTTCGTCGCCGAATCGCTGCACCGCGAGGTTGGCGAGGCTGTCGACGTCCAGCGCGCGCGGTGAGCCGTTGGTGGTGACGACGATCTCGTCGAAGACCGGTTCCAGCGCGTCCAGGATGCCCGCGGCGTCCTTGTCGGCCAGGACCGCGACCACGCCGACGAGCTTGCGGAAATCGAACTCCGCGGTGAGTGTCGCGGCGAGGGCCTGCGCGCCGTGCGGATTGTGCGCGGCGTCGATGAAGATGGTGGGCGCGTTGCGCATCCGCTCCATCCGGCCGGGGCTTGCCACGCTCGCGAAGCCCGCGCGCACCGCCTCGAGATCGAGCTGACGGTCTTTGCCCGCGCCGAAGAACGCCTCGACGGCGGCCAGCGCGAGCACGGCGTTGCGGGCCTGGTGCTCGCCGTGCAGCGGCAGGAAGATCTCGTCGTAGACACCGCCGAGGCCCTGGAGTTCGAGTTGCTGGCCGCCGACCGCGATCCGGCGGGCCAGTACCCGGAACTCCGCGCCCTCGCGTGCCACGGCCGCGTCGACCTCGACGGCCCGGCGCAACAGCACCTCCATGGCCGCGGGATCCTGCTCGGCGATCACCGCGACGGTGTCGCGCGGGACCAGCAGGTCGGCCGGGGCCCGCTTGATGATGCCCGCCTTCTCCCCGGCGATGGCGGCGAGATCGGACCCGAGATAGTCGGTGTGGTCCAGCCCGATCGGGGTGATCACCGCGACCTGGCCGTCGATCACGTTGGTGGCGTCCCAGGTACCGCCCAGGCCGGTTTCCACCACCGCCACGTCGACCGGCGCTTCGGCGAACGCGGCGAACGCCATGCCGGTGAGCACTTCGAACTTGCTCATCCGCGGGCCGCCCGCGTCGGTGGACTGCTTGTCGATCATCTCGATGTAGGGCTCGAGTTCGCGGAAGGTCTCCACGTATTTCGCCGGGGTGATCGGCTGGTTGTCGACGCTGATCCGCTCCGTCGCCAATTGCAGGTGCGGGCTGATGATCCGGCCGGTGCGCCGATGCAGCGCGCTGAGCAGCGCGTCGATCATGCGGGTGACCGAGGTCTTGCCGTTGGTGCCGGCGATGTGGATGGCCGGGTAGCTCTGCTGCGGCGAGCCGAGCAGGTCCATCAGGGTGGCGATCCGGGTGAGCGACGGCTCGATCTTGGTCTCCGGCCAGCGCTGGTCGAGTTCGGCCTCCACCAGCGCCATTTCGGCCAGGTCGACCGGCGACGGCCCCGCGTCCAGGCGCGCGTCGGCGAACCGCCGCTCGGGTTCGGGGTTGTCGTCGTAGTCGTGGCCCTCGCCGTCGGTCACTTGCCCTCCAGTTCGGCCAGGCGCGCGGTGATCCGGTCGACCTCGCCGGCGGCGACATCGCGGCGGCCCTTGATCTTGTCGACGACGTTCTCCGGCGCCTTGGCCAGGAAGGCCTCGTTGCCCAGTTTGGCGGTGGTCTGGGCCAGCTCCTTCTCGGCGGCGGCCAGATCCTTGGCCAGGCGGCGACGTTCGGCGTCGAGGTCGATACTGTCGGAGGTGTCGAGTTCGACGGTGACGGTGCCCGTGCCGAGCCGGACCTCCAGTGACGCGGTGGCCGCGAAGTCCGCTTCCGGTTCGGTCAGCCGGGCCAGGTTCGTCACCGCGTCCTGCTGCGCGGACAGGTCGGCGGCGTCGAGCCCGATCAGCTTGGCCGCCACCTTCTGCTTGTCGGCCAGGCCCTGGTCGCTGCGGAAGCGGCGGATCTCGGTGATCAGGCGCTGGGTGTCGGCGATGCGGCGGTCGGCGACCGCGTCGGCGGCCGCCCCGGAAACGGTGGGCCAGCTGGCGATCACGATGGATTCGCCGCCGGTCAGCGCCTGCCACAGCGATTCGGTGACGAACGGTATGGCCGGATGCAGCAGGCGCAGCAGCGAATCCAGCACCGTGCCGAGCACGACCCGGGTGCTGGCCGCCCGCTGTTCGGAGGCGGTGAACTGCACCTTCGCCAATTCCAGGTACCAGTCGCACATTTCGTCCCAGGCGAAGTGGTACAGGCCCTCGAACGCCTTGTTGAACTCGTAGCGGTCCAGGGTGGCGTCGGTCTCGACGATGACCTCGTCGAGCCGGTCCAGGATCCAGCGGTCGGCGTCGGTCAGGGTGTCGCGGGCGGGCAGCTCGCCCGGCTCGGCGCCGTTCATGAGCGCGAACTTGGTGGCGTTGAACAGCTTGGTGATGAAGCTGCGCGAGGCGGTGACGTGCGGGGTGCCGACCGAGAGGTCGCCGCCCGGCTGTGCGCCGCGAGCCAGGGTGAAGCGGGTCGCGTCGGCGCCGTATTCGCTGATCCAGTCCAGCGGGTCGATGCCGTTGCCGCGCGACTTGGACATCTTCTTGCCGAACTGGTCGCGGATCAGGCCGTGCAGGAACACATCCCGGAACGGCACCTGCTTGTCCGTCTTCCCGGCGGTGAGCACGGGATCGTCGGAGACGAACATGCCGAACATCATCATCCGGGCCACCCAGAAGAACAGGATGTCGTAACCGGTGACCAGCACGCTGGTGGGATAGAACTTCGCCAGTTCCGGTGTGGCGTCGGGCCAGCCCATGGTGGAGAAGGGCCACAGGCCCGAGGAGAACCAGGTGTCGAGCACGTCCGGGTCCTGCACGAAGCCCTCGGGGGCCGTCTCGTCGGGGCCGACGCAGACGATCTCGCCCTCCGGGCCGTACCAGATCGGGATGCGGTGGCCCCACCACAGCTGACGCGAGATGCACCAGTCGTGCATGTTGTCGACCCACTCGAACCAGCGCGGTTCCTGGCTGGCCGGGTGGATCTTGACGTCGCCGTTGCGGACCGCGTCGCCCGCGGCCTTGGCCAGCGATTCCACCTTGACCCACCACTGCATGGACAGCCGCGGTTCGATCGGCTCGCCGGAGCGCTCGGAGTGGCCGACGCTGTGCGTGTACGGGAACTTGCGCCCGACCACGCGGCCCTCGGCCTCGAGCCGCAGCCGGATCTTCTCGCGCGCCTCGAAACGGTCCATGCCGTCGAATTCGGTTCCGCTGCCGGCGATCTTGCCGGTCTCGTCCATGATGGTGGGCATCGGCAGGTTGTGCCGCAGGCCGAGTTCGAAGTCGTTGGGGTCGTGCGCGGGGGTGATCTTCACCGCGCCGGAACCGAATTCGGGGTCAACGTAGTCGTCGGCGACGATCGGGATCTGGCGGCCGGTGATCGGGTGATAGAGCGTGGTGCCGACGAGGCCGCGGTAGCGCTCGTCGTCGGGGTGCACGGCCACGGCGGTGTCGCCGAGCATGGTCTCCACCCGGGTGGTCGCCACGATGACGTGCGGTTCGGCGTCGTCGAGCGAGCCGTAGCGCAGCGAGACGAGTTCGCCGTCGACGTCCTTGTAGTCGACCTCGAGATCGGAGATGCCGGTCTTCAGCACCGGCGACCAGTTCACCAGGCGTTCGGCACGATAGATCAGGCCCGCGTCGTAGAGCCGTTTGAAGATGGTCTGCACGGCGCGGGAGAGCCCGTCGTCCATGGTGAAGCGGTCGCGGCTCCAGTCGACGCCGTCACCGAGGCGGCGCATCTGGCCCTGGATCTGGCCGCCGGATTCGCGCTTCCAGTCCCAGACCTTGTCGATGAACAGTTCGCGGCCGAAGTCCTCTTTGGTCTTGCCGTCGACGGCGAGCCGCTTCTCCACCACGGTCTGGGTCGCGATGCCCGCGTGGTCCATGCCGGGCAGCCACAGCACCTCGTAGCCCTGCATGCGCTTGCGGCGCGAGAGTGTGTCCATCAGCGTGTGGTCCAGGGCGTGGCCCATGTGCAGGCTGCCGGTGACGTTCGGCGGCGGCAGCACGATCGAGTACGGCGGCTTGCCGCTGGCCGGATCGGCGGCGAAATAACCAGCCGCTACCCAGCGCTCGTACATCGCACTCTCTACCTGGCTGGGGTCCCAGCTCTTGGGGAGGGCGTCGGCACGATTCGGCTTATCAGAGGCTGCGCTGGTCACGCAGGCATTCTAGTCGTCGGCACCGGGGCCGATCGCCGCCAGCCCTCCGCCGGACATACAGAAGGCGCGGTCTTCGGTGGATGAGGGACACCGAAGACCGCGCCTACCTCTGCGAGCTTACCGGCGATCCGAGGCCAGGCCCCGAATCCATAAGCAATTCTCAGCTTCTCGCGTCGACCCGCAGCCGGGTGTCCTCGGCCACCAGGTCACCGTTGATCGCCATGGCGGCCGCCGATCCAGCGCCCGCGGCCACGATCACCTGCGCGGCCGGGTCGACCACATTGCCCGCCGCCCAGACACCGGGCACGCTGGTGCGCCCGGTGCGATCGGCGCGCACCCAGCCGGTGTCGTCGAACTCGCAGCCCAGCGCGGTCAACAGGCCGTCGTTGCCGACGAATTCCGGCGTGACGAAGATCGCGGCACGCCCGACGGCCCGCCCGTCGGCGAGTTCCACACCGCGCAATCCGCCGTCGACGACCAGCCGGGCCACCTCGCCCTCGACGACCCGCACGCCCCGCGCCGCGAACCGGGCCCGGTCGTCCTCGGTCAGCGTCATCCCGTTCGCGAACAGAGTCACGTCCGGGGACCATTGCCCGAGCAGCAGGGTGACGTGCACCGCCCGCGCGATCGCGCCCGGGTCGGTGCCGCCGAGCACGCCCAGCGGCTGGTCGCGAACCTCGTAGCCGTGGCAGTACGGGCAGTGCAGCACATCCTGGCCCCAGCGTTCCCGCACGCCGGGCACCTCGGGCAGGACGTCGCGCAGCCCCGTGGCGATCAGGATGCGCCGGGCGCGCAGCACCCGCCCGCCCGCCAGTGTGACGAGGAATCCGTCTGCGCCGGTGTCGCTTTCGGCGTCGATCACCTCGTCGTCGAGCAGTTCCCCGCCGTATCCGGCCACCTCGGCCGCGCCCGCCGTCACCAGGTCGCCGGGCGGCATTCCGTCCCGCGACAGGAATCCGTGCATGTGCTCGGCGGGCGCGTTGCGCGGCGCGCCGCCGCGCACCACGGCCACCCGCCGCCGCGCTCTGGTCAGCACCAGTGCCGCCGACAGTCCCGCCGCTCCGCCACCCACGATCACTACGTCATACGCGTCGTTCATTTCGACGATCACCTCCGCGAACGAGGCTGCCATCGAACGGCGACATCAGCAACGGATGTTGCCATTTCCGGGAATCGGAGGTGCACTGGAGCGATGGACAGGCAACCGGAGATCGCGGGCACGCTGGCCGGAATCGGGCCGCGCGTCAAGGCGCTGCGCACTCGCCGCGACATGACCCTGACCGCCCTCGCGGCGAGCACGGGCATTTCCAAGAGCACGCTGTCCCGGCTGGAATCCGGGCAGCGCAAGGCCAGTCTGGAGTTGCTGCTGCCGGTGGCGCTGGCCCTGGGGGTGCCGCTGGACGAACTGGTCGCCGCCCCCACCATCGCCGACCCGCGCGTGCACCCCACCGCACGAAAGGTCAACGGCACCACCGTGATGCCGTTGACCAGGCAACCCGGGCCGCTACAGGCCTACAAGATGATCATTCCGGCGGATCGCTGCGAACCCGATCCGCGGGTGCACGACGGCCATGAATGGCTGTATGTGCTGTCGGGGCGATTGCGGCTGATCCTGGCCGAGCACGATCTGATCCTCGGACCCGGCGAAACCGCGGAATTCGATACGCGCCAACCACATTGGTTCGGCAGCACCGGGCGCGGGCCGGTGGAGATCCTCAGCCTGTTCGGCAGTCAGGGCGAGCGCATGCACGTCCGGGCCCGGCCGAAGAGCCGATCCACACCGTGATCGCATCCACATCGGTCCGGCAAACCGGCTGGTCCAGCCGGTAAATGGGTGTCCGGCGGTGCAATTCCGGTGGAAATTCAGGGTTTTCCCGGTTGCCGAACCGTGGCGGACTGGTGAACGCTGGGAAGGGTGAACCCCCCGCTCGACGCTCTGCCGGTGTATTCCCCGGAGCCGCACTACCCTGATCCCGGGTACCGATACGCGCCCGCCCTGGCGCCGGACGCGATCCACGATCTGCGCGGCGCCGCGCTCGACGAATTGCGTTACCCGGCGACGTCGGCGCTGGTCTTCGCGGGCGTGCCCGGGGCGGGCAAGAGCACCGCGCTGCGGATGTTCTTCGGGGCGACCGCCGAATTGGAGGCGCCGCCGCGCGGCCCGGGCGGCTCACTGGTCCTGGATTCGCAGCACACCCGAAATCGCTTGCGGCACAAGCTCGGCTGGCTCCCCTACCCGCTGTGGCGGCCGGTCGTGCACGTGGCGCACTATGCCGGGATCCGCGCGGCGCTGCGGGACGCGCGCGGCCCGGTGGTGATCCACGACTGCGCCACCTACGGTTGGGCGCGGCGCCTGATCGCGCGCTGGTCGGCGGCCTACGGACGCGAACTGCACCTGGTCATGCTCGACGTCCCGCCGACCGTGGCCCGGGCCGGGCAGTACGCCCGCGGGCGGCGGGTCAACGGCTTCTTCTTCACCGTGCACTGCCGTCGCTGGGCCCGGCTGGCCGGCCGGATGACAGCCGAGGCCCCGCGCTCCCCGGTCCGCTCGGCGCGCTCGGCGGTGCTCGTCGATCGGAGCACCCTCAATCGACTCGGCCGCGTCGCCTTCGGCCGCTGAGCGGACCACCGAATTCGGCCCGCCGACCGCGCGCCGGCCCACCGCCTCTCCATGCGGCACCACATGGCCATCAGCTCGCACCACTTCTCGGTGCCGGTCCAGGGCTCAGGGCACCAGCACCGTCAGCGCGCCCGGGACGGCGCGCAACGTGATCGGCAGCGTGCCCGCGGGCTCGCCGTCGGCCGTGGCCGGTGCGCCCGCGGCCGTCAAGGTGACGGCAGCGACCCGATATTTGGTCACCGCCGGGTGGTCGATGCGCTTGCCCGCCGACAGCGCCGGCAGCAGTTTCAGCATTTCGGTCCGCGGTACCGCGCCGACCACCGTGATGTCCAGCAGCCCGTCGTCGGGTTCGGCGTCGGGGCACACGAGCATGCCGCCGCCGTAGGTGCGGGTATTGCCGATCGCGGCCAGCACCGCGTCGGTCTCGATCACGGTGTCGCCCGCCGGATTGTCGAGCGCACCGGGCGCGACGCCGGACAGCTCGATCCGATACGGCACCGACAGCCCGGTGGCGAGTTCGGCCAGCGCCGCGAAGGAGTAACGCAGCGGCCCCTTGGGCCAGCGCATCCGATTGGCGCGCAAGGTGACTCGCGCATCGAACCCGGTGCCGGTGACGGTCGCGAACCACATCGGGTCCGCGCCCGCCGCCTCGATCCGGCCCAGATCCAGCACCCTGGTCTTACCCGCGGCCGCGAGGTCGGCGGCGGCCATCGGGTCGTCGGTGGGAATGCCCAGTGCGCGGGCCAGGTCGTTGCCGGTGCCGCTGGGTATCAGGCCGAGCGGAACACCGGTCCGCGCAACGGCTTCCAGCATGACATTCATGAGGCCGTCGCCGCCGACGCAGATCACGGCGCCGGGGCGGGTATCCGGCGCGTCCAGCGAATCACGCACCAGGCGAACGGATTCCGCCGCCGACGGAGCGCGGATCTCGGTGATCTCGACACCGCGCTCGGCGAGCCGGGTGATCGCCGCCGTGGCCGCGTCGTGGCCCTTGCCGAGCCCGGAGAGCCGGTTGGTGACGACCAGGGCCGAGGTGAGGGGTACCGCCGATGTCATCAGAGCAGCTTCCCAGGGTTGAGGATGCCCGCGGGGTCCAGTTCCTTTTTCACCGCTCGCAATACGCGCAGGCCGAGATCGCCGACCTCGTTCGGGATCCACTGGCGGTGATCGGTGCCGACGGCGTGATGGTGGGTGATGGTGCCACCCGCCGCGACGATGGCGTCACCCGCGGCCTGCTTCGCGATGGCCCATTGCGCGAGCGGGTCGCCGAGTTGCTTGGCGACCACGGTGAAGTAGAGCGAGGCGCCGGTCGGGTAGGTGTGCGAGATATGGCACATCACCAGCGCCGGGGTGCCCTGCGCGCCGAGCGAATCCGTCAGTGCCGCAGTCACCTTCGCCTTCAGCGCGGGCAGGCCGGACCAGGTGGTCGCGGTCTCCAGGGTTTCGCACAGCACACCTACGTCGAGCAGCGCGTCACGCATGTACGGAGCCTTGAAGCGGCCGTGCTCCCACTCCTGGGCCGGGGTCTCGCCCAGCGCCGTACCACCGGCCGCGGTCAGCAGGGCACTCGCCTCCGCGCTGCGGGCCGCGACGTGGGCGGCGCTGCCCTCGAAGGTGGTGATGGCCAGGCATCCGGTGACGGGCCGACCGCCGATATCACCCGAGCGAGCCAGATTGAGTCCGGTCTCGGCCTCGTCGGACAGTCGCAGCACGGTCGGGGCGGCCCCGGCCTGCACCACACCACGTAGCGCCGCGGCGCCGGTGGCGAAGTCGGGGAACGACCAGGCCTGGTAGCCGATGGTTTCCGGCTTGGGATGCACGCGCAGGGTGACCTCGGTGATGATGCCGAGCGTGCCCTCCGAGCCGACGAAGAGTTCCCGCAGATCCGGTCCGGCGGCCGAGGCGGGGGCGCGGCCCAGATCCAAAGTCCCCAGGGGCGTGGCGACCTTCAGGCGCTGCACCATGTCGTCGAAGCGGCCGTAGCCCGCCGAGGCCTGACCCGAGGAGCGAGTGGCAGCGAAGCCGCCGATGCTGGCGAACTCGAAGCTCTGCGGGAAGTGCCCGAGCGAGAGTCCGTGCGCGCCGAGCAGTTCCTCGGCCTGCGGGCCGGTGAGCCCGGCGCCGAGCGTGGCGGTGCCGCTGATCGGATCGATGCCGGTCACCGCGTTCAGGCGGCGCAGATCGAGCGCGAGCACGGTCGCGAAGCGCCCCCGGACCGGATCGACGCCGCCGACCACGCTGGTGCCGCCGCCGAACGGGACGACCGCGATCTCGTGGCTGGCGCAGTACTCCAGAACCGCGAGCACCTCGTCGTGGTCGGCGGGGAACACCACCGCGTCGGGGGCATCCTGTGGACCATCGGCGCGGCGGCGCAGCAGGTCGGGTGTGCTCTTGCCGCCCGCGCGCAGCAGGCGATCGTGATGGTCGGTCGAGACGTGGGCCGCGCCGACCACCGCGACCAACCCGCTCCGCTGCGCCGGAGTCAGGACCGACTCGCGGAGGGGCACGTCGCCCTCATCGCGGCGCGCCGTCGGGGTTCCGGATACTCCGAACACCTGCGCCAGCAGGCCTCGGATCTGCTCCGAGAGTGGTTGCTGTCCGGCCGGGACACCCCAGGCGTCCCACACCATACTCGCCGCCGCCGTCGGCCCGCCCGGGTTTTCGACGGGTTCGGACTCCGCTTCGATGCGCTGCGTATCGACCATGCGTTACAGTTTGACATAGAGTGTCAAGCAGTAACGAGGAGGAACATGCCCGAGCCCGGCACCGAACCCGAACTGCCCGCCATCGACCTGGCGATCTTCGATGCCGCGCGCGCGTGCGTCGAGGAATTCGGCGTCCGCCGCACCACGCTCACCGAGGTGGCCCGGCGCGCCGGTGTCAGCCGGCCCACCGTCTACCGGCGCTGGCCCGATACCGGAGCCCTGGTGGCCGAGCTGCTGGTGCGTGAGCTGCGCACCATTCTCGCCTCCGCCATGCCCGAGGCGGGGCCCGGCCGCACCCGGCTGGTCGAGGGCATCGTGGCCGGTGCCGCCCGCATCCGTTCGAACCCGTTGTTCGGCAAGATCTTCCGCACCGACACCGACCTGATGCTCACCTACGTCTTCGGCCGCCTGGGCCGCAACCAGCGCACCCTGATCGACCTGTTCGCCGCCGGAATCCGCGCGGGCCAGGATGACGGCTCCATCCGCCCCGGCCCACCCGAGCACCTCGCCACCATGCTCCTGCTGATCTCGCAATCCGCCGTCCAATCGGCGGGCACCGTCTCTCCCCTCCTCCCCGACACCGCCCTGGACACCGAACTGGCCCACGCCGTCGACGGCTACCTCCGCCCCACCCCATGACCCCCACACCGCAGTCCACCACAGCCCACACCCACACGCGACGAACACACATGCGTTCACACCGGCGGAGCCACCAACCGCCCTGTGAAGTCGCGACACGGGCACAACACACACCTGCTCACCACAACACCCAGTCAAACGTGACTTCACACGCGCGTTCACGCCGGCGGAGTCGCCAGTTGTACTGCGAAGTCACTACATATGCAGCGATTCGCCTTGCGGTGGAGTCGTCGCCCGGTATTGGAAAGGCACTGTGATGACGAGGAATTCGATGCCGGGAGATACCGCGTTGAACGCCGCGCGACGGGCTCGGGAGCTGCGGGAGCTCGGCGATTCGGGCGGGATCGATCTGCTGGTGATCGGTGGCGGTGTCACCGGGGCCGGGGCGGCATTGGATGCGGCCGCGCGGGGCCTGCGGACAGTGCTGGTGGAACGGCAGGATCTGGCGTTCGGCACCAGCCGGTGGAGTTCGAAGCTGGTGCATGGCGGGTTGCGATATCTGGCCAGCGGGCAGGTCGGGATCGCGCACGAGAGCGCGGTCGAGCGCGGCATTCTGCTGCGGACCACCGCGCCGCATCTGGTGCGGCCGCTGCCGCAGGTGGTGCCGCTGTTGCCCGGCATCGGATCGGCGCAGCGCGCGCTGATCCGCACCGGGTTCGTGGCCGGAGATGTGTTGCGGCGCAGCGCCGGAACCCCGGCCGCGATGCTACCTCGATCCCGGCACATCGCGAGCGCCGAGGCGCTCCGGCTGGCGCCGACCGTCCGGCGCGCTGGGCTGCGCGGCGGATTACAAGCCTGGGATGGACAGCTCGTCGACGACGCCCGCCTGGTGGTCGCGCTCGCGCGCACCGCTGCCGGGCACGGCGCCACCGTGCTCACCCGCGTGGAAGCCCTTGATGTGCAGGGTGATTCGGCGACCTTGCGGGATACCCTCACCGGTGAGACCGTCCAGGTACGGCCGCGCGCCGTGCTGAATGCCACCGGCGTGTGGGCCGATCAGGTCGATCCGAGCATCGAGTTGCGGCCCAGCCGCGGCACCCACCTGGTCTTCGACGCCGCGGCGTTCGGCGGGCTCTCCGCCGCGCTCACCGTCCCGGTTCCCGGCTCCACCAGCCGTTTCGTCTTCGCGTTCCCCGCCGCGCACGGGCGCGTCTATCTCGGTCTCACCGACGAGGACGCGCCCGGCCCGGTCCCCGACGAGCCGAAACCCACCGACTCCGAGATCGATTTCCTGCTCGACACCATCAACACGGCCCTGCGTGAACCGTTGACCCGCAACGATATTCGCGGTTCCTACGCGGGACTTCGTCCCCTGCTGAAAACGAGCAGCGGCAGCACCGCCGACATCTCCCGCCGACATGCCGTCCTGCACTCCCCCAACGGCATCATCACCATCGTCGGCGGCAAACTCACCACCTACCGCCGCATGGCGCAGGACGCGGTCGACGCCGCCGTCACCGCCCGCCACCTGCCCGCCACCCCCTGCCGCACCCACCGAATCCCCTTGGTAGGCGCGGTCTCCGGCACCGCCCGCGATCGCATCACCGCACCCCCGCTCCTGGTCGACCGCTACGGCAGCGAAGCCCCCCTCGTCCTCGCCGCCGGCCCCGCCTCCCCGGTCGCCCCCGGAATCGACGTCACCGCAGCCGAATTCACCTTCGCCGTCACCCACGAGGCCGCCCTCACCCCCGACGACCTGCTCGACCGCCGCACCCGCATCGGCCTCATCCCCGAAGACCGCACCGCCGCCTACCCCGCCGCCGCGGCCGCCACCCCCTGAACCCGATCGCCGTCCCCCAACCCGGCCACCATCCCCCAACCCAACCACCAGCACCACAACCGAACTCGACTACAGGCACCGCAGCCGTAGTCGACTACCCCGCCGCCGGCCTCACATGCCCGCACGCGACATCGCATGAGCGAAAGCACTGCCGGAGTCACGGAAAGCGCTGTGAGCTCGAGGGGTCCCGTGTCCTGATCGCCGACTCGATGGCTCTCTACAGAGCTCGGTCAGCCGAAGGTCCAGGTGGCCAGGTCGGCGCGCATGCAGGCGCGGGGCCAGTGGTCCAGGCCGTGCGCGGATTCGGCGGCGCGCAGGGCGCGCAGGCCCGGGGTTTCGTCGGCGGGGGTGAGGTAGTGGAAGCCTAGCCGCTGGTAGTAGGGGCCGTTCCAGGGGACCTCGATGAAGGTGGTGAGGGTGATGGTTTGCAGTCCTTGGTTCTTCGCCCAGGTGACAGCGTGGTCGATGAGCGCCTTGCCGATGCGCCGGCCACGGTAGCGCGGCTGCACCGACACCTGATCGATGTGGGCGCTGCCGTCGACCAGGCCCAGTACCAGGTAGCCGATGGGGCGGTCGGTGTCGTCGGGGCGGACCCAGGCGCGGCCCGCGAGCTGGAACTCGCGCAGCGTGTCCAGCGTGGGTGGATCGTCGTCGGCGACGGCGTCCATTCCGATGTCCGCGAACGGTTTCCCCGCGGCCCGCTCGATCTCCTGGAGTTCCGGCAGGTCGGATTCGGTGGCCTGCCTGATCATTCGCATGCCCGATCCTGGCACGGATTCAGCGGGCCGGTGTCGCGAGGATGCCGTTGATCAGGACGCGCAGCGCCCACACCTCGCGGGCGTCACCGCCGGTGAGCATCTGTTCGCGCAGTCCGGTGATCATCGGGTACCGGTCCGCGGGGAGCGCGTCGATCACCTGCTGCGCCGCGGCGACCGTGCCCTCGACGTCACCGCCTTTGACGCGGTAGGCGCTCTGCTCGGCGGCCTGCGCGGTGATGTAGAGGTACAGCAGGTCGACGGCCCACGCCCGGGTGCGCGCATCCAGCCCGGCCTCGTCGAGCAGCGTCAGCATGCGTTCGAGCAGCGCCAGTGCGTTCGGGCTGGTCGGTATCGCGCCCAGCGCGACCAGCGCGAGTCCCTCGTGCCGGCTCATCACCGCCACCGACGCGTCGACCAGCGCGTCCAGCTGTTCTCGCCAATTGCCGTCGCCGGTTCCGGTTTTCACGGCGCCCTTGGCGGCGGGCCGGTCGGCAGGGGTTGGGTCGGGCACGGTGCCGAGTACGTGGTCGAGCATGGCGGTCATCAGGTCGTCGCGGTTGGCGACGTAGACGTAGAGCGAGGCCGCTCCGGTGTCGAGTTCCTGGGCGACGCGGCGCATGGTGAGTGCCGCGAGCCCTTCCCGGTCCAGGACGCGCAGTCCGGTCTCGATGATCACATCCCGGCTGAGCGGCGCTTTCGCCGGTCGGGCCCGGCGGCTGACGGGTGCACGCATGGCCGCGAGCCTACGCCCTGGACGAACAGCGTTTGACACGAACATCGTTCCGGACCTACCGTCGCTGACGAACACTGTTCGTAACGATCTCCGTTCGCCACAAAGGATCTCCCATGTTTCTGCTCACCGGCGCCCGCGGCGCGGTGGCCTCCGCCCTGCACCCGCTGTTGCGTGCCGACGGCCACGCCGTCCGCCTCGGCTCCGCCCGCCCCGCCGAACTCGACCAGCCCGCCGTCCACTGCGATCTGCGCGATCCGAGCACCTTCCCGGCCGCCCTGGCCGGAATCGCTTCCGTCTTCCTCTACGCCGAAGCCGCCCACCTCACCGAATTCCTCGACGCTGCAATCGAATCCGGCGTCGAGCACATCGTGCTGCTCTCGTCGTCGTCCACCCTGGACCCCGACGCCGCCACCAACCCCGTCGCGAAATCACATCTCGACGCCGAACTCGCCCTCTCCGACGCGCCGATGCCGGTCACGGTCCTGCGCCCGGGCGCGTTCGCGGGCAACGCCCGCAGCTGGGCCTGGTCGATTCGGGCCGGACGCCCGATCACCCTGCCCTACCCGAACGCCTACACCGATCCCATCCACGAACTCGACGTCGCCGCCGTCGCACACGCGCTGCTCACCAGCCCCCGACACCGCGGCCGCCACCACACGCTGACCGGCCCGCAGACGCTCACCTTCACCGAGCAACTGCGCGAACTCGCCGCGATCATCGGCCATCCGATCGAGTTCGAACCCGTGACGCCGGCCGCCTGGCGCGCGGAAATGGCCGATCACCTGCCCGCGCAGTACGCCACCGGCCTGCTCGACTACTGGGCGCGCTGCGACGGCGTGCCGACCGAGCTCACCGACACCGTCGAACGCGTCACCGGCCGGCCCGCCCGCCCGTTCGGCGAATGGGTGCGCGATCACGTCCATGAGTTCGCAGCGGCCCGATGATCCTTATCACCGCAGGTGATCCCGCAGGCGTGTAACGCACCCGGGAAACCGCACCGCACAGGCGCTTGCGCAACCCGGCCGACCTGCGCGAGACGCCGATCAGACGGTCGGAGACAACCTATGCTGGACGCCGGTGCGAGCGTGACCCGTTCGGACCGCGGCCGTGTTGTCAGCGCGCCGCAAGCGGGATGCTCGGAAGGAGGCGCGGGTGGTCAAGAACCCGTCGACCGTGGGAATCGCGCCGGGCGAAGGTCTGATCGCGCGTTTCGGTGAGGTCGTCATCTATCTGGGCGGTGAAACCGCCGCCACCGAACGGATTCTCGGGGCCATCGAGGCGGTGGCCGTGGGCGAGCACCCGGGTGCGGCGATCGTGCAGCGGCTGGCTTCGGTCATCTTCGTGAGCGGTTCCGAGCCGCCGCCGTTCGGTCTGGTGGCCCCCACCTCCGACGGCACCGTCATCCTGTTGCGCGGACCGCTGATCGCGGAAATCCAAGGGGCCGAAGGCACCCGGCGCCTGTCCGGAGCCCGGGCGTTCACCTGGGTGGACGAGATCGTGCGTGACCCGGTGCGCCGCATCAGCATCAGCGGCAATATCGATATGCCGGTGCATCCACGCTCCGATCTGCGTGACGGCATCGTGCCCGGCGGCGGCTTCGAACTACACGTCGGGCTACGCCGCGCCGGTCGGCGACCGGCCCGGCGCCCGGCCGCCGCACCCGAACCGGCCCAGCCCGCCCAGACCATGCCCGCGGGCTTCGACGCGCTGGACGAACCCACCGTCCCCGACGAGTCCAGCCGCAACCGCCGTGCCGGCCCGGTGACCACGTCGCCCGCGTCCGACGGATCGGCCGGCGCAGCCGCATCCGATCGACCGACCACCGAGGCCACGTCCGATCGACCCGCCACCGCAGGCACATCTACTCGAACCGTCACCGCGGCCGAAACCGACGGGCCACCCACCGCGGCCGCACCGGCCGAGACCGACGACCGCCCGCAGCGCCCCGACCCGGCGCGCACACCCGAGACCGCGACGCCGCGCCGGGCCCCCGCCTCGGGCGGGAAGCCGGCCCAGCCTCGTCGCGTCACCGACTCCGAGGGCCCCACCGCCAAGTCGCCCGACGGACGCGCCGAACCCCCGGCCACCGAGGCCATGCCCAAGGCGTGGTCGCAGGTGTCGGAACCGGCTGTGGCACAGCAGAATCCGATCCCCGATTCGCCCCGCCCACCGGCCAGCGCACCGGATTCCCGCGGCCCGGGCACCGGTGCGCTGGTCTACGGCGAGAGCACCTTCCCGCTCGATCGCCCCTACGTGATCGGGCGCAGCCCCGCCGCGGACGATTCCGTGCGCACCGCGGCCGCCGCGCCACTGCAGGTCCCCCGCGACCGGCACGTCTCACGCGTGCACGCCTACGTCACGCCGGAGCGCGGCAAGGTCTTCGTGCGTGACGCGTCCACCCCGGCGGGCACGTTCATCGCCGCGCCGGGCGCCGATCAGTGGACCCGGATCGGCACCGCGGCCACCGAGCTGCCGCCCGGCTGGAGCATCCGGGTCGGTGAACGCGTGGTGACCTATCGGCCCGGCGAACGCCGCTCCGCCATGCCGAAGATCCTGCAGAAGCGCCGATGATCGGGGGTTGCCGCCGCTGATCGGCGAGCGGAGAGGACAATACCGACCATGCACCGCAGCGGTCCCGGACCCGATATCGACGAGTCGGCCCTGAGCGTGACCCCGCCGAAACAGCAGGCGGCGGGTCTCACCGCCGTGGCTGTCTCGCTGACGCGGTCGGTGGCGGAGATGGGCGTGATCCGCACCGCGCGCACGCTGGCGCGAGTCAACCAGGTGCACGGTTTCGACTGTCCCGGCTGCGCGTGGCCGGAGCCGACCGGACATCGCCGTCCGGCCGAGTTCTGCGAGAACGGCGCGAAGGCGGTCGCCGAGGAGGCGACGCTGCGCACTGTCACACCGGAGTTCTTCGCCACCCACTCCATCGAGGAGCTGGACAGCAAATCCGGTTACTGGCTGGGCCAGCAGGGGCGGCTCACCCATCCCATGGTGCTGCGCCCCGGCGCCACCCATTACGCGCCGATCGAATGGGCCGAGGCCCACCGCCTGATCGCGGACGAGTTGCGCGCCTTGGCTTCGCCCGACGAGGCGGTGTTCTACACCTCGGGCCGCACCGCCAACGAGACGGCGTTCCTGTACCAGCTGCTGGTCCGCAGTTTCGGCACCAACAATCTGCCCGATTGCTCGAACATGTGCCACGAATCCTCCGGCACGGCGCTGACCAGTTCCATCGGCATCGGCAAGGGTTCGGTCTCGATCGACGACTTCGGCCTGGCCGATCTGATCATCGTCGCGGGCCAGAACCCCGGCACCAATCATCCACGCATGCTCACCGCGCTGGCGGACGCGAAAGCCAACGGCACCACCGTGATCGCGGTCAATCCGCTGCCGGAGACCGGGCTGCTCGGCTTCCGGGACCCGCAGACGGTCCGGGGCGTGACCGGCGGTGTCGCCATCGCCGACGATTTCCTCCAGATCCGGCTGGGCGGCGATCTGGCCCTGTTCCAAGGTCTGGGCCGCCTGCTGCTGGAGGCCGAGGACCGCGCGCCCGGCACGGTGGTGGATCGCCCCTTCGTCGACGCGCACTGCGCGGGCTTCGCCGACTACGACGCCCATACCCGCGCAGTCGATCTCGACACCGTCGCGGAGGCGACCGGGCTCACCCGCGCCGACCTGGACCGCACCGCCGCTCGCTTCGCCGGTGCGCGGCGGATCATCATCTGCTGGGCCATGGGCCTGACCCAGCAGGCGCACGGGGTCGCCACCATCGAGGAGGCCACGAATCTGCTGTTGCTGCGCGGCATGATCGGCAAGCCCGGCGCGGGCGTGTGCCCGGTGCGCGGCCACTCCAACGTGCAGGGTGATCGCACCATGGGCATCTGGGAGAAGATGCCCGCCGCCTTCCTCGACGCGCTGGACCGCGAATTCGGCATCAGCAGCCCGCGCGAGCACGGCCTCGACACCGTCGCCGCGATTCGCGCCATGCGGGCGGGCCGGGCCAAGGTGTTCGTCGGCATGGGCGGCAACTTCGTCTCGGCCACGCCCGACACCGAGGTCACCGAGGCCGCCCTGCGCGGGTGCCGACTCACCGTGCAGGTGTCGACCAAGCTCAATCGCAGCCATGTGGTGCACGGCCGCACCGCGCTCATCCTGCCCACCCTCGGCCGCACCGATGCCGATCTCCGCGCGGGCGTGAAACAGCAGGTGTCGGTGGAGGATTCGATGTCGATGGTGCATCTGTCCACCGGCCGTTTACAGCCGGTGAGCGAGCACCTGCGCAGCGAGGTCGCGATCGTCTGCGAGCTGGCGCTGGCCCTGCTCGGCCCGGACCATCCGGTGCCCTGGGCCCGCTACCGCGACGACTACGACCGGATCCGCGATGCCATCGCCGCCGTGGTGCCCGGTTGCGCCGACTACAACCGCCGGGTCCGCGAGCGCAACGGCTTCGTACTGCCGCATCCACCGCGCGACGCTCGCGAATTCCGCACGGCCACCGGCAAAGCCAACTTCGCGGTGAACGAGATGCATTGGCTGGCCGTGCCGCCGGGCCGCCTGATCCTGCAGACGCTGCGGAGCCACGACCAGTACAACACCACCATCTACGGCCTGGACGATCGCTATCGCGGCGTGCACGGCGGCCGCCGCGTGCTGCTCGTGCACGCCGCGGATATCGCCGAGTTCGGTTTCGCCGACGGCGATCTGGTCGATCTGGTCTCGGAGTGGACGGACGGCTCCGAACGCCGCGTCACCGGGTTCCGGCTCGTCGCCTACCCGACTCCGCGCGGCAATGCCGCCGCCTACTACCCCGAGACCAATCCGCTGGTCCCCTTGGAACATGTTGCGGCGCGCTCGAATACACCCGTCTCGAAAGCGGTGACGATCCGGCTGGAGCCGCACGTGCACGTCGGGGCGCCGTCGTGAGCCGGGTGACCGCCCGCCGGCCGACCCTGCGGATCGCCGAGGCCGGAGCGATCAAGCGCCCCGATACCCTCGCGGTGGAGGAGCCACTCGAAATCCGGCTCGACGGAACGTCTTTGACGGTCACCATGCGTACCCCGGGCAGCGATATCGACCTGGTGCACGGATTCCTGCTGAGCGAGAACATCATCGCCGACGCCGAGGACATCGTCAGCGCCCGGTACTGCGCGGGCACCGACGAGAACGGTCAGAACACCTACAACGTGCTCGACGTGCGGCTGCGTACCCCGGTTCCGGTGTCGCCGCGTGGTTTCCTGACCACCGGCGCCTGCGGGCTGTGCGGGAAGACCGCGCTCGAGGAGGTGCGGGCCCGGACCCGCTATCCCATTCCCGCCGAGGGGCTTACCGTCACCACGGCCGCCCTCGCCGGCATGCCCGGCACCCTGCGCGACCGGCAGTCGGTCTTCGACGCCACCGGCGGCCTGCACGCGGCGGGCCTGTTCACCGCCGACGGCACGCTGCTCACGCTGCGCGAGGACATCGGCCGGCACAATGCCGTGGACAAGGTCCTCGGCTGGGCGCTGCGCGAAAATCGGGTGCCCGCATACGATCTCGTGCTGATCGTGAGCGGCCGCGCCTCCTTCGAGCTGGTGCAGAAGGCCGTGCAGGCCGGCGTCCCGATGCTGGGCGCGGTCTCGGCGCCGAGTTCGCTGGCTGTCGACCTCGCTGCGGATTCCGGCCTCACCCTGGCGGGGTTCCTACGCGGGCCGAGCATGAACATCTACACCGGCGCACACCGCATTCAGCGCTGACCCGAGCGCTCTTGCCGGTAGGTGTATCGCGGGTTTACGGTGACAGCACGATCTTCTCGGCAGGGAATGGGGTGACCGATGCGGATCAGGGTGGAAGGCGATTCCGGCGGGGTGCGGGTGCGGATGCGATTCGACCAGCACCGCAAACGCTGGCTGGCGGTCCGGATCATGCTCGGCATCCTGGCCGCGACCGGGTTGGTCACCGGGCTGTGGGCCGTGCTGGCGCCGCGCTCCTGGTACACCAGCTATCCGGGTCTCGGCCTGCGGTGGGTCTCCGTCGACGGCCCGTTCAATCACCATCTGGCCGGTGATGTCGGCGGGTTCTTCCTGGCGCTGGGTGCGATCTCGCTGTTCGCGCTGTGGCGCGGCGGTCCGGCCCTGGCCCAGGCGACGGGGCTGGGCTGGCTGGTGTTCTCGGTGCCGCATCTGATCTATCACGCCGCCCACAAACCCGCCGAACTCGGCGGGTTCAGCTACGCGCTGAGCCTGATCGGCGTGATCGCGCTACTGGGCCTCGGTCTGGCCTGCATGCTGGTGCCGCCGCGCACACCGCAGGTCCCCGATCCCGAACCGATCGAGTTCCGCTTCCCTCGCCGCTCCGGTCCTCGCTGAAACTGGTTACGCCCCACAGCTTTTCGGCTGCGGGGCGTCTCCAGGTCTGTTGGGTCAGGCGGTCCACTCCCAGCCACGCACCGCGGTGAGATGCTGGAGTGCCCGCACCACGGCCGGTGCGCACAGATGGTCGTCTTCGGGACCGAGCCAGGCCATTTCGGCGATCTCCGCGGCCGGAGCGGGCCTGCCGTGTCCCGGTGCGCGGAAACAGTGCATTTCGACGAGGGTGCCGGGGCGACCGTGGGCCGGAGCCGTAATGGTCACCTCGGGTGTGATGGCGTGTTCGGCAAGCCGCACGCCGACTTCCTCACGGACTTCACGGACGAGCGCTCGCGCCAGGGTTTCCCCCGGCTCGGGTTTGCCGCCTGGGAGATAGAAGGCGTCGCGGCCCTGGGTGCGGACCGCGAGCAACCTGCCGTCCTCGACACACAACCAAGCAACGGACGTGAGCGTTCGTTCCATGCCCAGCAGACTACGACGTGCCGAAACCCGGTGTGACTCAGGCCTCGAGCGCGTCCAGCAGGGCGGCCCGCTGGCGGGCGCCCAGCCCACCGATGCGGCGATCCTCCGGGATCTCGGCCTGGTCCATCAGCTTCGCGGCCTTGACCGGTCCGACTCCGGGCAGCGCCTTGATCACGGCGGCGACCTTCGTCTTCTTCACCAGATCATCGGTCTCCGCCTTCTTCAGCAGTTCCGCGACCGAGACCTTGCCCGCCTTCACCTTGCCGATCAGTTCGGAGCGCGCCTTGCGCACCGCGGCCGCTTTGGCCAACGCCTCGGTGCGCTGCTCGGCGGTCATCGTGGGCAGTGCCATAACTCCTCCGCTTTCACTCGTCACTCGAACATCTGGATCGAACATCTGGTTGACCGGACCGAGTAAACAGCACGTACCTGGCGGTTCCGTGTCGACACACCGCGTGAAGGTGGTGATGAGTTTTCTCCGGGCGCGTCGTCAGAACCGGTGTAACACCCATGGATAGCGGGCGAAACGGACGAAAGGAATACGGAACGTGTAGCTTTCACTTACCTGCTTCGCCGCCCTGGGACAGTGCACGGCACGCGCCCGACGGTCCGGAGGAAGATACCAGTGGCGGATCGACCGGCAGCGGGTGGTCCGCGCCCGGCAGCGACGAATCACCGGACCCCGCACGATGACTCGAGTGACGCACGCGACCGCACGCGCGATCCGCGACCGAAATACCTTGCGGCCGAGACACTTAACGATGCCGGGTGGCGAACCGATCCGGTTCGGCTTCAGCCCCGCCCGTCCGCGAGGGAACTCGCACGCTCGGCCGCGCCGGGCAATGCCGGGCAACGGCCCGGATCGGCGTAACAACACCGCCGGGTGAGCCGACACATTCAGCAGAGATACCACTCGCGGGGACCATCGATTCAATGGCGATTCGAGGAAGCAATGGCGCTCCCTCCCGCGGGAACCACGGCGGGACTGCTACCCTCCGAACTGAAACAGGTTTCAATCGTGAGGAATGTCCATGACACAGCAGATCCGCGATGTGGTCGAGCAGTACGTCAAGCTGGTCGGCTCCGGGCCGACCGAGGACATCGTGCAGCTCTACGCGCCCGACGCCACGGTGGAGGACCCGATCGGCACCGAGCCGCGCACGGGCCACGCTGCCATCCGGGAGTTCTACGAGGTGATCGCCAACCTGGACCGGGAAACCGAACTCCGGGCCGATACCGTGCGGATCGCAGGCAAGCACGCGGCCTTCGTGTTCACTCTCGTCACCAAGTTCGGTGACAAGCGCTTCACCCTGTCCCCCATCGATGTGATGGAGTTCGACGACGCGGGCAAGATCGTCAGCATGCGCGCCTACTGGAGCCAGGACGATATGAGCAGCGACCCGAGCTGACCGTTCGGCTACGCGACGCCCAGGACCGCCGACGCCAGATCCGGCGCGATCTCGAACGGGGCGGCGGCCGAAGCGACTTCGAGCAGCCGGTCGACGCTGCGGGAACCGGTGACCAGGCGCAGCGTGCGCCGCGTGTGCCCGGTCCAGTCCCGCGCCTCCTGGAGCACGCGCAGCCCGGCGACGCCGAGAAAACTCACGTTGGAGAGGTCGACCACCACGGTCGGCGCGGCGGAATCGAGGCTGCCGATCAGCCGGTGCCGGAAGTGCTCGGCGGTGAACTGGTCGGCTTCACCGGCGACGGCGCACAGCGTGACGGATCTACTCGGCCTGGTGACAGATACCCGTAACCGGTCGGCGGGATGCGGGGACTGCGCTGTCCTGGTCCGCGGCTGTTGATTCGATAGCTCGACCTGAGCGGTTTCGACGGTGGACATGGGAACCCCGGTCCTGTCGCGCACGGCACCACGATTCCGGCGTCCGGCAAGCGACTATGGCTCACGACTGGGCTGGTTGCTCAACCCTCCTGTCGGAGTACCCCGAGCGCCGGATCAATACACCTCGTCGTCGAGAACGGCCCGCGCATCCAGTGGACGCAGCGGGCCGTGCAGGGGCATCAACGGTGGTCGCTGAGGCTTACGCCGACTTCTCGCGGCGCTCGGCGCGCTGCGCCTTGCGGGGCACGATGGTGGGCAGCACGTTCTCGGTGACGGTATCTGCGTTGACGACCACCTTGGCGACATCGTCGCGGCTGGGGATGTCGTACATGACCGGCAGCAGCACTTCCTCCATGATGGCGCGCAGGCCACGGGCGCCGGTGCCACGCAGGATGGCCTGGTCGGCGATGGCCTCCAAGGCATCCTGGGTGAACTCCAGATCCACGCCGTCCATCTCGAAGAGGCGAATGTACTGCTTCACGAGCGCGTTCTTCGGCTCGGAGAGGATCTTGACCAGTGATTCCTTGTCCAGGTTGGTCACCGAGGCGACGACCGGCAGGCGGCCGATGAACTCGGGGATCAGGCCGAACTTGATCAGATCCTCCGGCATCACCTCGGCGAAGTGGTCGATGGTGTCGACCTCCGCCTTGGAGCGCACCTCGGAGCCGAAGCCGATACCGCGGTGGCCGGTGCGATCGGAGACGATCTTCTCCAGGCCCGCGAACGCGCCCGCCACGATGAAAAGCACGTTGGTGGTGTCGATCTGGATGAATTCCTGATGCGGATGCTTGCGTCCGCCCTGCGGCGGCACCGAGGCTTGCGTGCCCTCCAGGATCTTCAGCAGCGCCTGCTGCACGCCCTCACCGGAGACGTCCCGGGTGATCGAGGGGTTCTCGCTCTTGCGGGCGATCTTGTCGACCTCGTCGATGTAGATGATGCCCGTCTCGGCGCGCTTGACGTCGTAGTCGGCGGCCTGGATCAGCTTGAGCAGAATGTTCTCGACATCCTCGCCGACGTATCCGGCCTCGGTGAGCGCGGTGGCGTCGGCGATGGCGAACGGGACATTCAGCATCTTGGCCAGGGTCTGCGCCAGGTAGGTCTTACCGCAGCCGGTGGGGCCGAGCATCAGAATGTTGGACTTGGCCAGCTCGACCATCTCGCCGCGGCTGTCGCGGCTCTTGTCGCCGGCCTGAATGCGCTTGTAATGGTTGTAGACGGCCACGGCCAGCGTGCGCTTGGCGGTGTCCTGGCCGATGACGTAGTTCTCCAGGAAATCCCGGATCTCGGCCGGTTTCGGCAGCTCGTCGAGTTTGACCTCGCTGGACTCGGCCAGCTCCTCTTCGATGATCTCGTTGCACAGGTCGATGCACTCGTCGCAGATGTACACCCCTGGTCCCGCAATGAGCTTCTTGACCTGCTTCTGGCTCTTTCCGCAGAACGAGCACTTGAGCAGATCGCCGCCGTCTCCGATGCGCGCCATCTCGTGGGTCCCTACTTCCTTGTCCGCGTGCAACCGTCTGTCCAGGTTGCCAGCTTTCCGCCGCACTCGCGTGTAATCACGAACACTTCGAGTATTTCGCGCGGGTCGGGCGGCGCCGTCAACCGGGAGCAACGATCCCTAGCTCGACCGTACCCGGTGAGTGCGACGGAGGTCGACAACTCGCGCATGTTTCTCGCCCCGGGATGTGCGAGTTCTCACTGCTTTGTAACACGTTCCGCGCTACGAGGGCAGATTCGCCCCGCCAGGTGCGCGCAATCGCCGATCCGTATCCCGGCGGGATCGGCGGCCCGGAGTGAAACCGGCCGGGCGATCCGCCGCGAGGCAGACCGCCCGGCCCAATTCGTCTGACCAACAGCAACTTCCGAGCGACCCCGGAGTGCGTCCTACTTCTGCGCGCTCAGCTTGCGGTAGTCGAACACCGTGTCGACAATGCCGTATTCCTTGGCGTCCTGTGCGGTGAGGATCTTGTCGCGGTCGGTGTCCTTGCGGATGGTGTCCGCGTCCTTGCCGGTGTGCCGGGCCAGGGTGGTCTCCATCAGACGCCGCATGCGCTCGATCTCGGCCGCCTGGATCTCCAGATCCGACACCTGGCCCTGGATGCCACCCTCCAGCGACGGCTGGTGGATGAGCACACGGGCGTTGGGCAGGCAGGCACGCTTGCCGGGGGTACCGGCGGCCAGCAGCACGGCCGCCGCCGAGGCGGCCTGGCCCAGGCAGACGGTGGCGACGTCGGCGCGCACGTACTGCATGGTGTCGTAGATGGCCATCAGCGAGGTGAACGAGCCACCCGGCGAGTTGATGTACATCGTGATGTCACGGTCGGGATCCAGCGATTCCAGCACCAGCAGCTGGGCCATGATGTCGTTGGCCGAGGCGTCGTCCACCTGCACGCCGAGGAAGATGATGCGTTCCTCGAACAGCTTGTTGTACGGGTTGGACTCCTTGACACCGAAGCTCGAGTGCTCGATGAACGAAGGCAGGATGTAGCGCGCCTGGGGGCTCGCCGGTGCGGTGCCGGACAGTCCGGCGCGCGGGTCGATCAAGGCCATCTTCGTCTCCAAAGTCTGTGTGGGTGAGCGGTTTTCGCCGCGGCTCAGTTACCGGATCCGTTCGCCTGGTTCGCGTGGCTGACCACATGGTCGACGAAGCCGTACTCCAGGGCCTGCTTGGCGGTGAACCAGCGGTCGCGGTCGGCGTCGGCGGTGACCTGCTCGACGGACTTGCCGGTGTGCAGCGCCTGCAACTCGTTCAGCTCCCGCTTGGTGTGCGCGAACTGCTCGGCCATGATCGCGATGTCGGCGGCCGAACCACCGATACCGGCGGACGGCTGGTGCATCATGATCCGGGCGTGCGGCAGCGCGAAACGCTTGCCCTTGGTGCCCGCGGTGAGCAGGAACTGCCCCATCGACGCGGCCAGACCCATTCCCACGGTGCGGATGTCGCACTCCGCGTACTGCATGGTGTCGTAGATGGCCATACCCGCGGTGACCGAGCCACCGGGCGAGTTGATGTAGAGCGCGATGTCCTTTTCCGGATCCTCCGCCGAGAGCAGCAGGATCTGGGCGCAGATCTTGTTGGCGATGTCGTCGTCGACCTGCGTACCGAGGAAGATGATGCGCTCACGCAGCAGGCGCTCGTACACCGAATCACTGAGGTTGAGACCAGCAGTGGGGGAACTCATGACGACCCCTGCCTTGTTCATTGTCACGGATACCTGCCTTCTCTTCTCACCGGCTTGCTTGTACGGAGAAACCTACACAGCGTTCGCTGTCACAAACACTAACGAAGCGGGGCGGCACCGAACTCCCGGTACCGCCCCTTCTTCGCTCAGAGCGCAATCAAGATCTTGCCGCCCTGGGCTTTTCTGAAATCACTCGGCGGCGACGGCCTCGTCGGCGACCTCGTCAGCCGGGGCGCCGAACATCTCGGCGGTGTCGACGACGTTGCCCTCGGAGTCGGTCACCTTGACCTGACCGACCACACCCGCCAGCGCCTTGCCGCGGCGCACGTCGGCGAAGATCGCGCCGAGCTGGCCCGCCTGCTGCACCTGCTGGATGAACTGCTCCGGGGACAGGCCGTAGCGCTGCGACTGGAACAGGATGCGCTCGGTGAGCTCCTCCTGGCCGACCTGGGTGCCCTCGGCCTCGGCGATGGCGTCCAGCAGCAGCTGGGTCTTCACCGACTTCTCGGCGGACTCCTTGGTGTCGGACTTGAACTCCTCCAGGCTGGAGCCCTGCGCCTCGAGCGCCTCGGCCAGCTTGGCCTCGTCGTGGTCGAAGCCGTGCACGGCGTCGTGCTCGACGGCCTCGATCTCGGCCTTGACCACGGCCTCGGGCAGCGGCACGTCGACCTGCTCCAGCAGCGCCTCGAGCACCTTGTCGCGGATCTCGCCGGCCTGGGTGACCTGCTTGGAGCGCTCGACGCGGCTCTTGAGGTCTTCCTTCAGCTCGTCGAGGGTGTCGAATTCCGAAGCCAACTGGGCGAATTCGTCGTCGGCCTCGGGCAGCTCGCGCTCCTTGACCGACTGCACGGCCACGGTGATGACCGCTTCCTTGCCCGTGTGCTCGCCCGCCACCAGAGTGGAGGTGAACTCGCCCGACTCACCGGCGGACAGGCCGACCACGGCCTCGTCCAGGCCCTCGATGAGCTGGCCGGAACCGACCTCGTGGGACAGGCCGGAGGTGGACGCGTCGGCCACTTCCTCGCCGTCGACGGTGGCGGAGAGATCGATGGAGATGAAGTCGCCCTCCTTGACCGGGCGCTCCACGCCGGTCAGGGTGCCGAAGCGCTGCCGCAGCGACTGGAGCTGCTCGTCGATATCGGCGTCTTCGATGGTGAAGGCGTCGACGGTGACCTCGATGGCGTCGTAGGCCGGCAGGGTGATCTCCGGGCGCACGTCGACCTCGGCGGTGAAGGCCAGTTCCTGGCCGTCCTCGATCTTGGTGATGTCGATCTCCGGCTGGCCGATGACCTTCAGGTCGGAGGCCTGCACGGCTTCGCTGTAGCGGGCGGGCAGCACGTCGTTGACGACCTGCTCCAGCACCGCACCGCGGCCCAGACGGGCCTCGAGCAGCTTGGCGGGGGCCTTGCCGGGACGGAAGCCGGGGATGCGGACCTGCTGGGCCAGCGCCTTGTACGCCTTGTCGAAGTCGGGCTTCAGCTCCTCGAAGGGCACCTCGACATTGATCCGGACCCGGGTCGGGCTCAGCTGCTCGACGGTGCTCTTCACGGACATGCTCCTTGTTCGTTGTTCGGTTCGGTGTTCGTTCTGGTCACGCGAAATCTGCATGTGCGCACGCCGAAGCCCGCCCCGATGGTGGAGGGGACCCGCTCGTCTGGACGACGACGCGGTGTACGCATCCCGACCAGGTTAGTTGAAGCGCCGCGAGTGGCTGTGTCCACCCCCGGAGTCGTCCTAGGCTCACAGCATGGCGAATTACCGTGACGGAACTCGCGTGCACACGGGCCGGGTGAGCCGATGGCACGAAGCAGAAGGCTGGGGCCTGCTCGAAGCACCCGACATCGAAGGTGCGGTGTGGGCGCACTTCTCGCTCATCGATCCGGCCTCCGCCGGTACCCGTCCAGGCGGATTCCGCACCCTGCGACGCGGTGAGAGCGTGAGCTTCGCCGCCGAGCGGGCGGAACAGGACGGCTACCACTGGCGCGCCACCTGGATCGAGGGCCACGGGGCTACCAGTAGATAGCCCCGTGCGGTCCGATCGCTATCAGCCGATCTTGACGGCGTCGGTGACGAAGACCAGGGTCTCGTTCGGCTTGACGCCGTTGCCGCCAGAGCCGTAGCCCAGGGACGGGGGGACGATCAGGAGGCGGCGGGCGCCCTGTTGGACGCCGACCAGGCCCTCGTCCCAGCCCTGGATGACCATGCCGGCGCCGAGGGTGAGTGGGAAGGGCTTGCCACGATCGAAGGAGCTGTCCAGCTTCTTCTTGTCCGACCAGGTGACCAGCGAGTAGTTCATGGTGAGCGACTGGCCGGCGGTCGCGCCGGGGCCGCTGCCGGCGACCAGATCCTTGGTGATCAGTTCGGTCGGGGGCTTGCAGTCGTCCGGGATGGTGATCTTCGGGTTCTCGCCGAAACCGCCGGTGACCTTGATGTCGTCGGCCGTGCAGACGCGGTTCGGGTCGGCGGCGGGCTGGTCGTCGCCGCCACAGCCGACCAGCGTGAGCGCGGCCGCGGCGATGGTGCCGATTCCGATGATCCTGCCGAGTGTTCGCATGCGGCCGAACACTATTGCACCCGACCCGCGCACACCCATCCGGCCTCGATCCGGGCATATCTCACGCAGAATGGGTACCGCACGCAAGACGGTTGGCAGCACCGAGCGTGAGGAGTCGGCATGACCCGGACGACCAGCGCCGAAGACGACACTTCGGCCGACAACGAGGGCGGCGGTGGCGGCGACACCACAGCCCCGCGCCCGTATCGGCTGGGCGACGCGCCGGGCCCGCTGCCGCCGGGCGAACTGGCCGCCCTGGATGCCTGGTGGCGCGCGGCGAACTATCTGGCGGTCGGCCAGATCTATCTGATGAGCAATCCGCTGCTGCGCGAACCGCTGGTGGCCGAGCACATCAAACCGCGGCTGCTGGGCCACTTCGGCACGGTGCCCGGCCTGAATCTGGTGTGGGCGCATGCCAACCGCGCGATCCGCGGGCGCGGACTGAACGCGGTGTTCGTCGCGGGCCCCGGGCACGGCGGCCCGGGCCCGAACGCGTGCGCCTGGCTGGAGGGCACCTACTCCGAGCTCTACAGCCACATTCCGCGGGACAGCACCGGGATGGGCGCGCTGTTCGCGCAGTTCTCCTTCCCCGGCGGCGTACCGAGTCACTGCGCCCCGGAGACCCCGGGCTCGTTCCACGAGGGCGGTGAACTCGGCTATTCGCTGCTGCACGCTTTCGGCGCGGCCCTGGACAATCCGGACCTGACGGTGTTCTGCGTGGTCGGTGACGGTGAGGCCGAGACCGGCCCGCTGGCCACCAGCTGGCACGCCAACAAGTTCCTGAATCCGGCGCGCGACGGGGCCGTGCTGCCGGTGCTCGCGCTGAACCAGTACAAGATCGCCAATCCGACTGTGCTGGCCCGGATTCCGGAGTCGGAGCTGATCTCGCTGCTGCGCGGCTACGGCTACGAACCGGTGATCGTGGCGGGCAGCGATCCGGCCGCCGTGCACCAGGATATGGCGGCCGCGATGGACACCTGCCTGGAGCGCATCGAGCGGATCCAGCGCGCCGCGCGCGGCGGTGGCGACGGCGCCCGGCCCGCCTGGCCGATGATCGTGCTGCGCACACCCAAGGGCTGGACCTGCCCGCCCAGGGTGGACGGTGAACAGGTCGAAGGCACCTACCGCGCCCACCAGGTGCCGCTGCCCGCCGCGCGCACCGACGACCGGCATCGCGCGGTCCTCGAACAGTGGCTGCGGTCCTATCGCCCCGAGGAGCTCTTCGACACGGCGGGCAGCCCCGTGTCGGAACTGATCGACCTGATGCCCGCCGGTGACGCACGCATGAGCGCCAACCCGGTCGCCAACGGCGGCACGCTGATTCGCGATCTGCGCCTGCCGGACTGGCGCGACTACGGCGTCGAGGTCCACGCGCCCGGCGCCGGACACCACGAGGCGACCCGGGTGCTGGGCGCGTGGCTGCGCGATGTCACCGCCGCGAACCCGGACAACTTCCTGACCTTCGCGCCCGACGAACTGGCCAGCAACCGCTTGCAGGACATCCTGGAGGTCACCGGCCGCGACTGGCAGGCCGAAATCGGCGAGTACGACACGAAATTGGACCGCACCGGCCGCGTGATCGAAGTGTTGTCCGAGCACATGTGCCAGGGCCTGCTGGAGGGATATCTGCTCACCGGCCGGCACGGCGTGTTCACCTGCTACGAGGCGTTCATCCACATCGTCGACGCCATGTTCAACCAGCATGCCAAGTGGCTGGACGCCAGCGCCGCGGTGCCCTGGCGGCGGCCCATCGCCAGCCTGAACTATCTGCTGTCCTCGCATGTCTGGCGGCAGGACCACAACGGATTCACCCATCAGGATCCCGGCTTCCTGGACGTGGTGTTGAACAAGAAGCCCGAGATCGTGCGGGTGTATCTGCCGCCGGACGCGAACACCCTGCTCTCGGTGTACGACCACTGCCTGCGCTCCAAGCACTACGTGAACGTGGTGGTGGCCGGGAAACAGCCGCAGGCCGACTGGCTTTCGGTCACCGACGCGGCGGTGCACTGCGCCCGGGGCGCCGGGATCTGGGAGTGGGCGGGGCACAACGACACCCTGGGTACCGCACCCGACGTGGTACTGGCCTGCGCCGGTGACGTACCGACCCTGGAGACGCTGGCCGCCGCCGCGATACTCCGGGATCGGTTGCCGGGCTTGCGGATTCGCGTGGTCAATGTGGTCGATCTGATGCGCCTGCTGCCCGAGCGAGAACATCCGCACGGGCTGCCGGATTCGGAGTTCGACACGCTCTTCACCCGCGACCGCCCGGTGATCTTCGCTTTCCACGGGTATCCGTGGCTGGTGCACCGGCTCACCTACCAGCGCACCAACCACTCGGAGATCCACGTCCGCGGCTACAAGGAGAAAGGCACCACCACAACGCCTTTCGACATGGTCATGCTCAACGATATGGACCGCTACCACCTGGTCATGGATGTCGTGGACCGGGTGCCGGGGTTGGGTGAGCAGGCCGCGGGATTGCGCCAGGAGATGGTGGACGCGCGCTGGAACGCGCGCGCCTGGACCCGCGCGCACGGCGAGGACATTCCGGTGGTCGCGCAGTGGCGCTGGCCCGACCCGAGCCGCTGAAACTCCCTTGCGGCGTTCGCACAGGTGAGCGACGATCGCAGCATGCTTGTGACGATCACCTGTACACCGCCGGAGGGCGCGGCCTGGCCCGCGTCCGATCTGGGGTTCTTGCTGCACAAGAACCCCACACGGGTGCAGGCGTTCGACCAGTCCTACGGCACCGCGCACGTGTTCTATCCGGAGGCCGACGAGCGGCGCTGCACCGTGGCGCTACTGCTCGAGGTGGACCCGATCCGGCTGGTACGCGGACGTTCCCGCGGCACACCGGATTTCAGCCTCGCGCAGTACGTCAACGATCGGCCCTACGCGGGGGCCTCGCTGCTGTCGGTGGCCCTGGGCTCGGTGTTCCGCACCGCGTTGCGCGGGCGCTGCGAACTGCGCCCGGAGCTGGCGGACACGGAGCTGCCGTTGCGGATCGAGCTGCCCGCGGTGCCGTGCAAGGGCGGGCCGGAGGCGGCGCCGAAGGTGTTCGCGCCGCTCGGCTGGACGGTCACCGCCACTGCCCTGCCGTTGGATCCGGCGTTTCCGGAATGGGGGGAATCCCATTACCTGCGCCTCGAACTGACCGGCACCATGCGACTGGCCGACGCCCTGTCGCACCTGTATGTACTGCTGCCGGTCCTGGACGGCGCCAAGCACTACTGGCTGGCCGCCGACGAGGTCGACAAGCTGATCCGCACCGCCGCCGGCTGGCTCGCCGAGCATCCGGAACGGGCCTGGATCACCCGCCGCTACCTGGCCCGGCGGCACACCCTGGTGCGCAGCGCACTGGCCCGGCTCGCCGAGGTGGACGAGGTCGAGCCGGAACTGCTGGACGCGGTCGAGGTCGACACGGACGACACGGCCGGGCCGGAATGCGCCGTAGCGGAGAACAGTTCGGTAGCCGCAAAGGACGTGCTGCCGGACCGAGCAAAGCTGACGGGACCAGCCGCGCCGCACGAGACCGAGTCGGCGCACGTCGCGACCGAGTCCGCACTGGTCACGACCGACCCGGCACATGCCGCCCAGCCTGAACCGGGCGCGAACGCTTCGGCGCACCGCGCGGCCGACTCCGCAGCAGGTACAACCGAATCAGCGCACGACGCAGCCGCGCCCGAAGCTCGGACTTCGTCGCTGGCGGTGACGCGGCGCGCAACGGTCCGGGCTGCGCTTCACGAAGTCGGCGCGCACCGCGTGCTCGATCTCGGCTGCGGGGAGGGTGCGCTGCTGCGAGAGCTGCTGTCGGACAGGACGTTCACCGAGATCGTCGGTGTCGACGTCTCGATGCGCGCGCTGAATATCGCCAAGCGGCGGCTGCGGCTGGATCGGATGCCTGCCCGGGTGGCCGGTCGGCTGACACTGCTGCAAGGCGCGCTCACCTATACCGACAGCCGCCTGCGCGGTTACGACGCGGCCGTGCTCATGGAAGTGATCGAGCATGTCGACCCGCCGCGCCTGAACGCGCTCGAACATGCCGTATTCGGCGCGGCCGCACCGGCTTCCGTGCTGGTCACCACGCCGAACTCCGAGTACAACATCCGCTACGAGACCCTGGCGACGGGCGTCTTCCGCCATGACGATCACCGATTCGAGTGGACCCGAGCCGAATTCACCACATGGGCCGAAGGAGTCGCCGAACGCTACGGCTACACCGTGCGTTTCATCCCGATCGGCGCGGACGACCCCGAGGTCGGCCCGCCGACTCAGATGTCCGTCTTCACCAAGCTCACGCGCCACGACGAGAAAGGAGCCGCGTGATGACCGAGTTGAGCATCCCGGAGCTTTCGCTCGTCGTCCTGATCGGCAGCACCGGTTCGGGTAAATCCAGCTTCGCGCGCAAACACTTCCGCGAGACCGCGATCGTCTCCTCGGATGCCTGTCGCGGCATCGTCAGCGACGACGAGAACGACCAGTCCGCCACCCCGGAGGCGTTCGCGCTGCTGCACCATATCGCGGGTGTGCGCCTGCGCCGCGGCTTGCGCACCGTGGTCGACGCCACCAATGTGCAGCCCAAGGCCCGTCAGGAACTGGTCGCGGTCGCCCGCGCGCACGATGTGCTGCCGGTGGCGATCGTGCTCGACGTCCCGGATGCGGTCTGCCTGGAACGCAATGCGGCCCGGCCAGATCGGGCGCACCTCGGCGCGCACGTGGTCCACCGCCAGCAGCGTGACCTGCGCCGTGGACTGCGCGGCCTGGAACGCGAGGGTTTCCGCAAGATCTATGTGCTGCGCGGTGTCGCGGAGATCGATGCGGCGACCATCGCCGACGAGAAGGCCTGGAACGACAAGCGTGAACTCACCGGCCCGTTCGATGTCATCGGCGATGTGCACGGCTGCCGGGCCGAGCTGGAAACCCTGCTGGGTGCGCTCGGCTACGAGCTGGATCGCGACGACGCGGGCCGCCCGATCGGCGCACGGCACCCGGCGGGGCGCACCGCGGTGTTCGTCGGTGACCTGGTCGACCGCGGCCCGGACACCCCGGGCGTGCTGCGCCTGGTGATGGGCATGGTCGCCGCGGGCACCGGCCTGTGCGTCACCGGCAATCACGAGCACAAACTGGTGCGGGCGCTCAGCGGCAAGAAGGTCAACCCGGCGCACGGCCTGGCCGAATCGCTGGCCCAGCTGGAGGCCGAGGACGAGGACTTCCGCAAATCGGTCCTCGATTTCTGCCGCGGCCTGATCAGCCACTACGTGCTCGACGGCGGCAACCTGGTCGTCGCGCACGCGGGCTTGAAGGAGGAGTTCCACGGGCGGGCCTCCGGCCGGGTCCGATCCTTCTGCATGTACGGCGAATCCACCGGCGAGACCGATGAATTCGGGCTGCCGGTGCGCTACCCGTGGGCTGAGGACTACCGCGGCCGCGCCACCGTGCTGTACGGGCACACCCCGATGACCGAGCTGCGCTGGGTCAACAACACGCTGTGCCTGGACACCGGCGCGGTCTTCGGCGGGCGGCTGTCCGCGCTGCGCTACCCGGAGCGGGAGCCGGTTTCCGTTCCGGCGGAACAGGTCTGGTACGAGCCGGTGCGTCCGCTGGCCGCCACCACGATGGTCACGCCGGCCGGGGTGGTGCATCGCGATCCGGGCGTGCTCGACCTGGACGACGTCCTGGGCCGCCGGGTGGTCGAAACCCGCCACCACGGCCGGGTCGGCGTGCAGGAGGAGAACGCCGGGGCCGCACTGGAGGTCATGAGCCGCTTCGCGCTGGACCCGCGCTGGCTGGTCTACCTGCCGCCCACCATGTCGCCGTGCGCGACCTCGACCCTGGACGGCTACCTCGAGCATCCGGCGGAGGCGTTCGCCTACTACCGCTCCGAGGGCGTCGAGCGGGTGGTGTGCGAGGAGAAGCACATGGGTTCGCGCGCCATCGTCGTGGTGGCCCGATCGGCCACCGCCGCCCGGGACCGTTTCGGGGTCGGCGACGACAGCTCCGGCGTGATCTACACCCGTACGGGGCGTCCGTTCTTCGACGATGTCGCGCAGACCGAAGCGCTGCTCGACCGGGTGCGTACGGCCGCCGCGACCGCGGGGCTCTTCGACGAGCTGAACACCGACTGGCTGGTGCTCGACGCCGAACTGCTGCCATGGTCGGCCAAGGCGGCCGGTCTGCTGCGCAGCCAGTACGCGGCGGTCGGCGCGGCCGCCCGCGCCGCGCTCGGTTCGGCGTCGGAACTGCTTGCCGCCGTGGCGGATCGGGGCCTGGAGGTGGCCGACCTGGCAGCGCGCACGGAGGCCCGGCGCGCCGACGCGGACGCGTTCACCGCCGCTTACGGCCGGTACTGCTGGCCGGTCGACGGGCTCGACGGCATCCGCCTGGCCCCGTTCCAGATTCTGGCCGGCGAGGGCGTCAACTACGCGACCCGCGAGCACGAGTGGCATCTGGAACGGATCGATCGGCTGGCGGCGGCGGACACCGGCCTGTTCACCGCGACCGGTCGGATGGTGCTCGACCTGACGCAGCCGGAGCAGGAGGCCGCCGCGATCGCCTGGTGGACCGAGCTGACCGCGGCCGGCGGCGAGGGCATGGTCGTCAAACCGGCCGATTCGCTGGTGCGCGGGCCGGTCACCCGGGCCGAGCCGGGCGAATCGAGCGGCGCCGGCAGGCTGGTCCAGCCGGGCGTGAAATGCCGTGGCCCGGAATATCTTCGGATCATCTACGGTCCGGAGTACCAGCGCCCGGCCAACCTCGGCCGCCTGCGTGCCCGCGGCCTGGGGCGCAAACGTTCGATGGCGCTGCGCGAGTACGCCCTCGGCCTGGAGTCGCTGGACCGCTTCGTGGCGGGCGAACCGCTGTGGCGCGTCCACGAGGCCGTCTTCGCGGTCCTGGCCCTGGAATCCGAGCCGGTCGATCCGCGTCTCTAGCCGAACCCGCCGCCCAGCGGCGGGTTCGGCTCAGGCAACCGCTGTCGCGCGGAAAGCCGAAGGGCTCTGGCCCCGATAGCGTTTGAACGCGGCGCTGAAGCCGAACGGGTCCGCGTACCCGACCGACCTGGCGACCTGCGCGACTGTGAGGTCGGTGCCGGCCAGGAGTTCCTCGGCTTCGTCCATGCGATGGTCGGTGAGGTAGGCCAGCGGCGGGCGGCCCATGACCTCGGCGAACCGCTTGGCGAACAACGCCCGCGAGACGCCCGCCTCGCTGGCCAGAGTCGCCACGGACCAGGGGCGAGAAGGGTTGCCGTGCATGGCTTTCAAGGCCGGAGCGACCAGCGGGTCGGCCATGCCGCGATACCACGTGGGCGCGTCACCGCCCGCCCGGTCGAACCAGGTGCGCAGGGTGCAGACCAGCGCCCAGTCCAGCAGGCGGTCCATCAGCGCCTGCGAACCGGCCAGGTGCGCGCCGCAGTCCGCGGCGGCCTTTTCCAGCCAATCGCAGGTGTCTATGTCCTCCTGGATGACCAGCACGGGCGGCAGCGCCCGCAGCAGGCGCTCGTGGCGGCGCCCGGAGGCACGGTAGGCGCCGACGATCAGCGCGGTCTCGGAAGCCTCGGCGCCCCAGCTGATTCCGCTGAGCTCGGTCGAATCGCACGCGGGTTCGTCGGTGAAGCAATGGATTTCGTACTCGACGTGCGAGCCGGTCAGCGAATCGGGGCTGTCGGCCAGGAAGAACGGCTCGGTGGCGCGGACGATCGCGGTGTCGCCCCGGCCGACCCGCCTGCGGGTACCGTCGCCCAGCAGCAGCGTCCCGCCGCCGCGCAGTACGGAGATCATGGTCAGCGGCGCGCGGTCGGCGAAGCGGATGGTCCACGGGGCTTCGAGGCGCGCGTTGGTGACCACCGAACCTTCCGCGCGAATGTCGTTCAGGAGGGAGCTCACCGGATCCATGCCAACATCGTAGACGAACTCCTATCCATCGAAGGGTTTCTCCTATGGATCGTCCACACCTCCGGCGGTCTACTGGTCATACCGCAGTCGAGCGGAATTCAGCAGAGCAGGAGAACCATCGTGTCGAACCGCACCGCCCTGGTAGTCGTCGCCCACCACCGCACCGATTCGCTCACCGCGCATACCGCCCGGCGCACCACCGAGCGGCTGGCATCGGCCGGCTACCGGGTCGACTATCTCGATCTGCACGCCGAGGGCTTCGATCCGCGCATGAACACCGCCGACCAGCCGGACTGGGGCGATCGCGAGAAGCCGTATTCCGCTGAAGCACAAGCACATATGCGGCGCATCCTGGACGCCGACATCGTGGTCGCGGTCTTCCCGGTGTACTGGCAGACCGTGCCCGCCCTGCTCAAGGGCTGGATCGACCGCGTCTGGAACTACGGATTCGCCTACGGCCGCAGCAAGCCGCGCCTGGCGGGCAAACGCATGCTCTGGCTGGGCCTCGCGGGCATCACCGGTGACGACCCCGCCCTGCCGGACATGCGCGCCGCGCTGGAGAACAATCTCAGCGCGGGCATCGCCTACTACTGCGGGTTCGACTACTCCACGGTGGGTCTGCTCGCCGATGCCGAGGAACGGCCGCAACGCCTGGACGCCGAAGGCAACCTGCTGGTCGGAGCGGCCGTCGCGGGCGCCGAACGGATCGCGCAGTACAGCGACTTCGACCGGCGTGCGGCGGAATTCCTGGACGAGTTCCTGGCCGCCGCGCCGGTACCGGCCTGAACCTCAGGCGATCGCCGCGAGGCGCCGGAGTTGCGCGGCGAGCGACTGATCGGTCACCGGCGCCAAGGTGAGGTCGCTGCTGGTGGTGAGCAGGTAGCGACCATCACCGGTGAAATCGAGCCAGGTCCGGTGCCGGGTCGGCGGGGACATCGGCTCCTCGGGCGCGACGGTGACGGTGATGAAACCGCGCGCGTCGATCGGGCGGTGCAGGGTGCGCCGCAAAGTGGCGGCGCGACGGGCGGTTTCGGAGGGTTGCCAGCGGTTGGGGTCGTCGTAGAGCACGGCCTCGCGCGGCTCCCGCATGACCGCCAGCCGACCCTGCGGCGCGGTCCCGATCGCGTTCACCAACAGGCCGGGCACATTGCGGGCATGGCAGGCGATGACGGTGACATCGCAGGGGCCCGCGATCAGCACCGTCCCCCACACCAGGTGGACGGCGCCGAACGCCAGAATCGCCTCCTCGGACCGGCCGTCGGGGGTGTAGCGGTCACCGGAGACGGTGATGGAGGTGGCGTCGGAGCGGGCGCACAGGGTGAGCGCGCCGGTCAGGTCGGGGTCGGCGTTCCGCGGTAGTCGCTCCGCGAGATCGAGTTTGTCCCAGTCGTTTTCGCTGCGTACCGTGCCACGGTGCGCCATATTGATCGGATAGGGCCGCCGGTCCAGGCCGGTCTCCACCGACCACACGTAGCTGAATTCGTCCGGGGTGAACTCCCATCTCACGGCGTGCTCGCCTGCCCGTCGTCGAAGGCGGGCACCGCATCACCGGAGGCGACCAGCGTGGTGTTGTAGAGGAAGGTCAGCGCGTCCTGCGCGTCGGCGAGCGCGTCGGCGGCGGCGATATCGTGCGCCATCTTCCGAGGTCCGCCCTCCACCACCTCCACCACCGGATCCTGGTGTGGCACATAGGGTTCCGGAGGCGCCGGAATCGCGTCGCGGACCTTCTGCGCGGCCTCGGAATTCGCCTCCATCAGCCGGTGCACCTCCGCGCACACCCGCTGGGCCGCGGCGCCGGCCCGGATGAGCTCCTCGGTCGATTCCCGGGCCGATGCGGCGGCTCGACCGTTCCAGTCGCCGAATTCCCGGGATACGGTGGCCGCGAAGGTGTCGAACGCCTCGCCCAGGGCCCGCGCGGTGGTCCCCCAGCCGTCGGCGGTGCGCCCGAGCGCCGCCGGATCCAGCGCCTCGTGCACCTGATCCCAGATCTCCCGGTGGGTGTAGGCGTCGAAGGATTCCCGATCGGGAACGTACGCCGGATCGGTCCGCGCGGCCTGCGCGCCGTTGTCGGTCATCGCATCCCCTCCATCTGCTCGGCTGCCGCCCGCAGCGCGATCGCCTGGGCCGCATCGGCTTCGGTGACCAGGCCCGCGGCGGCGAAGTACCCGGCGCGCAATCGCACCACCGCGGCCTCGAACTCGGTCAGCGCCGCCAGGTAGCGCTGCCCTTTCTCGCCGAAACCCCGCGCCAGCGCCTGCCCGGACTGCAGCGCCGGGAACCCTCGCACCGCAGTCAGATCGGCCGCCGCCACCCGTGCGCCACGCAGGTCCGTCAGGAGCGCGTCGCAGGCCGCGCCGAGCCGCCGCGCCGCCTGGTCGGACAGGTGAAATCCACCCGCGCCGGCCGCGTCGAACAGTTCGTGCCCCACATCCGATCGCACCAGGTTCGCCCCCTCGCGCTAGGCCACTCCCACTGTCACCGAGTTTCGGCAGCCTATCAGCGGAGTCGGACACCCAGCGCGCGAACGCCTGCGGCAGTAGCGATTTCCAATCACACGACGTCCGCGTTGTGTTCGCTCATCGAGCGGCTCACAACGGGATCGAGGTATCGCCGAGACGATCGGCGTCGACGGGCTCCCCCGCCGTGATGAGTTCCTTGATCCGATCGGTCACATCCCAGACGTTGACGTTCATTCCGGCCAGGATCCGATCGTCGGCATCGAGCCAGAAGGCGACGAACTCGCGCTCGTCCACCACACCGCGCACCACCACGCGCTCGTAGTCCCCCGCCCCGGCATAACCGGTGTACTCCATGCCGACGTCGTACTGATCGGTGAAGAAGTACGGCAGCCGATCGTACTCGGCGGACTTGCCGAGCATCGTCCGCGCCGCGACGGCCGGCTGATTGAGCGCGTTCGCCCAGTGCTCGACCCGGATCCGGCGGTGCAGGCGCGGATGGTCCTGCGCGGCGATATCGCCCACCGCGACGATATCGGGGTCCGAGGTGGTCAGACCGGCGTCCACGAGGACGCCGTTCTCGACCGCCAGCCCGGCCGCGCGGGCCAGCTCCACGTTCGGCGTCGCGCCCACCGCGACGAGCACCGCGTCGGCGGCGACCGCGCTGCCGTCGGCCAGCCGCAGCCCGGTCGCGTCGATCGCCTCGACTCCGGTCTCCAGTCGCAGATCCACACCGTGGTCCCGGTGCAGCTGGGCGAAGAAGGCACCCATCTCGGGCCCGAGCGCGCCGAGCAGCGGCAGCGGCGCCGCTTCCACGATCGTGACCTCCACCCCGGCCGAGCGGGCCGCGGCCGCGACCTCCAGGCCGATCCAGCCCGCCCCGACAATGGCGAGCCGCCCGATCTGCTCGGTCAGCAGCCGCAGGATCGCGTCGGAATTCTCGATGGTGCGCAGCTGGTACACGTTGGCCCCGTCGGCCCCGGGCAGATCCAGCCGGCGCGGCGCCGCGCCGGTCGCCAGGGCCAGCTTGTCGTAGCCGAGCGTCGAACCGTCCGGCAGCGACACGGTTTTCGCGGCCGGGTCCAGGCCGGTCACCTCGGTGCCGAGCCGCAGATCGACGCGATGATCGCGATACCACTGGCTCGGCTCCGCGACGAAGTCGTCGAACTTCTTCGTGCCGAGCAGATGCTCCTTGGACAGCGGCGGGCGCTCGTAGGGCAGGTGCTCCTCCGCACCGAGCACCGTGATCTGCCCCTCGAAGTCGTTGGCCCGCAAGGCTTCCGCGAGCTTGGCGGCGGCCAGCCCGCCACCCACGATGACGAAATGACGTTCGGCGGTCATAGCGGACTCCTTGCCGTATCGGGAACCGGACTCCGCACCCCACCCTACTGTCGGCGGACGCGCCGAAGGCGGCGTTCGGATAACGGGAACGAATCGGAGGATCCTGTGGTTGGTCTCCGATAGCGGCCCCCCGCGCGTCGCGACGGCCGCCGAACATCCGATCGAGAGGAACACCCCGTGACCGACACGGTCGAGAAGAATGTCGCCGATTTCTGGTTCGATCCGCTGTGCCCGTGGTGCTGGATCACCTCGCGCTGGATCCTGGAGGTCGAGCAGGTCCGCGATATCGAGGCCCGCTTCCACGTCATGAGCCTGTCGGTGCTCAACGAAGACCGCGAGGACCTGCCCGAGCAGTACCGGGAACTGATGTCCAGCGGCTGGGGCCCGGTCCGGGTCGCCATCGCCGCCGCGCAGGAGCACGGCGACAAGGTGCTGGCGCCGCTCTACACCGCGCTGGGCACCCGGATCCACGAGCGCCGCGCCGAATACGAGCGCCCCACCATGCAGGAAACCCTGGCCGCGGTGGTGGCCGACGCGCTCGCCGAGGTCGGCCTGCCCGCCGGCCTGGCCGCGGCCGCCGGGAGCACCGACTACGACGAGGCACTGCGCAAGAGCCACCACGCCGGTATGGACAAGGTCGGCAAGGATGTCGGCACGCCGACCATCCACGTCAACGGCGTCGCGTTCTTCGGCCCGGTGCTCTCCCGGATCCCGCGCGGCGAGGACGCGGGCAAGGTCTGGGACGGCGTGGTCGCGCTCGCCTCCTACCCGCACTTCTTCGAACTCAAGCGCACCCGCACCGAGGACCCGGTCTTCGACTGACGCCGGTTACGGGACAGGTTTCGGCGGCTGCGCCGGAACCTGACCGTACGGCGTCGTACCGAGCGGCGGCGGAGTCTCCGGACGCAGGAACAGTTTGCCGTGCCGGCTGCGGTCACGCAGCGCCCACATCCGCCAGGTCAGCACCGGATGACTGGACATGGCGTTGTAGACCCAGACGAAGAACCCGCGCTCGGTGCCGGCCCGGTTGGCCATCTCGTCGTAGCCGACCATGGTGTTGAGGTATTTGCCCGCCGCCAGCGTGCCCATCGCCGCGGGCGTACCCGAATAGCGGAAGCAGACACCGTGGTTGTCGGCGGTGTACTCCTGCGAGCGCAGCAACGCCGGGCCGAGCAGCGGCAGGAACGGCGCCAGATACATGCCGAGCATCCGCCAGTACGAGGCGTGCCCCGCCGCGATATGCCCGACCTCGTGGCCGATGATGAACGCGAGCGCATCGGGTTCGCGTGCGGCGCCGCCGATTTCGAACAGGTCGCTGTTCACGGCGACGAAGCGGCGGAACCCGTGGCCGGAGGCGAAGGCGTTGATCTGACCGTTGCCGAGGACCACGTAGGCGTCCGGCACCGTGGCCATGCCGAAGCGAGCGGCCGCCTCGGCCACCATCCGATAGCCCTCCGGGAACTGGGTGGGCGACATCTTCACGCCGTTCACCCGCAGCCGGGCGTAATTGGCGCCACGGCCGAACCACAGCAGCAGCGGGGCCAGCAGCAGGTAGAAGGTGTAGATACCGAAAGCCGTCGGGCCCCCGACGAAGAGAACGAGCACGATGTCCAGACCGGCGAGCAGGAACAGCAGCGCGGTGAACCCGACCACCACGCACAGCAGCGCGATCTCCCAGCTGTGCCGGGCGGGCATGCCGTAGGGCGACAGGCCACGCGGTAACTGCTGCGGCGGCGGGCCGTAACCGTACGGTGCCGGATGGACCCCGGTCGGGTAGGGCCCGTAGCTCGGATCAGGTGGACCGGGACGCGGTTCCGGCATCGGCTCAGGGTCCTGCGACTGCATGATTCGACCGTACCGGTTCCCCGGAGTCGACCGGCTGACCCTGTTTCGGGCATCCGCCACCCTCGGCGGCGGCGCATTTCGGCACCGATAGGATCCAGGCATGCGCGTATACCTCGGTGCCGACCATGCTGGTTTCGAACTGAAGAATCACGTCAAGGCCCATCTGGAGCAGGCGGGTCACGAGGTCGTCGACTGCGGCGCTCTCGAATACGACGCCCTCGACGACTACCCCGCCTTCTGCATCGAAGCCGCCAAGCGCACCGTCGCCGACCCGGGCAGCCTTGGCCTGGTCTTCGGTGGCAGCGGCAACGGCGAGCAGATCGCCGCCAACAAGGTGCCGGGCGCTCGCTGCGCGCTTGCTTGGAGCGTCGAAACCGCCCAGCTGGCCCGCCAGCACAACAACGCGCAGCTGATCGGCATCGGCGGCCGCATGCACTCCACCGAGGAAGCACTCGCCATCGTCGACGCCTTCATCGCCACCCCGTGGTCCGACGAGGAGCGCCATCAGCGTCGCATCGACATCCTGGCCGACTACGAGAAGTCCGGGGTCGCGCCCGCCGTCCCCGCCTACTGAGTTCACCGGCGAGTGGGACATGACCGGCTCCGGTCATGTCCCACTTCGCGTTTCCGGATCGAGAGGGACAGGTAGTGCCGGAAGGGCATACGCTGCATCGACTGGCCCGAGCGCATCAGCGGGCGTTCGGCGGTGATGCGGTGCGGGTGTGGAGCCCGCAGGGCAAGTTCGCCGCTGGCGCGGCCCGGGTCGACGGCCAGGTGCTGGTGCGGGCCGAGGCCTGGGGCAAGCATCTGCTGCACCGATACGAGTCCGGCCTGATCGTGCACGTGCACCTCGGGCTGTACGGCGCGTTCACCGAATCCGCCGTGCCGATGGGCGAACCGGTCGGGCAGGTGCGGATGCGGATGATCGGCGCCGCGCACGGCACCGACCTGCGCGGACCGACCGCCTGCGAGATCTTCACTCCCGCCGAGGTGGACGCGCTCACCGACCGGCTCGGCCCCGACCCGCTGCGGCGCGGCGCCGACCCGGATCGGGCCTGGCAGCGGATCCACCGCTCCCGCCGGGCGATCGGCGCGCTGCTCATGGACCAGTCGGTACTCGCCGGCGTCGGCAACGTCTATCGGGCCGAAGTTCTGTTCCGGCACGGCATCTCGCCTCATCGGCCCGGACAGTCGCTGTCACGCACCGAATGGGACGACCTGTGGACCGATCTGGTCGCGCTCATGAAAGTCGGTGTGCGGCGCGGCAAGATGCATGTGGTGCGGCCCGAGCACGACCACGGCGCCCCCTCCTACGCCACCGACCGCCCGCGCACCTACGTCTACCGGCGCGCCGGCGACCCGTGCCGCCTGTGCGGCGCCGGTGTCCTGCACACAGTGATGGAAGGGCGAAACCTGTTCTGGTGCCCGGCCTGTCAGCCGGGCTGAGCCTGGTGCAGTACCGCAGCGGCGGTCGACTCACCCGGACGCCCTGGCGGGAAGCCTCCCCGCCCGGCTTCCCCGTCAGCCGGCGACGGCGGCGTCGATCTCCGGTTCGTCGCTGTCGGAGAACGCGAACCGGCGGCCGCCCGCGGTCTTCGCCGAATACATCGCCCGATCGGCGCGGCGCAGCAGATCGGTGAAATCGCAGGCGGTGCCGGGCGGGTTGTAGGCGGTGCCGACGCTGGCCGAGACCGGTACCGGCCCCGCCGAGGTCCACACCGGGTCGCGCAGGGCCGCCACGATCTGATGCGCGATATCGGCCAAGGTGCCGTACTCACGGTCCACCGCCAGCACGAATTCGTCACCGCCGTACCGGCAGATCACCGTGTCCGGCGGGCACACCTCACGCAGCCGGTTGGCCAGCTCGACCAGCACCTCGTCGCCGACCGCGTGCCCGTAGCCGTCGTTGATCTGCTTGAAACGGTCCAGATCGATCAGCAGCAGGCCGACATGACCGGCCGGATCGGCGGCCATGCGGCGCACCCGGTCCTGGAGCAGGGTGCGGTTGGCCAGGTCGGTGAGCGCGTCGTGGGTGGCCTCGTGGCGCAGCCGATGCTGCAAGGCCGCGATTTCCTGCACGCGCAGTGAGACTTTGGCGGAGATGTTCTGCTCCTGCTGCGCCAGGGCACGTTCCTGGAGCGCCTGGGCATAGCTGTCGATGGCCTGGCTGGCGACGAACGGCCAGCGCGTGGCGACCAGTGAGCCCGGGCGGCCCGCCGGGAAACCCAACAGCCAGCGGCTGGCCTGGGCCAGCATCCTGGTCCGCTCGAAAGGCGGCTCCGCCAGCCGGGCGCCCAGAGCACGCGCGTCCAGCATCGGGAAGGGCTCGGATGCGGCCAGCCGCAGCAGCCGATTGACGATCTCCACGAGAACAGGTTCCAGGTCCTTCATCGTGGTGTGCGCGCCCGGTTCCGCGCATACGGCCTGAGCCCAGGCACGCGTCATCTGCTTGACCGGAGGTGACGATTCGGACATCGCGCTCACCCGCCACGGAGAGCGTCGGCAGCCGGGCGCAGGGCACCCAGGCAGCAGCCCGTCTCACCTCGAGTGCTACGCGGGTCGGTCCACCAAGCCTGGCGCACGCTCACCGCCCCCTTTCCAGATACCCCCGTCCGGCAAAAAGGATCCTAGCAAGCCACCCGGCGCTGAAAAACGTCGTTTTACAACGAGTTTCCATTGCCTCGCGAATGGCGATCGCGTATGTCATCGCAGGAGACGGCCGGGCGTTACACCCAATTTCAGTTCGCTGGAGAGTCGCGAGCAGACACGCCGAGAGTGTGCCGGAGACCACACCCGAGCACCCGTCACCCGCCTCCGCCGTGGCGATTGGCATTTCCCCCGTGACATTCGGTACAGTCGTTGCGCACACGACATCTGGCGATCCCATCGATGTCGTATGCCTCGCGGGTGTAGTTCAATGGTAGAACCTCAGCCTTCCAAGCTGATGGTGCGGGTTCGATTCCCGTCACCCGCTCTTCACCGGGGGATCATTCGTCCACGGCGCCCGTCGGGCCGTGGCTCACGGGGTGTAGCGCAGCTTGGTAGCGCATCCGCTTTGGGAGCGGAGGGTCGCAGGTTCAAATCCTGTCACCCCGACAAATTTCGTACGACCACCATCAACCCGGTGCCGGTCGGCCCCGGGCCACGATGTCGGCGCGCAGCCGCTCGATCGCATCAGCCACAGACCAACTCTGGTCCAAGCGGACTTCAGTGGTGAAGTCGAGCGGATCCCAGTCCCGATACCAAGCGGCCACTGCGGCAGCCTATTCCCTCCGCACGCCAGGCAGTCTGAAAGCACCCGTTGAAGGTTCTGCCCATACACCGGCGCACCCGGGTGGGCACGGCACGCGGGATCAGCTTGGGAGGCTGAGGTTGTCGGTGGGGTCGGGCAGACTGCTGGGATGGCAGAGGCGTTCAGTGCGGGGATTCTGTTGTTTCGGCGGGGGAAGGAGGGGGTGGAGGTGTTGGTCGGGCATATGGGTGGGCCGTTTTGGGCGCGGAAAGATCTTGGGGCGTGGTCTGTTCCGAAAGGTGGGTATGTGCCGGGGGAAGAGGAGGCGCGGGCGGCGGCGGGGCGGGAGTTCGTGGAGGAGTTGGGGGTGCCGGTACCGGAGGGTGAGTGGATCGCGCTCGGGGAGGTGGAGTACGGCAGCGGGAGCAAACGCAAAACCGTGCAGGTGTGGGCGATCGAGGCCGATCTCGATCCCGCGGTGATCGAGCCGGGAACCTTCGAGATGGAGTGGCCGCCGCGATCGGGGAAGACGGCGGCATTCCCCGAAATCGATCGGGTGGCGTGGTTCGGCTTGGACACCGCAGGCGAGAAGCTGACCAAAGGCCAGGCGCCGTTCGTGCAGCGCCTGGCCGAACTACTGGGCGGCTAGACCCAGCCGCGCCCGGTGATGCGCTCGTAGGCCTCGACATACTTGCCGCGGGTCGCGGCGACGATATCGGCGGGGATCTCGGGGCCGGGCGGCTCCTTGTCCCAGCCGGTGGACACCGACCAGTCGCGGACGAACTGCTTGTCGAACGACGGCTGCGCGTGGCCGGGCTCCCACTGATCGGCCGGCCAGAACCGGGACGAGTCGGAGGTCAGTACCTCGTCACCGAGGGTGAGAACATCACCGTCCCAGCCGAACTCGACCTTGGTGTCGGCGACGATGACACCGCGCGAAGCGGCATGCTCCGCGCCCCGCGTGTAGATGGACAGGGTCAGCTCGCGCAGCCGCTCGGCCACCTCACGCCCCTCCTGAGCCACCACGTCCTCGAACGTGATCGCCTCGTCGTGCCCCTCGGAGGCCTTGGTGCTCGGCGTGAAGATCGGCTCGGGCAGCTTGTCGCCGTCACGCAGCCCGGGCGGCAGCGCGATACCGGAGACGGTGCCGGTGGCCTGATACTCCTTCAGCCCGCCGCCGGTGAGATACCCGCGGGCGACGCACTCCACCATCACCATCTTCAACGGTTTCACCCGCACCGCCCGCCCGGCGAACTCGGCGGGCACGTCGGTGGTGGACAGCACGTGATTGGGCACGTCGGCGAAGAACTCGAACCACCAGTTCGACAGCTGGGTCAGCAGCGCGCCCTTGTCCGGAATCGGCGTGGGCAGTGCGACGTCGTAGACCGAGACCCGGTCCGAGGCCACGAGCAGCAGGGTCTCGCCGTCCTCGTACAGGTCGCGCACCTTACCGGCGTGCACATGCTTCACCGTCGAGCCTCCGAATCGTGGGGGGAATTGATCCGGGGTGAACGATACCGGTGCCGAAAACCCAGCTGATCACGACGGTCCGGACCATTAGTGTGGTGAGCGGAAACGTCCGCTGTGCCCAGTTCTTCGACACCGAAGGAGCCCCATGTCAGCACCCAACCTCACACGTGAACAGGCGATCGAACGCGCCTCGACCGTGCAAGTCGAGAACTACCGCATCGAACTCGACCTGACCGACGGTGCAGGCAAACCGGGTGAGCAGACGTTCTTCTCGCGCAGCACGGTCACCTTCACCGCGCAGCCCGGCGCGAGCACCTACATCGATATCGTGGCGCGCGGTGTGCGCTCGGCCGTACTCAACGGCACCCCGCTGGACGTGTCGGCCTACGACGAGGAGAAGGGCATCGCCCTGCCGGGCCTGGCCGAACGCAACGAACTGGTCGTCGAGGCCGACTGCGAGTACTCCAATACCGGTGAGGGCCTGCATCGTTTCGTCGACCCCACCGACGATGCGGTCTACCTGTACTCCCAGTTCGAAACCGCCGACGCCAAGCGCATGTTCGCCTGCTTCGACCAGCCGGATCTGAAGTCGACCTTCGACATCAGCGTCACCGCCGCGCCCGACTGGAAGGTCATCTCCAACGGCGCCCCGGTGGACAGCCTGCTCGCCGAGCCGGGCAAGCACGTCTTCAAGACCACGCCGCGGATGAGCACCTATATCGTCGCGCTCATCGCGGGCCCGTACGCGGAGTGGACCGACGAGTACACCGACGAGCACGGCACCATCCCGCTCGGCATCTACTGCCGCGCGTCGCTGGCCGAGCACATGGATTCCGAGCGCCTGTTCACCGAGACCAAACAGGGTTTCGGCTTCTACCACAAGAACTTCGGCGTCCCGTACGCCTTCGGCAAGTACGACCAGCTGTTCGTGCCGGAGTTCAACGCGGGCGCGATGGAGAACGCCGGCGCAGTCACCTTCCTGGAGGACTACGTCTTCCGGTCGAAGGTGACGCGTGCGTCCTACGAGCGCCGCGCCGAGACGGTGCTGCACGAGATGGCGCACATGTGGTTCGGCGACCTGGTCACCATGAAGTGGTGGGACGACCTGTGGCTGAACGAGTCGTTCGCGACGTTCGCCTCGGTGCTGTGCCAGTCCGAGGCCACCGAATACGCCAGCGCCTGGACGACTTTCGCGAATGTGGAGAAGTCGTGGGCCTACCGTCAGGATCAGCTGCCCTCCACGCACCCGATCGCCGCGGACATCCCGGATCTGCACGCGGTCGAGGTCAACTTCGACGGCATCACCTACGCCAAGGGCGCGTCGGTACTCAAGCAACTGGTCGCCTACGTCGGGTTGGAGCCGTTCCTGGCGGGCCTGCGCGCGTACTTCGCCGAGCATGCTTACGGCAACGCCACTTTCGACGATCTGCTGTCGGCGCTGGAGCAGTCGTCGGGCCGTGACCTGTCCGACTGGGGCGCGCAGTGGCTCAAGACCACCGGCCTGAACATTCTGCGCCCGGACTTCGAGGTCGACGGCGACGGCAAGTTCACGAAGTTCGCGGTCGTGCAGGAGGGCGCGGCCCCCGGCGCGGGTGAGCGGCGCGTGCACCGCCTGGCCGTGGGCGTCTACGACGACCAGGACGGAAAGCTGGTTCGCACCAAGCGGGTCGAGCTGGATCTGGAGGCCGCCGAACGCACCGAGGTCCCCGAGCTGGTCGGCGTGGCGAGCGGAAAGTTCGTCCTGGTCAATGACGACGACCTGACCTACTGCTCGGTGCGCCTGGATCCGGGCTCGCTCGATGTGCTGGTCAACCGGATCGGCGATATCGCCGAACCGCTCCCCCGTACCCTGGCCTGGTCGGCCGCCTGGGAGATGACCCGCCAGGCCGAGATGAAAGCCCGCGATTTCGTCGCGCTGGTGCAGCGCGGTGTCGGTGCGGAGTCCGAAATCGGTGTGGTGCAACGACTTCTGATGCAGGCGCACACCGCGATCGGCAGCTACGCCGATCCGGCGTGGGCGGCGGCCACCGGCTGGCCCGAATTCGCCGACCGGCTCCTGGAACTGGCGCGCGCGGCGGAGGCGGGCTCGGATCATCAGCTCGCCTTCGTCAACGCGCTCACCGGTGCCAAGCTGGAGCAGCGACACACCCAGGTGCTGAACGGCCTGCTCGAAGGCGATCCGGCCGAGGCGGGCCTGCCGGGCCTGACCGTCGACACCGATCTGCGCTGGCGGCTGGTGGCCGCGCTCGCCGCCGCGGGCGCGATCGATGCCGCCGGGCTGGAAACCCCGTTCATCGACGCCGAATTGGAGCGCGATCCCACCGCGGCGGGCAAGCGGCAGGCCGCGGCCGCCGCCACCGCCCGCCCGCAGGCCGCGGTGAAGGAGCAGGCCTGGGCCAAGGTGATCGACGACGACACCGTCGCCAACATCACCGCCCGCGCGATCGTCGGCGGTTTCGCCCCGGCCGGGCAGAGTGAGCTGCTCCAGCCGTTCACCGACCGCTACTTCTCCGAGGTGCCGGGCGTCTGGGAGCGACGCTCCAGCGAGGTCGCCCAGACCGTGGTGGTCGGCCTCTACCCGGCGTGGGACATCAGCCAGGACGCGGTCGCCAAGGCCGACAAGTTCCTCGCCGACAACCACCCACCCGCACTGCTCCGCCTGGTGAGCGAGGGCAAGGCGGGCGTCGAACGCTCGCTGCGCGCCCGGTCTTTCGACGCGCAGTAGTCCCGATCCGGCGCGCACCCACCCGGGTGTGCGCCGGAGTCCGGCGCGGTCGGCGGCAGACGGGAGTGGTTCAGCGGAATTGATCGACGCTGGCCGCCGCCCACTCGGCGAAGGTGGTCGCCGTTCCGGTGAGGTCGGCGACCGTCGTGCTCGCCCGCTGCGGATGATCGACCATGCTGCCGATGCCGTCGACATACCATTCGGCGAATTCGCCCATCGCCGGTTCCAACAGTTGGATCGCCTCGGCGCGTGGGATCCGCACGACCTCGAGTGTCCGGCCGAGCGCCGCACCGATCTGCCGGATCTTCTCGGCGCGGGTCAGTGTCTGCGGCCCGGTGAGGTTGTAGGTCTTGCCGACGTGCCCCTCCGACAGCAGGACCGTCGCCGCGACGCGGGCGATATCGTCCATGGTGACCGGTGCGTTCGCCGCCTCCGGGTGCGGATCGCGGACCACATCACCGGCCCGGATCTGATCCGCCCAGCCCACCGCATTCTCACTGAACTCACCGGCGTAGAGGTGGGTCCACTCCACCCCGGATCCCTCGACCGCCCGGGCGATCGGCTGCCAGTCGGTGTGCTCGTCGCCGGACAGGTCGACGATCTGACGGACTCCCGCCTTGTGCGCCAGCGCGACCACCTCCTCGACGGTCTCCAGCACCGGAGCCAAGTACATCCGGTCCACGCCGTCGAACGCGCTACCGAGCGTCGACACCTTTCCCAGGTAACCGCGAGCCACCTCGACCTCGGGCGGGAACCCGGCCCGCTCCGGGTGATTGGACAGCGCGCGCACGTCCTCGGCGCCCGCCGCGAGCAGATGATCGACGACCTTGCGGCCGATATTTCCACTGGCGGCCGTGACAAGAATCTTCATGGCCCCAAGGTGCCCGAAATTTCCGCGGCCATGCAAGTGCCGAAATCGGCGCACGCCGAACGGTTCCGGTTGAACGCGACCGGCGCGCGCACCCTGCTGGGTACGCGCGCCGGAAGCGAGTGTTCGGAACTACCGGCCGATGGCGGCGGCCATGACACGGACCGCGGAGACCAGGCCGTCGATCAGTTCGCCCTGGCGGAACGAGCTCATCGCGGCGGTCACACCGAGCTGGCAAACTCGATCGTTGGCGCGGTCGGCGACCTCGTTGCCGGAGCGCACCTCGATGGCGCTGTCATTGGGCGAGACGGCGATGAGCACCGAACGCGCGGCTTCGGGAGTCGCGGGGAAGACCGCGTCCGCGCCGGCTGCGGGGTCGGCGCCGAGATCGCCGATGTAGATGTTGAAGCGGACCTTGGTGGCGCGGGTCGCCTCGGTGAGCACGTTGTCCAGCAGCAGGCGCTCGTGATCGCTGAACGGTGCCTCGTAGAAAACGTCACCCGCCTCGTGCACTCCGGACACGCGGCCGCTACTGGTCAGTGCGTACCCGTGCGGTAGTTCGGATTCGACCACCGCGGGCCATTTAGAACTTGCCACTTGCCCGACCTCCGATCAGCTCCACACCGGTGGATTCGATGGCCGCATGGGTGCCATGCGACTCACTGTGGTGACCATGCCCGGTCACCTCGTCGGTGGCACTCCACAGCACCGGCGGCTGCGTCCACTTCTGACCGAGGTCGAAATGGGCGGGCTTCTCACCGGCGAGCGGCTTACCGAGAAACGACAATCCAGCGATCGCGCCATAGATCACCGCCGGAATTCCGACGAAGACCAGCACTGTCTCGAGAATGCTCACGACGCCAACGGTATCCGATGGCGTGTAGTAGTTCAGCCACCACCCGCCCGTGTCCTGGTCACACCGGCGACCGGGGATTCACCACTGACTGTTGATCAGCGAATTCGCCGCCATTTCCAGGTAATCCAGCAGCTGTTTGCGGTGCGCGTCGTCCAGGATCTCCGGTTCGATCTCGGCGACGCCGATCCGCATGCAGCGCAACCAGGCATCGCGCTCCACCGGGCCGATGGTGAACGGCATGTGGCGCATGCGCAGTCGCGGATGGCCGCGCTCGTCGGAATAGGTGCGCGGGCCGCCCCAGTACTGCTCCAGGAACATCCGCAGCCGGCGCTCCGCCGGGCCCAGATCCTGCTCCGGATACATCGGGCGCAAGACCTCGTCGGCGGCGACTTCGCGATAGAACGCGGCGATGATGCGGTGGAAGGTGGCCGCCCCGCCGATCGCCTCGTAGAACGATGTCGCTTGCTCTCCGGAAGTCATCCAGGCCCTCTCGATTCGCGTGATCCGCCGCCAACCATTGTGCCCGCCACGCCCGGGCGCGCCACCGCCGGAGCAGCGCCCAGATAGCGGCGCGGCCGCACTTCAGCCGCAGTTAACCGAACATTGCGCGAAATCACCGTGCAAACAGCCGGTTTCCATGGTCATATTGGGCGTATGAAACAACGGCACGGCCGCTCACACGAGGCCCGGACGCACCGACAACTCCAGCCCGCCGACGTCCACAATCGTGGGTCGGGGGCTACTCCGCTGCATATCCTCTCCGATCACCATCCGGGTGGTGCACACCACCACGGTGAGGCCCATCACGGCCATCACCTATCCGCTGTTCCCGCCGAGGCCGTCCACTGGTTGAAGCGCCGGGTGCTGCTTCTGAACGCCACCTACGAGCCGCTCACCGCCCTGTCCGCGCGCCGCGCGGTCGTCCTGCTCATCTGCGACAAAGCCGACGCCGTCCATCACAATGCCGAAGGCCCGGTCGTCCACTCCGCCGAAGCCGCGGTCGCCGTCCCCTCCGTCATCCGCCTGCGCAACTACGTGCACGTGCCGTACCGCGCCCGAGTCCCGATGACCAGGGCCGCGCTCATGCACCGCGATCGCTACCGCTGCGGTTACTGCGGCGCCAAGGCCGAGACCATCGATCACGTCATTCCGCGCAGCCGCGGCGGCGAGCATTCCTGGGAGAACTGCGTCGCCAGCTGCGCGCCGTGCAACCACCGCAAGGCCGACAAGATGCTGAGCGAACTCGGCTGGACGCTGCGGCATCCGCTGGTCTCCCCGAAGGGACCGCATTGGCGGCTGCTGTCGACCTCCACCGAACTCGACCCGGTGTGGTTGCAGTACCTCGGCGAGGGCGCCGCCTAAGCGGTGTACTCGTTGACCAGCGTCGCCCAGGTGCCCGGTTCCAGGGCCTCGAAGACGTGCGGCGCGTCACCCGGGTACCAGATGTAGTCTCCCGGGCCCAGTTCGACGGGGCCGTCGACCGGTCCGACCAGCGCGCGGCCGCTGGCGAGCAGCACATGCTCGGTACAGCCCGGCATATGCGGATCCGAGACGCGGGCGTGGCCGGGTTCGGCCGTGATCCGGAACAGGTCGCGACGGCTGTTCGGCGGGCTGACCGCCAGCAGAGTGGCGCTGTAGTCGGCGTGCTCGGCCGCCAGGCGCGGCCCCTCGCCCGCCCGGATGACGTGCACATTGGGCCGCGGTGGGTCGAGCAGCCGGGAGAACGGCATGTTCAACGCGACGCACAGGGCCCACAGCGTTTCGATGCTCGGGTTGCCGCTGCCCGATTCCAGTTGTGAGAGTGTGGATTTCGCGATGCCGGCGCGGTTGGCCACTTCGGTGAGCGAGAGCCCGGCGCGGGCGCGCTCGCGACGCAGCGATTCGGCGATGACCGCCTGCGGTGGCGCCGCCATCGGTTGGTCCTGCACCATCCCAGCTCCCGTTCCGTTCGGAACGCTCAGTGTATTGACTCACTGTCGGGGCGGTGCACAGGGAACCGTGTTGACTTATCCCCGCCGCAGCGTTCACCATAAACAACATGCGTTCGATATGGCGAACACTCGGGAAGGACACCGTCTCCGGAATCGCGGCCGTGCTGCTGGCGGTCTGGATGATCGGGATGTCCTACGGCGCCACCGCGATCAGCTCGGGCTTCCCGCTCTGGCTGCCGGTGGTGCTGAGTTTCGCCGTGCTCGCGGGCGGGGCCGAGTTCCTGTTCATCGGCATTCTCGCCGGTGGCGGCAGTCCCATCGCGGCCGTGCTGGCCGGGCTGGTGGTCAACGCACGGCATCTGCCCTACGGGCTCTCGGTGCCCGACGAGGTCGTCGGTAAGGGCTGGCGCCGCGCGCTGGGCGTGCACGTGATGAACGACGAATCGGTCGCCTTGACGCTCGCCGAATCCGATACCGCGCGCAAACGCCTCGTCTACTGGGTGTGCGGGATCGGTGTCCTCGCGGCCTGGCCCGGCGGTGCACTGATCGGCGCGCTGATCGGCTCGATGGTCCCGGATACGGGCGCGCTCGGGCTCGACGCGGTCTTCCCGGCCGTGCTGCTGGCACTGGTGGTGCCCGCGCTGCGGGACCGGACCACGCTCGGGTCCGTGTGTGTCGGTGTGGCCGTCGCCATGGTGAGCGCGCCGTTCCTGCCCGCGGGCCTGCCCGTCCTGATCGCACTGTCCGGCGTGCTGTGGGCGGCCTTCACCACGCGCGGTGAGAATGCGCCCGTCCCGCAAGAACTCTCGGAGGTGGCGGCCCGATGATGCTGATCGGCGGGATCGTCGCGTTGGCGATCGGCACGTACACCTTCCGCTGGCTGGGGCCCGCGCTGCGCAGCCGGATCCAGTTTCCCGAACGGGCCAAGCGCCTGCTCGAAGTAGGTGCGACCGTCCTGCTCGCCGCGCTGGTAGCGGTGGAGACCTTGCCGTTCACCGAAGGGCATGTCGGCGCTGCACTGCCCGCCGGAGTGCTGGTCGCGGGGATCCTGGCCTGGCGACGATGCCCTTTACTGGTGGTGATCCTGGCCGCGGCGGCAACCACAGCCGGGCTGCGGCTGCTCGGCCTCGCCTGATCCGACCGACCAGGCCGCCAGATTCTCCCGGCCCGCGAACACACCCACCGCGCACCGGATTCGCGCCGCATCCCTCGGGCCCGGCGCGGACCTGCGGGTTGTTTTGTAACCGGCACTAGCTCGGGAACAGCGGGATGGCACCCGCGCGGCGGCGCGCGACCGAACCGTAGCGGGCGTCGATCCGCAACCAGGTGGCGGTGGCGCGCACCCGCACGATCTCGGTCGGCGGGATGCGCCGGGATTCGGCCTTCTCCCCCGAATGCGGGATGAAATCCATTGCGGTCAGCGCGAAGACGACCCGCATCGGCACCTCGACCTGCACGCCCGGCGCGGAGACGGTGAGCACGGTCTGGTCCAGCAGCGCGGCGGGCGGACCGTGCGCACTGCCGTGCTCCTTCGCCAATTCCGCACCGCGCTCGGCGAGTTCGACCAGGGTGCGGGCCGGAACATCATCGACGTGGGTGAAACCGTCGGTTGGCGGCAGGGCGCCGCGCCATGCCGAATCCATCGAATAGCCCAGGTCGACGGGACTACCGGAGGGCAGACCCGCCAGTACCAGATCAGCGCCGACGGTGACATCGTCGACCCCGAGTTCGGCGACCACCGTACGCACCGCCAGCGTCTCGAAACCCGTTGCCACCCACGCGGAGACGAGCGTGGCGTCGCGACGACGCAACCGGACGACGGCGGCCGGGTCCAGCCGGACCGCACGACCGAGGAAGGTGGCCAGATTCTCCCGCTCGGCGGGATCGGCCACATGCAGTACGCGCTGCTCCCCCATCACGAAAGCGCCGCCGTCACATCCACTCGCCGAGGTACTCGCGCTCGGCCTCGGTCAGCCGGCGCAGGCGCTGGGTCTGGATATCGAAGGCCGCGAGCTGAGTGGACGCGGTCACCGCGGGCGGCGAATCCGGCGCCGCACCCGCACCGCGCACCTCGTAGCCGACGGTGAAATCCACCGCGCGCAGTTGCTCGATCCACATGGCGATATCGAGCGGGGTGTCCTCGTGCCGCAACTGACCGCGGTAGCGCACATGCAGATCGGCCAGCACGCAGCCCTCGCGCAGCGCGACGGTGGGGCGACCGTCGTCGAACAGCCACGGGATCCGCGCCTCCTCCAGCAGAGTCACCATGCGAGCGTGGTTGACGTGCTGGAACGCGTCCATATCCGACCAGCGAATCTCCACCTTGGCGTGAAACCGCCTGGGTAGCACCGCCACCGCGTCGGACGACTGCCCGTTCCCGCGCACCGAACTCGTCACCGTGGTACCTCCGATTGGCCCGCCCGCCGCGCTCGCCCGGCCACATTGCCGTCGGCGATCGGCGAGACCGTTGGATGTCGAACTTTCCGATTCTCCGGCCCGGACATACCGAAACTGGGGATCGATCTCGGCCCCCAGTATGGCAATGTCCGGCCGCGCGATCCGGACAGGGGCGGCTAGGGCTCGGGCCACGCGGTTTCGAGGTAGCGCAGGAAGCGGGCGGCGGGTGGGGCGAGTGGTTGATCGGTGCGCCAGGTCAGTGCGATGGTGCGGCGGGCCGCGGGCGTGGTGAGCGGCAGGCCGATGGTGCCGGAGACGCCCGCGAACTGCTCGGGCACGATGGCGACGCCGAGCCCCGCGGCGACCAGACCTTCGATGGTGGCGAGGTCGGCGCTCTCGAAGGAGATCCGCGGGGTCACCCCGGCCTCGGCGAAGAGGCCGTCGATCAGCGTGCGGTAGCCGAAACCGACCGGGGTGGTGACGAATTCGTCGTCGGTCAGGTCGGTCAGCGCGATGCGCGCGCGGTCGCGTAGCCGGTGCGCGGGCGGCACGACCAGGACCAGGCGTTCGCGCTGGAGCGGCAGCCAGCCGAAGTCGCCCGGCTCCTGCCAGGAGGTGACCGCGAGTTCGACCGCGCCGGTACGCAGGTCGCCGAGGATGTGGTGGTGCGGTTCCTGACTGAGCAGTACCCGCACGGCGGGTGCGTGCTCGTGGAAGCCGCGCAGGATCTGCGGTACCAGCGAGGTCGCCATGGAGTCCAGGAAGGCCAGCCGGACCACGCCGCTGTCGGGGTTCAAGCGTCCGGCCAGTTCCGCGGTCAACTGCTCGTAGCGGGCGATCAGGTCGCGTGCGGCGGTGACGACGAGTTCGCCGTTCGGGTTGAGCCGGACCCCGGTGGGGACGCGTTCGAACAGCCGCGTGCCGAGTTCACCTTCGATGCGTGCGAGGGCGCGCGAGAGGGTGGGCTGACTGACGCCGAGGATCGCGGCGGTATCGGTCATGTGCCGGTGGTCGGCCAGGGCCACCAGCCAATCGAGGTCGCGCAGCAGCACCGACACATCATACGTTCGACGTATCGCGTTTCGGCATTTGCGGCATTGGACGCATGAGGCCGTGCGGCACAGAATCATCGGATGACTTCTGTCGCCACACCCGAGCTCCAGCACAGCGCACCCGGCTATCTGCCGGGCAGCCCCGGCTATCGCCGGGTGCTGGTGGCGCTGTTCGCCGCGGGCATGGCGACTTTCGTCCTGCTCTACGACACCCAGGCGCTGCTGCCGGAATTCGTCACCGCGTTCGGCATCACCCCCGGGCAGAGCACGCTGGTCATGTCGGTGACCACCGCGGCGCTGGCGCTGGCACTGCTGGTCTTCGGCCCGCTGTCGGAGGCCGTCGGCCGCACCCGGCTGATCCACTTCTCGCTGATCTCCTCCGCGGTGCTCGCGCTGGCCTGCGCCCTCGCTCCCAGCTGGGACGCGCTGCTGGCCCTGCGCCTGCTCGGCGGGCTCGCGCTGGCCGGACTGCCCGCGGTAGCCACCGCGTATCTGCGCGAGGAGCTGCACCCGTCCACGCACGCGCGGGCGGCGGGCCTCTACATCGGCGGTACCGCACTCGGCGGCATGGCCGGTCGGCTGGTGACCGCGCCGATCGCCGAAGCGCTCGGCTGGCGGTGGGCGCTGGTGGCCGCCGCCGGGGTCGCGGCCCTGTGCGCGGTGATCGTCGCCCTGACCCTGCCGCGCTCACGGAACTTCGCCGCCCGCCCGGCCCGGCCGCGCGACCTCGTCGCCATGGCTCGCGACGCCCTGGCCGATCGAGCCCTGCTGGCGCTCTACGTGATCGGCGCATGCTCGGTCGGCGCGCTGGTGGCGGCGTTCAACGCGCTCGGCTTCCGGTTGACCAGCGCACCGTTCCAGCTGGGCGTCGGCCTGGTGAGCCTGGTCTACCTCGTCTACCCGCTCGGCACGATCGGCGCGACGGTGTCCGGCCGGCTGGCCGACCGGCTGGGCCGGCGCGCGATCATGCCGATCGGCAGCGCCCTCGCCCTGATCGGCGCCGGGCTGACGCTGTCCGGCCGGCTGCCCGTGGTCGTCGCGGGAATCGCCGCGCTGACCGTCGGCTTCTTCGTCACCCACGGCCTGGCCAGCGGCTGGGTCGCGGCCCGCGCGCACGCCGGTGGCGTGAGCACCAGTCAGGCGGCGGCGTTCTACCTGTTCGCCTACTACGTCGGCGCCTCGGTGTTCGGCAGTCTGGGCGCGCACGCGTGGACCGGCGCGGGCTGGGCGGGCGTGGCCGCGTTGACCGCGGGATTGATGGCCGTCGTCGGCGCGCTGTCGCTGGGCCTGCGCCGGGTACCGGTACTGGCCACCTGATCGAGTCGAAACCGTTGCCCGGCAGCCGTATCCGGGACCACGCGCGCGTTCTTACACTGGCGGAGCGTCTTCTGACGCGCAGCGTTCGAGAAAGGCTCTCCCCATGCGCATTTTCGGGATGTTGTTGTTCGCGATTCTGATCGGTCCGATCATCGGCGCGCTGGCCAGGCTGGTGCTACCGGGCAAGCAAGATATTTCATTCCTCAAGACCTGGGGGCTCGGCTCGCTCGGCGCCTTCATCGGCGGGATCATCGCCCTGATCTTCGGCTGGGATTCCACCGGCGGTATCGACTGGCTGCAATGGATTCTGCAAGTCGCGTGTGCCGCGGCGCTGATCGGCGCGGCGGGTCGCACCAGCCTGGTGCGGCGATAACACCGCGGGGCGGCAGCCTGAAACCGGCTGCCGCCCCGCGGTTCACACTCAGCGCTCGGACTGTGCGCCGACCCCGCTGACCATGCTGCGCACCTGCCGCGCCGCCACCGACAGGGTGGCCAGGTCGTGGGTGCCGGATTCGAACAGCTCGGCCAGGGCCGCGCGGGCACGGCCGAGACGGGACTGATTCTTGGACTCCCAGTAGGCGATCTTCTCGTCGGCGGTCTCCTCCGGATCACCGGCCGAGAGCACGTCGAGGGTGAGCGACCGCAGCGAACCGTACATGTCGTCACGCAGCGCGAGCCGGGCCAGCGCGTGCCAGCGATCGCCCCGTTCGAGATGACTGACCGCCTGGAGCAACCAGTCGATCTTGAGGTGGTCGTTGAGCGCGTAATACAGCGCCCCGACCTCGTCACCGCCGCGATCGGTGATGTCGGCGATATCGATGACATCCAGCAGCGGGAAGAGGTTGAGCAGCCCGTAGACCTCATCGGTGAGCTCGGCGGGCGCGCCGCGGCCGATCAGGTCGGCGGACTGACCGGTGAGCATGGCCAGATGATGACCGCGCAGCCAGCCCGGCACCTTCGGTGCCAGCTCGCGCACGCCCCGGCTGTACCGGTTGATCTCGGCGCCGACCGCGATCGGCTGCGGACGATTGCTCAGCAGCCAGCGTGAGGCCCGGTCGAGCGTCTTCTTGGTCTCGAGCTCGAGCTCGTCACGGACGCCGATCGAGGTGTCGGCCCCGCGGATCCGCGCCCACATGTCGTGCAGGCCGAAGATCTCGGCGGCCGCCGCGAACGCGCGCACGGAATCGGTGGTGCTGGCGCCGATCTCCTCGTTGAGCCGGTGCGCGTAGGTGATGCCGCCGTAGTCGACCACCTCGTTGACGATCATGGTGGTCAGGATCTCCCGGCGCAACGGATGCTTCTTGATCGCCGTGGCGAAACGGACCCGCAGCGGTTCGGGGAAATAGTCGGGCAGCCGGGCGGCGAAATGCGCCATATCGGGCAGATCCGTCTCCAGCAGATCGGCCTTGAGCGAAAGCTTCACGTGCGCCATGAGATTGGCGAGCTCGGGCGATGCCAGCCCCGACCCCTCCTCCATGCGCCGCTTCATCTCCATATCCGAAGGCAGCGCCTCGAGCTCCCGGTCCAGGCCGCGCCGGTCCTCCAGATCCTCGATCAGCCGCATGTGCACGTTCAGCATGCGGGCCGCGTTGAAGCGCGAGATGCCCATCAGGAAGTTCTGGGAGACATTGTCCCGCAGCACCATCCGGGCGACATCGTCGGTCATCGAGGCGAGCAGCGGATTGCGTTCGGCCTCCGGCAGCACGCCGGCGCTGACCACGCCGTCCAGCAGGACCTTGATATTGACCTCGTGGTCCGAGCAGTCCACGCCGGCGGAGTTGTCCAGGGCGTCGGTGTTCATCTTGCCGCCGGCCCGGCAGAACTCGATCCGGCCCAGCGCGGTCGCACCGAGATTGCCGCCCTCCCCGATCACCTTGACGCGCAACTGCTTTCCATTGACACGCACCGGATCGTTGGACTTGTCACCGACTTCGGCATTGGATTCGGTACTGGCCTTGATATAGGTGCCGATACCGCCGTTCCAGAGCAGCCCCACCGGTGCCAGCAGAATCGCGCGCACCAGATCCGGTGGCGACAGCGAGACCACGTCGTCGGCCAGCCCCAGCGCCTGGCGGGCCTGCGGACTGATCGGCACCGCCTTCACGGTGCGGTCCCACACACCGCCGCCCGCGCTGATCAGCGAGGTGTCGTAATCGGCCCAGGACGACCGCGGCAGCTCGAACATGCGCTGGCGCTCGGCGTAGGAGGTGGCCGCGTCCGGGTTCGGGTCCAGAAAGATGTGCCGGTGGTCGAAGGCCGCGACCAGGCGGATGTGCTCGGAGAGCAGCATGCCGTTGCCGAACACGTCACCGCTCATGTCGCCGATGCCGACCACGGTGAAATCCTGGGTCTGGGTGTCGAGATCCATTTCGCGGAAGTGCCGCTTCACGCTCTCCCACGCGCCCTTGGCGGTAATGCCCATCGCCTTGTGGTCGTAGCCCGCCGACCCGCCGGAGGCGAAGGCGTCACCGAGCCAGAACCCGTAGCGCTGCGCCACATCGTTGGCGATATCGGAGAACGTCGCGGTGCCCTTGTCGGCGGCCACCACCAGGTAGGTGTCGTCGCCGTCGCGGCGGATCACCCGCGCGGGCGGCAGCACCGCACCGGTGGCCCGGTCGACATTGTCGGTGATGTCGAGCAGCCCGGAGATGAAGGTGCGGTAGCAGGCGACGCCCTCGGCGCCCAGCGCCTGCCGGTCCACGCCCGGATCGCCGGTGGCGGCGGGCGGTTGCTTCACCACGAAACCGCCCTTGGCGCCGACCGGGACGATCACCGCGTTCTTCACCGCCTGCGCCTTGACCAGGCCCAAGATCTCGGTCCGGAAATCCTCCAGGCGGTCCGACCAGCGCAGCCCGCCGCGCGCCACCGGACCGAAACGCAGGTGCACGCCCTCGATCCGCGGCGAGTAGACGAAGATCTCGAATTGCGGTTTGGGCTTGGGCAATTCGGCGATGAGCTGCGGCTCGACCTTGATCGAGAGGAAATCGCGCGGCGTGCCCTCGTGATCGGTGACGAAGTAGTTGGTGCGCAGCGTGGCCTTGATCAGTCCGAGGATGGCGCGCAGGATGCGGTCGGCGTCGAGGCTGACCACCTCGTCGATGCGGCCACGCAGCTGCGCCTCCAGCTTCGTGGCGTCGTCCTCGTCCACGGTATCTGATCGGCGATGCTCACTACGCCCTTCATGGTCACGCTCCGCTACCTCCTCCGGGCGCTGAGCTCGCATCGCGATGTCGGGATCGAACCGGGAATTGAACAGGTCGACGAACAACCGAGCCACATCCGGGTAGGTGAGCAGCACCCGGCAGATATTGGCCTGGCTGTACGGGAAACCGGCCTGCTGCAGGTATTTCGCGTACGTGCGCAGGATCGACACCGCGCGCCACGGCAGCCGGGCCCGCAGCACCAGTTCGTTCAGACCGTCGGCTTCGGCGCGGCCGTACCAGACCGCTTCGAAGGCGTCGGTGAACCGGGCGCGCAGACCGCGCACCTCGGCTTCCAGCGCGTCCGCCCGAGCCGAGGCCTCCAGCAGTTCCGCGTCCAGGTCCCGATCCAGCGAGCTGCGCAGCAGTTCCGGGCGGGCCAGCAGGCCGAAATCGTAGATCCAGCGCTCGACGGTCTGGCCGCCCGGGCGATCGAACACGATCTGGTAGGGGCGCTCGTCGACCACCTCGACGCCGAGGCTCTGCAGCACCGGCAACACCTGGCTCAGCGAGACGCCGGTACCGCCGATGTAGAGACTGAACCGCCAGGAACCCGGATCCGACCCCGGCTTGCGATACAGGCGCTGATCGATCCGGCCCGCCGACAGGCGTTCCAGGCGATGGATGTCGTCGAGCGCGTGCCGAGGACCGAAATCCTGCTTGTAGCCCTCGGGGAACGCGGCCGCATAGCGTTGCGCCACACCGGGATCGAGCACTGTGGAGGTGCTTACCTCGTCGTTGAGGTAGTCGTCCCAGGTGTGGCTGGCCGCGGCGAGCAACTGCTGGATCCGCAGCCGGTTGGCCTCGGAGGTGTCGGCCAGCGTGCGCGCCGCACGCGGCGTACCCGAATCCGAGTCCGGCATCCGGACCGTGAAATAGACGCTGGCGAGCTCGCTTTCGCTGACCCGCGCCGAATAGTCGATGGAGACGCCGCCGAGTTCGCGGACCAGGATCTCCTGCATCTCCAACCGCACCCGAGTCGTGTAGCGGTCGCGCGGCAGGTACACCAGGCAGGCGACGAAGCGGCCGTAGGTGTCCTCGCGCATGAACAGCCGGACCTGTCGGCGCAGGCTCACGTTCAGCACCGCCACCGCGGTCTTGCGCATGGTCGCGATATCGGAGGAGAACAGTTCGGTGCGCGGGAACGACTGGATGACCTCCAGCATCGCCTGCCCGGAGAACGAGTCCAGATCGAAGCCGCTGTCCTCGATCACGGTGCGCACCCGGCGCTCGATCACCGGAATGTCCAGCACGTTCTCGTGCACGGCGGTCACCGTGAACACCCCGATGAACAGGTGCTCACCGATGATGTTGCCCTGCTCGTCCCAATCGGCGACACCGACGAAATACGGGTAGACCGAGCGGTGCACGGTGGCCGGGACCAGGCCCTGGGTGAGCATGAGCAGCGGGCGGTCGCGGCCGTTGATCGGCACTCGGAAGTCGGTGCCGACATCGGGGCGCAGCACGCCCAGGCAGGTGCCGGGCATCGGGTTGGAGGCGGTCGGACCGTCACCGTTGGATTCCAGGCGGTACTGGGCGAAGCCGAGCACGGTGAAGTTACCGCTGGCCAGCCAGCGCAGCAGATTCGCGGTATCGATCAGATCGGCCGCGGGAAAAGGCGCGTCGCCGGCTTTGGCGGACTGCTCCAGATCGTCGGCGAGCTTGCTCTGCACCGCCTGGATCGCGTCGGTGTCACCGATGACCTGGCGGACGTCGGCCACCACATCGGGCATCGCCTGTTCGATCCGGTCCAGCAGCTCGCGGCTGGTGGAGGGATGCAACTGCAGATGCATCCAACTTTCCCGCAGGACCCCGCCGTTGCGATCGACCTCGTGCGGAACGGCTTTGGTGAGGCGGCCGTTCTCGTCACGCTCGACTTCGAAAATGGGGTGGATGACCTCGCTGACGCTGACACCCATCCGGCTCAGCGACGAGGTGATCGACTCCACCAGCAGGGCCATGTCGTCGGTGACGAGCTGGACGGCGGCGCCCAGGCCGGACGCGTCCTCCGGGTGGTACACCCGAACCAGGGCCCGTCCCTTGGGCCGGACCATCGCCAGTTCCAGGTGCCGCCGGAAGATCTGGGTGATTCCGGTGATCGCACAGTCCACATCGCCCGCGTCGACGTGGCGGAAGTACGCCTCCTCGAGTGTCCCGAGCGACTCTCGCAGCGATTCCGGCAAACTCGCGGACCACGCCAACGCGTCCGCTCGCTCCAGATGCCGCCCGCCATTGGACAATTCGGACGAGACCGTCATAGTTTTTCGCCAACTCCTCGGATTCGGTTCCGCAACAAAGTGACGCCGGTCCGAGAGTAGCTGTGCGATACGCGCGCGGGGGTGAAATCCCTTCCAAACACAGGGTGTTCACCACAGCCGTTGTGGTAGCCGCCGAATTGCCATCGTCGAATTCGCTGGCACAGCACCTATCGGACCGACACCCTCACGTAGACGCGATCGCAGTGAGTACTCGTCGTCGACTGAACTGCGCCCGCGCATGCACGAGCCCTACCCTAGCGAGTGTCACGAGTCTGCGTCGGCCGACGAAATTTCCTTCGACCGAGTCCGCTCGCGACGGGTTGCCACCGCAGGACATTCGGCGAGATGGCACTTTTGTGACACCTTCGGCGGAATTCGAGCGCTCGACAGCATGTTCGGGTGCCGAACGCCGAACGGCGGGGCGATGCGCGTCATGCGCTCGCCCCGCCGTCCGGTCGGGAGTGGGTTCAGTCGCGGGTCAGCTTGCGGTGCGTAACCCGGTGCGGGCGCGCCGCTTCGGGACCGAGGCGCTCGATCTTGTTGGCCTCGTACGCCTCGAAGTTGCCTTCGAACCAGAACCACTTGGCGTCGTTGTCGGAGTCGCCCTCCCACGCCAGGATGTGCGTGCAGGTGCGGTCCAGGAACCAGCGGTCGTGGGAGATGACCACGGCGCAGCCCGGGAACTGCTCGAGCGCGTTCTCCAGCGATCCCAGGGTTTCCACGTCCAGGTCGTTGGTCGGTTCGTCGAGCAGGATCAGGTTGCCGCCCTGCTTGAGGGTCAGCGCCAGGTTCAACCGGTTGCGCTCACCACCGGAGAGCACGCCCGCCGGCTTCTGCTGATCCGGGCCCTTGAAGCCGAATGCGCTCACGTAGGCGCGCGAAGGCATTTCCTGATTGCCGACCTCGATGAAATCCAGCCCGTCGGACACGACCTGCCAGACGTTCTTCTTCGGGTCGATGCCCGCGCGGTTCTGGTCGACGTAGCTCAGCTTGACCGTCTCGCCGACCTTCACCGTGCCGCTGTCCGGCTGCTCGAGCCCCACGATCGTCTTGAACAGCGTGGACTTACCGACACCGTTGGGGCCGATGACGCCCACAATGCCGTTGCGCGGCAGGCTGAACGACAGATCCTTGATCAGCTGGCGATCACCGAAGCCCTTGTCCAGGTGCTCGACCTCGACGACGACACTGCCCAGGCGCGGGCCCGCCGGAATCTGGATCTCCTCGAAATCCAACTTCCTGTGCTTCTCGGCCTCGGCCGCCATCTCCTCGTAGCGTCCCAGACGCGCCTTGTTCTTGGCCTGCCGCGCCTTGGCACCGGAACGGACCCAGGCGAGTTCGTCCTTGAGACGCTTCTGCAGCTTCTGGTCCTTCTTGCCCTGCACCTCCAGGCGCTGGGCCTTCTTCTCCAGGTAGGTGGAGTAGTTGCCCTCGTACGGGTAGGCCCGGCCCCGGTCCAGCTCCAGGATCCATTCCGCGACATTGTCGAGGAAGTACCGGTCGTGGGTGACGGCGAGGACAGCGCCCGGGTAGGAGGCCAGGTGCTGTTCGAGCCAGAGCACGCTCTCGGCGTCGAGGTGGTTGGTCGGCTCGTCGAGCAGCAGCAGGTCGGGCTTACTCAGCAGCAGCTTGCACAGCGCGACGCGGCGGCGCTCACCACCGGAGAGGTTGGTGACCGGCTCGTCCGGCGGCGGGCAGCGCAGCGCGTCCATGGCCTGCTCGAGCTGGGAGTCGACATCCCAGGCGTCGGCGTGGTCGAGGTACTCCTGGAGCTTGCCCATCTCCTCCATGAGCTCGTCGGAGTAGTCGGTGGCCATCAGTTCGGCGATCTCGTTGAAGCGATCCAGCTTCACCTTGACCTCGCCGAGGCCCTCCTCGACGTTGCCGCGAACGGTCTTCTCCTCGTTCAGCGGCGGCTCCTGCATGAGGATGCCCACCGTGGCGCCGGTCGCGAGAAACGCCTCGCCGTTGTTCGGCTGGTCGATTCCGGCCATGATCTTCAGCACGCTGGATTTACCGGCGCCGTTCGGGCCGACGACGCCGATCTTGGCGCCGGGAAGGAAGTTCAGGTAGACGTCGTCGAGCACGACTTTGTCGCCGTGCGCCTTACGAACTTTCTTCATCGTGTAAATGAACTCAGCCATATACGCAAGCCTATCGGTCTAGGGGTGGACGAAGCGAAGCCAAGGGGCTGCGGCCGCCAGGGTGGGTGGGTACGCGGTGGGCGGATCAGGCCTCGACCGGCTGGGTTTCGGCTGGCTGGGTTTCCGCGCGGTCGGACGATGCCCTGGGCACGGCCGTCGCGTCCCCCTGATGCTCGCCGACACGTGCGCGTTCTTCAGCGCTCGATCCGGTGCAAGTATTCCGCATGAGGCTCGCGGGCCCGGAGCCGGACCCGGAGTGACGGGTGAGAACCGCGCTGCACCGCGACAGGTCCGGGCCGACCGCGTAGGCGCGCAGTTCCAGCCCACGGCAGTCGGTGCCGTCCTTGGCCCGGTACTCGACGGCGCGCCACTGCCCGTGCGCGATCACCGGGTCGCCGCGGCGCAGGGAGGCATCGACGCCGTGCACCAGCCGCCGCCAGCAACTCACGGTGACGAACAGCGTGCCCGCGTCGATCCACTCGCCCAGGTCGGTGCGGCGGCGCGCGGTGCTGGCGACCCGGAACGACACCACTTCCTCCCCGGTGGCCAGTACCCGCCGGGCGGGCGGGGTGGCGACAGTGCCGATGATGGTCCCCGTGGTCTCGAACATGATCACGCCCCTTCGGATTTCGGCCCGGGCGGGCAGCCCGGGTGCTCGCTTCCAGCGTGCGCGCTCCGGCCCCGCGACGGACCGGCGGAACCGAATTCGTGGACAACTTTCCCCACTGTGGACATCCGGTCCTTCACACCCTGCGACCAGGGCTTTCCGCTGCACGATGTCCGAACGGCAGACTACGATGCCCCACCCATGTCGAGATCGGTGCTGGCACTACAGAGCACGACTACCGGCCGCTCGCCCCGAGCGGGAACGTAGGCCCCGCTGCGCACCGCGGCCAACGCGATCGCCCCGGACAATTCGACCGCGATGCGGAACTCACGCCACAGATAGTCGCGAGCATCGACGATCGCGTCGGAGGTGACCAGCAGCGAGCGCACCCCGTAGCGGCAGGCCAGATCCAACGCGATATCGCCGATCCTGGTGGCGCCCGGCGCGTGCGCGGCCCGCCCGGTCGGGCGCACCTCCACCGGCCGGCGCGCGGCCAGCGCCGCGTGCAACGCGGGCACACCCTCCGATTCCACCCCGAGCACCGGCTGCCGTCGCCCGAAAGCGGCCGCGAGCCCGGCGATCAGGCCGCCTCCACCGACCGCCGCCAATACCGGTGGCCGCCCGCGCACCTGCTCCTCGAGCTCCAGTCCGATCACCCCGGCGCCCGCGACCACCGCGGGCAGATCGTAGGCGTGCAATTGCAGCGCCCGCCGCTGTGCCGCCAGCTCCGCCGCGTATTCGTGCGCCTCGGCGTAAGTCGTTCCGTGCCACCGCACTTCCGCACCGTAGGACCACATGGCCGCGACCTTGGTGTGCGGCGCCGATTCCGGGGCCACCACCGTGCAGCCCTTGCCGAGCTGAGCCGCGGCCAGCGCGGCCGCGATACCCGCGTTGCCACCGGAGGCGATCACCACCTGCTCGGCTGCCGCACCGGACTCCAACAGCGCGTTGAAGCTGCCTCGCACCTTGAAAGTGCCGCCGTGCTGGAGGTATTCGAGCTTCAACGTCACCGGCACCGGGCCGTTGGGGCCCGGCACCGACGTGTGGAACACCGGCGTCTTACGCACCCGGCCGGCCAGTCGCTTGCGCGCGGCCCGCACATCCGACCGATACACCCGCCCCGCGAATTCCCGCTCCCCCACACAGTCCTGACACACGCCCTGATCGGTCACACCGGCTCGCTCACTGACGGGTCGAGTGGTCGCGCCGGGCCAGCTCGGCGAACATGGCGTTGTGCGAGGCGAGTTCGGCGTCGTTGTCGCGCTCGGCGGCGCGATCCGTGCGCTTGGCCAGTCGCTCGTCGCTGCGCGACCACTGGATCAACAGCGCCAGCATCACCACCACCAGCGGCACCTCGCCGCTGGCCCAGGCGACGCTGCCGCCGGTGCGCTGGTCATCGAGCAGGTCGCCGTTCCAGCCGAGTGCCAGACTGCGGAAGAACCAGCCGCCCAGCACCGTGGTCGTGCTCATCAGCGCGATGCCGAAGAAGGCGTGGAACGGCAGCGAACCGAACACCATGCCGAGCCTGGTCAGTGGTTCGACCCGGCGCGGCTTGGGGTCGATGCCGATCACCACCCAGTAGAAGAGGTAGCCGCTGAGCAGGAAGTGCGCGTTCATCATCAGATGCGCGGCATGCGAGTCGACCACCGAGTCGTAGATGCCGCCCAGGTACAGCGCGTAGAACCCGCCGACGAAGATGGCCGACGCGACCAGCGGATGCGTGAGAAACCGCGAGACCGGATTGTGCACGACCGCCAGGATCCATTCACGCGGGCCGGGCGCTCCGTTCTTCCCGGCCGCGGGCAGCGCACGCAACGCCAGGGTGACCGCGCCGCCGAGCGCGAAAAGAATGGGGGCGAGCATGGACAACGCCATGTGCTGGACCATGTGCACACTGAACATGGCGGGCGAATAGCGGCCCACTCCCGACGAGGTGGCGAACAACAGGATCGCGCAACCGGACAGCCAGGCGATGGTCCGGCCGATCGGCCAGGCGTCGCCGCGCGAACGCAGCCGGCGCACCCCCATCAGATACAGCACGGCCACCACGATGGCCAGCGTGCCGAAGATCAGGTCGAAGCGCCAGTCGAACAGCAGACGCGCCGCGGTCGGCGGGCCGGCCAGGTTGTATCCGATCTCCACTTCCGCCGGTGTCGGCTCGGAGCTCGGCGGCGGGGGCGGGGTGCGGCCGAGCCCGACCGCGAGTCCGATGGTGGCCGCGAAGATCAACGCCTCCACTCCGGCGAACCGGATGAGCGCGCCGCGGTCACGCGGGTCGGCGGCCAGGGCGGGCAGCGCGGCGCGCCGCTGGAGGTAGCCGAACCCGCCGAGCACGATCAGCGCGACGGCCTTGGCCACGACCAGGCGACCGTAGGTGGTCCCGGTCAGATCCGCCCACGACACGCGGATCACCGAGTTGAGCACGCCGCTGGCCGCGATGACCACGAACGAGATCGTCGCGACGAGGGAGAACCGCCGGGCGGCGAGCGCAGTGTGCGTCCCGTCGCGCAGCGCGTACGCCAGCACCGCGAACAGCCCGCCCACCCACACCGCGCACGAGACCAGGTGCAGGATCAGGCTGTTCGTCGCCAGGTCGTGCGCACCGCCGGAGGACGAGTGCCCGGTCAGCGCCAGCGGCATCATGGCGACGAGCGCGCCGCCGAACAGCACCGGCGTCCAGCCCCAGCGCAGCGCCAGGCGGCAGCCGATCGCGACGATCAGCGCCAGGATCACCGTGGTCCGCCAGGCCTGGGCCAGGTCCACCAGGCCGATCGCGCGCCACAACTCCTCCGGCCGCCAGATCTGCCCGACCGGTCGGCCCGTCGTGTCCGATACGGTCAGCGGTACCAGCAGCGCCGCGCAACACGCCCACAGCAGGGCGAAATTCGAGGCTCGGCGCAGTGCGCGGTAGCCGCCGACATCCAGCAGGCCGCTACTCTGCGGCGGAGTCAGAAACGCCGCGAACAGTAGTGATCCGACGGTCAGCGCGGCCAGCAGGTCGGCGAGCGCCCGGACCGCGGGCAGGCCGTAGGTCGTCAGCGAGCCCGGGTCCGGAATGCCCAGCAGACTCAGCGCCTGCGCCGCCGACAGACCGACGACCAGGGCCGCGACCACCGCGGCGATGGCGATCGAGATGGCGGTGACCACTGCGAATGTTCCCGTGGCACCCGTCCCGGCGGAGTCCGATCCCTCTGCTTCGGTGTGCGGGTCCCGCGGTGACGACATACGACTGAGCGTAGTTGGACCCTTAATACATGGCCCGGCCGGGTTTGGGCCGATAACCTGTTCCTGGGTCGACACCGGCCGACACGGTAAGAATTGTTTCCGTCGCTAAAAAGTACCGATCTGGACGGTCGCTATACTTACCGTGCTGCTGGACAGCAAGGCCGATGTCGGCCATGGTGGAACGCACTGCCTCCGTAGCTCAGTTGGATAGAGCAAGGGCCTTCTAATCCCTAGGTCGCAGGTTCGATTCCTGCCGGGGGCGCTCCACCCCTCTGGCCTGGCACATTCGCCAGGCCAGAGGGAAGTTACCCGTCGATCCCGAACCTGAAACACTCAGGAACCTCTCACTCCGGTCATTGCGGGCACGAGCGCTCAGCTGCCCTGGTCCGGCAGGGCCGTCCTGGGCCGATACCGGCATGCCGACGAATTCGGCCCGCGGAGTTCACATCAGCCCGCTCGGAAGCCTCTATATATGTGGACGACACACACATAGAGGAAGCAGACCATGGGCCCGATCACGGCATTGCTGGCGACATCGTTCGGAGTGCACCTTCTGACGCTGGGCAGGCTGTGGCTGAGGCTATCGGCACGTACCGAACAGGAGCGAGCGCGCCAGCGGTATGTGGTCGGACTCGTCGAGGCGCTACCGGGCGGCAGCCGGCTCGACGACGTGGGTGCCAGCGGCGGACGGGTCAGCGTGGTCATAGGTGCGGAGCCGGGGTCACGCCCGTGACCAGTGAGCCGGACAACCCGAGTGGGCAGCTCCACCGTGCCCGGACATCTCGAATCACGGCCAGTCCAGTCGAATTGGAAGTCGCTGCCTTCAGTGACTTCTACCGCAAGAACGTCCCGCGACTCGTGGCGTTCCTAGTCGAACAGCACGGTGCGACCGAGGCCGACGCCGCGGACGTCGCGCAGGACACGATGACGAAGTTGTGGCGGTCGTGGTCGAGTATCGACTACCCGTGGACCTGGGTGTGCACGGTCAGCAGCCGCGCGTACGCGCGACGATTCGGCAGACTGGCGGAAGATCCGGTCGCGGAGATATCCGAGCGCACAGCGCTCTGGAGTGGTCATCTCGATTTCGCGGCCGCGGAGTGCCAGCTCGACTTCCTCAGCGCGCTTGCCGCTTTGCCGCCCCGACAACGACAGGTCATGGCGTGGACCTTCGCCCAGTTCACCACGGAGCAGATCGCCTCGACCCTCCAGATCACCCGAGCCGCTGTCCGCGCCAACCTGATGAAGGCGCGTCGAACGATCGCGACCAACTGGGAGGCGGGCGAGGACCGATGACCGACAACCCACACGAGATTTCGTCAATCGTTCGCCGAGTCACGTCCGGCCACGAATCACTGGTCGCCGACCTGTCGAAAATCCTCGACGTCGAGGCGGGCCTGCGAGAGATCCTGCTGCCCGTGCGGCACGACAGCTATGTCACCGACCTCCGCTCGAGCCTCGATATCGAAGCGGGATTGGCCGAGGTCCTTTCCGCGCGTCCACTCCCCGCACGCTCGGATCGAAGCGCGGCGACCGGATCTCCCCGCGGCCCGGGAACGAGTCAGCATGTCACCGAAGGCAGCACACCGGGAAGGCGCGTCTCACCTCCGAAGCCGGGCGCCGTGCCGGTTCGTCGCGCTGACGAGGACGACGACCCCGACCTGTCCCGGGGCATCGATCCCGCCGATCCCCACAGGCCGGGACTCCAGCGCTTCCATTCGTGGCACAGTGTCGATTCCGATCTTCGGTGGTGGACGCGGAAACTCATCTACCGCGAATTGCAGGACGCCCGCGAGGCCGCGACCTATTTGTGCGACAAGATCATCATCGAGATCTCCGATCCCGAGTTCGGTTCGCCGCCCGCACTCCACCGGGAATCAGCTCTTTTCGAGTTCGACAGACTGCACCGGATTCCCAAGGCGCTCAGGCGCGCATCCGGAATACAGCACCGTATTGTGGAGGAAATCCCGGCAGATCATGCGGACAATATGTCGCCGATCACGAACATGCTCACCTACCTGGATGATCTGGCCAGCTACGCGGACCACGTCGCGAGGCTGGCCGGCCAACTGCGAAAGATGATGGAGAGCGCGTGCGACGACCATGATTCGATCGCCTGTTCATTCTCCACACCGCGGATAATCGCGCTCCGAAGCCACGTTTCCTTCTCGGTCAAGGAGATGACGAACCAGACGATCCGTGTGTGCCGAGTGTTCAACGACTTCACCGAAGCGAACCTTGCCGACCTCGAAATCGGCACCGAGGAACTGGACGGAGTCCGATGGTCGCTGCACACCCGGTGGCCGCCGCATCGGCGAATGGAGATAGAACGCGATTCCGTCCTGGTCGACCATGGCATCTACGAAGTCCGGAAAGGTCTGTGTCAGCGAGTATTCGCCTAGGGCGACCGACCGGCCCTCAGGCGGATTCGCGCAGCCGCTCGAGACCGTCGAGGATCAGGTCCAGACCGAACTCGAATTCGGTCTGGTCGTCGCACCAGCCGAGTTCGGGACCGGAGTCCTGGTGCGGCGGGTTGGCGATCATGCCCGCGATGTGGGGAAAGCGGTCGGCCATGGCGGCCAGGGCGGCGGTGGCTTCCTCGTCGGATTGTTCGCCCGCGGAATCGAACAGTTCCTGGGTGAAGCCCAGGGCGCGGCTGCCGAGGACGTGCAGGGCGTGGTGGGCGAGGTCGTAGGTGAAGCCGCCGGTGCGCAGCAGGCCGATGACGGCGTCGAAGTAGGTGAGCAGGGCGAGGTTCATCGGCGAGCGGGCGCCGATCAGCGCGGGTGCCCACCGGTGACGTAGCAGGACTGCGCGGGCGCGGAGAATGCGCTGGCGCAGTACGGGTTTCCAGTCGGCCGGGGATTCGCAGACCAGCGGCGCGACGGCCGCGTTGATGGTGTCGAGTACGGCCTCGATCATGCCGTCGAGGAGTTCGCCCTTGTTGGCCACGTGATAGTAGAGCGACATGGCCTCGACCCGGAGGTCGGTGGCGACACTGCGCATGGTGACCGCCGCGACACCGTCGCGGTCGGCGCGGGCCACGGCGGCGCGCAGGATCTGTTCGCGACTCAGTCGGGGGCGCTCGGTAACCATTGCCGGGCAACTTTACCGTACGAGGTAAGACGCCCAGCTCTTGACAGCCTTACGTTGTAATGCTTCGCTTGTGGAACACGACTTACAACGTAAGAGAAGAGTCCGCCATGTGGATCTGGATCGCGTTCCTCCTCGGCACCCCGGTGGGCTTGGCCCTGGCCGGATTCCTGTTCCTGCTGCTGTCCATGCGCACCGGCTACCGCCCCGGCCTCACGGCGGTCCGCCGCTTCAACCGGCGCTTCACCAACCGGCAGAACATGAAAACGGCGGGCCGGGTAGGCGCCAACGCGTCGGTCATCCGGCACGTCGGCCGGGTCAGCGGCAAGCCCTACGAGACGCCGATCGGCATCGCCGAAGCCGACGGCGACTTCCTCACCCTGCTGCCGTATGGCACCTCCGCCGATTGGCTGCGCAATGTGCTCGCGGCAGGATCGGCCGAGGTTGTCCACGAAGGTGTCACCTACCGGGTCGACGGGCCCGAGGTGGTCGCGTGGCACGCGGTCGCCCAGCATCTCTCGGCCGGAGAACGCTTGGCCGGGCGGATATTCGGGGTCGAGCACGTCCTGCGACTGCCGGGGCCGATCGCACAGTAGGGCACCCGTTCAGCGCTCGGGCACACCCCGGAGCAGCGCACCCAATTCGTCCAGGAGCCCGACAATCCTCTGCTGCTGCTCCGGCGCGAGCCCCGGCAGTTCGGTGGCGAGCGCGGCGTCGATCGACTCGCGGCCACGCGCACGGAAGATCTCCTGCCGCACCGTTCGGTCGATGCGCACGAGTACGCGGCGGCCGTCGGCCGGATCGGGGGCGGTGGCCAGCAGGCCTTCGTCGCGATAGCGGGCGACGATGCGCGAGACGAGACTCTGCACGATCGCGGTGCGCTCGGTGATCTCCCGGATCGATGAATCCGGGTGCAGCGCGACATCTTCGATCACCGCGTACTCGCTGGGCGCGAAGCGTTGGGCGCCGGTGTGGCCGGTGGCGGCGAAGGCGATGCTGCGCAGTCGACGGGCGATGAGGTGCAGGTTGGCGGCGTCCATGCCGAGCAATTTACATCACCAGTTATATAACTTAATATCCATCACTATGTATGGAATTGGGGCGTGGGCCGACAAGATCTCCCAGGGACTCGACACCGAACTGAGCCTGGCCAGGCTGCGGCGCAAGCACACACTCGAACAGCGAGTAGCGGGGCGAACCGTGCTGATCACCGGCGCGTCCTCGGGCATCGGGCGGGCGGCGGCGGTACGCGTCGGCGCGGCCGGAGCGAAGGTGGCACTGCTCGCCCGGCGTGAATCGGAACTGCGGGACGTAGCGCAGGAGATCGAGCAGGCGGGCGGCAAGGCATTCGTATACCCGTGCGATCTCAATGATTTCGAGGCGCTGGACTCGGCGGCCGAGCGTGTGCTGGTCGAGCACGACGGCGTCGACATCCTGGTCAACAATGCCGGACGGTCCATTCGCCGCATCGTCGCGGAGTCCTACGACCGCTTTCACGACTACGAGCGCACCATGCGGCTCAACTATTTCGCCGCGACGCGGCTCGTGCTGGCGGTGCTACCGGGTATGCGCGAACGCCGCGACGGTCAGATCGTCAACGTACTGTCCGTAGCCAATCTGGCCGGCGGCCCCGGCTACGGCGCCTACCTGGCCAGCAAGGCCGCGCTGGACACGCTCACCACCACGTTGCAAGCCGAAACCCTCACGGAGAACATCCGTTTCAGCTCGGTCTACATGCCCCTGGTCCAGACGCCCATGACCGCCGCGAACCCCCACTTCCGCGACCGCGGTCTGACGCCGGCCGACGCCGCCCGCGCTGTCTGCGACGCCATCATCGACCGCCCGCGCCGCATCGCCCCGGCGATCGGCCGGCTGATGGCCCTGATCGAAACCGTCTCGCCCGAAACAGCCGACAGTTCCCGCAACGCGCACTTCAACGCGCACTTCGTGAAAGGTAGGTGAGCTCAGAGCTGTTCGACGGCGAATCCGGTGAGCAGCACGCAGAAGCTGCCGATCTCACCGAGGATCAGGGCTGCCAGGACCAAGCGCAGCGCCGGTGGCGGATTGTGCATCTGGTTCTCGGTCTCCCGGGTGAGGCCCAGGCGCGTGTAGTTGGCGATGGTGATCACGAACATCACGACCATGGCTCCGGCCGCCGTGGCGTTCACGGCGGCCGGCCAGCCGGACAGTTCGACGAAGATCGCGATCATGGCGGTCGCGAACGAATACAGCAGCGCGGAACGGTGTGCGATATCGACGTAGGGGTGAGCGCGCCCGTCCGCCGCGGTGGTCATCGCCTGCCATTTCCATACGCCGAGCACGAGTGCCCAGACGAAAATTGATCCCGCCGCCAGCAACACCCACGCTGTTTCCGCGCTTACCGCCACAACCGATCCCTCATCACTCCATCAAGGCACCCGCGTCTCCGGGTTTGCCGAGCGGAAGCTTACCCACTTCGGGAGATCTCGCTCGCCGAGCGGCGAGCGCGTGATCGAGCCACCCAATCACGGTGCCACGGCGGCGAATCCGGTGCGCAGATCGGCGAGGATGTCCTCGATGCCCTCGATGCCGACCGCGAGGCGCACCAGCCCCGGGGTGACTCCGGAACTCAGTTGCTGCTCCGGCGTCAGCTGGGAGTGGGTGGTGGAGGCCGGATGGATGACCAGCGACCGCACGTCACCGATATTCGCGACATGGCTGTGCAGGGTGAGCGCGTCGACGAACCGTTTGCCCGCGTCGACGCCACCGGCCAGCTCGAACCCGATGACAGCGCCGACTCCCCTGGGCGCCAGCTGCTTTCCGCGCTCGTACCAGGGCGAGGAGGGCAGCCCGGCATAGGCGACCGAGGTCACCTCGGGACGCTGTTCGAGGAATTCGGCGACCGCCTGCGCATTGCCGACGTGACGCTGCACCCGCAGGCTCAGCGTCTCCAGCCCCTGGCTGATCAGGAAGGCGTTGAACGGCGCGATGGCCGCGCCGAGATCGCGCAGCAACTGCACACGCGCCTTGATGGCGAAGGCGGGCGCGCCGAGGTCGGCGTATACCACCCCGTGATAGCTCGGATCCGGTTCCACGAAGCCGGGGAATCGGGGCGAATCACCCTCGCGCACAGTCCAATCGAAGGTGCCGCCGTCCACGATGACACCGGCGATGGCCGCGCCGTGCCCGCCCAGGTACTTGGTCGCCGAGTGCACGACGATATCCGCGCCGTGCGCCAGCGGCTGGATCAAATACGGTGTGGCGACGGTGTTGTCGACGATGAGCGGCAGCCCGGCGGCGTGTGCGATGCCGGCGATTCCGGGGATGTCGAGAATGTGGTTCTGCGGGTTGGAGATCGTCTCGCCGTAGAACGCCTTGGTGTTGGGCCGCAGGGCGGCACGCCACTGCGCCAGATCGTCGGGGTCCTCGACGAAGGACACCTCGATGCCCAGTTTCGGCAGCGTGTAGTGGAAGAGGTTGTAGGTGCCGCCGTAGAGCCGCGGGCTGGACACGATGTGATCGCCCGCCCCGGCGAGATTCAGGATGGCGAGCGTCTCCGCCGCCTGCCCCGAGGACAGCAGCAGCCCGGCGACGCCGCCCTCGAGTGCCGCGATCCGCTGTTCCACCGCGTCCTGGGTGGGGTTGCCGATTCGGGTGTAGATGTTGCCCGGTTCCGCCAGCCCGAACAGCGCCGCCGCGTGGTCGGTATCGCGGAAGGTGTAGGAGGTGGTCTGGTAGATGGGCAGGGCGCGCGCCTGGGTGTTGCTGTCGGGGACCTGTCCGATATGGATCTGCTTGGTCTCGAAGCTCCAGTCGGCCGTCGGATCGGTGGCGGGGGTGGGTTCGCTCATTCCCCGACGTTAGGAACGCGGTAGTGCACTGGCAAGGGTTTCGCTCGCCCCGATCACTTCTTGCGCGCCCGGTAGGCGGCGACGGCGTTGCGGTTGCCGCAGGCGGTGCTGCAATAGCGGCGCGAGCGGTTGCGGGACAGGTCGAGCACGATGCCGTCGCAGGCGGCGTCGGCACACAGTGCGAGGCGGCTGAGCTCGTCGGCGCGTATGAGGTCGACGACGGCCATGGCGGTTTCGACGGCGATCCGGACCGGGAGCGGGGCGTCGGGCGCGACGGCATGGATGTGGTAGTCGACCTCGCCGTGCCGGACCAGCTGGGGTAGTGCGTGCTGCTCGGCCAGGGTGGCGTTCACCAGGTCGACGGTGCTGTCGCGATCGCTGGTGAGCATGCGGCGCAGAGCCGGGCGCAGCGCGCGGACGGCGGCGAGTTCGGCCGCGGTGCGCGCGTGCGCGCCGGTGTAGGCGTGCTTGACGAAAAACCGGTCCAGGTGGGCGATCTCGGTCAGGGTGTCGGGGTCCTCGGCCGAGTTGACCAGCTCCACCGCGGCGACCAGCGACGCTTCGGTGTCATGAGCGAAATTCATGTTGACACATTACCAAGGCGACCGTAGCGTCATCAGCCATGGCGGTTATGACTAATGACATCAGAAGTAGGCGGCTCCGGTCCGGGCTGCTCGTCGCGGTGGCCTCCGCCATGTCGTTCGGCCTCTCGGGCCCGCTGGCCCGCGGCCTGATGGACGCCGGATGGACAGCCGCGGCGGCCGTCGCCGTGCGCGTCCTGGTAGCCGCTGCCGTGCTGGCGCCGATCGCGGCGATCCAGTTGCGCGGCGCGCCGGGGCTGCTGCGCCGCAATGCCGCGCTGATCACGGCCTACGGCCTGCTGGCGGTGGCCGGCACCCAGCTCGCGTACTTCAACGCGGTCCGGCACATGGAGGTCGGCGTGGCGCTCCTGATCGAGTACACAGCGCCGATCGCGGTGGTCGGCTGGCTGTGGGCGCGGCACCGCGAACGCCCCGGCGCCGCCACCGTCGCCGGTGGCCTGATCGGAATCCTCGGCCTGATCCTGGTGATCGACCTGCGTTCCGGACTGGCCGCCAGCTGGGCGGGAATCGCATGGGCGCTGGCCGCGATGATCGGCGCGGCAGCGTATTTCGTGCTGTCCGCCCAGGGCGCGGGTAGCCTGCCCGGCACCGTGCTGGCGGCGGGCGGGCTGACGGTCGGCGGACTCACCCTGCTCGCCGCGGGCGCGGCCGGGCTGGTCCCGCTGGCAGCCGCCACGAATCCCGTTGCGTTCCAGGGCTTCACCGTCGCCTGGTGGGTCCCGGTGCTGCTGCTCGGCACCGTGACCGCGGCCTTCGCCTACGTCTCCGGCATCGCGGCTACCCGCCTGCTCGGCTCCCGCCTGGCCTCCTTCGTCGCACTCTTCGAAGTGCTGGCCGCCCTGAGTTTCGCCTGGCTGCTGCTCGGCGAGGCGCCGCGCGCGCTCCAATTGCTCGGCGGCGCACTGATTCTCGTCGGCGTCGTGGTGGTCCGCCGGGGCGAACCGGCGCAGATCAGCGCTGCCGCAGCAGAAACCGCTGCACCTTCCCGCTAGGGGTCTTGGGCAGGCTGTCGACGAAGTGCACGGTGCGCGGGTAGGCGTGCGCCGCGAACTTCGTCTTGACCAGCTGCTGGAGTTCGGCTTCCAGCTCCGGGCCACCGTGCGCGCCGGCCCGCAACACGACGAACGCCTCGACCACTTCGCCGCGCAATTCGTCCGGCATGCCGACCACGGCCGCCTCGATCACCGAATCGTGCAGCACCAGCACGCTTTCCACATCGAAGGGGCCGATACGGTAACCCGCCATGATGATCACGTCGTCGTCGCGAGCGGAGAAGTAGAAGAACCCGTCCTCGTCCACGGTCCCGGCATCACCGGTCACATACCAGCGACCGTCGCCGGCGTAGCGCGACGCCGTCTTCTCCGGCGCGTCGACATAACCGGGAAACCAATAGGCCGGACTCGACCGGATATCGACCACCACCCGCCCCGGCTCCCCCGGGCCGAGCACCCGGTCGGCGTCCTCGGCCAGGATGGCCATGGCGAAACCGGGCAGCGGCCGCCCCATCGATCCCGCCCGGGTCTCGGTGCGTACCGCGTCGTGCCAGGCATTGGCGATCAGCATGCCGGTCTCGGTCTGTCCGTAGTGGTCGCGCACCGCCACACCGAGCGTGGTCACCGACCACGCCGGAATGTCCGGAGTCAGCGGTTCACCGGCGGAGGAGGCGCGGCGCAGCGCCAAACCAGTCGGCGCGCCGGAACTGTCGGCCCGTAGCGCGCGATACACGGTCGGCGCGGCGGCGAAGTTCGTGACGCCGAACCGCTCGAGCACCTGCCAGGTCAACGGGGCCGAGAAGCCGGAATGCAGGAGCAGGCTGCGGGTTCCGGTCACCAGCGGGGTGAGCAGGGTGTAGTACAGGCCGTACGCCCAGCCGGGATCGGCGATATTCCAGTACACGTCCTCGGGCCGGACATCGAGCGCGAATTCCTGGTAGGACTGCATACTCGCCAGAGCCCGCAGCGGGACCGGCACGCCTTTCGGCGTTCCGGTGGTGCCACTGGTGTAGAGCTGGACCAACAGGCCCTCCGGCCCGACCGCCACGGCCCGGCCGCCCGGGTCGTCCGCGGAATACTCCGAGAGCAGACGATCCAGCGCGAGCTCGGCGTCGGAGGCGCCCGCCACGATTACCCGCCAGGCCGGGTCGGGCTCCAGCTTGGGCAGCTGATCCGCGTCGGCGACAACGACTTTCGCACCGCTCGAGGTCAACCGGAAGGCGACCGCGGGCGCCGCGAACGCCGTGAACAACGGCACGTGCACCGCGCCGCGACGCCAGATACCCAGCAGTACGGTGACCAGATCCGCGGACTTGCCCATCAACACGCCAACCCGGTCGCCGGGCTCGACACCGAGTCCGGCCAGCGCCGCCGCGCACCGGGTGGAGCGCTCGCGCAGCTCCCCGTAGGTCAGATCGGTCGCCGTCAGATCGGTTTCGACGACGGTGAAAGCGACGGCGTCGGCCGGATGCCGATCGCAGAGCAGATCCGCGGCGCACGCCTGCGGCGAGCCGTATTCCTCGAGCAGCCGGCGGACACGGGCGGCGGGGTCGGTCATCGTCTGTCTCCTGATCGAACGTGGCTTGCGCAAGGCACCCTAGTGAGCCGGGTCACGCGGCGACCACCCCCGAAAGTGGGTACTACGGGAGCAGACGTAATCGGCGGGCGTTGACCACGGCCTGGTGCCGTGTGCCGGCGTCGAGTTTGCGCATGGCACCGCGCAGATAGCTCTTGACCGTCTCGGGTTGTAACGAAAGACGTTCCGCCGCCTCGATATTCGAGCAGCCGAGCGCGACCTGGGCGAGCACGTCGAGCTCGCGGGGCGACAGGGTCACCGTCGGCTCGGCCGCGTGCTCGCCCGACACCAGCGCGGCCAGCCGCTCCGACAATCCCACCAGCCCACGCCGCAGCGCCGGATCGGCCACACCCCCGGCGAAGCCGCGCAACTCCGCGTGGATATCGCGAATCCCCTCGGCGAGGTCCGCCGAACCCGTCGGCGCCGCGGCGGCCCGCGCCATTCGCATGCGCCGATCCACCTCGTCGCGGATCGCGAATTCGGTCGACAGGCGAGCGGCCGCCCGCGCGACGACCTCGGTGGCCCGATCACCAACGGGTTCGGTCCGGCCCGCCGCGTACAGCACCGCCCGCGCCTGCCCGCGCACCACCACCGGCACCGCGACCACCGAGCGGATGCCCTCCCCCACCACCATCCGGTCGTAGTCGTGGCTGATCGAGCGCGCGGTCGCGTAATCCGCGACACCGGCGGGGCGGCCCAGCGCCACCACGCGTCCACCCAGTCCGCTGGCCGGGGCGACCAGCAGTCCGTGCAGACCACGTGTGCGAGTGCCGACGAACTCCGACAGCTTCAGCACGGCATCGGACCGGACCACACCGCCGAACGCCACCGGCACCGCCAGTTCACCCACTATGCGCCGCAGTTCGGCCCGCAGGGCGTCGTCGTCGCGCGGGCGCAGCGCGGCCGCCGCCCGCACGGACTCACCTCGCGATGCTGAGCCCATGGGCGATCCCTTCGTCGAGCGGCAGCGTAAGCGGATGCTAGATCCCGTGCCGCGCCGCCGTCCGGCTTTCCGCCGAACCGACTACCGCCCGGCCACCTTGGTCGGGCAGCCGATCTCCCACCAGATCCGCCAACACGCGTGCAGCAGATGTTGACGCACGGTCCCCGACGACGTGCGATGCGCACCGCGTGCGACGGTGACGTCCATCAGCAGGTCACGGACATGACCGTCGCGGGTGTCGACGCCCTGGGGGTCGGTGCCGGAGATCGCGAACGGGATGGCCGGAATGAGCCCGATCCGCTCGGCCACCGGAGCCAGCGGTTCGGGATCGGGCAGATCCGAGTCGCGGCGATAGAGGACCTGATCGTGATAGAAGCGATCGTCCTCGATCTGCTTGCGCACCAGCATGTCTCGCCAGCGGGCGCCGTCGAGGATCTCGGCGACCGAGAGGATGTCGCCGACGCCGTGATAGGGGGTGCGCAGACCGTTGGACACCGAGAGCAATTCGCGGTGCTCCGGATTCAGATAGCCGCCCACATTGCGGTGCAGCAGCGCCAATTCGTAGTCGGAGGCGCCGGGATGCAGCGGCGAGGGGCTGTCCGGGCGGCCGATGGCGTGCAGTTCGTCGATCTTGGCGACGATCTCGGCCAGCGTCGGCGGGTGCGTGCGCAGATTGCGGCCCCACCAGGGTTCGGAGTATTCGCCGAGGGTGGCCTGGTCGGCTTCGGCGATCATGCTGTCGAGTTCGGCGCTGAAGAAGCTGTAGAGGTCCGGGTAGGTCATCTCGGGCGGCAGCGGCACCGCCGCACCGGTCACCAGGCGGGTCGCCCGGCCGGTGAACAGGTAGATGTTCCCGGCGTAGCCGATGTCGTTCTCGACGACGAGCTGGTATTGCCCGGGATCGTTGGGCGCGCCGACCTCCTCGGCCCATTCGTCGTCGTCGAACCAGATATCGGCCTGCATCAGGCCCGAGGCCCACCGCCCGCCCGAACCGATGTCCTCGGTGCCGAGCAGCGAGTAGGACAGATCGAAGTACTCCCAGCCGTCGGCGACGGTCAGCAGTTCCCGATACTGCGGATCCAGTCGCCGGCCCAGCCGCTGCTCGGCCGCGACCAGTTCGTCCTCGCTGGCACCCGGATTGGGCCGGGTGTCCGATTCGTATTCGCGGAACTGGACCAGGCGTCTCTTCTGGACCACCATGCCCTCGATCAGTTCCTGCCAGGCCTCCCGCCCCACCGCCGCGCCCATCCGACTCCTTTGCTGACAGTTTGCTACCAGCGGGAGCCTAGTCAGCTCGGGCAGATCGGACGAGTAGCTCAGCCCGGGCAAATCGGCGTGTCGGGCGGTACGGGAAAATAAACGGGTGACCACCGAGGAAGCCCGGCCCACTCCCCCCGTGACCAGTGCGTCGATCATCGTGCTGACGCTCGCGCGCAAGGTGGAGTCCGAGCTGGGCGCGGGGCTGGCGCCCTTGGATCTCACCATTGCCCGGCTGGGTTTGCTCGGACATATCTCGGGCCTGCCCGGGGTGTCCTTCAGCGATCTGGCACGCATGTCCGGAACGAGCGTGCAGAGCGTGCACAATGCGGTGAAGTCGCTGGTGAACGCGGAGTTGGTGCGCGATCGGACCGCACGCGCGGGGTCGGCGTCGACGATCGAGCTGACCCCGAAGGGCGAGCGATTGCTCGCCGATGCTCGAAAGGTGGTGTCGGAGGTCGATTCCCGGCTGTTCGGACCGGACTCGGATCCGATCCTGCGACAGGTGGGCGCGGCCATCCTGGCGGCATTCTCCGCGCCCGGGTGATACCGGCCACATCCTTCAACGCAGTTGAAGCTTGCCGTTAAGCTTCAATCACATTGAAGGATGAGAGGGGTACGTCCCGTGCAGCACGTTCTGCTGTCGATCCATGTGGTGGCGGGCATCGTGTTCGTCGGCGGATCGGCCGTCGCCACCAGCCTGTTCCCCAAGTACGCGCCGGTCACCGGCGGCCCGCCCGACACCGAACGCAGCCTCGGAGTGGCCCGCGCCATGCACCGGATCACCGGCGGTTACGCCAAGATCGGCCTGATCGTGCCGCTCGTCGGCATCGTGCTCGCCGCAGTCCAGGGCCGCATGGGCGAAATCTGGATCACCCTGGCGATGATCCTGACCGCGATCGCGGGCGGCCTGGTCGCCCTCCAGATCCACCCCCTCCAGCGGGCCGCGCTCGCCACGCCCGACGACGGCCGCCGCCTGCGCACCCTGGCCATGCTCGCCGGCATCTACAACCTGCTGTGGACCGCCGTCGTCGTCCTCATGATCGTCCGCCCCACCTGAACCCGGGAGACCCGACATGTCCACCGACACCCTCGCGCTACCGGCCACCGCGCTGGCCACCGCGGCCCACACACTGATCAACCAGGCCCTGGCACCGCACCTGGTCAATCACAGCATCCGCGGATACCTCTTCGCCCGCGGGTACGCCAGTCTGCAAGGGCTGCAACCGGATCGGGACTACAACGAGGAGAACCTCTTCCTGATCTGCGCCCTGCACGACCTCGGACTCGCCGAAATCGCCAATGGCGACCAGCAATTCGAGATCGACGGCGCCGACTACGCCGCACGCTTCCTCGAGGACAACGGCGTCACCGACGACCGGGTCGACACCGTCTGGGAGGGAATCGCCGCACATACCAACAACTTCACCGGCTCGCCGGTCTTCCGGCGCCGGCGACCCGCCGAGATCTGGATCGCCGTGCACGGCATCGGTCTGGACGTGGGCGGCAGCCCCGACGATCTCCCGCCCGGTGTGGCCGAGTCCGCCCACCGCGCCTACCCGCGCCTGGGCGGCACTCCCGCGCTCACTCGCGCCGTCGAACGGCAAGCCCTGGCCAAGCCGGTGAAAGCGCCACCGTGCACCTTCGCCGGAGAACTCGTGCACCAGCGGCACCCGGAGTTGCCCTACCCGACTCTGGACGCCCTCTTCAGCACCAACGGATGGGACAACTGAGATGACCGAACCGGGCGTCACCTTCATCAACGTCATCGAGATCGCCGCCGAGCACGTCGAAGAATTCGTCGCGCAATGGCGCGAGCGGGCCGCCCTGATGCGGCAGGCACCCGGCTTTCGCGATGTGGCGCTGCATCGGGCGCTGTTGCCGGACATGCGGTTTCAACTGATCAATGTCGCGCACTGGGACAGCGCCGAGGCGTGTACCGCTGCGGGAATGAACCCGGCCGTGGTCGCTTCGGTGGACACCGCCAGGCAAGTCGCCACGGCCCATCCCGGGTTGTACGAGGTTGTCGCCGAATACTTGTGAGGGCCGCGGGTCCTATGCGCCGCGTCCGGACTCGGCGGGCAGGTCGTTGTCGCCGTCTCGCGGCATGATCTCGTGCCGCTGACCCACGGCACCTAGACTGGCGGGTGTGAAAGCTCGACGCCTGCTCGTCCTGTCCCTGTTCGCGCCGCTGGTCCTGCTCGGCGCGGCCGCCTGCTCGAGCGAGGGCGCGGGTACCAAGACCGAATGCCAGCTCAGCGGATGCACCGTCACTTTCGACCGAGGTGTGAACGCCAAGGCGTCCGTGCTGGGCATCGACGCGGAACTCGTCGCCGTCAACGGCAACACCGTGACGCTGAAGGTCGGCGGGCAGCAGGTCGACGTGCCGGTCGGTGAAACCCAGCCCACCGACGGATTCAATGTCAGCGTGCAGGAGGTCACCGCCGACAACGTGGTCGTCAAGATCGCGACCGGCATCACCACCGGCTGAGCCGGGCTATTTCCGCAGCGCCTGCTTGACCTCGTCGACGTAGGCCAGCACGACGGTCTTGATCTCGGCCTCCGACAGTTCGGACTCGTACTCCACGAGCAGTTCGACGTACACGGTGAGGTTGGAGTCCAGGACACCGGCCGTGTAGCGGAAGGTGTCACCCTTGCCGCCGTTCGGGACGTAGCCGGTGGTGACCTCGGCCGCGAAGGTCTGCTCACCGTAGCCGGGGAGGGAACCGACCGTCGCGCCGATCGTCGCGAACCGTTTGTTGCTGAGGAAGCTGGGTTCCTGGTCCGGCCGGTGCAACGCCGCGCTGACCTTCAACTCGGCCGCGTTGCCACCGGTCTGGTTGCGCACCCGGCAACTCAGCGAGGGGCCCGAGAACGAGCTGCCTTCGAACTCTGTGTTCTCCGGCGTCGCGGACTGCGCCGACCATCGTTCGATCCGGGTCAGATCGATGATGTCGCAGGAATTGCCGATCCCGGCGACCGAGTAGTTGCCGGGCGTGGCCGCGTCGGCATCGTCACCGCCACGCGAGGTCAGCACCACCGTCGCGAGCAGCACCGCCACGGCGATCAGCACGAGCCCGCCGACAATCCACGGCGTGCGATTCGGCCGCACCGGCGGCGGCCCGTACCAGCCACCCGCCGGCGCGGGATATCCATGCGGCCCCGGCGGCTGATACCCGCCCATCGATGCCGACGGCGGATACCCACCCGCAGACCCAGGCTGCTGCCCGCCGGCCGAATACCCCGTCGGCCCGCCCGGATACTGCTGTCCACCACCGGCATACGACACGCTGCTCCCCCTCCGACAAGCTCTCGCGCAGCCTAACCGCTCGAGCCCGACGAGCACCGACCCGGGGCGGCTGCTAGCCCGTGAACGAGCTCAGCGGGAGGCGGCCGCAGACGCGAGGGTGGACAGGGTGGTGGAGCAGTCGGCGTCCAGGCGGAGGGTGGCGAGGTCGTCGCCGCGGGTGTGGCCGCGATTGACGATGACGACCGGGCGGCCGTGTTTGGCGGCGTGGCGGACGAAGCGCAGGCCGGACATCACGGTCAGCGACGAACCGGCGACCAGGAGGACGTCCGCCTCGTCGACCAGGGCGAAGGCGGCGGCTACGCGATCGCGGGGGACGTTCTCGCCGAAGTAGACGATATCGGGCTTGAGCAGTCCGCCGCAGCGGCGGCAGTCGACCATGCGGAAGTGCTCGGTGTCCTCGACGACGGCGTCGGCGTCCGGCGCGACTTCGACTCCGGTGGCCGTGGCCGCGGTGACGAAACCCGGGTTGGCGGCCTCGAGGCGCTCGGCCAGGGTCATACGCGAGATGAGCGCGGAACAGCCCAGGCAGCGCACCCGGGCGTAGGTGCCGTGCAGGTCGAGCACCCGGCGATGTCCGGCCTTGGTGTGCAGCAGGTCGACATTCTGGGTGATCAGCCCGGTGACGATGCCGAGCCGTTCCAGCCGGGCCAGCGCGCGGTGGCCGAGATTCGGGCGGGCGGCGTCCATCCGCCGCCAGCCGATGTGATTGCGCGCCCAGTACCGCTGCCGGAACACCGGATCACCGACGAACTGCTGATAGGTCATGGGCGTACGCGGCGGCGACGACGGACCGCGATAATCGGGAATCCCACTGTCAGTGGACAATCCGGCCCCGGTCAACACGGCGACGCGCCGACCGGAGAGGAGCTCGATCAGCGGCCCCGGATCCGTCTCGAGCAGCGATGTATCCGGCATGAGTTCAGCGTACGGACCGGCGCGGGCTCGATCCGAAGCGACGGCTACCGGAACCCCGCGTCCCGCGAAACACCGCGGCGCGGCCACGCCGCCAACTCGCGCACAGACCCTATGGTGTGAGCCAGTCGACGCGCGAGCCGGTAACCCCCGTCACGTGTCGGCGCTCACATTTACCACGCACCCTGCTCAGCAGCTGCCCAAGTCAACACTCCAGATTTGGGCAGATTGCTCAATTTCTGACGCGAAGGTTGTTCATTTCGCGCTGGATATACAGACTGGCGTCAACCAAATGCTCAACGATGCGAAATCGCCCCGATCGGGCGACAAGCAGATGGGTGGAGAAATGACAGCATCGCGAAGCGATTCCGTGAGGGGTGGTGGTCGGGCGACGGGCGGGCCCGAGCTCGCGGACCGCGAACTGATCCCAGCCCCCTACGACCTCGCCGACCGCTACCGGGTCGGCGCCGGAACCGTCGTCCTGACCGGCGTGCAGGCCATTGCCCGGCAGCTGGTCGAACAGCATGTGCGTGATCTGCGCGCGGGTCGCCGCATCGGCACCTTCGTCTCCGGCTATCAGGGCAGTCCGCTCGGCGGCGTCGACAAGATGCTCGGCGGCATGCCCGCCGTGCTGGCCGAGCACGACATCGCCTTCGTCCCCGGTCTCAACGAAGAGCTGGCCGCGACCTCGGTGTGGGGCAGCCAGGCCGAACTGCCCGCCGAGTCCGCCACCCACGACGGCGTGGTCGGCGTCTGGTACGGCAAGGGCCCGGGCCTGGATCGCGCCACCGACGCGCTGCGCCACGCCAATATGTACGGCGCCAGCGGACGCGGCGGCATGCTGCTGCTGGTCGGCGACGATCCGGCCTCCAAGTCCTCCACGGTGCCCGCGGTGAGCGAACGTTCGCTGGCGGCGATGAACATTCCGGTACTGTTCCCGCGCACCGCCCGCGAGATCATCACCATGGGTCTGCACGGTGTGGCGCTCTCGCGCGCCAGCGGCTGCGTGGTGGCGCTGAAGATCGTCGCCGATGTCGCGGACGGCGCCTGGACGGTGGACGGCTCGGTCGGCGAATTCGACATCGCCATCCCCGAAATCACTTGGGAGGGAAAGCCGTTCGTCTACAAGCAGCGGCCGATGGCCGCGCCGACGGACAGCGTGATCGCCGAGGCCGACTTGTACGGCCCGCGCTGGGAGCTGGTGCACGCCTACAGTACCGCCAACGAACTCGACGTGATCGAGGTGAACCCGCCGCACGCCACCGTCGGAATCGCCGCCACCGGAACGACTTTCGACGCCGTCCGGCAGGCCCTGCTGGACCTGGGCGTCGAGGACGCAGACCTGATGCGCGCCGGGGTCCGCCTGCTGCGGATCGGCATGCCGTTCCCGATCGCGGGACCGAAGGTCCGTGAATTCGCCCGCGACCTGGAGCATCTCATCGTGGTCGAGGACAAGACCGCATTCGTCGAGACCCAGATCCGCGAGATCCTCTACGGTTCGGACGGCCCGCGGATACTCGGCAAGCGCGATCTGGAGGGCAAACCGCTGTTCCCGCAGGACGGCGAGCTCACCACCGGCCGGATCATCGCGCCGCTGCGCCGCGCGCTCAACGCCCACCCCGACATGCTCGGCCTGACCAAGAAACGGCCACTGCCGCAACCTCTTTCGCTATCGGTGCTGTCGGCCAAGCGCGCCGCCTACTTCTGTAGCGGCTGCCCGCACAACCGGTCCACCGCCGTGCCGGAGGGCTCGCTCGCCGGCGGCGGCATCGGCTGCCACACCATGGTGACCATGTCCGGCCGCGACGATTCCAAGGTGCTCGGCCTGACCCAGATGGGCGGCGAGGGCGCGCAGTGGATCGGCCAGGCGCCGTTCACCCAGGTGCCGCACCTGTTCCAGAATGTCGGCGACGGCACGTATTTCCACTCCGGCCAGCTGGCCGTGCAGGCCTGCGTCGCGGCCGGGGTGAACATCACCTACAAGCTGCTCTACAACGATGTCGTCGCGATGACCGGCGCGCAGGACGCCGAGGGCGCGCTGGCGGTGCCGAAGCTGACGCACAAGCTGACCGTCGAGGGTGTCGCCCAGATCATCGTCTGCGCCGACGAACCCGGGAAATACCGTAAGCGTGATCTCGCGCCCGGCACCAAGCTCTGGCATCGCGACCGCCTGGACGAGGCGCAGCGCGCGCTGCGCGAGATCCCGGGCGTCACGGTGCTCATCTACGACCAGCACTGCGCCGCCGACGCGCGCCGCCAGCGCAAGCGCGGCACCCTGCCGGCCCGCCGCACCCGCGTGGTGATCAACGAGGCGGTCTGCGAGGGCTGCGGCGACTGCGGCACCAAGAGCAACTGTCTGTCGGTGCAGCCGGTCGACACCGAGTTCGGGCGCAAGACCCGGATCGATCAGACCTCCTGCAACACCGACTACACCTGCATGGACGGTGACTGCCCGTCCTTCGTCACGGTGGAGCTGCCCGACCCCGCGAAGACCGCCAAGCGCAAGAAGACCGGACATCCGGAGCCGCCCGCGCTCGCGCCGCTGGAGCACACCGCGCCGACCGCGACGCAGAACGTCTTCCTGGTGGGGATCGGCGGCACCGGCATCGTGACCGTCAACCAGGTGCTGGCCACCGCCGCCCTGCGCGCCGGCTACGACGTGGCGAGCCTGGATCAGATCGGCCTGAGCCAGAAGGCCGGTCCGGTGGTCTCGCACCTGCGCTTCGTCGCCGGTGCGCTCGAGCCCGCCAATCGCCTGACGCCGGGTTCGGCGGACTGCATCATCGCCTTCGATCTGCTGGCCGCGACCGACAACAAGAATCTCGCTTACGGTTCGGCGCAGACCACGCTGTCGGTCGCCTCGATCAGCCAGACCCCCACCGGCGACATGGTCTACGACAAGTCGGTGGCCTACCCCGAGACCGAGCAGCTGCTGGCGCGGCTGACGGGTGTCTCGCGCGCGGTGCGCTCCTTCGACGCGCTCGCGGCCGCCGAGATCCTGTTCGGCAATACCGCCGCCGCCAACTTCCTGCTGGTGGGTGCGGCCTGCCAGACCGGTGGACTGCGGATTCCGGCCGCGGCCATCGAGGAGGCCATCACCATCAACGGTGTCGCGGTGGCCGCGAATATCGCCGCCTTCCGCTGGGGTCGCACCGCGATCGCCCAGCCGGATGTCTTCGCCGCGGCGACCACCCGTCCGGCGCGCGCCAAGGCCGAGATCACCGTGCCGCCGGAGCTGCTGGACGGGTTCAGCGCGACCGGCGAGACCCGCCGGCTGGTCGAGCTGCGGGTCGCGGAGCTGATCGGTTTCCAGGGTGTCAAGGTGGCCCGCGACTACGTGGCCACGGTGCAGCGCGTCTGGGCCGCCGAGCAGTACCGCACGGGCCGTAGCGAATTCAGTGAGCAGGTCGCGCGCGGCCTGTACAAGTTCACCGCCTACAAGGACGAGTACGAGGTGGCCCGCCGCCTCACCGATCCGGTCTTCCTGGACGAGGTGAGCGCTCAGCTGCCCGAGGGCGCGAATCTCACCTACAAGCTGCACCCGCCGGTGCTGCGGGCGCTGGGCCGCAAGAAGAAGATCGGGATGGGCCCCAACAGCCATATCGCCCTGCGGGTGCTGGCCAAGGGGAAGCGGTTGCGCGGCACCAAGTTCGACCCGTTCGGCTACGCGCACGTCCGCAAGGTGGAGCGGGCTCTGCTCGCGCACTACACCGCCATGGTGACCGAGCTGGCCGCCGGGCTGACCGCCGAGAACCACGACCGCGCCGTCCAGGCCGCCGCGGCGACCGATCTGGTCCGCGGCTACGAGGACATCAAGCTGGCCAATGTGGAGCTCTACAGCGCACGCCTGCGCGAACTGGGTCTGGAACCCCCGCGGGTGTGACCGCGACGGCGCGGGACGCTGCCGGGCGTCCCGCGCCGTTACCGGTCGGCACACCGGTCGTGTGAATCACGCGATCGAATCGATCACCGAGCCGTGATCGAATCCCGTACCGCCGCGGCGATATACGGGTATGGCCCCGCGATCAGCCGCCACAGATCTCCGAGACCGCCCCGGACAGCACCTCCAGGCCGTGCTCGAGCTCGTCCTCGGCGACGATCAGCGGCGGCATCAGTTTGATCACCTCGTCCTCGGAGCCGGAGGTTTCCACCAGCAGGCCGCGTTCGAAGGCGAGGCGGCAGGCCTTCGCGGCCGGCGACGCGTCCTCGAAGACCAAGCCCTGCACCAGTCCCCGGCCGCGCACCGACAGGCCGGGATGCTGTGCGGCCAGCTCGAGCAGCGCGGCGCGCACTCGCGCCCCCTTGGCCAGGGTGGATGCCTCGAGCGCCGGATCGGACCAGTAGTGCCGCAGGGCGACCCGGGCCGTGACGAAGGCGGCGTTGTTGCCGCGGAAGGTGCCGTTGTGCTCGCCGGGCGTCCACTGATCGAGTTCGGGCCGGAAAAGCACCAGCGCCATGGGCAATCCGTAGCCGCCGATGGATTTGGACAGGGTGACGATATCGGGCGTGATGCCCGCGAACTCGAAGGAGAAGAACCCGCCGGTGCGGCCGCAGCCCATCTGGATGTCGTCGACGATGAGCAGAATGCCACGCGCGGCGCACAGTTCGGCCAGTTGCCGCAGCCAGGCGGCCCGGGCCACGTTGACGCCGCCTTCGCCCTGCACCGTTTCCACGATGACGGCGGCGGGTTTGTCCAGGCCCGAGGAGGAGTCGTCGAGCGCGCGGCGCATCCACCGGAGTTCGTCGTCGCCGCCGAGGTAGCCGTCGTAGGGCATGGGCGCGACGTGCACCAGCGGTACGCCCGCGCCCGCGCGCTTGGCGGCATTGCCGGTCACCGACAGCGCGCCCAGGGACATGCCGTGGAAGGCGTTGGTGAAGTTCAGGATCGCCTGCCGCCCGGTCACCTTGCGCGCCAGTTTCAGGGCCGCCTCCACGGCGTTGGCGCCGGTGGGCCCGGGGAACTGGACCTTGTAGTCCAGGCCGCGCGGTTCGAAGACGGTGTCGCGCAGGGTTTCCAGCAGGTCTCGTTTGGCCACCGTGGACATGTCGAGGGCGTGGGTGATGCCATCACCGGTGATGTAGTCCAGCAGCGCGCGTTTGAGGACCGGATTGTTGTGGCCGTAGTTCAGCGAGCCTGCCCCGGCGAAGAAGTCGAGGTATTCCCGGCCCTGTTCGTCGCGCAGCCAGCAGCCGCGGGCGATGTCGAACACCGTGGGCCAGGACCGGCAGTAGCCGCGGACATTCGATTCGAGGGTTTCGAACACGGTCTCCTGGATGACAGTCATCGGCGGTCCTTCCACGAGCGTCAGAGCAAATCTGAAGTGCCTGCGTTTCTAACATCGGGGCGACAGGTCTGTCTCGCTTTTTCCGAAACCGCGTGGATTCCTTCCGGGTGTCCGCGCCCGCGCACTACAGTTGACTACTTGTGCGCTGCATTGCGGAGGGGGTAGGCGGGTTGTCTGCGGCAGCGAAAGTGTGGCGGGGCCAACGGGTCTACGTCCAGCTCGCCGTCGCCGGATTTCGCAGGCAGTCCCAGTACAAGCTGGCCATGTTCGCGGGGCTGTTCACCAACTGCGTCTTCGGCACGGTCCGGGCCGCGGTGATGCTGGCGGCGGTCCGGGCCGGCAGCGAATTCGGCGGCTACGACGAGGGCTCGATCGGCGCCTACGTCTGGCTGTCGCAGGGGTTGCTGGGCGCCATGCAATTCATGGGCCCGCCACTGGAGCTCGTCGACCGGGTCAAGAACGGCGACATCGCGATCGACTTCCTGCGCCCGGTCGACATCCAACTCGGCTACCTCGCAGCCGATCTCGGGCGCGCCGCCTACACCATGCTGCCGCGCGGCGTACCCAGCGTGGCCTTCGGGATGCTCACCTTCGGGCTCACCATGCCCACCACCCCCGGACCCTATCTGCTCGGCACACTGAGCCTGCTGTGCGCGGTGACGCTGTCGTTCCTGTGCCTGTTCGCCGTCGGCCTGATCGGCTTCTGGGTCATCGAGACCCGCGGCATCCGGGTGCTCTACCAGATCAGCGGCACCTTCCTGGCGGGCCTGTTCGTACCGGTCCACATGTTTCCCGAGTGGTTGCGCACCGTCGCGCACGCCACCCCGTTTCCGTCCATCCTGCAGACACCCATCGACGTGCTGTCCGGCCGCGTGACCGGGATGGAATCGGTGACTCTGGTCGGCACCCAGGTCTTCTGGGTGCTGGTGATCGGCGCGGCCGGGCGGATCCTGCTCGCGGCCGGACGGCGCAGGCTGGAGGTGCAGGGTGGTTGAGACCCGGATCGACGGCGTCCCGGCGGGCACCTGGCTCACACCGTATGCCGCCGTGCTGCGCTCGCGCATCCGCGCCCAGCGCAGCTATCGGCTGTCCTTCGCCAGCGAGGTGTTCAGCGCCTTCCTGATCGGCATCGTCGAATTCGCCGAGGTGTGGGTGATCTTCCACCAGGTGCGGGTGCTCGGCGGCCTGGACATGGATGCGGCGCTGCTGCTGTTCGGCCTGAGCAACACCGGTTTCGCGCTGGCCCAGGTGCTGGTGGGCCATCTCGACTCCCTGCCCACGCTGATCCGGCAGGGCACCCTGGACGCGTACCACCTGCGCCCGCAGCCACTGTTGTTGCAGCTCATCACCGGTGACATCTCGCTGCGCCGCCTGGCCCGCGCCGCGGTGGCCATCGTGGTGCTCGGAATCGGCTTGGTGCGCAACGACATCGACTGGAGCCTCGGCGCGTTCACCCTCCTTGCCGTTACCCTGGTTACCGGCATTCTGCTGTTCGCCGGGATCTTCGTCTGCGCGGCCGGGTTGCAGTTCTACCTGATCGACGGTGCCGAACTGACCAACAGCTTCACCTACGGGGGTTCCTTCGCCGCCATGCAACCCGCCTCCGTGTTTCCCACGCCGCTGAAACTGCTGTTCGGCTTCGCCATTCCGGTGGCGTTCACGGCGTACCTGCCCACCATCGCGCTGCTCGGACTGCCTGGACCGGAGCTGCTGCCCGCGTGGCTGGCATGGCTGGCTCCGCTGGCCGCACTGTGGGTATGGGCGGTCGCGTTCTGGCTGTGGCGATCGGGCACCAGGCACTACCAAGGAGGTGGCGGATAAGCGTGGCGGACAGCGATTTATCGGATCCGATCATCGAAATCGAGAACCTGACCAGACAGTTCACGCTGTACCGCAAGAACGGCCGACGTTGGCGCAGACAGCGCGACACACTCACCGCGGTCGACGGGATGAACTTCCGGATCGAGCGCGGCGCCGCGGTCGGATACATCGGCGCCAACGGCGCCGGGAAGTCGACCACCATCAAGATGCTCACCGGCATCCTGGTGCCCACCTCGGGCAGCGTGCGCACCTGCGGGCTGGAACCGGTACGCCAGCGCCGGGAGCTGGCGGCGCGGATCGGCGTGGTGTTCGGGCAGCGCTCGCAGCTGTGGTGGGATCTGCCGCTGCGCGAATCGTTTTCGATCCTGGCCGCCATCCACCGCCTGGAGCCGGACCTGACCCGCAAGCGCACCTACGAGCTGGTCGAGCAATTGGAGATGGCCGAGACGCTGGACACTCCGGTGCGGCAGCTGTCGCTGGGGCAGCGGATGCGCGCGGAAGTCGCCGCCGCTCTGCTGCACTGCCCGGAGCTGGTCATCCTGGACGAACCGACCATCGGCCTGGATGTGCTCTCCAAACAGCGATTGCGCGAGTTCCTGCGGGCCGAGCGGGTCGACCGCGGCACCACCCTGCTGCTGACCACCCACGACATGGGCGATATCGAGCGGCTGTGCGACCGGGTGCTGGTCGTCGATCACGGGCGCCTGGTCTACGACGGCTCCCTGCCGGGCCTGGGCGCCACTGTCGGCGCGCGGCGGGTGCTGGTGGTCGACCTGGCCGAGCCGACACCCGACCTGGTCGACCTGCCCTGCCACGCCGAACTGCTCACCAGCGAGGGGGACGGCATCCGGCAGCGGCTGGCCTTCGACGCGCGCACGACAACGGCCGCGGAGTTACTCGCGGCCGTGTCGGATCGTGCCGAGGTCCGGGACCTGTCCATCGAGGAACCCGAGATCGAGGACATCGTGCGCCGGATCTACGAGTCCGCTCGATGAGCGGGTTACAGCGACCCCGGTTCCCGCGGTCCCTGATCCAGCCGGAACGGCGGGTACTCGTCGCGCAGCAGTGAGGCGTACACCTGTACACGCAACGACCATCGGTGCAGGCCCAGCAGGAAATCGAACAGCCGTGCCGGATAGGTGGCCGTCACCAGCAACGCGATCACCGCGATCAGCGTCAGAATCGACTGCAACGCCAGCCAGGACATCCCGTAATCGTCGGAGAACGCCATATAGCCGCCGCCCGCGAACGCCATGACCACGAGATAGTGCGGAATCGCCAGCAGCCACCATTTCACCAGCACCAGCCCGCGGCTGAGCTCGGCCGGATAGTCGACTTCCAGGTCGGCCGGATAGTCGTCGTCACCGTTCAGGCTGAACGGCGGGTATTTGTCGGTGCCCAGCGGCGACCAGGCGTAGAAGGCCACCCGCCAGCTCCACCGCAGCACGCCCACCGTGAAGTCGAAGAGCGCGCGCGGGTACACGCCGGTGAACAGGATCGCCAGCAACGCGATGATCCACACCACCACGTACCCGATGCCGAGGAAGAACAGCACGATGTAGTGCGGGATGGCGAGGATCCACTTGACCAGCCACATCCATCGGGAGACGGCGGGATCGAGATCGCCGCGGATGCGGACTGGACTCGGGGCTGGACCGGGCTTGGACAGTTCCACATCTGGTGAATCGGATCCGGTCATGATCGACGCTCCTTCCGGGCGCGCTTCGTAACAGCGGGAAACCGTTGTCGATGTCGCAATTGTCCCGGATCGGACAGATGATCATGTGTATATCGGGTTGCAGTATCACCTCATTCCGGACATACTGCGGGACGTCTTTGCCGAAACTCGTTGCCCTGGGGGGAATCTCGATATGCGTAAATCTCGTCCGGCCGTCGTCCTGGTCGGCGTCGCGCTGATCGCCGTGCTGGTGTTGACCATGAGCGGCTGCGGAAAGAGCAAGAAAAAGAAGAAGTACTCCGGCTCCTCGCCGGGCACCTCGCAGACCACCGGCACGCCCTATCGCGACTGCGAGGAGGCCTGGCGGCTGGGCAAGCCGCCGATCCGCAAGACCGACAAGGGGTTCTCGGTGAGCCTGGACCGGCTCGACGGCAAGGAGGACGGCGTCGCCTGCGCCACCCGCCCGAGCGCGACCCGCACCCCGGCCAAGACGCGCTGAACCGTCAGTGCCCGTGCGAGGAGTACAGGCTGACCTCGCCGCCTTCGCCCAGAAAGGCGTTGACCAGCAGGATCCGCTCCGCGCGCAGGTCCTCCGGATGCGGCGACTCGGTGGTGATGGAGATCTGCGGGATCGCCGCCCAGTTCACCACGTAGCGCTCCGGCGGCCCGTCGTCGTCGGACAGGCGCGCGAGCCGGAACACCGACACCGTTTTCCGGACGACGAGGTTACGCACGACCTCCGCGATTCGCTCGGGGTCTTCCAGGGCGAACATGAAGCCGAATGTGAGCTCGGGCGAGGACACGTAGGCAGGCACGAATAGGGAGGTTAGTGCATCTGTTCACCATGCACAGCAGCCTCGCCCAAGCTGGTTGCCACTCATACGCTCTCGGGTCACGCGCGGCCGGAGAAAACCGGTGGCGCGTGACCTGCCCGTAACGGAGCATAACGATTTCCCGGCAGCTGGTGATCTTTTGCGCTATTCGGTTGCACTGGTCCGACTATCGCGCTTTCCTGAATATGTCCCGATCTTCTCGGGCCGTCTTCCTCATCGCATCGTCGCGGATTTCCCGGTTTCTTTGCCGTGCTGGTGGACTGTGTGGGGGGCGTCCGAGGCACGGGGCTGCGCCGGAGCCGAGGGGTTGCCCCTCCCCGAAATCCTCCTCGGCCCTGGCGCATCCAAGCAGTCGAATCGAAAACACCGCAGGGGCGTGCACCATGCAATACGCCGAATCCACGAGTTCTGAGCCCCGTATCGGCACCGACGAGTTGCCGCACCGCTCCGCGCTGCTGCGGGCCTTTCGAGAACCCCACGATCCCGGCCAGCGCCGCCACCGCGTCCTGCTCACCGCCCACGAACTGGTCGAATGCCACGAGCGGCGCAACCGTGCCGTGCAGGCCGCGCACGCGCCCGGCGCGGGCGCGCGCCGGGTGGCCGCCTGTAGCCAGCAGGTCGAGGACATCGACGGCCACCGGCGCGAACTGATCGCCCGCATCGACGACTGGGTGGCGACCAATGTCGCGCACCGGGCCGGCGCCTCCCTGCACACCGAGACCCTGGGTGCGGTCATCGACCGCATGGCAGCGAAATGGATTGCGGCACAACAGGCTCTGGGATCGATCGGACATCCCGCGGCACCGCCGACGCAGGTGGACTCCGACGCCCACCTGCAATGGACCCGGCTGGCCGAACTGGCCGACGGCTACCAGGACCTGATCACCGACGTGGTGCAGCACCGCCGCCGGCTGCCGGTGTGGTGAGCGTCTAGCGGTGCTCGCCCGGCTCGACGACCTCCGGCTCGACGACCTCGGTGTCGATCACCTCGCTCGCGACGTAGGCGGCGCCGGTCGGCTCGACTTCCTCGTCATAGGAGGTGTCGAATCCGGGCTCCGGCTGCTCGGCCGCGTCGCGCCGGGCGGCGGCGGCCGCTTCGTTCATCTCGATGGCGTCGGTGACCCAGTCGCCGATCTCGCGTGTCACCTCGGCCACCGTGTTGGTGATGATCGAGGCGATATTGCCGACATGCCTGGCGCCGGAAGCGGTTAATTCCTGAATCAAATCTTTGTTGCTTTCGAATTTCCCGATCATTCATCCACCGACTTCGCTCGCCTTTCGCTGACGTATCACGATAACACCGGGCCCCGGCTCCGATGCGACGAGCGAAGGCGGCAGCGCGAGCTTGCAAATCTTCCACCACACCGAGCCGACCTGCTTGCTCAGCGAGCCGGTGTTGTACGGCAGGCCGTATTTCTCACACAGCGCGCGCACCTCCGGCGCCATCTCCGGATAACGATTCGCGGGCACATCCGGGAACAGGTGGTGCTCGATCTGATGCGACAAATTCCCGGACATGATGTGGAACAGCTTGCCGCCGGTGATGTTCGCCGAACCGAGCATCTGCCGGACATACCATTCGCCGCGACTCTCCTCGGCCGTCTCCTCTTCGGTGAACGTCTGTACGCCGCTGGGGAAGTGCCCGCAGAAGATGATCGAGTAGGCCCACACATTGCGGACCAGGTTGGCGGTCACGTTGCCGGCCAGGGTGCTCAGGAACAGCGGGCCGGTCAGCGCCGGGAAGATCAGGTAGTCCTTGAGCACCTGCTTGCCCGCTTTGCGCCATTGTCCGCGTAGCAGCTGCTTCACATCCGACCAGGAGCGCTTGCCGCGCACGATGTTCTCGACCTCGAGGTCGTGGGCCATCACGCCCCACTCGAACAGCATCATCAGCGCGAACGCGTACAGCGGCTGCCCGAGGCGCAGCGGATTCCAGGGCTGCGCGTCGTCCATCCGCAGGATGCCGTAGCCGATGTCACGGTCCTTGTTGTGAATATTGGTGAAGGTGTGGTGCATGTAGTTGTGCGAGTGCCGCCACTGATCGGCCGGGCAGACCGTATCCCATTCGAACTCACGGGAATTCAGGTCCGGCTCACGCATCCAGTCGTACTGGCCGTGCATCACGTTGTGGCCGATCTCCATATTGTCCAGGATCTTGGACACACTGAGCGCGGCCACCGCGGCCAGCCAGAGCGGCGGCAGGAAGCCCAGATACATCAGGCCGCGCCCGGCGATCTCGAATCCGCGCTGCGCCTTGATGATCGAGTAGATGTACTCGCGGTCGCGATCACCCAGATCGGCGACGATGCGGGTGCGCAACTCGTCCAGCGCCGCGCCCAGTTCCTCGACCTGCTCGGGCGTCAGGATCAGCGGCCCGTCCTTGGTTTCGGTCAGGATTGTCATATGCGTACTCCCCTAGTGTCTTCGGCTCGTCAGATATCGATCTCGACATCGCCCACCGGCGCGCTGACGCACAGCTGGATGGGCTGATCCGGGTCACTGCCGGTCTCCCCGGTGCGCAGATCGCGCGTGCACCCGCTGCGGCGAACCGCGGTGCAGGAGAAGCAGATTCCCATTCGGCACCCGTACTCGGGCTGGAGTCCGGCGGCCTCGGCCTGGTCGAGCAGGCTGGCGCCGCTGTTGGCCGCGCGCACCCCGCTCGCGGTGAAGCTGACCGCGCCGTGCACATCGGAGTCGTCGACCGGCACCGTGGTGAGCGTGAACTCCTCGGTGTGCAGCCGGTCGGCCAACTGCTCGGCCTCGAACACCTTGCGCACCGCGTCCATCAGGGCGTTCGGCCCGCAGACGAAGGTCTGCGCGTCGGCAAACCACGGTGCGACCCGCTCCAATTCGTCGTAGTCGAAGTAGCCACCACCGCTGACCTCGGTACAGGAGCGGATGGTGACGGGTTCGAGGTCGTCGGCCGCGCGCCGACCGGGATAGCGCAGTTCGATCCGAATATTGGGGTGCGCCTGGGCGATCGCGTCGAGTTCGGCGCGATGCGGCACCAGCACGGGTGATTTCGCGTAGTGCAGGAAGGTGACCGGCTCGCGGTAGCCCTCGTCGGCCAGCGTGCGCAGCATCGACAGCACCGGCGTGATACCGCTGCCGCCGCTGATCAGCAGGATCCGATCGGGGCGGGCGGCGGGCAGCCGGAAGGTGCCGGCGGCAGGCTCCAGATCGACCACCAGGCCGGGCGCGGCGTGGCGGTAGAGATGCTCGGAGACCAGTCCGCCCGTGTGGGCCTTCACGGTCAGTTGGATGTGCCGGTCGCGGCGGCTCTCCGGATTGACCGGCGAGTAGCACCGCAGGTGCCGGATCCCGTCGATCACCACGCCGATCTGGACGTACTGACCCGCCGCGTGGCCGCGCCACTGCCGGGTGGGGCGCAGAGTCAGCGTCACCGATCCCGGTGTCGAGCGGCGCACATGGGTGACCTCGGCCCGCATCCGGCGCGCGGTCAGCGTGGGCCGGATCAGTTCCAGATAACGGTCCAGCGGGTGCGGTGTGGTCAGCGTCTGCACCACATCGACGAGATCCACCATGTCGGTTCTCCCTGCCTTCAATTTCAGTGCACGACTGTACACTCAACTAGTGTGACCGATGACCCCGCACCGGTGTCAACCGCCAAAACATGTGACCCGAACAACATCCCCAGAAGGTACGTATTGTGAACGGATGTATGCTCACCGAGATGAACGAGCAGGCAGCATCGCGTAACGAGCGCAAGGAACGGACCCGCCAGGCCCTGGTGGACGGCACCCTCGCGCTCGCGGCCGAACGCGGATTCGCCGCGCTCAGCCTGCGGGAGATCGCCCGCTCGGCGGGCATCGTCCCGACCGCGTTCTATCGACACTTCGCCTCGCTCGACGATCTCGGCGCGACCCTGGTCGACGAGGGCGTCACGGCGCTGCGGCTGGCCTTGCGCGAGGTACGGCGCGGCCCGAACACCGGCGTGGCCGCCTCGGTCCGCTTCGTCTTCGACCAGGTCGACCCCAAACGGGACCTGTTCGGCTTCCTCATTCGCGAACGCCACGGCGGCTCCGCCGCACTGCGCAGCGCGATCACCATCGAATTGCAGCTGATCGTGCGCGAACTCGTCGCCGACCTGTCCCGCGTCCCGGCCCTGGACTCCTGGTCACCACGGGATCTGGAGATCGCGGCCGACCTCATCGTCGGCACGGTGATCAACGGCATCGGCGGCTACATCACCGCACCCGCCCGCGATCAGAAGCCGATCGTCGAGCGCACCGTGCATCAGGTTCGCCTGGTCGCCCTCGGCATGGGCCTCTGGCAGCCGAACCGCTAGCGCGCACGCTCCGGCGGCGGCACCACCAGCAGGGCGGCCAGCCCGACACCGAGCACCAGGAGCAGCCCGATGATCCCGACCCGCTCGGCGCCGGGCCCGTCACCGCCGAACACCGCCACGAAAACGCCGAAAAGCGTTGGGGCGAGGAAGGAAGCGGCCCGACCGGTGGTCGTGTACAGACCGAAATACTGCCCTTCGCGGCCGGGCGGGGCCAGCCGGGCCAGGAACGAACGCGCCGACGACTGCGCGGGGCCGACCGAAATCGTCAGCAGCAGACCGAAGATCCAGAACATCAGCGAGCCCTCGACGAACAGCAGGACCACACCCCACACCAGCATCGAGGCCAGCGACACCACGATCACGATCTTCGGCCCGAACCGGTCGTCGAACCGTCCCGCGACGATCGCGCCCAGCGCGGCGACGACATTCGCGGCGACGCCGAACAGCAGCACCCGGGCATCGGTGAAGCCGTAGACCTGCACGGCCAGCACCGCACCGAAGGTGAACACCCCGGCCAGGCCGTCGCGGAAGATCGCGCTGGCGAGCAGGAACCCGACGGTGCGACGGTCGGTGGCCCACAGCGCCCGCAGGTCTCGCCACAGCACTCGGTAGGAGTCCAGAATTCCGGCCCGCGCGGCGCCCGGATCCGCGGCGGTGCGCGGGAGCTCCGGCACCGCCAGTAGGACCGGCAGCGCGAACAGCGCGAACCACGCCGCCGCCAGCACGGCGACCAGGCGGATATTGAGCCCCTCGGCGGTCGCGACGCCGAGCACGCCACGATGGTCGCCCTCCCCGGAGATGAAGCCCACGTAGCAGGCCAGCAGCAGGAAGATGCCGCCGAAATAGCCCATGGCCCATCCGAATCCGGAGACCCGGCCCACCGTCTCCGGGGTGGATACCTGGCGCAGCATGGCGTTGTAGGGCACATTCGACAGTTCGAAGGCCGCCGAGCCGATCGCCAGCAGCAGCAGGCCCAGCCACAGGTCGCGGTAGTCATCGCGCACGGCGAACAGCGCCGCCATCGACACGACGGTGATACCGGTCAGGACACCCAGGGAGAGTTTGCGTTTCGCGGAGGCGTCGAACCACTGCCCGCTCACCGGCGCGGTCAATGCGACCACGAAACCGGCGAACCCGAGCGCGAAAGCCAGCCACGCACCCGGCGAGATCCGGCCGGGTAGATCGTCGCCGACCTCTTTCACCAGGTACACCGAGAACACGAAGGTCAGAATCACCGCGTGGAATGCGGAGGACCCCCAGTCCCACAGCGCCCAGGCCAGCACCCGACCACGCCCGGCCGCCTGCCCCACGGTCGTTCCGGCGTCCACCTCCGTCATGGCCGGAAGCATAATGCCGCAACACCCCACCGGCACTATGCACTCAGTTGCATAGTACCGCGTGTTACGACTAACCTGTCGGTATGGCGCTCGAACATGCCCTGCTGGTATCGCTGACCGAGCGCGCCGGCTCCGGCTACGAGTTGGCGCGCCGCTTCCAGAAGTCCATCGGCTACTTCTGGAACGCCACCCACCAGCAGATCTACCGGGTGCTCAAGCGCATGGAGGAATCCGGCTGGGTCGACTGCGAAATCGTCGCCCAGGACGGCAAACCCGACAAGAAGGTCTACTCGGTCAACCCCGAGGGCCGCGCCGAACTGGCCCGCTGGATCGCCGAACCCTCCAGCACCGCCCTGCCGCGCAGCGAATTCGGCGTGAAGATCCGCGCCGCCGCGCACGGCGATATCGAAGCCCTCTGCACCGAGGTCGCCCGCCAGCGCGACCACCACGCGCAACGCCTCGAGGTGTACCGCATGCTCGAGAAGAAGGACTTCCCGGCGCCGGATCAGCTCTCCGGCACACCCCTGCACCAGTACCTGGTCCTGCGCGGCGGTATCCGCGTCGAAACCGGGTTCGTCGAATGGTGCGACGAGGTACTGCAAGCCCTGCGTCCGTCAGCCCCGGGCGCGGTGACCGACGAAGAAGATGGAGCTCGCGCATGAGTTCGTTCCCCCACCTGTTCGAGCCGCTCGACCTCGGCTTCACCACGCTGCGCAACCGCGTGGTGATGGGCTCGATGCACACCGGCCTGGAAGACCGCGCCTGGGACACCAACCGGCTGGCCGCCTACTTCGCCGAACGCGCCCGCGGCGGCGTCGGCCTGATCATCACCGGCGGTTACGCACCCAACCGCACCGGCTGGCTGCTGCCGTTCGGCGCCAAGCTCACCAACAAGACCGAGGCCTACCGGCACCGCGTCATCACCAAGGCGGTACACGACGCCGGCGGCAAGATCGCCATCCAGATCCTGCACGCGGGCCGCTACTCCTATATGCCCGGCAATGTTTCGGCCTCCTCGATCAAGGCGCCGATCAATCCCTTCCGCCCGCGCGCACTCTCGGCCAAAGGCGTCGAGCAGACCATCGACGACTACGCGCGCTGCGCGAAACTGGCCCAGTTCGCGGGCTACGACGGCTGCGAGATCATGGGCGGTGAAGGATATTTCATCAACCAGTTCCTCGCGCCGCGCACCAACAAGCGCACCGACAAGTGGGGCGGTTCGGCCGAGAACCGGCGCCGGCTCGCGGTGGAGATCGTGCGCCGCACCCGCGCCGCGGTCGGCCCGAACTTCATCATCGTGTTCCGGCTGTCCATGGCCGAGCTGGTCGAGAAGGGGCAGAGCTTCGACGAAATCGTCGCGCTGGCACAGGAACTCGAAGCCGCCGGGGCCGATATCCTGAACACCGATATCGGCTGGCACGAGGCCCGGGTGCCGACCATCGTCACCTCGGTGCCGCGCGCGGCCTTCGTCGAGTTCACCGCGAAGATCACCCAGCGGGTGAACATCCCGGTCTGCGCGTCCAACCGGATCAATATGCCGGAGATCGCCGAGGAGATCCTGACTCGCGGTGACGCACAGCTGATCTCACTGGCCCGGCCGTTCCTCACCGACCCCGAATGGGTGAACAAGGCCGCCCAGGACCGGGTCGACGAGATCAACACCTGCATCGCCTGCAATCAGGCCTGCCTCGACCACGCCTTCCAGCACAAAACCGTCTCCTGCCTGTTGAACCCGCGGGCCGGTCACGAAACCGAACTGAAGCTGCTGCCGACCCGGCGGGCCAAACGGGTCGCGGTGGTCGGCGCGGGCCCCGCCGGGCTGTCGGCCGCCGTCGCCCTGGCCGAGCGCGGCCACCGCGTCGACCTTTTCGAGGCCGACGACAAGATCGGCGGCCAGTTCGACATCGCCCGCCGGATTCCCGGCAAGGAGGAGTTCAACGAGTCCATCCGCTACTACACGCGGATGCTCGAGGTGCACGGCGTCAACGTCGTGCTCGACAAGCGGGTGAGCGCCGCGGAACTGATCGCCGCGCGCTACGACGAGGTCGTGCTGGCCACCGGTGTCCGGCCCCGGATCCCACGGATCCCGGGCATCGATCATCCGATGGTGCTGTCCTACGCCGAATTGGTGCGCGAGGGCAAACCGGTCGGCAAGCGCGTCGCCGTGATCGGCGCGGGCGGTATCGGCTACGACGTCTCCGAATTCCTCACCGTCGAAGGACATCCCACGCTCAAGCTGGACGAGTGGAAAGAGGAGTGGGGCGTCGACTCCGAGGACGAACAGGTCCGCGGGCAACTCGCCACACCCAAACCCTCCCCCGCCGCCCGCGAAGTCGTACTGCTGCAACGTAAGACGTCCGCGTTCGGCAAGGGGCTCGGCAAGACTTCCGGCTGGGTGCACCGCGCGGCCGTCAAAGCCAAGGGTGTCGAGCAGGTCGGCGGCGTGAACTACGAGCGCATCGACGACAGCGGCCTGCACATCAGCTTCGGCGAGAAGCACGAACGCCCCCAGCTGATCCCGGTCGACAACGTGATCGTCTGCGCCGGACAGGAATCCGTCCGCGACCTGGAGGAGCCGCTGCGCGCGGCCGGCATCACCCCGCACCTGATCGGCGGTGCCGAACTCGCCGCCGAACTCGACGCCAAACGCGCGATCGATCAGGGCACCCGGCTGGCCGCCCGCCTCTGATCCGGTGGGGCGGGTCGCACTCGCTGCGGCCCGCCCCATTACGATCGCTGCGGTATTCGCGGTATCCAGGGGGATGAGCCATGTACGGCAATCAAGGTCAGTTCCATGGCGGGCAGCAGCCGCCGCATGGTTACGCGCCGGGTCCGTACCAGCAACCGCCCTACGGCGCCCCCTACGGGCCGCCGCCATCCGGCTATCCGCCGCCGCACGGCCCGCAGCCGAACAAGTACCGCGCGCTGGTCATCGCCGCGATCGTGCTGGTCGTGGTGCTCGGGGCCGTGGCGGTCCGGGCGGTCGCGACGTCGAACTCGGATTCGCCCGACCGGAGCAACCGGCCGATCGCGACCGCGCCACCGCCTTTCAGCACCGTGAGCCCGGTGACGACCATCCCGAAACCCTGGCAGGGCGCGTATTCGGTCGCGCTCGTCACCGATCCCTGCGCGCTGCTCGACCCGTCGGTCATGGCCCGCTGGAGCCGCACGCCGAAGCAGGCGCCACAGGGTGAGAAAGAGGACGCGCTCCCCTCGCTCGGCGGCGGCGAACTGCAATGCAACATGAGCTTCGAAGCCGAGCACACACCGGGCGCGGTGATTGTCCCGCCGAGTCTGCGGATCACCGTCAACTTCGCCGAAAGCTGTTGCGACAGCGCGTTCTACTTCACGAACCGCAGCGAGAGCAGCGTTCGGGTCTACGGCCTCGACGGCGGTAGCCACGGCCCGGTGGAGGGCCTCGGCGAGCAGGCATACTTCGTCACCTCCAAGGACCTGCCCGGCGCCCCGCATTACGTCACCCACGAACTCTTCGTGCGCGACAGCAACGTCTTCGTCAAAATCAGCGCCGTCGTCAGCTCCGACACCCCGTTCACCAACGCCGACCTGGAATCCGCCTTCCACCGCCAGGTCCGCCAGATCCTGGACCAGCTCCGCACCTGAGCGTTCGATCCGCGCCAGGGGCACGCACTAGGCTCACACGGGTGAGCTTGCCTTCCCCTACTTCCGAGAACCGCGCTGTCGTTACCGGGGCCTCCTCCGGTATCGGGATGGCGCTGGCCGCTGAACTCGCCGCGCGCGGGTATTCGCTGATTCTGGTGGCGCGGCGGGCCGATCTGCTGGCCGAGTTGGCGGAGCGGTTGACGTTGGCGCACGGGATCACCGCGGAGGTGCGGGCGGTGGATCTGGCGAACCGGGAGCAGCGGGCGCCGCTGGCCGACGAGCTGGCCAAGCGGGAGATCGCGATCCTGGTCAACAATGCCGGGGTGGCCACTTTCGGGCCGCTGGCGAAACTCGACCTGGCCTACGAGCGCGACATCATGGAACTGAACGCGGTCGCGGTGCACGATCTCACCCTGGCCGTGCTGCCGGGCATGATCGAGCGACGCGCGGGCGGCATCCTGGTCACCGGCTCGGCGGCGGGCAATATGCCGATCCCGAACAACGCCACCTACGCCGCGTCCAAGGCGTTCACCAACACCTGGGCCGAATCGCTGCGCGGCGAGATGAAGGAATACGGCGTGAATGTGACGCTGCTGGCCCCGGGCCCGGTCCGCACCGACAATCCCGACCAGGAAGAAGTCAGCACCAAGATCCCCGAATTCATCTGGGTCACCGCCGAACACACCGCGAAGATCACCCTGGACGCGCTCGCCCGCAACAAGATGCGAGTGGTCCCGGGCCTGATCAGCAAGGGCATGAGCCTGGCCGGGCAGTACGGTCCGCGCGCCATCACCTCGGTGGTGGCCGGCGCCGCCTACAAGAAACTGGGCGGCTAACGCGTCGACCATTCCCGGCGGTTGTAGTCCAGGATGACCGGATGCAGCAGGCTGGACACGGAATCGCCGGTGCTGCGGCGATCGGGCGGAAAGACGGTCGCCGCCGCCAGCGTCGCGGCGTCCAGGGAGCGCGGGCGGATCATGGGGTCCAGCCGCGGCGCACCCTGGTCCGAGCGGGTGGCCAGCACGAAGCCCCAGTCCCCGAAACTGGGAATGTTCAGGTGGTAGGGCCGGGTGTAGAGCCCGGCCGCCCGCACCGTCGCCTCGATACACCAGAACGAGATGGGCGCGTAGAACGGTGACCCGGACTGGATCACCGCCGCCCCACCGGGTTCCAGCGCGCGCATCAGCAACCCGTAGAACTCGCGTGAATACAGCTTGGCGATCGCGGTCTGGTCCGGATCCGGGAAATCCACGATGGCGGCGTCGAATCGGCACTCACAGTCGCGCAGCCAGCCGAACGCGTCGGCATTGACCACCTCGACCCGCGGATCGTCGAAGGCCGCCCGATTCAGCTCGCGCAGCGCCGGAAAGGTCCGGGCCAGCCGCACCATGGCCGGATCCAGCTCGACCAGCGTCACCCGCTCGACATCCGGGTAGCGCAGGATCTCCCGCAGCGCGAGACCGTCACCTCCGCCGAGCACCAGCACAGTGCGCCGCTGCCCCGCCAACGCCGGATGCACCAGCGCTTCGTGATAGCGGTACTCGTCGACCGAGGAGAATTGCAGATCGCCGTTGAGGAACAGCCGCGTGTCGAGTTCCCGCAGCGGCGACGCCGACTGGGTCACCACGATCTGCTGATACTGCGTCTGCTCGCTGTAGACGATGGGGCTGGCGAACAGCGCCTGCTCCGCGCTGGCCTCGAATCGGTCCGCGTACAGGTAACTTCCCCCCAGTGCCGCCGCGACCAGCACCGCGGCCACCGCGAGGAATCCGCGCGCGAGCGCGCCCAGTTCCCGCCGGAACAGCGTGCACACCAGGACGAGTCCGGCGATCGCGTTGACCGCGCCCACCACCAGCGCGCCGCGTACCTGCCCGAACACCGGCAGCAGCAGGAATGGAAAAGCCAAGCCGCCCAGCAGCGCCCCGATGTAGTCGGCGGCGAACAGATCCGCCACCGCCGACCCGGCGGCCTGCTTCCGAATCCGCTGCAACAACACCATGAGCAGCGGGATCTCGGCGCCGACCAGGGCGCCGATCACGAAGGCCACCAGTACCAGCGCGCCGGTGTAGATCTTCAACCAGGCGAAGGCCGCGTAGAGCAGGATCACCGAGAACCCGCCCACCACCGCCAGCGCCAGTTCGATGGTGGCGAAAGCCGGTGCCGCCCACCGCTGTAGCGGTTTGGCGACCAGCGCGCCGACCCCCATCGCGAAGATCATCACGCTGAGCACGACCGAGGCCTGCACCGCGGTATCGCCGATCAGGAAGCTGCCGAGCGTCACCAGGGCCAGCTCGTACACCAAACCGCAGGCGGCACAGATGAATACGGTGAACAGCAGCCCGAGCCGGGCCGCCCGCGGGGTCGAAGGCATCTAGGACAGGCCGGCGGCCACGACCAGCGCCACCGCGATGTGCAGCGCCGCCGACACCCACACGGCCGGATTGCGTCCGGTGCTGTCGTCCACCAGCAGTTCGCCCAGCTTTCCGGGCGTGAGCAGGTCGAGCAGCACGAAGGCCACGGCCATCACCGCCAGCCCGATCAGGCCGTACACCACGCTGGCCGCGAGCGCGCGGCCGATGCCGCCGTCGGAGGTCCAGATGGCGATGGCCACGATGATTCCGACACCGAGCACATTGGATGCGGCGAGCAGCGCCGCGTTCGGATTGCGGTCCACCCAGATCTGCTGCCGCAGATTTCCGGGGGTGATCACATCGACCAGCACGAAACCCAGTGCGATCAGGGCGATCCCGACCGTGCTGTATGCCAGCGCCGCACCGCCGTCGCGGGCCAGATCGGCGAGCATGTCCTTCTCCTAGCTGTTTGAGCCGCTACTTGCCAGAGTTGTTGCCGCCGTTGGAACTGGAGGCAGTGGAGGTGGACGGCCAATTCGAATCGGCCAGGCCGCTGCGGTGGCGTCGATACCCGTTGTCGTAGGAATCGAGATCGATCTTCGTGCCCCCGGTGAACGCGCTGATCGCCACCAGCCACTGGTCGTAGCGCAGATACACGGTGTTGTCCCGGCCCCGGTGCGTGGCAACGGGTGTCACGGCCTTGCTGACGGCCTGCTCGACCTGGTCGACCTTCTTGCCGGTCGTGTACACCTTCCCGCCCAGCCGGTCGTCCAATTGCGCGGCACGCTGATAGTGCTTGGCCAGATAGGGTCCGGGCTCGGTGGGGTTGAGCGCGTTCACCAACCCGACCACACCGACGCCCAGCACCAACAGCGTCACGAGCGCTCCGGCGATGCCGCCCCACATGCCGCCCAGCCGGTCGTGCCGCTTGCTCCGGATCGCCAGCCACACCATGCCGACGAACCCGATCGCCGCCACCACGAGCACGGCGATCCACAATCCTGCTGACAAGACTCAACCTCCCAGCCGAGCATCATAACGGGCGAATACCGCAAATCGCCCATCCGGGAGGTGGATCCGGCGTCAGCGGCGGCGGGTGCCGAAAATGCTGCGGCTGATCTCACGGCCCGCGGCCGTCGCTGCCGAGCGCAGGAAGCTCTTGACCGCCGGATTCTTCATGATCCGATCGGCGGCGCTGTCCTCCTCGGCCTGCCGGGATCGGCCCGGCGGCGGCGGTGCCTGCGCCGCCTCCGGTGCGGCGGCGGCCAATTTCGCCGCCAGGATCTCCGACGCGGATTCACGGTCGATGGTCTGGCCGTACTTGGCGTACAGCGCGCTCGACAGCGCGCGGGAGTGGATCCCCTCGGCGCCGATCGTGTCCATGAGCGAGCGCGGCGGCTGAATCCTGGTCCACGCCACCGGAGTCGGGGCCCCTTTCTCCGACAGCACCGTCACGATCGCCTCGCCGGTCCCCAGCGAGGTGAGCGCCGATTCCAGGTCGTAGGCCTCGGACTTGGGGTAGGTGCGCACGGTCTTCGACAGCGCCTTCTGATCATCGGGGGTGAACGCGCGCAGCGCGTGCTGGATCCGCGCACCCAGCTGGGAGAGCACCGAATTCGGGATATCCGTTGGCAACTGGGTGCAGAAGAACACCCCGACCCCCTTGGAACGAATCAGCTTGACCGTCTGCTCCACCTGATCCAGGAACGCCTTGGACGCATCGGCGAACAGCAGATGCGCCTCGTCGAAGATGAAGATCAACTTGGGCTTGTCCACATCACCGACCTCGGGCAGCGTCTGGAACAGATCGGCCAGCACCCACATCAGGAAGGTGGAGAACATCACCGGCCGGGCCGCCTGGGCACCCAGTTCGAACAGCGTGATCACACCCTGCCCACCGGCCATGCGGACCAGATCCGCCGGATCCAGTTCCGGTTCGCCGAAGAAAGTGTCGCCACCCTCGCTCTCCAGATTGACCAGCGCGCGCAGGATCACGCCCGCCGTCTGCGCCGACACACCGCCGATCCCCTTCAGATCCGCCTTGCCCTCCGGGCTGGTCAGGTGGGTGATGACCGCGCGCAGGTCCTTCAGATCGAGCAGCGCCAGCCCCTGCTGGTCGGCCCAGTGGAAGATCAGCCCGAGCGTGGACTCCTGAGTGTCGTTGAGCCCCAGCACCTTACTGAGCAGCACCGGGCCGAACGCGGTGATGGTGGCGCGGATCGGCACGCCGACACCGCCGGTGCCCAGCGAGACGAACTCCGTCGGGAATCCGCTCGGCGCCCAGTCGGTCGCGCCGGTCTCCCGCGCCCGGGCGGCCAGCTTCTCGTTCGACTCCCCCGGCCGGCTCAAACCGGACAGGTCACCCTTGATGTCGGCCAACACCACCGGCACACCCGCGGCCGACAGTTGCTCGGCGATGCCCTGCAGTGTTTTCGTCTTGCCGGTACCGGTCGCGCCCGCCACCAGGCCGTGCCGGTTCAGCGTGCGCATCGGAATCCTTACCAGCGCAGTCGGATCCACTGCGCCGTCGACGAGTACGGTGCCCAGTTCCAGCGCCGCGCCCTCGAAGGCGTAACCCGCGGCGATCTGCTGCGCGTGCGGTGAGCCCGGTTGTTCGGCCGGTGGGGTCTCCGACGCCGCGGCCAGCTCGCGTTCGGCCGCCTCCGCCGCAGCCTGCGCCTCGGCCGCGACCCGCGCCGCTTCCGCCGCCGCCGCTCGCGCCGCCGCTGCCTTCTCCTGAGGGCTCGGCCCACCCGCCGCCCGACCGCCGCCCCCCATGGAATCGCCGCGCGATGCTGTGTCCATAACGTCCTCCGTCTGCTAGCAGATTGCTGTCGTACCGAAAACGCTTGCCTCGAACCATGGAACCGGACCGCTGCCGAAACTCTATCCCCGCCATCACGGTCGAACCGGGTGCACCGCGACGGCGTCGGCACCAACTCGCGCACCGGTTGCTACTAGTGTTGCCGAGATGTCCGACAAACTAGTGGTGTGGATGGATTGCGAGATGACCGGCCTGCGTCTCGACAGCGACAAGCTGATCGAGGTGGCCGCGCTCGTGACCGACAGCGACCTCAATATTCTCGGTGAGGGCGTGGACATCGTCATCCACGCCGACGACGCGGCGCTCGCCGCGATGCCCCCCGTGGTCGCCGACATGCACGCCCGCTCCGGCCTGACCGATGAGGTGCGCCGCTCCACCGTCACGCTGGAGGAGGCCGAGCAGCAGGTCCTCGCCTACATCCGTGAGTTCATCCCGGTCGCGGGCACCGCTCCCCTGGCCGGTAACTCGATCGCCACCGATCGCGGCTTCCTGGCTCGTGACATGGCCGCCCTGGACCAGCACCTGCACTACCGCATGATCGATGTGAGCTCGATCAAGGAGCTGTGCCGCCGCTGGTACCCGCGCATCTACTTCGGCCAGCCCGAGAAGGGCCTGACCCACCGCGCCCTGGCCGACATCAAGGAATCCATCCGCGAACTCGAGTACTACCGCCGCACCGCCTTCGTCGCCCCACCCGGCCCCTCCACCACCGAGATCGCCGCCGTAGCCGCCGACGTCACCGCATCCGCCCAGGTCAACGCCGCCCCAAAGGCCGATTAGGGATCCTCGGGGTCCACACGCTAGTATCTATCCCGCCGGTGCAAACCGGCGATGGTGGCTGTAGTTCAGTTGGTAGAGCACCAGGTTGTGATCCTGGCTGTCGCGGGTTCGAGTCCCGTCAGCCACCCCAAGAGGCCCAGGCCAGAGATGATTCTCTTGCCTGGGCCTTCTGCTTGCTCGAACTCTTCCGACTTCGCAGCACAGAGCACCCGGCTGTTCAGGTGCCGCTGCGCCGCTCCAGAAAGACTGTGTCGCGCCAGATTCCGTCGAGTCGGGCGATCCGTTCCCGGACGCCGAGAGTGCGAAAACCCGCGGAGTGATGCAGGGCGATGCTGGCGCGGTTCTCCGGGAAGATCGAGGTCTGCAACGTCCACAGTCCGGCCTCGTCGGCGGCGATGACCTGGGCGCGAACCAACGCCTTGCCGACGCCACGTCCGCGCATCCCGTCGGCGACATAGACCGAGGTTTCAGCGACTCCGCGGTAGCAGTCGCGCGCCGAAACCGGCGTGAGCGCGGCCCAGCCGACGACCTGGTCGTCGATCACGGCGACCCAGCGATGCCCGGTCAGCCATTTGGCGTCGAGGTCGGCGCGGTCGGGGACCTCGGTTTCGAAGGTGGCGTTGCGTGTGGCGATTCCCTCGCCGTAGATGCGCAGCACCGCGTCCCAGTCGTCGTCGGTCATCGCGCGCACGGTGACGTCGTCGGGGATGTCGACGGGGCAGCAGGGCCGCGGCGGGAGGACGCCCATGACCGCGTCGGCGGCGTGCGGTAGGCCGGTGCAGCAGGCGGGGTTGACCGTGACGACGGTGCTGGTGCGGTCCTTGTGGACGTTGACGAACCCCACATCGACGAGTTTGCGGACGTGGTGGGACACCGTGGGCTGTCCGACGCCGAGGGCTTCGGCGAGCTCGCCGACCGTGATGCCGGCGGGGCGGGCGGCGACATGATGGAGCAGTCGGACGCGGGTGGGGTCGGCCAGGCAGGCGAACCAGCCGGCGTAGGTGGTCGCTTCGGCGACCGGGAGCATGTTCGCCCGGGCGTCGGTGCGGAGGACCGGCATATCCAGCGACGTCATACCCCACACTATATCGACATGCATCAATGGTTGTATTCATCGACAAACACCGATAGAGTCCAGGTCAATGAATCGATGGATGTCGATGAAAGGATCTGTGATGAACGAGCTGCCCGTGGTCGTAATCGGAGCTGGGCCGGTCGGCCTGGCCGCGGCGGCCGAGCTGCGCGAGCGCGGCTTGACCCCGCTGGTGTTCGAACGCGGCGCGACCGCGGGTGCGGCGGTGGCCGAGTGGAACCATGTGCGGTTGTTCTCCCGCTGGGGTGAACTCGTAGCTCCGGCCGCACGGCGGCTGCTCGAGACCGCGGGCTGGGTTGGCCCGCAACCGGATTCCTACCCGACCGGACAGCAGTGGGCCGGTGAATACCTGATTCCGTTGGCCGAGGCGCTCGGAGACGACATCGTCCACCTGGAAACCGAGGTTGTCGGCGTCACCCGGCGGGGCCGCGACCGAGTGGTCGATGCCGGACGTGACTCCGAACCGCTGATCGTGCGGATCCGGCGCGCCGACGGTCGCGAGGAGCGGGTGCCGGCCCGCGCGGTGATCGACGCCTCCGGCACATGGGGCACACCGAATCCGCTCGGCGGCGACGGCCTGGCCGCGCTCGGGGAAACCGCTGCGGCCAAGGCGATCTCGTATCGGGTGCCCGACCTCGAGGACGAGACGGTCCGCGCCCGCTATGCCGGTAAGCACACCGTGATCGCGGGCAGCGGTCACTCGGCGTTGACCGCGATCGTGGCGCTGGCCGGGTTGGCGAAGTCCGAGCCGGGCACTCGCCTGAGTTGGGTGCTGCGACGCGGGGAGATCGGCAATACCTTCGGCGGCGGTGCCGCCGATCAACTTCCCGCGCGTGGCGCGCTCGGGTTGCGCGCCGAGCAAGCCCTCGACGACGGCCTGTTGCGGGTAGTGACCGGATTCCGTACCGCCACAGTCGAACCCGCCACCGACGGCCGAGTCGCGTTGGTGGCCGAGGCCGGTGCACGGATCGAGGACGTGGATCAGGTCGTGGCGTTGACCGGATTCCGCCCGGAGTTGTCGTGGCTGTCGGAGATCCGGCTGGGTCTGGATCCGGTGCTTCAAGCCCCGATCGAACTGGCCCCGCTGATCGACCCGAACGTGCACTCGTGCGGGACGGTGTACCCGCATGGCGTGAACGAACTCTCACACCCGGAGCCGGGCTTCTATCTGGCCGGAATGAAGAGCTACGGGCGTGCACCGACGTTCCTGGCGTTGACCGGCTACGAGCAGGTCCGGTCCATTGCCGCCGCGCTGGCCGGTGACCACGAATCCGCTGCACGCGTCGAGCTGAGCCTGCCCGACACCGGCGTGTGCGGTGGCGCGGGTATCTTCGACGAACCCGGCTCCGTCGAGGTGACCGCGTTGAGCTCCGGTGCTGGTTGCTGTGGCGGTAGCCCTGCCCCGGAACTGATTTCGCTGGACTCGGTGCGCGGCAGCAACTGATCCGATGCTCGACCTCGACATCGATGCGCGGACCGGCTCCCTGGCCCGGGCTGGTCTGCGCCGGGTGCTGGTGGTGCTGTGCCTGACCGAGATCACCAGCTGGGGCATCCTCTTCTACGCCTTCCCCGTCCTGGCGGTCTCCATCTCCGGCGACACCAGTTGGTCGCTGCCCACGATCACTGCGGCGTTCTCTCTCGGCCAGCTCGCTGCCGCGCTCACCGGCATTCCGGTCGGGCGGATCCTGGACCGGATCGGGCCCCGCACCGTCATGACCCTCGGGTCGGTCCTCGGCGTCACCTCGGTGCTCGTCATCGCGGTCAGCCCGAACCTGCCGGTGTTCTTTCTCGGCTGGCTGCTAGCCGGGGTGGCGATGGGAGCAACGCTGTATCCACCGGCGTTCGCGGCCTTGACTCGCTGGTGGGGTGAGGGCAGGTTGAAGGCGCTGATGATCCTCACCCTCGCCGCCGGTCTCGCAAGCACGGTTTTCGCGCCACTGACCGCAGCGCTCGACTCCCGCAGCGACTGGCGCACAACCTATCTCGTGCTCGCCCTCGTGCTGGCGATGGTGACGATCCCGGCGCACTGGCTAGGGCTGCGGGGTCCCTGGCCGCACCCACCGGCACCTGCCCACGACTCGTTCGCCGATCACACTGTTATCGCGCGCAGTCGCGGATTCGGCATGCTGGTGATCACGCTGTGCCTGGCTGCGTTCGCCACCTCCGGGGGCGTGTTCAACCTCGTCCCGCTCCTACGAGAGCAAGGCTTCTCCCCGTCACTGGCGGCGCTGGCGCTCGGGCTCGGGGGTGCCGGGCAGGTGCTGGGACGCATCGGCTACCTGCCGTTCGCGGCCCGTACCAGCGTGCTCACCCGCACCCTGGTGATCCTGGCCGCGACCGCCGCCGCGACCGCGCTGCTAGGGCTCGTCACCGGCGTCGTCGCGTTGATCGTGGTTTCGGTGGGTGCCGGGCTGGTACGCGGGGTCTTCACCCTGATCCAGGCCACCGCGATCACCGACCGGTGGGGCGCAACCCATTACGGACGGCTCAACGGTCTGCTCTGCGCCCCGGTGGTAATCGTGATGGCGCTCGCTCCTTGGGCTGGGACGGTCCTGTCCGCGTGGACTGGCAGCTACGCCCACGCCTACCTCATCCTCGCCGCCGCCGCTGTCCTCGCAGTGCTCACCGGCACCGCCGCGGGTCCGTCCCGATCAAACCTCGAGGATTCTCTGTGACAAGCGATTACGATGCCCTCATCGTCGGTGGCGGGCAGTCCGGACTCGCAGCCGCCTACCACCTCCAGCGGCGCGGCCTGGCTGTCGCGCTGCTGGAAGCAGGTGACGAGCCGGTCGGGTCTTGGCCCCGCTATTACGACAGTCTCACCCTGTTCTCACCCGCCGAATACAGTGGGCTGCCCGGTCTTTCGTTCCCCGGCGACCCCAATCGCTACCCGCACCGCGACGAGGTCACCGACTACCTACGGGCCTACGCCGCCACGCTGGACGTCGACATCCATACCGGCCAGCGAGTCCAGACCGTCGACCACGACGATGCGGGCTTCATCGCCCACACCGCCGCCGGATCCACATTCACCGCGCCTCGGCTGGTCGCGGCATCGGGGAGCTTCGCCTCGCCCCACCTGCCCACCTTGCCCGGCCAGGACGAGTTCACCGGCAAAATCCTGCACGCCAGCCGGTATCGCGCACCGATCGAGTTCCAGGGCCAGCAGGTGATCGTGGTCGGCGCGGGGAACTCCGCGGTCCAAATCGGCGTCGAACTCGCCGAACACGCCACCGTGACGCTCGCCAGCCGCGCGCCGGTGAAGTTCTTCCCGCAACGTCCTTTCGGACGGGATGTGCACTTCTGGTCCCACCTCACCCGCTTCGACTCCCTGCCGATCGGCCCGCTGCTGCGCACCCCACCCACTCAGCCGGTGTTCGACACCGGCCGCTACCAGGCCGCCATCTCCGCCGGGAAACCCTCCGCCAGAGCAATGTTCACCGCCTTGGACACCGATGCTGTGATCTGGGGCGACGGCAGCCGCACCCGAGCCGACGCGATCATCCTGGCAACCGGTTACACCCCGCACTACCCCTACCTGCACGACCTCGGCACACTCACCGATAGCGGCGCACCGCGGCACCGCCGAGGCATCTCCACCACCTGCCCCGGGCTGGGCTACCTCGGCCTCGAGTGGCAACGCAGCCCGTCCTCGAACTCACTGCGCGGCGTCGGCCGCGACGCCGCGCACGTGGCCCGCCACCTCCACCGACTCGAAACCGTTCCCACACCGCTGGAGAAGAAGCAATCACGATGAGTACCGACGACGGCATCGGGAACGGTTCACCGGTTGTTCGCTTGGCCGTGGGATCGATATCTGTCAATATAGGCGCATGTCGAAGTCGAAGCTGCCGATCACCCCGGTCCAGGTGTGCTCCGCCGCACCGATCGTGCGCGAACCGCTGACCGAAACCACCGCCGCCGAGCTGGCGAGCGTGTTCAAGGCACTCTCGGACCCGGTGCGGCTGCGACTGCTCAGCGCGATCGCTGCCCGCGAAGGCCGGCAAGCCTGCGTCTGCGATATCGCCGATGGGTTCGAGGTGACCCAGCCGACGATCTCCCATCACCTCAAGGTGCTGCGTGAAGCCGGGCTGCTCGACAGCGAACGACGCGCCTCCTGGGTGTACTACCGAGTCGTTCCCGAAGCCCTGCAACGACTCTCGGATGTCCTGCTGGTCGAAAGCGGCGCGGCCGAGCAGGTGAACGCGTGAGCGCCACCACGACAAGCCCCGAACACGGTGCAGTCGTCGCCAAACTGTCCACCCTGGACCGGTTTCTGCCGGTGTGGATCGGTGTCGCCATGGCCGCCGGGCTGCTGCTGGGCCGACTGATCCCCGGCCTCGGCGACGCAGTGAGCGCGGTCGAGATCGACGGCATCTCGCTGCCGATCGCCCTCGGCCTGCTGATCATGATGTATCCGGTGCTGGCCAAGGTCCGCTACGACCGCCTCGAGACCGTCACCGGCGACCGCAAACTCCTCATCGGGTCGCTGGTCCTGAACTGGGTGCTGGGCCCAGCGCTGATGTTCGCGCTCGCCTGGCTGCTGCTGCCGGATCTTCCCGAATACCGCACTGGGCTGATCATCGTCGGGCTCGCGCGCTGCATCGCGATGGTCATCATCTGGAACGACCTGGCCTGCGGTGACCGCGAGGCCGCCGCCGTGCTGGTGGCGCTGAACTCGATCTTCCAGGTCATCATGTTCGCCGTGCTGGGCTGGTTCTACCTCTCGGTCCTGCCCGGCTGGCTCGGCCTGGAACAAACCACGATCGACACGTCACCCTGGCAGATCGCGAAATCGGTGCTGATCTTCCTCGGCATCCCGCTGCTGGCCGGATACCTGACGCGGCGCTTCGGCGAAAAAGCCCGCGGCCGTGAATGGTACGAGTCCAAACTGCTACCCGTCATCGGCCCGTGGGCGCTCTACGGACTGCTGTTCACGATCGTGATCCTGTTCGCCCTGCAAGGCAAACAGATCACCTCCCAACCGCTAGATGTGGTGCGGATCGCGATCCCCCTACTGGCCTATTTCGCACTCATGTGGGGCGGCGGCTACCTCCTCGGCGCACTCCTCGGCCTGGGCTACGAACGCACCACCACCCTCGCCTTCACGGCGGCAGGCAACAACTTCGAACTCGCCATCGCCGTCGCGATCGCCACCTACGGCGCCACCTCCGGCCAAGCCCTCGCCGGCGTCGTCGGCCCGCTGATCGAGGTCCCTGTCCTCGTCGCCCTGGTCTATGTCTCGCTCGCCCTGCGCAAACGATTCCCAGCCGCGCCCGCCGCGCCGGTCGAGCAGAGGGCGACGCGGCCATGACGACGCCGTCGGTGCTGTTCGTGTGCGTCAAGAACGGCGGCAAATCACAAATGGCCGCCGGTCTGATGCGACACACCGCCAAAGGCCGGGTCGACGCCTATTCCGCGGGTACCGCTCCGGGCAACGACCTCAACACGCTGTCAGTGGAGGCGCTGCTCGAAGTCGGCGTCGACATCCGCGCCGAGACACCCAAACCTGTCGACCCACGCCTGCTGCGCGCGGTCGATGTGGTGGTGACCCTGGGCCGTGAAGCGCACATCGCCCCCGTCGACGGTGTGCGAATCCTCAACTGGGACACCGACGAACCCTCCGAACGCGGCATCGACGGCATCGAACGCATGCGTTTGGTCCGCGACGACATCGCCGCCCGCGTCGGGCAGCTGCTCACCGAAATCACCACACCTCCGACAGCGCGCACAGCAATGGAAATCTGCCATGAGTGCCAGCCCCCTCGCACACCCCAACTCCGTACGCGATGATCTCGCCATCGACCAGCAACTCGCCCTCAAACCGCCGCCACCCGCCTCGCACGCGAGTCGTCCGTGAGCTCCGCGAGCAAGATCCGGGACCGGGTGGAATCTCTGCTCACCGAATTGCACATCACTCCGCGCTGAACGCAGCGGCACTCAGAAAGGCTCACCACCACGATGGTTTCCAAGCCCAGCGTCTTGTTCGTGTGCGTCCACAACGCCGGACGCTCACAAATGGCCCAAGGCTTCCTCACACACCTCGCCGGTGACACCATCGAGGTCCGCTCCGCTGGGTCGGCTCCAGCCGAGACTCTCAACCCCGCTGCCGTGGAAGCCATGCGCGAGGTCGGGATCGACATCACAGACCAGACCCCGAAAATCCTCACCCCCGACACCGTGGAGTCCTCCACCGTTGTCATCACCATGGGCTGCGGAGACGCCTGCCCCTATTTCCCCGGCGTGGACTACCGGGACTGGAAACTCGACGACCCCGCAGGCCGAGGCCTCGACGCCGTCCGACCCATCCGCGACCAGATCCGTGCTCACGTCGAAGAACTCATCACCGAACTAAACGCACCGTAGTGGCCCCCGCAGAGCCGATTTGAACGAACGAGAATGGAGCCATTATCGGGCGGAGTCCGAGCCGCGTAGGACTGACGCAAGCGCCCTGGCCACGGACCACCCAGATCCTGATGTCGTCCGTTCCCATCATCAATACGCCAACACAGCTATCTGATCACCGACACCGAATCGCAGAACCTGCCGCACAACGGTCCCGACCTGCCGAATCACGATTTGCGGCCCCATGACCAGGATTTCGTGGTTCGTATGCTGGGACGCCGGGGACCCTAAGAGGCCAGTTCAGGGAGTATTTCCCGGCCTGGGCCTCTCCCGTCAGCACCCCTTAACTCGCAGCCAAGGAGTTCGCAAGCTTCGGCGACGATCCTCTAGGCGACATACTGAGCGATAGACGGGTGAGGGGAGCACGATGGCCGACACGGCCGATAGCTTGGAATCGAGTGGCTGGAGCGGTCCGGCCTGGGCGCGACCGCGGGTTCTCAACGCGCTGACGGTACTGACCCTCGTCGTCCTGGTGGTCCTGCAATTCCTCTGGTGGCGCGAGCACGGCCGGCCGATCTCATGGCTGCTGTTGCCCGCCACTCCGCTGCTGGCGTTCCTGCCGTCGGGTGTCCTGGTGAAAGCGTTCCGCAAGCGGTGGACGGCACAGTGGGCCGAGGCGCACGGCTTCTTCTACCAGCGAAGCGCCGACTGGCCGGTGCCCCAGTGGGACTTCCCGCCGTTCACCATCGGCCGAGCCCGGCGCTTCCGGGTGCGCGACGCGATGCGCGGCCCCCTCGGCCGCTATCCGGCCAGCTTCTTCCATCTGACCTGGCTGCACAACAACTGGATCAATGTCAGCACCCACTACCGCAATATCTTCGTGCTGGAGTTGCCCGGTACCCTGCCGCGCCTGACGATGGGGCCGAATCTGGACACCACCGCCGGCGATCGGGTGCTGTTCGAATCCTCCGATTTCAACGAGCAATTCAGCGTGTACTGCGCGAATCCGGCGTTCGCGCATGCGGTGTGCACCCCGCGCACGATCGAACGACTGGTGGAACTGGGCCGGCGTTCTCCGGCGGCGAAGCTCACCAAGCTCGAGATCGTCGGCAATCTGCTGGTCGGGGTCACCACGCTCGGCAACCGGCCACCCGAGATCGGCGAGATCTTCGATCTGATGCGGATTGTCGCCGAGGGCATTCCGCGCTTCGTCTGGCTCGATCACGCGACGCCCGGATCCGCCGTCAGCACCGTTCTCGAAAGGAATATGGCATGAGCGCCCTCGTCATCACCGCCGTCCCCGTAGTCGTGGGGCTGATCGCCCTGGGGTGGTATCGAGCCGCCTACAACGACTTCGTGCGATTGCGGAATCTGGTCACCGAGTCGTGGCAGCAGGTCGACGTCGAACTACAGCGCCGCCACGACCTGGTGCCGAACCTGGTCGCGACGGTCGAGCAGGCCGCGGCGTTCGAGCACGACACGCTGCTGGCCGTGACGAATGCCGCGCGCGCCGCCCAGTCGGGCGCGACCGGCATCGATGTCGGCTCGCGGGTGAGCGCGGAGAACGCGCTGACCACGGCACTGGGACGGCTCCACATCCAGTCCGTGGCGTACCCCGCCGTGCAGGCGGTCGGCAATTACCGGGCGTTGCAGCAGGAATTGAGCGATATCGAGGATCGGATCGCGGCCGCCAGACGGCTGTACAACGCGAATGTCCGAGCTCTGAACACCAAGATCGAAACCGTTCCCGCCACCTTCGTCGCCGCGCGACACCGGGTACTACCGGCCGAGTACTTCGAGACCACCGGCCCCGGCGCCCACGCGGTCGTCGAAGTGGGCGGGCTGTTCAGCGACCGATTCCAGCAGACAATGTGAAACATCGATTATTCGAAATTCGACGCACGCCCGGACCCGGCTCCGTACACTGCGAACGTCAGGACGGGCGCGCCAGGATCGGCGCCCGTGGATCGATCAGAGAGACATGGGTTCGTGAAGCGTTCGGCGGTCATCACAGCCATCGTCGGGGCGGCCGTGCTCGCCGGTAGTCCGGGAGCCCACGCCGGCGTCGAGATCGGAACCGGCAGCGCGAGCACCGGATCCGCCAGCGGCTCCGCGACCGGTGCCACCACCACCGGCTCCGGCGAGACCGGTTCCGGGGTCGGCCTGGAGCGTCTGCTGTTCGGCGGCCCGCTGATCTGCGCGGCCGTCGGCAGCGCCTTCAACGCGAACCTCACCTGCCCCGGCACACCGGGCCCCGCATAGCGAACCGGCCCTGGTTTCCCCGCGCGGGGAAACCAGGGCCGGGTTCGAGCGGATCAGATCGCGTTCAGGTCCACCGCCGCCGCCATGGCGCGGTATCCGGCGGCGTTCGGATGCTTGTGATCTCCGGAGTCGAACGCCGGGTTCAGGCGGTCCGGATCGGCGGGATCGGCGACGGCGGCCGCAAAATCGGCGACCACGTCGAATTCGCCACCGGTGCGGATCCATTCGTTCAGGGCACGGAGCTTGGCGGCCGATGTCGGGGTGTAGTACTCGGCCCCCTTCATCGGCAGCAGCGTTCCGCCGACGACCTTCAGCCCCGCGCGATGGGCACGAGCAATCAAGTCACGGTAGGCGTCGATCAACTGCTGCACCGACACCACCGGATTAGGCTTGTAGGTCGGCAGATCCACCTCCGAGAAGCCGATGTCGTTGAGCCCGCCCAGGAGCACGACGGTACTGACACCGTTGTGCGCCAATACATCACGATCGAAGCGGCGCACCGCGCTCTCGCCGTACCACGGCGAATCGCTGAGCAGGGTATTGCCGCCGATCCCCGCGTTCAGCACCGCGCGCGGCGTCCCGGCGGCAGCCAGGCGATCCGCGAGTGCGTCGGGATAGCGGTTGTTGCCGTCGTTGTCGGAGCCGAATCCGTCGGTGATCGAATCACCGAACGCGACAATCGAATCCGCCGGAGCCGAGCCGCCGCTGAGCTGCACGCTCGACAGGAAGTACCAGGAGTGCGTGGTATCGGTGAAGGCGGCGGAGTCGGCGACACCGGCCTGGTTGCCCGCGGCCCGGTACGAGGTCGCGTAGCCCTGGGCGTGGAAGGTGGCCGGTCCCGTCGGCTCGGCCAGGTAGAGCGTGATGGTCGCGGATTCCGAGGGGGCCAGGCGTAATTCGGCGGGATCGCTGGTCAGATCGGCGCCGGGCGCGATGGTGGCGGTGTCGCTGCCCTGGAAACGCAAGGGGCGCAGGCTGTCCGGCTGCACGCGGGCACCGGACTCGGTGCGGCCGACGGTGGCGGCCGCGATCCGGAGATCGTTGCGGCCGAACCGGTTCGACAGCGTGATCCGCGCGGTGTCACCACCGGTGGTGACCCGGACGACCTGCCGCAGCGTCTGATCCGCGAAACCGTCCAGGGACCAGTTCGGTTCGAAGCCGGTGCTCGGCTGCTGCATCGGCACCGACCAGGCGGTACTCGTTTCCCCGCCGGGCGCGGCCGGGGCGCCGGTGCAGGCAGCGGTGGCGATGGTGGCGGTGATCGCTGCGGTCGCGGTCATCATCTTCTTCCAGACATGCATGGTCTCGTTCGATTCTCGATAGTGGGGTTACCCGCGGCGATCGAGCGCGCGGGAGACAAGGGTGGTGACCAGTGCGGCGGCCGCCAGACCGGCGCCGATCCAGACGGGCGCGGTGAGCCCGAGGCCCCGGTCGATGGCGGCCGCGCCGAGCCACGAGGCGGCGGCGATGCCGATATTGAAGGCGGAGATATTGGCCGCCGAGCCCAGCGCCGATTCGCGGCCCGCGGTATCGAGCACACGCATCTGCACGGCCGGGACGATGGCGAAGCCGGTCGCACCGAGGGCGAGGATGGCCAGGGTGGCCCCGGCCGGGTGACCGGCGACAACGGCGAAGAGCACCAGCACCGCGGTGAGCGCGGTCAGCGCGCCGAGCAGCGTGGGCAGCACCGCGCGGTCGGCGAGCCTGCCGCCGACGATATTGCCGCCGAACAGGCCCACGCCGAACACCACGAGCAGCCAGGGCACCGCGGCGTCCGGCAGGCCGGTCACCTCGGTGAGGATCGGTTCGAAGAAGGTGAACGCCGCGAAGACGGCGCCGAAGCCGAGCGCGGTGATCACCAGCGCCAGCCACACCTGTGCTCGCGCGAACACCGCCACTTGCTGTCGCAGATCGACGGATTCGCGCGGCTGCGATGGCACCAGCGCCAGGACGGCGACCAGCGCGGCCACACCGACCGCGGTCACGGCCCAGAATGTCGAACGCCAGCCGAAAGCCTGGCCGAGCGCCGTACCCAACGGCACCCCCGCGACATTCGCCAGTGTGAGCCCGGTGAACATGGTGGCGATGGCGCTGGCGCGGCGCTCGGGTGCGACCAGACCGGCGGCCACGACCGAGCCGATCCCGAAGAACGCGCCGTGCGTGAGCGCGGCGACGATCCGGCCGGCCAGCAGCAGTTCGTAGTTCGGGGCCACCGCCGAGAGCAGGTTGCCCGCGATGAACAGGCCCATCAGCGCCGCGAGCATCGTCTTGCGCGGCACGCGGGCACCCAGCGCGGTCATCAGCGGCGCGCCGACGGCGACTCCGGCGGCGTAGCCGGAGATCAGCAGGCCGGCCGTGGGCACCGAGATGGACAGGTCGTCGCCGAGCACGCCCAGCAGTCCCACGATGACGAACTCGGTCAGGCCGATGCCGAACGCGCCGAGTGCCAGTGCGCCCAGCGCGAATTCCGGTCGGTGGATGGTCTGTGCCCGAGGCCGGGCGGCCAGTGTCGATGTCATGCGAGGGTGCACTCCTTCGGTGCGGGAAGTGTTCTGATCAGCCACCTGTCGGGGGTGGTCGATAGAGTGATCGTGTTTCAGATTGCTGGCGGGATGCCGAACCATCAACGGCCAGTGACGACATGATCGATTAGCGAGAGTTATGGATCGGCAGGAGATCGAGATCTTCCTGGCGCTGTGCGAGGAACTGCACTTCGGCCGGGCCGCCGAGCGCCTGTACCTGTCGCAGGCCAGAGTCAGTCAGACGATCAAGAAACTCGAACGCCATTTCGGCGCACCGCTGTTCGAGCGCACCAGCCGGCAGGTCCGCTTGGCGCCCGTCGGCCGGATGTTGCGCGACGACCTGCTTCCGATCCGCGCACAGCTCGACCGGGCCGTCGAACGTGCCCGGGCCGCGGCGCGCAGCGTGGAAGGCACCCTGCGCGTGGGCTATCTGGGCGGGCTCGCGGCGAGCCTGCTCGTCGATTCCGTGCTTCTGTTCCGGAGCCGTCACCCCGAATGCGAGGTGCACGCCCGCGAAGTCCATCTCGGCGATGTGTTCGGCCCGCTCCGCCGCGACGAACTCGACGTGGTCATCAGCCACTCCCCCGTCGGCGAACACGACCTGATCGCGGGCCCCGCTCTGCTCACCGAACCCACCGGCCTCGTCGTCCCGAGCGGGCACCGCCTCGCCCGCGCCAGTTCCCTCAGCGGCGACACCGCCGGAATCGACGTCATCTCGATCGGCGGACCATCCGGCGCCTACTGGCAGCGCTACCTCGACGCGACCTGGCACATCACCCCCGCCACCCCCATCGGCGCGCACACCTTCGAAGACGTACTCACCGCCGTGGCCTTCGGCGCCGGCGTCCACCCCGCCGGCGCCCACGCCGAACGCCACTACCCCCGCCGCGGCGCCGTCTACATTCCCTACGACGACGGCCGCGGCCACGTCTGGCGGCCGGTCTGGCTCCCCGGCTCCGACACCGCCCGCCTCCAGGCCTTCGTCCACGCACTGCTCGACGCCGTCACCGACCGCGGAGCCGAGCACTACTTCACCGATCCACCCGATCGGAGAGGCACGGGATAGGACTGGGCGCACCGACCTTTGGTGATCAGCTCGAGACCCGCCGGTGGGTGCTCACCGGCATTCGCTCGGTCCAGCGCCTCTGTGAGTACCGGCGAAAATGGCCTGACCGCCTACAATTTCGATCAGGCACCGGGCGGGAGCACCGGAAGCAATGTCTCAGCCACTCGGGTAACCTCGGTGCACAGCTCGGCACGGTCTCTATCGGTAAGTACCCTGTTGATGCCAAAAGCCCGCCCCTCGAGCACGAGGGTGCCCGCCGGTGTTCCGGATTTCGAATTCTGCGCTACATCGAAGGCAATGGCGCAGTGCGCATTCGCGAACCGCCGATCGACTTCGACCCCATTACGGTCCCCGATCCTCCTGAAGATCGGGCGCAGATAATCCCTATTGCTGTAGATGACCGACTCGAACGACTTGATCGTGGAGTAGATCTCGAAATTGAACCACTCGCCATGCCATGGACACGGCGTGTCCAGGGCGAAGCCCTCATGCCCGCTCAGACCGCGCTCCAGACCGGCTGCCGCAGTATCGGCGTCCGGAATCGCGCAGGGGTTCCACGCCGGAACCTCTGCTTCCGGCGTCCTCGCGGTAGTGGGCGAGGCTGTCGTGGTCGAGGAAGCAGTGGGAGTAACCGGTGGAGTGAACACGGCGGTCGGCAATGCTGTTCGGGATTGCCGGACAATCTCTTTCGCGATCGATTCAGCGCCGGCGCGCAGTTTTTCGGCGAGCTCCGGCGCGGCGGCGGGCCACGGCGCCGATCCCGACGACCAATCCCAGCCGGTAGTCAGCACTTTCACGAACAGGTTGCCGAGTACGAACTCCACACCGGCCACCATCCTGGAGCTCTTCGCCTCATCGACCCAGCTGATTCCGTCATCGCCGATACCGGATACCGGAGCGGACTGCGTGTGCCCGCGGCTGAACTTCGATACCAGCCCTTGAGTGGTGTAACCAATCCGCCGGGGCTCCTTGTCGAGCTGGTAGCGGATACTGAGGCTGCGCGAGATCGGCACCACCCCGGGTCGGCCGGGGTCACGAGGAATCGGAACGCTGTATTCCAGGTCTCGGCACTCCAGCGTCTGCACGGCCCGGCTATCGACACGGGTCGCCTGCACGAATTCGGCATCCGGGCGGTAGAGTTCGCCCGCGAACTCGTCGACGATGGTTTGCAGCGGCTGCACGGCCTCGGTGCAGGAATTCGGCAGTGACACGAACCCTGGCTGATACTGCGGTGTCTCGGTGCTGACGGTGGTCGCCCCCTTCGAGGCGCAACCACCGAGCCACACCACACAGGTCAGCAACACCATGATCAAACCCGGTAGCCGCCGCCTTCGGTAAGCCCACACGAGCGACCCTTCCCACAACGATGACCACTCTCGCATCACGGACAACGTATCCGTTTGCCGCCGACCGCATCTGCCGGCAACAACGTCTTGTCGACTATTTGACGCTCCATTGAGGTCCTGTCGCCCAAGACCGCCGGCAGCAGACCTGATGCTCATCGAGACCGGCCAGATTATTGCTGGTCTGGAAGTTCTCCTCGATGGACCAGCGACCGCGACCAGCTGCGCCGGCGTGACAGCCCGGGTGCCCAGCACCGGGAGTACACCAGGGAGCGGCGCAGCATCGATAGCAAGAGCGCATAGACCTTCGCCACGGAGTCAGTTATTCTCCGGGCGCATTATCGGGCGCAAGAACGACAGAGACCCCTGACCTTGCACTGTTCGTGCTGGTCAGAGGCCTTCTACTGTGCGCCATCAGGGACTCGAACCCCGAACCCGCTGATTTGGAGAGTCAGCACATTCCACCTGCCCTTGCTCAAACCGACACCCTCGGGCCTATAGAGGGTCGTCAAGTAGACCAGATGGTATCTCCGAATGAGCCGGAGAACTCGCAGCAACACGCACCAGAGGGTCTGTTTTCGGAATCCGAATTGCCCTACCTCCGCCTCGTGTCGGATTCCCGTAGCGGAACGCGAAGTGTCAACGAATCATTGACACCTAAGCGACGCGCCGCGCGCCGAGTCGACCGATCGGACTACCGATCCCTTGCAGAACGTGTCGGGCGGCGCGTCGCGTCGGCCGATCCTGAAGCGCTTGCGGATCTGGTTCTGATCCGCGACAGCTTCGATACAGCTATTTCCACTGCGGTGGCCGGTTTGCGCGCGGCAGGCTTCTCATGGGCGGACATAGCTGCACCTATGGGGATCAGCCGTCAAGCAGCGCAACAACGTTGGGGCGAGAGGTAGTTAGCCGATGAGTCGCCGTAACGAAATTGAACCTTCAATTGATCACCACAATATGAAACCGGACGGTCGATGTGCAGAGGTGGGACGAACTGTCGCTCCGCACCTGAAGGTATTGGGGACACCGTTGCCGGTGGCTTGGGTTCCAGCGTTGGACGAGTTCGCGGTTGCGTTGCGCGCGGCCGGAATTGCTCGGACTTCGGTGGAGCTGCACACCTATCACATGCGAAGAGTGGCGCGTTCGATTGGAGTGACGGACCCTCGCGAAGTCACCAGCCAGCAACTGGTTTCGTGGTGCGGTCGACAGAGCTGGGAGGCCGAGACCAGGCGCAGCTACTACCAGTCATTCCGAAAGTTCTGGGATTGGGCCGCACAAGCCGATTTTGCTTGCGAGAATGCGGCCACCGAACTGCCCTCGGTGAAGCCGAGTCCGCCCAATCCACGGCCTACGCCCTACGGGGTGTACAAGGAAGCCCTCGCGACGGCTCAGCCTCGCGAGCGGATCATGTTGCGATTGTCGGCCGAGGCAGGGATGCGGCGCGGCGAAGTGGCGCAGGCGCATTCGCGCGACCTGATCGAGGATGACGACGGCTGGTGGCTGCGGGTGCACGGCAAGGGCGGCAAGGAACGCATGGTGCCGATTCGCGACGAGTTCGCGGCCGAACTCCGAAAGCTGCGGAAGGGCTACTTCTTTCCTGGCCGGTACGGGATCGGGCATCTTTCGGCAGCGTATGTCGGGAAGCGGGTCCGCAAGCATTTGGATGACGAGAACACCATGCACAAGTTGCGTCACATGTTCGGCACCAGAACCTACAGGGTGAACAAGGACGTGTTCGTGGTTCAGGAACTTCTCGGACATGCCAGCGCCGAGACGACCCGGCGCTACGTCAAGACCAGGCATTCGGATCTTCGCAGCACCGTCGAGGCGGCGGCCTACAGCTAGACCGCGAATGGCCACATGCACCGTAAGGGCATGTGGCCATTTTTATTCGGGACAGACTACGGGCCCACCTTTGCCGGGGCGGGCCCGTAGTTGCAGATCAGTGGCCGTGCGCGGCGTGCCCCGCCTCCTGTTCGGCCTCGTTGAAGGTATGGCAGTCCTCGGGATGGTCGGGCAGCTGGCCGACGATGTTCAGCCCGCGCACCTTCTCGCGCACTGCCGTCCAGAGCGTTTCCTCGTAGCCCGGAAGCCACTCGATCACCTCGGCGAGAGTCGGGTACAGCAGCGGGCCGAACGCGATGCGGCCAGCGGGCCACCCCGGCATCGGGTCGCCGAGGGAACCATCGATCCAGCACCGAGCCGGAAGCCCGGTCGACGGATCGTCTATGTACATGATTCGTGGGACACCGTCACGTATGTCCCACGTGACCTGCGAATCTCCTACGGCGGTTTGGAACATGTCTGCGCTCTAATCGTGGTCGGGAGTGAGGGCGGCCGAGATCTTGTGTTCCGGCCACTGGTGACCGCGTTGGTACGTGGTGCTGGTCGAGGTGTCGACCAGGGCGCATCGCAGGGTCACAGCACGCATGGCATTGCTCAGGTGGTCCAAGGTGGGGACGAAAACCGCTGCGGCGCTGTTTCTTTGAATATTCGAGATCAGAGTTACCAGAGGGGTGTCCGAGTAGGTGGGGATCACCAGCCTCCGGACGATGTCGTATCCCCACATCTGGCCGAGTCCCACCATCTCGCGCTCGTAGCGCTCGTGATCGTCGCCGGATATCTGTTTCAGCTGATAGACCAGTGCTCGTTTCGGCATTGCGTTCGCCCCCTCCTAGGGTGACAGAATTGTCTTGTGGTGACAGATATGTCACCTGATGGTACGACCGTCCGATCCGCTTTGCACGGCATTGGACAGACGAGAGAGGATGAATCGGTGAGCAGCACAGCCGATGTGATCCGGCGAGCCCGAGAGGGGAAGAAGCTCAGCCAGGAGGCGTTGGGCACACTGGTCGGCGTCGATAAGCGGACGATCGCGCGCTACGAGAGCAACGAGTCGGAGCCGTCGTTGTCGACCGCGGCCGCCTTGGCGGCGGCATTGGACGTGTCGTTGTCGGAACTGGCGGGCGTGGTGCCGCAAGGTATCGACCTCACCGGCAGCTGGTGGGCGGCGTGGCAAACCTGGCTCGATGATGTCGAACGAGTCGACGTCCACGTACTCGAGATGGCGCAGGACGGGCCGGTCCTCGCGCTCGACGGATCGCGGGCACGCAGCGTGGCCGAAGGCAGCTACGAGTGGCGCGGCGAAATGCGCCTGTGGGATGGCGAATCCCTGATGGGCTGGTATGTCGCCTCCGATGGCGCTGTGCGCTCCAAAGGATCGCTGTACTTCGCCGTCAACCCGCACGGTTCGCACATGGTCGGCTCGTGGGTCGGCCTGAGTCAGTCCGGCCTGGTGATCCGAGGCTGGGGCGCGATCGCTCGTGAGCGTGATCATGTCGAGCGCCTGATAGCGGAACTGGTGGCGAGTAATGGAAACTTGCGGGTATGGCCCACGAGACCGAACTAGTTGATGTGTCCGTTTCGGCGTCCGACCCGGAGTGGTTGGCCGAGTTCACGCGTCGGCTGGTGGCCGACCGGCTGGCCGCGTGCGGAAACATCATTCCCGGCGTCCGCTCGATCTACCAGTGGGACGGCCAGATCCACGATGATCGGGAAAACCTGGTGATCCTGCATACCCAGCGGTCGCACGTCGCTGCGATCATCGAACGCGCGAACAAGGAGCATGCCGACGAGACACCGCAGGTTCTCGCGGTGCCGGTGGTCGACGCGCATCCGGGGTACCGGCAATGGGTGCTCGACTCGACCCGATCGGACTAAGGGACCGCGCGAACGTAGGTCATGGTCAGGCGGCCGCGTACGTCGGCGAACATTGTCTGTCCGCCGCTCAATGTGCCGCCGCTGTCCTGTGTAACCAGTAGGCGCACAACATCATTCACCGCCAGTCGGCGGACGCCGGAGGCCATGACGATATTGTCCCAGCTGTTCGCGTTCTCGGCGCGAGCGAGGATGGAACCCGAGCTGGCAGTTGAGTTCTTGGTGATTTTCAGGGCGCGGCGGCCGGTACCGTTTCCGGCCCACGTCCAGACAGCCTCGATCAGGTAGAGGCCCGCCACTCGACAGGTCAGGCCAGCGGCGGAGTACTGGGCTTGCCCTCCGGGCGCGGAGTCCCACTCGGCGGACTGCCAGGCCACCAGAGTGTCGGTGCCGCTGTTGGCGTTCAGTCCGGATGTACGGACCGCCGAGGCGGTGGGTGGTGCGCCTGAGCCCGGCGGGATGGTCGCCGCCGAGAATGTGGATTCGATGGCGGTGGCGAGGGCTTGCATCTGTTGCGCACCTTGCCACACAGGATCTGTCTGCACGGGGTAGGGCCAGTGGTAGACGGGGGTTTCTCCGGGCATGGTGGACTCCTAGGACGGCAGGTAGACGCCGGGGTGGGTGAGGTAGTGGAAGTCGTTCCAGGTCACCGACGAGGCGAGTTCGTGTGTGGCGTTCGTGCGCCAGTGCAGGCCCTGGTCAAGGTCGTTCCAGATGACCGCGGCTGTCGCGTTGGTCTTCCAGATGTATTGCAGGGTGGTGGTGACGATCCATCCGCCGTCGTATTCGATGGTGCCGCCGATGATTGCGAACACTGGGATGATGCCCGGCAGCCACGCGGTGTAGATCGATCCGGAGACGTAGACCGCTCCCTGCGTTTCGGCGGCCAGGGTGAACACTTCTGCCTCTGCCTGCGAGTGGAATCCGTTGGTGCGGCGGGTATCCCAGGTAACGGGCGGATGTTTGGGTAGGGCTCCCTCGTACTGGCCGCGTGCGAGTACTTCGGTCACCATGGGGTCGATGTGGATGCCGTTGTCTATCCAGCTGGTGAACTGAACTGTCCTGCGCCCGTTGGTGTCGCCTTCCGGTGTCTGGACGACGGTGGTGACGTCCCCGCCTCCGGCGGGCGCGTCCTTCCATCCGACCTGTACCCGGGTGACCACGGAGTTCGGGGCGAGCTGGATACCCTCGTCGGTCGAGGTTTCGCACCCGGGCAGGCCGGTGCCCTTGTAGACCTGGGAGTCGTAGTTGATGTTCGATGCCTGCACGTAGACCAGCCCGTCGGGCATCTGAGCCAGGTAGATGTTCACCGCGTAGGAACGGCGGTACAGGTGGCGAACCACGTTGGTGTGCGGGTGATAGCTGTAGGTGTCTCCCATGGACATGTAGAACTCGTCGGCGAGCGAATGCAGGTCGCGGCCCTTGATATCCAGCGGCCAGCACTGGATGTCGACGCTGCCCGGGTAAAAATAAAACGCATCGATTTCCGCTGGCGCTGCTGCGGTCGCGATGCGGTTGGCTCGCGTGATCATGGTTTCGGTGGGCCAGGTGCCCGGCGACATGACGATGTTGCCCATGTCGGCGTCCTTGGCAGCGGCGGTAATCGAGATGATCCACGCGCCCGGTGTCGAGGCCGGCCGCGCCACGGCGCCGGTCACCCGCCCGGCGAACCAGCATTGACTAGCGCCGCTGGCGGTGTGCTCCCAGTGCAGCGAAATGCGGCGGCCGATAACCGATTTCGCTGTCACCTTCTCCGCCCAGGTGCCGGTGCGGTCGAGAATGGACAGCTGGGCGGTGCCAGGACGTGAGTGCGAAATGTAGTCGTCGCGTCCCCAATCGACCTTGATACCGGCCAGTGCCAGGGGCGCGGTGCCGATCAGGTCGGCGTCGCACTGCACGCGCTCACCATCGAACACGATGTAGGGCGTCGGGTTGAATGGCATGGCTCAGCCCACCCGCAGGTCGATCGCGGCCGACGCGCCCACGGTGATGTTGCGGCTGCGTAGCATCCGCTCGATTTGCAGCGCGGTGGCTTGCGGGTCGACCGCGCCGGAGACGTTGATGGTCACGTTCGTGATCTGGGGCGGCGGCCCAGCCGAGGCGGCAGCGGCCCACCCCATCAGCGGCGGTGCGGCGGCGGCCAGTTCGGGGCCGGGGGCGGCGAAGGTGTCGAAGCCCTGGGGCAGAAACCGCATGAACGCGTCCGCGCCGGTGGAGATTCCGACCAGCTCAGCGGCCGGGCCGCCGAAGAACCGCGACAGCCACGACGGCGGGGACGGGAACCGGATCGAGCCGAGCAGGCCAATCAGCGATTGGACCGCGTTCACCACGGTCTGAATCGCGGAGGCGATCGCAGCGAAGGCCGTCCGCGCGGCGCTGGCTGCTCCAGATACCCAGCCCGGTATCCGGTCGACGATCGAGCCGAACCGTTCGAGGCCCGAATTGACGTATCCCGCAACAATATTCGCCAGCGAGGTCATGGCGTTGACCAGAGCGATGGTCATCGGTGCGGCCAGAATGAGGCCCTGGACGACCAGCGGCAGCAGCTCGGCGGCGAACCGCGCCACGGTCGGGAGCAAGGGCAGCACGGCTACGAGCAGGTCCGCGAACGCCTGCACGAGCTGTTCGAGGGTGCCGGAGCTGGCCAGGGTCGTGATCGCTTCGACCAGCGATGTACCGATCTGGGTGGCGATTTGCTCGATCACGGGTGCGAGCCGGGCGAACATGTCCGCGATGGTCGGGAGGATCTGCACGAGTGCGCCGGAAAGGGCTTCGGCGACGGCGGCCCAGGCGGGGGCCAGTGCGGAGATGAGCTGGGCGAGTCCGCCCGCGAGGATGCCCGCCAGCTGGGCCAGGGGCGGTATCAGCGGGGCTACAGCGGCCATGACGTCGGCCAGAGCGGTCGCGATCAGTGGCAGGGCACCACTGGCCACGATCGCGTCCAGCGCTTGCACGAGCGCACCGCCGATCGTGGCGGCCATACGCTCGAAAGCTGGTGTGATGCTGGCGATTGCGGTGCCCAAGCTGGCGAAGATGCCGCCCAGGGACGGGCCGACGACCGCGCCCAGGCGGGCGAACAGCTCGACCACAGGGCCGAGAAATGCCGAGATGCCGGACAGGGCCTGGGCGAAGCCGTCGAATAGTCGGGTCAGTGTGCCGTCTGCGGCCAGTCGCGAGAATGCCTCACCGATGGAGCCGAGCACACCGCCGAAGGCAGCGCCGATCTTGTCGGCCACAGGTGCGGCAGCCGCGCCCAGATCGAGCAGACCTTGTGTCAGCAGCGCCAGGCCGGAGCCGAGTGCAGCGATGAACTTCTGTGCCCCGGCCAGCAAGGTGTCCAGGGCGGCAGCGCCAGGACCGGCGAGCTGACCAACGACGGCGGAGAAGACGCCCGAGACCGCCGAGGCTATGCCCTGCATGGCCGGGGTGATGCGGTCCATGAGCCCGGCCAGTTGCTCGAAGGCGGGCCGCATTTCGCGCGCGAAGGTTTCCGACACGACTTGTTTGAGCCGGGCCAGCGCCGGGGCGGCCGCGCCTGCGGCTTGCTTGATGCCCTCCATGCCAAGGGCGATCGCCGCCAGCGCGGGCGCGGCGAGCAGGCCCAGGCCGACGAAACCAATGCCCAGGTTGCCGACCGCACCGATGGCGAAGGCGATGAGGGAGGTCACCGCGGCCACTTTGTGGACGGTGGAGGCGAACCCGCTTACCGCGCGGGAGGTGCGTTCGAGTTCACGGCGCGCGTCGGAGCCGTCGCCGACGATCCGTACCGACAGGATCGCGGTGCGTCCGGCCATCTGCCTATCCCTTCGCTCGTTGCGCGTTCTCCTCCAGCACCGCTATCGCGGTGGCTATCACGCCATCCGGTTCCGAAAGCCATTGCGCGGGAAGCGTGTTCGTCGCAATGGCCAGTTCGACAATCAGTCGTTCGACGGAACCGGACTCGTAGGGGACACCTCGTCACGCTCGGTTTCGGCGACGGCGGCGGCCTGGGCCACGAACTCGTCCCAGCCGCCGGTGAACGCGCCGGTGCGGCGCAGCGCGGCGAAGGCCAGGAACGTCACGAACGTCAGCGGGTCGTCCTGGGGTGCGTCCCATTTGTGAGTGCGCCGGGTGCGGGCGTAGGCCATCTGGTCGGCCACTGTGGTCTGTACGTCCAGGTGCTGGGTGCCGTCGAGCATTTCGACGTTCAAAATGATTCGCGCAATTGCCATTTCAAATTCCCCTGACTTGGTCGAGTAGTTCCTTGCTGCGGCGCTCGTAGAGGTCGACCCATTCGGACTCGGTTTCCTGGGCCGCGCGGGTTACGAATGGGTTGGCTTCGATGCCCCGGGCGGGCCAGCCCCAATGGATCGGGTTGGCGTAGGGGGTGGCGGCGTTGCCCATCCGGATCACACCCGCGCGGGCGGTACCCGAGACGCGGACCGAGCCGACCAGGCGGCCGGTGCGGCGCGGCCCGATGATCCGGGCACGAGCGGCGGCCAACTCCGCGCCTTCCTTGTGCAGATCCTTCAGGTCGTCCATGCCGACCCCGGCCCGCTTCAGCGTGCGCTGTAGCTGGCTGGACCCGTAAACGCGTGCGTAGGGCATTACGGCGTCGGGTCGTAGGGTGCGGGCTGGCCGACCAGCGACCATTCCACGTCGGAGGTCGGGCGAGTCCTCACGTCACCGCCGATCGCCAGCGGGTCGACGGTGAGCACGCCCTGATAGCCCTTCTCCAGGGCGGTGTTCGGAACGAACTTGAACGGCACCTGTTCACCGGCGTGCGTCAGCGACCACTCGTTGATGCCGCCGGTGGTGAGGTCCTGCACGATGGTCGCGTTCAGCGCCCACGAATAGGTCACCTCACCGGGCACCACGTCCCCGCACAGGGTGTTGAGGTCGTCCTCTTTGTCCTTGTCCGGGGTCAGGGTCGCGGAGGTGATCTGGCATGAGATGTCGATCAGGGTGCCGACTTCGCCGAGGGTGAGTGTGCCCGGCCCCATCTTGTAGCTCTTGACAGGCATTGCGTTGTCTCCTAACAGGTTTCGATGTTCACGGTCAGGCGGAACGCGGGCAGTGGGCCGCCCCCGCCGGGCAGGGTGACCGCTTCCGACAGCGCGGTGTCGGCGTCGGGTTCCAGCACGGTCAGCGCCTTGTCCAACAGGTCGGTGAGCGTCCGATACGCCTGCGGCGCACCGGAGTCCGGAGCGATCAGATAGACCTCCACGGCGACGGTGCCGCCCCCACCCAGCAACTCGTGCGCGATAGAGCGGGCGACCACCCAGGCGCACGGCGGGTTGAGGTTGCGAGGGTCGACGGCCGCACGAACACCGGCGGCGGCCAGCTCGTCGGCCAGGCCGTCGAGTATCTGGGCGACCTCGAAGGTGGCCATCAGCCGACCGCCGGTCGCGCGTAGGCACCCAGGCCCAGCAGCTGGCCCACGTCGGGGTCGTTGCGCTGGACGTAGATCGGTCCCAGTTCGCCGAAGCTCTCGACACCGGCGGGTGAGTTGCGACGGCGGAACACCCGTGCCGCGAGCATGACCGCACCCTGCCGCTTGGTCTCGGACCAGACGGCCGGGGACACCGGCGCACCGAACCACTCGACCATTAGCGCGTTGACCGCGTTCACGGTCGCGGTGAGCGTGGTCTCGTCGCCGGGGTCATCCAGCCGCAGATACGCCTTTACGGCGGCATCGGTGGCCGGGGCCTGGACGGGTGTGGTCATGGCCGGAACTCCTTACGGCGCCGGGGTAACGGTGACTTTGGCGATGCCCTTGGCGTTGTGCAGCAACGTCGCGTAGTAGCCGAACAGGGCACCGTCACGGCCGCCCTTGGCCAGCTCGACCGCTTCAACCCGGATCGGGGAACCGGCGAGTTCGTAGAACGTCGCAGCCGGGCGAGCGCCGACGACTACCGTTCCGGCCGGGACGAATTCGGAGTCGACGAAGTTGCGCGGGTCGATACCCAGCAGCTCGAGGTAGGCCGGTACGTCGTCGTTGGTGAGGTCGAGCAGCGCTTCCATGTCGGTCGGGTTGACCAGGACATAGGACGCGCGGGCGCGGGCGTTGGTCTTGAGGTACGTGCGGCCCTTGGCCACGGCCTTCAACAGGGTCGGGGCCGAACCAGCCGCGGTGGCCGATGCGATCGTGAAAGCCGCTGCCCGCTGGTCGGATTCGTAGGCGTAGGACTCGGCCATGGCCGCGAAGTAGGACGCGATGAACTCCTGGTCGTTGAAGTCCCAGAACTTGCGGTCGAGGTCGTGCGCGCCCGCCAGCCGCTTGGCTTCCACCGACACCGTTTCGGTCGTCGGGGCATTGGTAGGAACCTCGGTCTTGTCACCGGCGTAGTCGTCCACCTGCGGCTTGATGACCCAGCGCCAGCCGGTCACCTTCCAGTGCGTCAGCGTGCCCGGATTGAGCAGCGGCACCACCACCCGTTCGTAGGCGACGCCCGACCACAGCTCACCCACCCAGCCGTCCGGCGAGACCCACGGGTTCGCCGAGCGGGTGATGTCGGCCAGCGCGGCGTGCAACGTGGTGTCGCCCTGGCGGGCAGCGTGCAAGGTCTCGCGCACCTGAGCCCACGTCATCGGGCGCGGTTCGGTGCGGGCGGCGTGCAGGCCGAACGGCGCGGCGGCCGGGGCAACTGAGGGCACCTGCACGGCCGGCGGTTCGGTCTGCTCCGGCGGAGGTGTGGTTGCCGAGGCAGTGAGGTCGGCGGCGGGTTCGGTGATCTCGGGCATGGTGTCCTCCTGGGTGATGGGGTGATCGGGTCCGCCGCTGGCGGCTTGGACGGTGTGCACGCGGGCATCCGCGAAAGCCGGGATGGCGACCAGCGCCACAGCGTCGAGAGTTGCGGCCAGCACGCGCGTTCCGTCCGGGGACAGCCGCACGCCCGACAGCTCGACCGACAGGCCGTCGCGGATTCCTTCGGACGCGTCGGTCAGGGCCAGGTCGCCATCCGCGCCGGAGCCGACTTTGAACGTCAGCGCCAGCCCGGCCGGGGTGTCGCTGGCGGTGGCGACGTAGCCGACCGGGGTACCGGTGCCGTCCGGGCGTCGGTGGTCGCGGTAGAGCTTCACGCGCTTGAGGTCGCTCGGTATCGCGATCGCTCCGGGCTCCACAGTCACCGCGCCGCGATTGGTGCGGCCGGTCACGCCGTAGGGCAGCGCTAGCCCGGTGATGATGCGCCGCTGGGCGTCGGCGCTCACGTCGGCGACACCGGCGACGGTGCACAGGATTTCGGTCATGACTGCCTCCGTGGGCTGGACGGGGATTCAGCGGCAAGCCACGGCATGACGTGCTTCAACCACTCCTCCACTTCGGGGATGGCGAGTACGCGGGTGATGACCGCGTTACCGGCGAGTGCGACAGCGACGACGACAGCGGCGCGGGATTGACCGAGCTGGGCGACCAGCAGCGGGACCAGGGGACCGAGGCCGACCAGCGTGGCAGCTGTCGACCGGGCCGCCGCTCGCGCTGGATGCGCGCATTGCGTCGGCTGCTCCGGCGGCGGGACACTACTCATCGCCTCACGAATTCCGGTCGGCGCTCGGTGAGCGCGTTGGAGATCGAGACCAGCAGCACCAGCACCGCGCCCACCGAGATCAGCGCCGTGCAGGCCAGCGCGAACGCCAGGTACAGCAGCCACATCATTTGTGACCACCCCCGCTCAGCGCCTTCACAACGCGGTCGAGCTTGGCGTTGATCTCGTTGATATGGGTGTCCATGAACTTGACCATGTCCTCACGCGAGACAGGCTGGCCCGCTTGGTTTTTGGTGATCTCGCCCCAGATACGTTCGGCGATCCGGTCGAGGTCCTTATCGGTCAGCGGCATGTCGTCCTCCGGTCCGTAGATGCCGAGATATCCGGCGTTCAATCGCGCAGCGAAACGCGCCAATTCCGTTGCATTGCAGCCGATTTGGTAATGCATTTCGTCCGGCCACGAGCCCATCTCGCCCCAGTCGCGGCCCCAGAAAACCGTGCCCTCGAACAGGTCCAGTCCCCGGCGCACGGCGGCCACCTTGTCGGCGGGCATCGTGTAGTGCTTCCACGGGTAGCGCATGGCGTTGATGTCGATGGCGGTGCCGGACAGGTGGTTGGAGTTCCACACGGCGTTGGTGGCCGACCAGCCCCACTCGTCGCGCTGGCCGGGGTCGATCGGTTCGACGTTGCGGTGGTACCAGGCGGCCCAACCTTTCAGGACCGTCGACACGTCACCGGCGCGCAGTTCGACCACGGCGCGGTTGCCCGGGACCAGGCCACGGTCCAGCTCGGACGCGGGGATGACAGGCCAACCGTTCTCGGTGTTCACTGGCGCACTCCTGTGGTCGACGGACTGGCCGCGCCCGGCGGCGAAGGGCGCGACGCACCGGGCGCGGCGGACGGGCTAGCGGCTGGCCCGCCCTCGTCGGGCACCTGCATGTTGGACGGCACTCAATATGCCTACGTCGCAGGCGATTTGAGTGCATGATGTCTGCCGACGATTTCTGGTGCGTGCCAGTTTCGGGGTTGTGTT
>NZ_JBHXVZ010000003.1:0-606440 GCF_042672005.1 Nocardia sp. NPDC127579 | reverse complement strand
ACCGACCCCACCTGGACCACCAAAGACCCCTACCTCCACGCCGAACAACTCCGCGGCACCACCCTCTACATCAGCACCGGAAACGGCACCCCGGGCCCGTACGACACGCTCGACAGTGCTGGGATAGACGGCGATCTCGGAAAGCTGCTCGACCGTTTCGGGGTCGGCGGGGGAGTCGAAGCCGTCACGAATATCTGCGTGGAATCGCTGCGGCGTCGGTTCGATGAACTCGGAATTCCGGCGACGTTCGATATGCGCCCGGTGGGCACCCACTCCTGGCAGTACTGGCAGGACGACCTGCACAATTCGTGGCCGATCTTCGAGCAGGCACTGACTCGCTAGTTCTCGGCGTCGTGACGGGCGAGACTTCCGCGCGGCGTGGTGTGATAATCGTCGAGTTCGATTCGGCGCGTGCGAAGCCGGTATCCGAGCATGGAACCAGGCCAATTATTGGTATTGGCCGGGCCGGCAGCGGTTCTCGCGATATACCAGCTGTTGCAGCCGCCGGTGTTCCAGACCGTGGTGGCCAGGCGCTGCTGAACCGATTCGTCGAACCAGTCCATGCTTTCCGCGTTCACTTCCAGGTAGCCGGTGCGAGTGAGTTCCTCGGCGGCGCGGACGATGTAGTTCATCTGGCTTTCGAGCATATGGACGATGGATCCGGAGCCGACGTTGGTGTTGGGCCCGTACATCAGGAAGAAGTTGGGGAATCCGGGCACCGTGAGGCCGAGGTAGGCATGCGGCCGGCCATGCCAGGTCTCGGTGAGATCCTGCCCGCCCAGGCCGCGGATTCGCATCGGCGCGACGAAGTCGTGCGAGCGGAAACCGGTCGCGAAGATGATCGTGTCGGCGCGATGGATCCGGCCGTCCTCGGTGCGCACGCCCTTCGCCTCGACCTGCACGATCGGACTGCTCGTCAAGTGGGTGTCGGCGCGATTGAGGGTGTCGTAGTACTCGTTGGAGGTCAGAATGCGATTGCAGCCGACCTCGTATCCCGGCAGGAGTTCGGCTCGGAGTCGGGGGTCCTGGACTCGGCGCAGATTCCAGCGGCACCACGCGCGAATCGGCAACGATAGGATGCGCCGGCCGACCGGCGATACCAGCATCGGGTTGAGCACACCTTCGAACCACAGGAAGACGCCCAGCCGGGGCAACTTTTGCAGGATGGGGAACCACCGGTTGGCGATCTTGCGCAGCCGCGGGTATGCCCGATCCGGCTTCGGGCTGATCCAATGTGCCTGTCGCTGAAAGACCGTCAGCATCGCGGCCTGTGCGGCGACCGGGGGAACGAACTGAATGGCGCTGGCGCCGTTGCCGATCACGGCGATGTCGCGGCCGCCGAGGTCGTGGGTATGGTCCCATTCGGCGGAATGGAAGACCTTGCCGGCGAACTCGTCGAGGCCGGGCAGGTCCGGGTGAGCCGGACGGCTGAGCTGCCCGCAGGCCGAGATCAAGATGTCGACGGTGGCTGTGTCGCCGGCCCGGGTCCGCAAGTGCCACTTGCTCGTCGTGCTGTCGAAGTCGGCGGCGAGGATCTCGGTTCCGGACCGCACGTGGCGCTCCAGGTCGTACTTGGCCGCGCAGCGGCGCAGGTAGGCGAGAATTTCTGGTTGTTCGGCGAAGCGCCGCGACCAGTTCGGGTTGGGTTCGAACGAGTAGGAGTACAGGTGTGAGGGCGCGTCGCAGGCGGCGCCGGGATAGGTGTTGTCGCGCCAGACGCCGCCGATGCCGTCTGCCTTCTCATAGATCGTCAGTGCGGTGAAACCGGCTTGTTTCAGTCGGATGGCCACGCCTAGTCCACTGAATCCACTGCCGACGATTGCAATCGACGGTCGGGTGCCGTTGCCATTTCGCACGTGCGCTCCTGTGTTGCCAGATTCCGATGTCCGGAACTCTGGATGTTAGCCCAGATGTATCAGTGCAACAAGACATGAATCGTTGATGCATTTGCCGATTCGGGCTTGTTTGACACAATGTAACCGCATCGGTAACTTCGGTACATGCCGGTGGGTCGCGACGCGCTCGACGAGAAGATTCTGGATGTGACGTTGGAGCGCGTGCTCCAGGTCGGCATCCGGCGCAGCAGCCTGGATGACATCGCGCGACGTGCCGGGGTCAACCGTGTCACCATCTACCGGCGGTTTTCCGGTAAGGACAAGCTGGTCGAGATGGTGCTCGAACGTGAGGCGCAGCGCATGCTCGCCGAGGTGACGGAGCGTGCGGCGGCCATCTCCGGTATCGACGCGCAATTCGAGGACGCGGTACTGCATGTCCTCCGGCAGACCCGCCTGCATCGGTTGGTCACTCAACTGCTCGCCGTCGCGCCGGATGAGGCGTTGTCCTTCTACACGGTCGGCGGCCGGGACATGCTGGCCCTGGGTATCCAGTACATCACGCGAATCCTCGAGCGTGCGCAGTCGATCGGCGCGATCGACCGCTACGATCCGACGCCGATCGCCGAACTTATCGCGCGACTGGCGCATTCACTCGTACTCACCCCCGCAGGCGGAGTCGATTTCCAGGACGACGACCGGGCACGCGAGTTCGTACGCAATACGATCGTGCCGTTGATGACTTACGGAATCACTCGGAAACCGGATTCGGGCGGTTGATTCGCCGATGAAATGTGCTGGCGAATAGGGCGTCATCACAACAAGATAAGCGGCGCCGCGACCAGGCGATAGCCTCGATTCGTCGTGTAGTCCGGAAGCCTGTAAACGGGTGGTGGAGGTCGGTCACAAAATGGGGCGTCACAGAAAACCGTCGTCTCGATTCCTGCGTCGCGGTTCCGTCATCGCACTGGGCGCTTTCGTGCCGGTGGGATATACGGCGGTAGCGGGAGCACCCGAAGCGGGAGTGGTATTCCGGGCAGCGGATCCACTGCCGCCGGAAGAACCGGTCGCCGTGCCCGTCGCCGGGCCGACGCCCGTGCAGCTCGCGCCGGTCGTCGAATGGGAAACACATCGTGCGGTCAGGCCGGCGCCCGCGCCGCCGGTCCTGCCGGATCCGGTACCGGTCGAGACCGATTCGCCGGTGAGCGCACGGCATCCGGCGGCCGCAGAGGTGGGTACTCCGGGCGTTCCCGGCATCGCGGTCGCGGCCTACACCAACGCCGAACGGATTCTGGCGGAACGTAACCCGGCCTGTGAGCTGCCGTGGACACTGCTGGCCGGAATCGGGCGGATCGAATCCGGGCACGCTTTCGGCGGTAATGCCGACGAGGCGGGTGACCCCCTGACCCCCATCTATGGTCCGACACTGGATGGGAGTCTCGACGGGAACGCGGTGATCGCCGACTCCGACAGTGGCGAGCTCGACGGCAACGCCGCCTACGACCGAGCCGTCGGCCCGATGCAATTCCTTCCCGAAACCTGGTGGCAGTACGGCGCGGACGGCAACGGTGACGGGATCATGGACCCGCAGAATCTGTACGACGCGGCGCTCGCGGCAGGCCGGTATCTGTGCTCTGGCGGGCTGAGCATGATCGACCCCGATCAGCGTACCCGCGCCATCCTGCGCTACAACTACTCGGCGGCGTACGTCGCGAATGTGCTGGCCTGGGAGAACGCCTATCGCAGTGGGGTCACGCCGGATCCTGGTGAACTACCCGCGATTTGACGGGATCAGGTCGCGTCGGCGTCGACCGGAGGAATGTCCGCGCCGGTCGACGGCGCGGGGTTCCACGCGCCGCAATTCAGTACGGCGCTGGGCTTCTTGACCAGGCTCACGGGTTCGACAGTGGGTATCGGCGAATTCGTTTCGGGCGCCTCGGGTGTGCCCGACCGCACCGCCTTGTCGGCGTCGAGCAGATATCTTGTGACCGCCGCCTGCGGAGTCAGCGACCGCAACTCGTTCAGTTGCTGCAACGGGCGGCGGATTTCGTCGAGTTCTGGACCGAATTCCTGCCGCAGTTGACCGGTGGCGCCATCGACATATTCCCGGGCCCGGCGCACAGCGCCGGTCGTCCAGCGGATAGCTCCGGGAAGCCGCTCGGGCCCGAGGATCATGAGCGCCGCGACGATCAGAATGATTGTCTCGGCCCAGCCGATACCGAACATGGGTCACCTCCGGGTGGCACGTCGTTGCTTTGCTCAGGGTAAGGATCGGTGATGCCGCAGAACAGATTCCGCAGGCGGCTTTTGAAACTGCACAACCGACTTGTCGATCGAGTGGTGCATGCGAACATGGTCGGCTGGAATCAAGCCGATCGTATGGAAACTCGGGTTAGCCTGCTGGCGCGACGCAAGATTTGCCGAGCAGAAAGTTGGGATAATTATGCGATCGATAGCGAAGGTGTGTGCCACGGCGGCCGTTGCCGGCTCGCTGGCTCTGATGGCGGTTCCGGCGCAGGCCGAAACGGGGTCGTCGCTCCTGCCGAGCACTGGATCGGGTGTACTGGACAGTGGTTCGGCGGTGGTGGGCGGTGGAACCGACCTGATCTTCTGCCTGTTGTCCACTTTTTCGGGGAGCAATCCCTCGACCTGCGTCTAGGTGGCGTAACGCCGATTTCGGCTGGGCGCCGGGTCACCCTGATGGGGTGGTCCGGCGCCCATGTGCGTTCAATTGCTGAATTTCCTTGTGCGAAATACTGGTTCGAGTATTTGTGACGAGGCCGTACGGTACGAATCCAGTGGTAGTCAGATCTCCATGATCGTCATTATTGCGTTACCGACCGGGGTGCGGCCCGGATACCGTCATGATCGTGACGCGGAGTTGGGGCCGGTGTCGCAACTCGCTCGGCGGATCCTTCTGAATTCACGCAGGCCAGCGGTCGGGAGTGCCGAGCGAGCTTATCGCGATCATAGCACGATCGTATTATATTCGGGCACAATGTGATTGCGTCGAGAGCGCCTACCGCGACCGCGGTAGGCGCTGTCGACGTTTGCGGCCAATGGTGCAACAAAGAATCAAATTCGGATACACCGTTGACAATTTCGCGCGACGCTCGTTACAGTTCTTTCACTCGACTGCTGGCCTGCTGTCGATTAGGACGTGATCCAATGGTGGAGTCCGATCTGTCTCGCCGTACGGTACTCAAAGGTGCTGCGGCCGGATCAATGGCGGTGGCCGCGGCTACGGCAACCAGCAGTGGACTGGTGGGGCTCGGCTCGGCGCATTCGCAGCCGACTCAGAATCGGGTTGTGGTCATCGGTGGCGGCGTAGCCGGCTTGACCACAGCACACGAACTGGCCGAGCGTGGCTACAAGGTAACAATCTTCGAAAAGCGTCAATGGGGCGGCAAAGCACGCAGCATGGATACGGCGCTGCCGGTATCGGACGGGCGTCGCCCGCTGCCGGGGGAGCACGGCTTCCGATTCTTCCCGGGTTTCTATCGCTGCATTCCCGACACGATGAGCCGGATTCCATTCCCGGGCAACGCCAAGGGTGTCTACAACAACCTGGTCGCCGCACCCACGGTGACCGGTGCGCAGACCGGCGCCGATATCACCCTGCCCTTCGGTGTGGACGGCTCGCAGATCGGCGTCGCGGCCGACCTGAAATGGTTGGTCAAAACTTTGCAGGGCGCGGCCGGCTGGATTCCCGACCTGCCGTATGCGGAGTTGCTGAAGTTCGCGAATCGCCTGTTCGTATTCTTCACCAGCTGTGACGCCCGCCGGTACGGGCAGTGGGAGAACCAGTCGTTCTTGGACTTCGCCAAAGTCACCGAGGACTCCCATCCCAATTACCTGCTGCTGATCTCGGTCTTGACCAACACGCTGGTGGCGGCGAAGGAGGACATCGCCAGTGCCCGCAGTATCTGCTGGCAGGCGGAGAACTTCTTCCTGAACATCCTGGGCCGCAACAACGGTGAGCTACTCACCGACAACGTGCTGAACGGGCCGACCAACGAGGTGTGGATCGATCCGTGGGTCGCGCACCTGAAGACGCTGGGTGTGGACTTCAAACTCGGCTACACGGTGCAGTCGGTGAACATGTCCGGCGGCAAGCTCGCCACGGCCACGGTCAAGGACGCCAACGGGGCCGCCTCGGATATCGAGGCGGACTGGTTCGTCAACGCCCTCGCGCCGGAGCACGTGCACAGTGTGTTCCCACCGGAGGTGACGGCCGCGGACCCGGACCTGAACAAGATCAAGGACCTGTTCGTGGACTGGATGACCGGTGTCTTGTTCTACCTGAACAAGGACGTGGTGCGCGCTCCCGGCCACATCGGCTTCATCGAGTCGCCGTGGAAGGTCAGTGGTATCCAGCAGGGACAGTTCTGGAAGAAGTACAACATCGGCCGCGACTTCGGCGACGGTAAGGCCAAAGACATTCTGTCGCTGGCTATTTCCGACTGGGACACCCCGGGGTTGACGATCAAGAAGCCGGCCAAGGAATGCAGTCCGGAGGAGGTCGCCAAGGAGGTGTGGACGCATGTCGTCAAGACCCTCGACGGTGTGGCCGACAGTGACCTCGCCTATTGGTACGTCGACGAGGGGCTGGTCTGGGACGGCTCGAAATACACCGAGAACCAGGATCAATTGCTGATCAACACCAAGAGTTCCTGGCAGAACCGGCCTACGACGACGACCAAGATCCCGAATCTGTTCCTGGCCGGTGACTACCTCCGGAGCAACGTCGATCTCGCCACCATGGAGGGGGCGTGCGAGGGCGGTCGCAACGCCGCCAACGCGATTCTGGACGCGTCCGGTTCCTCGGCGGCCAAGGCCCAGTTGTGGCCGCACGTCACCTTCCGCGAATTCAACGGGCTGCGCACGTTGGACGAGGCCCGCTACCGCGTCGGACTCCGCAACCTGTTCGACGTCTGACGATGAATTCCAACGAGTGGAGGAGGACTCCATGGGAGCAATGAGCGCTACCCACTGGCTGATCATCGCGGCCGCATTCCTGATCCTGTTCGGCGCCCGGCGACTGCCGGACGCCGCCCGGAGCATGGGACGGTCGCTGCGGATCTTCCGCAGCGAGATGAACGAGCTGCACACCGATTCCAAGAGCGCGGCCGAGCAATCGGGAGCACCTGCGGATTCGGTGGTCCGGACCATGCCGGAAGCGCGACGCAGTGCAGCGTCGGGCTGAGCGCGCTGAACAACGAAGGTAATCGACACATTTCGCAATCGACCGGGAGGTCACCAATCCTATGTCAAAGATCGCACGAGTAGCCGGCGTCGCCGTGTTGGCCGGAACATCCTGGCTGGTCGGGGTATCGGCCAACGCCGACGAACCCACCACCACCGCCCCCACGACCACAGCGCCGTCCGAAACACCGTCCACTGCACCGGCACCCAGTACGTCGTCGGCACCGGCGACCTCGTCGGCGTCGCCGTCGGCGGAACCATCCACCACGGTGGCACCGCCGACTTCGGAGGCTCCGCCTGTGACCGATGCCCCCTCGACCACCGAAGCGCCGTCCACTACGGTGGCGCCGCCGACCTCCGACGCGCCGCCGACCACGTCGGCGCCTTCCACGACCGAGGCTCCGCCGACCACCGCGGTTCCCGAGCTGACCCAGGACTCGATATTGGTCATGGTGGCGATGTCGGAGGGGGAGGAGCCCGAGGTACGTTCGGCGACGCTGGCCTGTAAGCCGACCGAGGGCAACACCCATCCCAAGGCGGCCGAGGCCTGCGCGGAGATGGCGGTGGCCAACGGCGACATCGCCAACCTCACCCAGAACGCCGAAGCGCAGTGCACCGATCAGGCCCAGAAGGTCGTACTGCTGGTCACCGGCACCTGGAACGGCGCCGACGTGCACTTCGAGAAGGAGTTCGCGAATTGGTGTGCGATGGAGAACGCCGCCAAGGACGTGTACCGATTCTGATCCGGCCGTCCTGATCAACCGGAATATGGCCCGGCACAACGGGGTTCGTCGTTCCTCGGCGGCGGCTCCGTTGTGCCGGGCCGCCGGGCTGCCCACCCATCGCCGATCCTCGAGGCGGAATCATGCGAGTCCTGTCCCTGCTCCGGCGCGTCGCCCGGGCATCCGAACGCGACGGCACCATGTCGCTGACCGATCACCTGCACGAACTGCGCCGTCGCCTGCTCATCTCGCTTGCGGCGATCGCGGTCACCACCACGTTCGGGTTCGTGTGGTACTCGCACCGAGTCCTGGGCGTCGAGGCGCTGGGGGAGATCCTGCGCGGCCCCTATTGCGCGTTGCCGCCGGAATCGCGTGCCGTACTCACCTCCGATGGCAGCTGCCGGCTGCTCGCCACCGCGCCGTTCGAACAGTTCATGCTGCGCCTGAAGGTCGCGTTCACCGCCGGCGTCGTGCTGGCGGTGCCCGTGTGGTTGCACCAACTCTGGGCGTTCATCGCACCGGGGTTGCGAGGCAGAGAACGCCGATACCTACCGGGGTTCGTCGGCAGTGGCAGCGTGCTGTTCGCGGCGGGGGCGGCGCTGGCCTATTTCGTCGTCGTCCACGCACTCGACTTCTTGCTCGGCATCGGTGACGACGTGCAGACCACCGCGCTGAGCGGGTCGGAGTACTTCGGCTTCATCATCCAGCTACTGGTGATCTTCGGCGTCAGCTTCCAAACCCCGGTCCTGATCATCGGTTTGAACCTGCTCGGCATCCTGACCTATGTCAAGCTCGCGGCTTGGCGCCGCGGTGCGATGTTCGGCCTGTTCGTGTTCGCGGCCGTGGTCACCCCGCAGGACCCGTTCTCCATGCTCGCCCTGGCTCTGGCCCTGACCGTCCTCTTCGAGATCGCCGTCCAATTCGCCCGCGTGAACGACAACCGACGTGCCCGCCGCGAAGCCGCGGCACTGGCGGAATTCATCGACGAGCAAGCCTCTTTCATCGCCGCGCCGGAACCCGTCAGCGCTGCCGAGCCTGTCCCGCCGTCCGCGTCGGGTATTGAATAGCGCCCGGCAGCATGCGTTGCGTCCGAGGCATCGGCTTACAGGAGATCGCGATCGTGTGGTGCCGACGGCGCGCCCGTAGCGCGATGCGCCGAGGGCACTGCCCGGCAAACGCCCATCATCGCCTGGACGGCACCGTCACGGTGTCCGAGGCGCCTGGCCGTGGTCTCGGCGTTTTCGCCACCGGGTCGATCGCGCTCGGGGATTGTCGCCAGGGGCGCAGCGACGTCGACCTGAACGTGCCGCGCGACCCGTGCGCGGCGGTTGCTGCGCGCTGTTGATCGGGGCCGGATGGTGGGTCGAGCGGGGGAATAAACTCGCCGACACCGGGATTGGACTACCGCATGACCAGTGCTGACTTGTTGATCGACGCCTTCGGTCGAGTCCAGGAGAATGTCCACGGCGCTGTCGCCGGCCTGAGCACCGAAGAACTGTCCATCCGCCTGGAACCCGGCGCCAACTCCATCGCCTGGCTGATCTGGCACCTGACCCGTGTCCAGGACGACCACATCGCCGATGTCGCCGAATTGCGCCAAGTCTGGACCGCCGCTGGCTGGGCCGAACGCTTCGACCTCCCCTTCGACGACTCGGCAACGGGCTACGGCCACGACACCGCCGACATCGATGCTTTCACCGGCACCACCGCCGAGCTACTGCTGGGCTACTACGACGCTGTCCACATTCGAACTCTCGACTACATCCGCACCCTCACCGACCGCGACCTGCCCCGTATCGTCGACACCCGCTGGACCCCGCCGGTCACCCTCGGTGTTCGTCTGATCAGCGTCGTCGACGACGACATCCAGCACTCCGGCCAAGCCGCCTTCATCCGCGGAATCTTGCTGCGCCGTCGCTGAACTACGGCCACATTGACTTGCGTTGAAGCTGGTCTTTGGGGCCGACGGGCAACCGACGGCGGCCTTCTGCGGCGAATCGCGCATCTGTTGGACGGCTACCGCGACTGTGGGTGCTTTATCCCGTCGGGAGATGCTGCGTGAAAGCTATTGCTACGGGGGATTATTCGACGTCTGGTTCGAGAAGGTCGAGGCGGGCCTTCCCTCTTCGGTGAGATCCGCCGGTAAAAGCCGGAAGTGATGGCGTTAATCGCGCATGAGCCGTTGACAGTGTGACGTCGCTCCTGGATCATGCTTTAACGCAAGAAATACTTGCGTTTAGTTCTTCGGTCCAGCTCGGATCGAGAACGCGCTTCGAGAGGAACGGTCGATGCTGACCAGACGACGTTTCATGATCGGCACGGTCGGGGTGACGGCCGCCGGTGTGGCCGCGGCACAGCTGCGGACCGCGACGGCGCTCGCGTCCCCGGCGCAAGGATCACCGGACTTCGGCCTGCGTACCTTCATCGAAGGACGCCTTGTCGACCAGGTCGAGGTCGTCGAGTGGGAGCGGCGGCGGCTCTCCGTGGCAGCGGCGCGACTGCGTAGAGATCATGGTGGCGTGGTGATCGGCGAGCTGGACTCGCTCTTGGCGCACGCGGAAATCTCGGTCGACGACCTTTCCACTGCGCGTGTGGCTTTGGCGCAAGTCCGGCTGATGATCGGCGAGGATGGTTTGCGTGAGCTGCTGGCCGCCGACCTACTCGCTTCCGAGGCCGCGGCACGCGCAGGGATTGCTGCTTCGGGAGGCCACTGGCAGTACGCCATCACCGAGATCGCCAGTAGTCGCGGGACCGCGCAGGGCTTCCTGGAGTGGTTCGACAGCGCGCGAGTCAACAACGAGCGGGCAGTATGGACCGACGCATGCCCGGACCACTACATCATCGCGACCCTGCCCGATGGCCGCCAGGAAGTCGTCGAGGTGACCGGCGGTGCGATGCTGGCCAGCCAGTTCTTCGTCGACTATGCCGATACCGCGGGGGTGATGGTGCCTTCGGATCCGGCCTTCCCGCTGACTGTCTGCGGTGTGGCGAGCCTGTCGGACGGCTCCGTCATCGGCGGAGTGCGCCACCAGTTCCGCGACGAGCCCGGCGGGGGATTCCGCGGCCAGTTCAAAGTCGCGTTCCCCGCGGCGCTGCCCGGGCTCTACATCGCCGAACATCGCTGGCATCTGGCCTGTGAATTCGGCAACTGGATCTCGGCCTACCTGCGCTGAGCGTCCGCGCGTTCGGTGCGACGCCGGTCCGGTAATACTTGGACCATGGACGGGCATGCACGCGTGGTGGGTGAGCAGAACTCGACGGCCCCCGGTCCGCGCAAGCGGACGGGAGGCCGGTCGGCGCGGGTGCGTGAAGCGGTACTCGGTGCCACGATCGATCAGGTCATCGAGTACGGCATCGAAGGCCTGACCATCGCTGATGTCGCCGCCCGGGCGGGCGTCGCGGAGACGACGATCTATCGCCGCTGGGGTAGCCGGACCGCGCTCATCGCCGACGCGGTGACCCAGTTGGCCGCGGATGGTAACCCGCCGCCCGACACCGGTGCGCTGCGCAGCGATCTGGGTGTGCTGGCAGAGCAGATCGCCCAGCTCATCACCCGTCCGGGCGTCGTGCGGTTGGTGGGCGCGGCGATCGCGCTGTCGGTGGATCCCGAGGTCGACGCCGCGCGTCGCCAGTTCTGGAACGACCGCTTCGAGCTGAGCTCGCAGGTGATCACGAAGGCAATCGAGCGCGGGGAACTTCCCGGTCGCACCGATCCGCGAGAGGTACTCGAAACCTTGTCCGCGCCTTTGTATTTCCGGCTGATGGTCAGTGAGAAACCGATCGACGACGCCTTCATTGCCCGCTGTATCGACGATGTGTTCATCCTCTTCGGCACCTCGGCCCAGTCATGAACGCCTGCCGTTGACGTGGCTGCGAGGACCCGGAGCCGCCCCGTCGGCGAGGATCTCCGCGGCAGCTCGGCGACCGGAGCGAATGGCGCCGTCCATGTAGCCGTTCCAGATATCGGAGGTCTCGGCTCCGGCCCAATGGATGCGGTCCACGGGAGCCGCCAGTTCTCGGCCGTAGCTGGTCCACGCGCCGGCCGCCAGTCGCCCGCCGTAGCAGCCGCGGGTGAACTCCTCTGCGTTCCAATCCTGTTCGAGGAGATCGAAGGGCTGTGCAGCCTGGCGGCCGAAGTACTTCACGAGGGCGGAGAGTACCCTTTCGCGGCGTTGCGCGGCACTCATCGTGGACGCGGTACGGGCGTGGGCTCCTTCGAGGAAACCGACCAGCACACCGCAGGAGCCGTCGGGTGGCGAATTGTCGAACACGACGTTGAACGGGTCGTCCATGCTGAGCACGAATCCACTGAGGCCCTGGTCGCGCCAGAACGGAGTCTCGTAGCCGATCTGGAACTTGATCACCGATCCGGCCGGCATCTGCTGAGTCAGGCTGTCCCGCAGTGCGGGAAGTGCTGGCACATAACGGATCCGGCCCGCGAGAGTGGGCGGGATCGCCACGATCACTCGCCCGGCCGCGACACTGCCGCCCTCGAAATCGACGACTACGCCGTGCTCATCCTGCCGAATGGTGCGAACCACACAGTTCAGCCGGACCGCGGCGCCCAGGTCGGCGGCCATGCGCTCGCAGATCTGATGGGTACCGCCGGATACACGGGACTCCTGCGCGCCGCCGGTGGTGGCTACCAAGGTTGCGAGGCTGGTGCCGGACTTGATGTAGAACAGGAAGTGTAGCAGTGACAGCTCCGGAGACTCCGCGGAGAACAGCGTGGGCACCAGGAGACGGAAGAAACCGCACGCGACCTCGTCAGCGGTGTTCGCGACCAACCATCCGTCGAGCGTCTGCCGATCCAGTTCCTCCGCGTTGTCGGTGTGCCAAGGCGCTGCGGTACGCACGGTGGCCGCCAGCGTCTCCAGTTCGGCCCAGAGGCGGCCGACTTCGGCGATCGATTCGGGCCGCAACCCGAACGACAGGTCGGTGTATCGGATGAGTTCGCCGTCCACAACGGTGATGGCGGCCCCGTCGTCGTAGGACGGAAAGCTCGTCAAGCCGAGTTCGGCGATCAACTCGATGACCGCGTCCTGCGTGGGACCGACCCACTGCCCGCCCAGTTCGACCGGCACGCCATTGCTCAGTTCCGCACCCAGCGTGCGACCACCCACCCGGTCTCGAGCTTCGAGCACACTGACGGTGCGACCGGCCGCGACCAGTGCACGAGCAGCGGCGAGCCCGGCCAATCCGGCGCCGACCACGATGACGTCCACATTCGACATTGCGATTCCCTGGTTTCTTGATGTGGCAAAAGTCAGTCGGTTGTATGACCGTAAGATAGGTCGTGACGCGAGCACCCGCAATAGCCGCGTCGGAATTCGTTCGCTGGCGAAGGCGAGGAGGCCGGTGGTTTACGTCAGGATGTCCGAGCGCGAGGAACAGATCGTCGCGGCGGCCGTGCGGGTACTCGGCGATGTGGGCGTACCCGCGATGACCTTGCGCGGCGTAGCCGCCGAAGCCGGTGTTCCGCTGGGAACTCTGCAGTACGTCTTCTCGTCCAAGGATCAACTGCTTCGCGCGATCATCACGACCGTGATCCGCGATATCTCCGAGGCGCTGCGCAGCCATCTCGAGCTCGACCGAGGCGTCGAGCACGCATTGCGGCACGGCATCACCAGCTTCTGGGACAAGCTCGTGGAAAACCGTGTGGGCCTGCAGATCATGCAGTACGAGCTCATGACCTATTCGCTGCGCAACCAGTCCGGCGAGCTGGCTCGGCTGCAATATGAGAGTTACAGTGCCGTCGTCACCGAGTTCTTCGAGCAGGCCGCCCGAACCTCCGGGGAGCGGTGCGCGGTCGGCTTCGACACTCTCGGCCGCCTCGCGCTAGCTCAGGTCGACGGACTGATCCTGCAATACATCGCCAGGCCCGACGCCGCGCGCGCCCGGCGCGATCTGCAGCAGGCGTTGGACATGGTGGTGATCTTCGCCGATCCCCAGCCGGTGGCACGCCGGGCCGGACGTCGCACCTCCACTGAGGTTCGGTGACCACACCGGCTATTGCGCTGCCGGATTGTGTCGAATTAGGGTGAGAGTCATACGCATGACTGACTCTTAGAGTTCGAGGTTGCTTCGCGCGTCGGACCGATGAATCGTTTCGTCCACCCGGAGTGTGACCAGATGACCCAGCTTCCCCCTGGCGTTCCGCCCGCTCGCCCGGAAACTCCGCATGCCGTCACGGTCGCCGTGATCGGCGCCGGAATGGCCGGGCTCGTCGCCGCTTGCGAGCTGACCGAGCAGGGAATCGACGTCATCGTGCTCGAAGCCGCCACCCGGCCGGGCGGGCGGACGGATGCTGGCCGAGACCACCGTGCTGGGTTCGCGAGTCGATCTGGGCGGTCAATGGATCGGTCGCGGTCATCACCGATTCGCCGCACTGGCTGCCGAACTCGGCACCGACGTCTTCGAGATGCACACCTCGAAGCGGCCCTCGATCATCCAGGGCGACACCATGATCCGAACATGGAGCCCGGACCTGGTGGCCGCCGGCGCAGTCCTGGCCATATGGGAAACGCTGGCCCGGATCGGGACGCCACGGTCATGGAAGCCGCTCAGTGTTCGAGCATGGCTGCGCCGAGTGCCGAATCGGCGCGCACGGCGTCTACTGGAAGTGCTCGTGTCGGTCACCAGCACCGCCGACCTGGGCGACTTCTCGATGCATGCCTTCCTGGAAATGGTTCGCTACCAGGGCGGCCTCACCGCAATGCTGTCGACCACCGGTGGCGCGCAAGAGAATTTGGTTGTCCAGGCCGCCGGAACGCTCACCGAGCGTCTGGCCGCCGAACTCGGTGATCGGGTCGCCTTCGACAGTGCGGTCACCGCGCTGCACCGGGACGAGACCGGTGTGACCGTTCACTCGACCGGGGGCACCTATCGCGCTGCCGAGGTGATCGTGACCGTTGCGTCGCCGACGGCCGCCGGAATCGAGCATCAGCCGCCGCTGCCCGCTCACCGGATCCGATTGCAGGACAACACCTCTATGGGGGTGGTGTACAAGGCGATCGCCGTGTTCGAGCGTCCGTTCTGGCGCGAACGCCGCGATGCCGAAATGATCGTGCTCGCGGATTCGGGTATGGCGGTCTTCGATACTTCGCCGCCACGGGGCCCCGGGCATCTGTGTGTGCTCGTCGCCGGACCCGAAGCCCGCGCCTTCGACGGACTCACCCTCGACGCCCGCCGCTCGACGATCCTGGGACTGCTCGTCGCACATCTGGGTTCGGAGATTCTCGAGCCGCGAGGCTGGCACGAGAAGGCCTGGCACCAAGACCGGCATACCGGCGGCGGTTACTCGGCGCTGCCGATTCTCGGGCACGAAGACGGCTATTTCCCGGTCGCCGCGGACCCGACCGGACACATCCATTGGGCAGGTACCGAAACCGCGGGTGAACACGCCGGATACGTCGAAGGCGCCATCGAGTCCGGCGAGCGCGCCGCACGCGAGGTCATTCGCGCGATGGGCGGCGCGCCGCGCTGACGAATACGCGAGGCAGGTCGCGCTTCGGTTGCGGTGGAGCCGAAGCCATGCGGGCCGCGTGGCAGGGTGAGCAGGTCGCCGGGAAGTGGCTGGTCGAGTGTGGAGTTGGGGCGTTCCACCCTGCGGGACAGGCGTTTTCGCTTGCCAACCGGTCGCTGCGCGGGTCCGGGTTGAGGTAACGTGTGGGTCGGCAAACCGGCCTCAGCGATCCGATCTCTCCCGAAGTCCTGGCCTCGGACCTGCCTTATGAAAGGGCAAAATACAGTGGACATTCGTGACGTCCCGTGCGGGCCAGGTCGTTTGCCTCTTGTCGGGCACGGCTGGCGAATGTGGCGTGATCCGGTCCAGTTCATGGTGGATCTGACCAGCATCGGGAAGATCGCGCGCGTCGATATCGGCAGCCGTGTCGTCTATGTCATCACCGATTTCGAAGTACTGCACAGCGTATTGGTCGGGAACTCCGAATCGTATGAACGTGGCCTGCTGTTCGAACGCATCCGGCAGATATTCGGCGAATCGCTGATCGTGGCGGACGGCGAGCGGCACAGAGATATTCGTCGGCTGCTGCAACCCGCGTTTCACCGAACAGAGTTGGACAGCTACGCGGACACCATCAAGCGCAACGCCGATGCGTTGACGAGTTCATTACAGCCGGGTCAGATCCTCGAGGCGCGTACGGCACTGTCGGAGGTGGTGATCGCCAACCTACTGGGCTCCCTGTTCTCGCGCGAACCCGATCCCGGCGAGCTGCAATTCATCTCGGGCCTCATCGAGGATATCGGCGCGGGCGCGATCGTAGGCAGCGTGCTGCCCAAGCGGCTGGCGAGCTTGCCTTTACCGGTGAACCGCAGATTCCTGTCGGCCGGAACGCGCCTGCGCGAATACTGCCAGGATCTGATCGTCGCGCGCCGGGCCAGCGGTGACCGGCGGAACGACCTGATCGACATCCTGCTGGATTCATCGGATGACGAACGCCATACCGACAAGTTCCTTGCCGAGCAGGCTGTGACCGTTCTCTTCGGCGGCATCGACGCTCCGACCGCCACGCTGAGCTGGGCTCTGTACGAGCTGTCGCAGCGTCCGGAGGTGGCTGCGACACTGCAGAAGGAGATCATCGGCGCAAGTGACCTCGGCCCTCGAGACCTCGGCCAACTCGACTACCTGAACGGTTTCCTGAACGAAGTCGCGCGGACTCATTCGCCACTGTTGCAAACCCGGCGCACTGTCGCCACGGTCGAACTCGACGGTTTCGTGTTGCCTGCCGGAACCGATATCGGCTACAGCATCGCGGCGATCCACCGCAACCCGAATATCTTCACCGAGCCGAATAGTTTCGACCCCGATCGGTGGTCGCCCTCGAGTTCCGACTCGAAGAACCGGAATTTCATTCCGTTCAGCATGGGCAATCAGATGTGCCTCGGTAACAACTTCGCCTGGATGGAATTTCAGACGACGATCCACAGTCTGCTGTCGACATGGGAGTTCCAGCCGTCGACCAAGAAGATCCGGCGAGCCATGGGGCCGATCCCCGGGTTTGCCGAGCTTCCGCTCGAGGTTCGCGCGGTCGCCGGGTAGCTCAGGCTGCGTCTGATTTGCTGAGTGTCGCTCTGCGATATACCGATATCCGGCGGACGAGGGGCGGTAGCACCGCTGTGAGAACAAAGAGCGCGACGGCGACGAGAACGAAATAGAGCAAAGACCCATTGCGGCCGAAGCGAGGCAGGAAGGCGACTTCCTGGCCGGTCGCGGCGACGGCGTTGAGAAACGGTGCGTAGGCCTGCAAGGTGTGCCCGCGGGGTAGCAGATTAAGGGAGTTCTCGCCCACATAGACCCAGAACAGCAGGACGGCGACGGCGGCGGACGGCGTGCGAATCACCGACCCGATCGCGACACCCACACCGCACGCGGCGAACGCATAGCACGGGACGGTCCAGAGGAACCGGATACCCGCGGCGTCCGTGATGTCCACCGCCCCATAGATTTGCGGGAACTGGTGCGGCAGCGTCACCATGACGACGACGAGCAGCACCGCTGCCGAGATCGCCGCGATGGTGCCGTAGTAGATCCACCGGGACAATGCCACCGTCCAGGATCGGGGGAACAGGAAAGCATTGAGATCGCTTGTCTGACCGCGCCATTGGCTGCCGTGGGCGTAGGCCGCGGTGACCATCATGACCGACACGGACAAGGTGATCACCCAGTACACCGAATTGGTGGTGGAGACCGTGGCCAGGTAGCTCTGTCCGGGGACAGCCGCGAGTCGTTCTGCGACAGCGGCGATTCCGAAGGTGACGACCAGCGGCAGCGCGAAGGTGAGGGGAACCGCGGCGGTCCACAGGAAGCTGCGTCCGGCGGTGCGGGTCCATTCGGCGGCGATGCCGCGGGAGATCGAGGTAGCCGGCCCGACATTGTTCACGAGGCGACGCCGGACACGACATCGGTGGGCAGCCCGGCGATTCGCAGATAGGCGTCTTCGAGGCTGGTCTCGCCCGGAGCGAGGGTGTCCATGACGTGAGTGAACGACTGGTCGGCCAGGACCCGCCCCTTCCCGATGATGACGATGTGGTCGGCGTTGCGTTCGACCTCGTCGAGCAGGTGCGTGGCAACCAGAACGCAGGTCCCGGCATCGGCGAGGCGGCGCAGCAGCTGGCGTATCCAGCGGATGCCCGCGATATCGAGACCGTTGAGCGGTTCGTCGAGCAGCAGGGTTCGAGGCTCGGACAGCAACGCGGCGGCGATGCCGACACGTTGGAGCATGCCGAGCGAGTAGTGCCCCAACCGGCGATCGGCGACGGGGGTGAGGTCGACGATCTCGAGGACGTCGCCGACCCGGCCGGTGGATAGTCCGCGGGCGCGGGCGATCCACCGTAGGTGCCGGCGTGCGGTGTGGCGTGGGTCGAAAGCTCGGTAATTGAGGTGCATTCCGAGCGACGGCGGTGTGCTGCGGTGGGCTCGGACGAGGGTGTCGTCGACCCGGACGGTGCCCGCGGTGGGCGCGATGACCCCGCAGATACACCGCAGCAGCGTGGTTTTACCCGTGCCGTTCAGACCGATCAGGTAGGTGAGTGCCCCGTCGGCGACGGTCAATCGAGGGACCTCGAGGACAGTTACGCCCGGGTAGCTCAGGGTGAGGTCACGGATGTCGATCACGGTGCTCGCAGCCGGTCAGAAATCGCAGGCCATCGCCAGCCCGACGGCCTTGATGCCCTCGCACACGGAACTGTTGGACAGCTTCCAGACACCATCGATACGCTTCCAGACCACGCGCGCAACGAGATCCGGCTGGCCCGCGGATTTGCTGCGCAGCATCGCGGTGTGCACATCGCCGTCATGGGTTTCGGGGCCGGTGATCTCGTTCGACCCGCGCGGAGCGCGATACCAGCCGATGTTGTAGAGGGTGCGCGCGACCACGACCGCCCGCATGCCCCCTTCCATATTGGCCGCCTTCGCCTCGTCGGAGGCGGGCGTTTCGATCAGGAAAGCGACCTGGGCGTCGAGATCCTCCAGGGTGGGGATCTCCCGGGTGACGAGGAACTGGCCGGGTGCGGCGGAAGTGACAGGGGCAATGACAAGCGAGGCGCCGGAGGTGATCACGGCGACCGTTGCGATCCGCGACACCACACCAGCGACAATTTTGAGGGTATTCATTTTCATCCTCTGATTCGACTGGGACAGCACCTGACGCACGCTCGAATGTGCAGGCGGCCAACAGATTGGCGTGTCCGAGACTACTCCTGTTCGTCCAGGATTCTCAGTGTTTGCGGCCGATGGCACCCAGCATGACCATTCGGGTCTCCGGCAGATCGGAACGTAGCCACTCCTGTACCGGCACCACACCGGGATCGAGCAACTCGAACCCGGTCAGGAAGGCCTCCGTCTGCGCTCGGGACCGGAAATCGACCTGCGCCGACGTGTCCTTCATATTGGTGAGCACCTCGAGTATTTCCGGGGCCGACTCGCTGGAGCCGTGGGTGATGGTGAGGTAGCTGCCCGGTGCCATCCGGTCACGGAGGGCGGCGATGATACCGGCGGGGTCCTCGTCGTCCATGACGTAGTGGAGCACGCTCACGAGCGTGATCGCCACCGGCTCGTCGAGGTCGATCAGGCCGCGGTGGCTCAGCTCATCGAGGAGGTCGTGCGGGCGGCGAACGTCGCCCAGCAGTGCCGAGATGCCTTTCGGTTTGGTCAGTAGCGCGTCGCAGTGGGCGACGACGACCGGGTCGTAGTCGACATACACCACCTGCGCCGACGGATCGATCTCCCGGGCTATCTCGTGCACATTGGGCGAACTCGGGATACCCGAGCCGAGATCGAGGAACTGACGGATGCCGACGGTGGCGGTAATCTCGACCGCTTTGCGCATGAAGCTCCGCGTGAACCAGGCCAACGTCTTGAGTTCGGGTGCGCTGGAGAGCATTCGGCGGGCCATGTCCCGGTCCGAGGAGTAATTGTCCTTGCCGCCCAGCAAGTAGTCGTACAACCGGGCGGAATTCATCTCCTCGGTATCGAACGGGTGCGGCGTCCGATTGATCTCCGGCGCAGGCCTTTCAATTTCATCGACCACGGGTGTAAGGGTAGCCGACCACCGGGTCGAGTGCGCGTTTCTCGGGGGATCAACCTGTGTACGCAGCGCTGGCGGACGGGTTGTCCCAGGTCGGCGCCGCTTCGGCTCGCCGAAAGCGGCCGCTGTGGTCAATCATGTTCCGGCACAAGATGATCCGGGAGTCGGCAGATCCGCCCGTCTGCCGTCGTGATCACAGTTCGGTGCCGGCCAGCGCGACCGCATGTGCGACCGCGGACTGCGCTCGGTCGACGGTCGTATAGCGCCCTAGACCGCAGGGCGCGGCGACGTCCACCGGGCCGCCGTAGGCGGCCTCCGCCGCCGCCAGTCCCTGTCGTGCTTGCTCGAGCGGCTGTGCCAGGTGCGCGAGCCCGGCGACCAGACGCGTCGCGGCAGGCAATTCCAGACGTGCGAGCGGCGCGTAGTACCGCGGTCGCACCGGCGCTTGTTTGCCGTCGCCGATGGGCAGATGGACGAAATCGAGATGCCTGCCCGCCGGCCAGTATCGCGCTATCGCGTTGGCCAGTGCGACGACTCCGGCTGTCGACCTCGGAGCGACGACCGGTTTGTCGTCGAGGCTCCCGTAGCACAGGTGCACTCCGAAACGGGCATCGTGGGGCGCCTGTGCGACGAGGCGCGCGAGTGCCCTACCTGCCGCGGCGGCCAGGCCCGCGCGCAGGCCGACGGGTGCCCGCGCGCAGAGGAGTGTCTCCGCGGCCAGCTCGAGCTGGAAGACGACATTGTCTCCCAGCGTCTCGTGAATGCGGACGATCTCGCGGGCGGTGGCGTCGACGATCGGGCGGTAGTACGGGAAGTTGCGGTCGCCACGGCCGACAGAGCGCCTCCGCCACACCAGCATTCGTGCTTCGAAAGCGATGAAGCCGATGACGAACGGTGTCGGTATGCCCACCTGCAAGCGAAGTCCGGGATCGGTGCGGCGCATTTCGGCGAGCGCCTCGAGCGCGCGCTCTGTCTCCGCCGTGTAGCCGAGCGCGGCGTCGATATCCGCTTCGCCCAGCGATCGGCCGGCGCGGAGCCGAAAGGTGTTGCGAGAACGCAACGTCGACCAATCACCGCGGCGCACCGGTTCCAGCGCCGGGACGTCGTCGAGCCGATCTATGATGGGTCTGATGTACCACTGGGCGCGATACGGATCCGCTTCCCCGCCGGGAACCATCCCGTCCAGAAACTCACCCGCCGTGTCGACAGCGAACGCCATCGCCTTCTCGGGAGTGTCCAACTGAGCGGGCAAACTGCCCACGAAGTGAATCCTACGATTCGGCTGCACGGCGTCAGTGTCGCACACGGCTGTGCGACAGCGGCCGGTATTTGGTCTGCCATGGCATTGGCGCAGGTTGCTCTCACGTCCGGGCTGCTCCAAACACGATGCCCGACCCGACGGCCTACCGGTCGTGAGCCGGAAATCCGCTTGGGAGGCATGACCTCGGCGAATCGTCATCGGCCCGCTGCCGCGAACAGCCCCGATATCCTAACCGTCGAGCAGGACGGGCAGTTCGTTCAAGGCCGCGAAGCTGATGGAATTGAGATACCCGATGACCTGGCTCGCCTGCTCACTCTCGGGAATCGCGAGGTCCAAGAGGGGGCCGGCTTCCTCGTCGAGGATGATGAGGCGGAAGGAGATCGCGAGCAGCTTCGCCAAGGACCCTTCGAAGCCATGGCCGATGAACAGCATCTCGAAAACCTGGTCCCCGGTGAGTATTTCACCAGTCGGCCATTGCCGGACAGGGGCGACTGGGGACTCGAAGAAGGTCCGGCTCGCCGCCCGCGCCTCGGCCGCCTGACTACCGTCCCAGTCGAAATAGTCCCACCCAGCTTTGAATTCGGTACCCGCGCCCCCCGCGGTGAGGTCATCGGGCAGCATTGACAGCAGCATTTCCTCGGTAGCGAGGTCGAGGGGATAGTTGACCCGGCCGTAACAGCCGAAGCCGCTCTGTCTGTCGTTGTTGGCTGGGCAGGCTAGGCAATCGTCGACGAAGGCGTCGAGCTGGGCCGCTTGCTCGAGTGCTTTGGTGACGCTCGACTCGACTTTCACCGTGCCCGTCGGGCGCGTCACCATGTTCCTGAACGTCATTCTGCGCCACGGCCTTCTGGCGTTGTGCCGGTGTTGGTCAAGCGTGAACATCGCCGCACCTCGCAGGATGAGCAGTTCGAGGATCTTTTCGGTGCCGAGCGCCTGCTTCGGCCGACACGGCAGGTCGACGACGTAATCTAGAGCCACGCCGTCACCCTAACCAGCAACCGCGACCGACGCGTTCTCACGGTCGAGTGGCTGAAGCTGTCGGGAGACATGACCCAGGAGGTTGGCGGCCGGTTGTGACGGCCGACGATGGATCTCGGTGTGTACGGACCGGCGGGTCGGCTGCTGATCTGGAATACGCTGGTACACATGAATATTCCACATGATCAGCGCGATCAGCTGAACAAGATCCAGGAAGGGTTGATACCGGGCGAGAGCATCATTGCCGTGTACGACGCGGTCGGTGTCGGCACCGGATTCCTGGGACTTACCGATCGTCGCGTTGTCATCCAGGACAACTCGTTCGTAGGCAAGAAGATCGCGATCACCAGCATCCCGTATGCCCGGATCAGCAGCGTGAGCATCCTCACCAACAAGTCTTTCGCGGGCCGGTTCTTCTCCTCCGGCCATATCGCCATCAGCACCGGCCACAACACCTACGAGGTGGAGTTCCGGGGCGACGAGAAGACCCAGCACGTCCACAACGTGATCCTGCACTACATCACGCAGTAATCCGACGAGTGTCGTGCCTTCGCTTCATGTGTCGATATGGAACTCGACCCAGAGCGGGTAGTGGTCGGATATGCGGAAGGAGGTCTGGGTGCGGGTGAGGGTGGGGTAGCAGTGCGGGAGGAAGTCGAAATGGCCCGCGCGTTGGGTGTAGGTGAGGTTGGTGAGCAGGCTTTCGTCGTCGGGGGTGCTGAACCAGGCGATCTGGTCGTAATAGTTGGTGGTGTTGTCGTTGCCGAAGATGGTGCGGTCGACGGTATTGAGCTCGGTCGGGGCCCAGAGGCCGGTGGAGACGAACGCGTCGAAGAGGGGGTCGCCGAGGCGGTCGAGGTTGAAGTCGCCGAGTACGAACAGGTTGTCGTTCCAGTCGTTGGGGCGATCGTTCCAGTCGCGCATCCACTGGGCGAAGGCGGTGAGCTCGGGCAGGCGGTCGCTGGGGTCGGCGCCCCAGAGGATGTGGACGGTGGTGAGGATGAACTCGACGTCGGCGCGGGTGAAGCTGGCGGCGTAGGGGGTGCGGACGAATTGGCGGGCGGGGTCGCCCGCGGCGGGTGGGAGGACGATCTCGCCGACGAGGCCGGAGGGTTGCACCCGGGTGCTGTCGTAGAGGTAGGCGAGTCGTTCGCCGTTGGTGTCGTTGTCGCCTTCGGTGACGTCGGAGGCGATCGCGCGCCAGTCGGGGCCGAGCCGGGCGAGCAGGAAGCGCAGGGCGTTGGTGTTGCGCTGGAGTTCCTGCACGGCGCAGACATCGAAGGCGGCGATCACCTGCGCGATGAGAGTGATTGCGCGCCAATCCCGTTTGGGTGAGTCGCTGCTGGTGGCGTTCCAGGACGGCGTCAGGTTGCCGAACTCGCGCAGGTTCCAGGTGCCGATGATCAGGTTGGCGTCCGTGCGCGCGGGCACGACGTCGGAGACCGCGGAGCGCAGTCGGGCGGCTTGGGCGGTGACGTCGGCGGGGATTGCCATAGCGTAATTGCATCACAGAGTTGCGGCGGTGTCGCCGAGTCGGTCGGACAACTTTCGGCAACCATCGACGATGATGGTTGCGGACCTGGGGAAACTCGAGATCGCAACCGGAAGGATTCGGCGAATGGTTGACCTGACCGGGAAGACAATCCTCGTGACCGGTGCGGCGCGGGGGATCGGCGCGGCCACGGCGCAGCAGGCGGTCGCGGCGGGCGCCAACGTCGTCATCGCCGATGTGCTCGACGACGAGGGGCGGGCCACCGCCGCGCAGCTGGGCGCGCGGGCGCGCTATCAGCACCTCGACGTCACGTCGGAGCCGGATTGGGCCGAGGCGCTCGCGGCGGCGCAACGCGAGTTCGCGACGACCGTGCACGGGTTGGTCAACAACGCGGGCATCTCGACTGGCGAACTCATGGCGAACGAGTCGCTGGAGCATTTCAAGAAGGTCATCGAGATCAATCTGGTCGGGGTGTTCCTCGGGATGAAGACCTTCATCCCGGCGTTGAAGCAGGCCGGTGGCGGGTCGATCGTCAATGTGTCGTCCGCGGCCGGGTTGATGGGGTTGGCGTTGACCGGCAGTTACGGTGCGTCGAAATGGGGCGTGCGCGGGCTGTCGAAGGTCGCGGCGATCGAGAACGGTACGGACCGCGTTCGCGTGAACTCGGTCCATCCCGGGATGACCTATACGCCGATGACCGCGCAGGTAGGGATCCAGCAGGGTCCGGGCGGCTATCCGAACACGCCGATGGGCCGGGTGGGCGAGGCGGCGGAGATCGCGTCGGCGATCGTATTCCTGTTGTCGGATGCCGCGACGTACATCACGGGTGCCGAGCTAGCGGTCGACGGCGGCTGGACCGCCGGACCGACTGTGAAATACGTTATGGGACAGTAGTACTCACGTGTTCCGGTGGTCGGTTCAGTTGTGCTCGACGCGGACTGTGTTGCGCGCGGCGAAGGGTTCCTGGAACTCGGTGAACAGCAAGGCGACCAATTCGCCTCGGCTGCTGACCCCGACCTTGTCGAAGATCGCCTTCACATGGTCGCGGACGGTGTGCGCGGACAGGTGCAGCTGGGCGGCGATGTCGGCGGTGGCCAGGCCGCGGGCGACGAGTTCGACGACCTCGAGTTCGCGCCGAGTCAATTCGTAGGCGGCGGTGACCAATTCGGCGACCTCGGAGGGTTTGGCGGGTTCGATGACCAGTGCGGTCGAGCTGTCGGAGCCGTCGGCGGCGCGCAGGCAGGAAGCGTGGCAGACCAGCCACCGGCCGGTGACGGTGCGGATCCGGATGCGGGCGCTGCCGCCGGTCACGCGGGCACGGCCGGCCGTGCTGAGAATCCACACCGGTAGGGGGAGTGCGATGCCCAGCGGGGTGGTCGTGGTCGGCCCCGGCGGCATCTGGGCGAGCAGGTCGCGGGCTTCGTCGTTGAGCGACACCAGATTTCCGCCGGCGTCGAAGAGCAGCATCCCGGGCGCTGTCGTCGCGTCCTGGGGAGCCGGGGGGTTCGACGGCTGCACGAACGACCGGATCCGCTGGGCGAGCGGCGTGGACAACGCCGTGACCAGCGCGATGTCGGCCGCATCGAAATCGGCGCGACCGCGTTCGCGGAACAGGCTGAGCTGCCCCCAGGACTTGCCGTCGACGCGGAACACCGCACGCAGTTCGTCGGCGAGCCCCCGGGGCCGCATGAAGTTCTGGTAGAGCGGGCTGCGCCCGGGTTCGCCCCCGGTCGCGGCACGCAAACCCGCGACCGGGACCGGCGCCGCCGCCAGATCCCGGAACCGGTTGACATGCTCGGCGAGCAGCTCTGATTCCCAATAGGTTCCGCAGCCGCCCTCGTGCAGGTTCTCCACCCGCACCGGGGCGGTGGTCAGTCCAGTGGTCGGATCGGTGACCACCCACACCGCGGCGTCGAACGGTGTGAGACGGCGCAGGCGGGTGGAGGCGTGCGCGAACAGGGTCTGCGCGTCGGCCGCGCCCCCGATGTCGTGCCGCAGCGCGTCGACCGCGTGGCGAGTGGTCATGACATCGATCTTGCCGGGTGCGGTGGACGTCGTCGATCCCTCAGGTGCGGGGGGCATCGCGAAATCCCCTGTTCGGGGGATGGGGCCGAACGTCGCGATCGGTGACGCTGGTAGCCGCACCGGACGGTGCTCGGAGAGGAGTTACGCCATGCGGATCGGAATTGTCGGGGCCGGAGCGGCCGGGGTCGGGTTGCTCGACGCACTCGCGGCGACCGGCGCAAAGCCCGGCAGCATCATGGTGTTCGACGGCTCGCCGGCCGTGTGGCGCGGCCGGCCGTATCAGCCCGACGCCGAGGCGGTGCGGGTGAACGCGCCGCCCATGATCATGTCGATCCGCGCCGGAGATCCGACGCATTTCCAGCGGTGGCTGGCGGCGCAGGCCGACGTCGACGGGTATCTCGACGCATCGCTGGGGCAGATCCTGGTGCCGCGGGCACGCTACGGTGACTATCTCGAGGAGACGGCGCGAGCGGCGATCAGCGGCTTGCGCGCGGCAGGTTGGCGAGTCGGTGTCGTCAACGCCCATGTCACCGGGTTCGCCGGAGCGGGTGGCGCGGCGGTGCTGCGAACCGAGTGCGGTGATCGGGTGCCGGTGGATCGCGCGGTCCTTGCGGTCGGAAGTGGCCGCCCGCGTGATCATTACGGTCTCACCGGTGCGCCCGGCTATGTGAACGAGCCGTACCCGCTGGCCCGAACCCTGGGCAATATCGCGCCGCGAGCGCATGTGGGCGTCATCGGCAGCGGGCTGACGGCCATCGATATCGCCGTGACGCTGGCGGCGAACGGGCACGCGGGTCCGATCAGCTTCCTATCTCGCAGCGGCACACTGCCTTTCGTTCAGAAGCGCCCGGTCCGGCTCGAACTGCGACACCTGCGACCCGATGTCCTGCACGCGGCCGCCGAGCGCGGCGGCGTCACGTTCGGCACGCTTGTCGAGCTGATGCGCGCCGAACTCGAGGAGCTCGGACAGGATTTCGACGCGTTTGCCGCCGAAATCGTCGGATCAGAGGCTCCCGCCGACCGCCTGCGTCGCCAGCTCGCGGAAGTGGACTCCCCACAGCACGGTTCGCGCTTGCTCACCATGGCGATTCGGGTGGCCGGGCCCCTCGCCTGGCGCCTGCTACCGGAATCCGATCGAACCATGTTGCGGGAGCGGCATTTCCGCAGCATCAACAGCCTCAGCTCACCGATGGTTCCGCACAACGCCCGAACAGTGCTGAGCCTGCTGGATTCGGGACAGCTGCGGTTGCGCCCGGGAGTCACCAAGATCGAGGACCACCCCGGCGGCGGCTTCACCGTCGTCGCCGGTGGCACCGACCGGCGCGTCGATGTGGTGGTCAATGCCGTCAACCCGCCCGCGTATACGACCCCGGCGGACACCCAGCCGCTGATCAGCGCGCTGCTGGCGAGCGGCGCCGTCGACCTGCGATCGGGCGGGGGTATCCCGGTGGACCGCGCCACCCGTGCGCCCGTGGTCCGGGGCCGCCCGGATGCGACCTGGCACGTGCTGGGCAACCTGGCCGCCGACTCGATGTTCATCGCGACGAACCCGCCCGGTCTCGCGGCAGAGGCGCAGCGCCTGGCGGGCATCCTGACCGCGTAGAAGCCGGACATAGCCGAGGGATCCGTTGTCCTGGATACTATTTCGTTGTGCTGTCGCAGTTGGTGGGAACGCTGAGCGGGGTGGTGATCGGTGGCGCGATCACCTTCCTCGCCTCCTATGTGAACGAACGGTCCAAGTGGAGCCGGAGTCAGGCCGCGCGGTGGGACGAACGCCGATTGCAGGCGTATTCGGACTTCCTCATCGTCACCCGGGGCATGCACACGCTGGCCGCGCGGGTGGTGCGGATCCGGTCGGGTGAGGCCGATCCGCACGGAATGACGTTGCAGGAGGGCGTCGTGCGACTCGGCGAACTCGAACAGGAGCGCATCCAGCGGTGGCAGGAGGTGCAGTTGCTGGGCAGTCCGAACGCGGTGGCGATCGGTGATCAGCTGAACCGCGGCACGTGGGCCATCGAGTGGTTCGCGTACGGCAAGCTGACCGGCGACGCCGACTGGCTGCTGATCATCCGGGAGGCCTACCGGCTGCGCAAGGAGTTCAGCACCGCGGCGCGTGAGGATCTCGACGTCGTCGAAGCGGGTGTCGCCGTCCCGGAATGGCGGGATTCGTGGACACCGCACGACCATATGACCGAAGTCCGGCAGCGGGCCCAGGCGTTGTCGCCACCGTAGCCTCGGCCGCCTCGCCGGTGGTCACCGTTAGAATGCGCGCGTGACTGCTGAGGCGGACGTACTGCACATGTTGCTGCTCGGACGTCGGCTGCTGGAATTGGCGCGGCAGGCCATCCGGGAGCCCACCGATGACGTGGTCGGTCCCGCCGCCAAGAACGTGCTCGAGGAGCTGACCTTCCGGCCGGGGTCGTCGGTCGAGGAGATCGCCGACCGAATCCGGGTGACCCCGGCCGAGGTGTCGGAGATCCTCGCGGACGAACAGCTGCGGAGCTGGGCCGAGCTCGTGCCGGACCCGGACGATCCGCAGCGGATCCTGGTGTGGCCGTCCGCGGAGCTGCTGGTCGAGACCGAGCGGCGAGTCCGTCGGCCCCTGGACACCGAATTGGCCGACAGCGTCCCGGATCCGGCCCAGCGGCGGCGCTGCATCGAGATGCTGGCCGAACTCGCCGACCTGATGCTGCCCGGGGAACCGGAAGGTCTATGACCGGAGCAGCTCCCGCTGTAGCTCCGATCCCGTCACCTCGCGCCGCCAGATACGCGCGAGCTCGACCAGTTCGGCCAGTTCGGCGGCCAGGTCGCGGCGCGCCGAGGTGGCCGTGAAGCGGCCGGGGCTCGACGCCCGCGGCGGCTGCCCGCTCCGTTTCGCGCCGATCGCGGCCGAAATCCGGTGCGCGTAGGTTCGGAGATCGCCGTGCATGTCGTCTTCGGGCACATACCGGTGCAGGCGAACCAGGCAATCCCGGATCTCCATGGACATGCGGTGCAGTTGGCTGATCGAATCGGTGGTGGGTCGTTCGAGGACGACCTCGGGGTAGACGCGGGTCAGATCGCGCCACAGGGGCCGGATGGCCCGGCAGTGCCGTCCCGGTCGATCCCATCCGGCGCGCACCACGACAGCCCCGAGCAGTGGAACGGTCAGGATCGCGGCTCCCACGATCAGAGCGATGAACGCGCTGAGCGCTTTCGACTGCATCGAGGGATCTCGTGCGGGGGAGTCGGTGAGCACCGCCGCGACCGTCTGAGCCGGCAGATAGACCGATTCCAGTGCGAGAACGCCGAAGTAGGCCAGCACGACGAGATAGATGGCGATCTCACGGACGGTGTTGTCGCCGCTGCGCAGCTCGATGACCATGATGCGGATGATCGCCAGTGAACTCGCGCCGAGTACGGAGTAGTAGGCGAGCCACACGATGATCGCCGGCCAGCCGTGATACTCGTCGATCAGCATGCCGTGCGCCCGGGCGGGGGTGCCCGCCGCGAGCATGACGGCGATGGCGATCAGCGCCGCGGCATCGTAGCGGCGCTGGCGGCGCCACACCGTGGATTCGTCGGTCGGGGACGTGGCGATCCGCGCCATCCCGAACAGGCACATGATCGAGAGCAGCAGCGGACCGAACGATGCCTGCCGGGCCAGGTCGATCACGTACGCGTCGTCGAACATCCACAGCGCCGCGGCGATGGCCCGCTGCACGGTGTCGTTGCGGAGCAGATCGCAGAGCAGCCCGAGCAGCAGCGCCCGGCTCGCCAGCCGGTCCAGGATGGTCTGGGCGACAAGGAGATAGCGGCCGATCAGCACCAGGGCGACGAACCCGAAAACCGGCCACTGCACGGCGGCGGGGATCGCCGAGGTCATCGGTGCCGCGTCCGGAAGAAGGTGCGGCGCGCGGCCGAGGGACGCCGCCGCGGCAGGGCGGCCTGGACCATCAGCAGGTCCGCGAAGGTCTCCGCGGCGGTCTCCCGGTCCGAGCGGTAGTCGTTGCGGGCCAGGACATGGTGGATCGCCTCGGGCGCCAGATCGGGCATGAGCGTGTGCAACGCGGAGTGGTCGGCGGGATCGGCATCGTCGTGGTGCAGGAGCATATGGCCGATCTCGTGGGCGATCACGTGATCGGCGTGCCATTCGGTGTCCGCCGAATACAGGACGATGTCGCTGTCGGTCGTCTTGATCCACAGGCCGCTGATGTTGGTCGCGCAGCCGATGCCGGACAGCAGGGCCGGATCCCCGAGTGGGTGCAGGCGGATCGGCCGCCCCCGGAACCGCGCGACCGTGGCGACGAACGCGTCGCGATCCCACGGATAGGGGATGTCGATGTACCGCATCAGGTGTGCGAAACGCTCTGCTGTGTCGGTCATCGAGACCGCCTCCTCGCGAAACTCAGGGAGCCAGGGACGAGTTCCGGGACCGCAATCGCATTCTCAATCCCGTCGGTTTGAGGGTGACCAGTTCATCGACCGCGAGCCGGTACCCCGGGTCGGGTTCCAGGTCGAAGGTGTGCAGCAGGTAGGCCAGGGTCAGGGTGATCTCGTGGATGGCGAACTGGCGTCCGATACACGACCGCACGCCGATTCCGAACGGCTTGTAGGCGGCGGCCGGGCGCTGCTGGGGCGCGTCCGGTGCGAATCGGTCCGGATCGAATCGGTCGGCGCCGACGCCCCAGGCGTCTTCGTCACGGTGGATGGCCAGCAGGTTCACATAGACGGACGCGCCGCGGCGGATGCGGTATCCGCCCAGCTCGGTGTCCTGCTTGGGCCGCCGGAAGAACCCGCCCGCGACCGGCCACAGGCGCAGCACCTCGTCCACGACGTGCCGCAGGTAGCGCAGCTTCGCCACCTGCTCATAGGTGAGAGTCGCCGGGCCGCCCTCGGTGACCGCGTCGATCTCCTGCCGCACCCGGGTGATGATCTCGGGCCGGTCGGCCAGCAGGTGCAGCGCGAAAGTCAATGTGCCGGCGCTTGTTTCGTGCCCCGCGATCAGGAAGGTGATGATCTGATCGCGCACCACGGTCCGCGACAGCAGCTGCCCGGATTCCGGGTCCAGCGTTTCCAGCATGTGCCGCAACAGATTCGGTGGCTCGACAGCGTCGGGCCGATAGCCGTCGATCATGTCCTCGGCGATACGGTGCAGTTCGGCGACATCACGCCGATTGCGCTGCCGGGCGGCGCGGCCAAGGGTGGCGTCGAGGAGTCCGATCGCGACCGGGCGGCTGGCATAGCGCAACACGTCCAGCATCCGTGTGACGACCGGCAGGGGCCGCTGGGCGAGACCGTCGAATCGGTGCCCGAATCCGGCCCGGGCGATGATCTCGAGCGTCAGCGCGTTCATCTCGGCCGCGACATCGACGGGGCCGTCGCCGCGTTCCCAGGCGCGGACCGCTTCGCCCACCACATCCAGCATGACCTGGTGGTAGAGCCCCATCGCCGCGCGGGTGAAGCCCGGCACGAGCACGCGATGCGCGGCGCCCCACTGCGGTTCATCGGTGGAGGCGACGATCAGCCCGGTCCGCGCGACCGCGCGCAGACGCCGGATCGGCGGCCCGAATTCCTTCTCCCACAGTGACTCCGACTGCACCGCCGTGGCGAGCTCGGCACTGTTGATCACCACCATCCGGGTCGGGCCGAACCGCAACTCGTAGATCGGGCCGAGGTCGCGCGCGAGCTTCGCCATCGACTGCACGGGTTTACCGGAGTCGAGCGCGAACACGTCACCGAGGACCGGAAGCCGGCCGGGCGGAGACGGAAGCGTGCGGTCGCCGGCGGCGCGAGAGTTCGACACGGTCGAAATCCTAGGCGTGAACCTCGGTTCGGCTCCACCGATCAGTCCGTATTCCGGTGCCGCGCGCGGACAATGCCGAGGTGCCACAATCGACGGCGGGCATATGCTGTGGCGTGTCACAAAATGCCGCAACGGTCGTCAACCTGCGATGCGCACGCCCATCGACCGCGCCGTCCCAGCGACAATGCGCATCGCGACCTCGACATCGCCGGTGTTGAGGTCGGGTAGTTTGCGCTGCGCGACAGCCCGCAACTGATCCTCGGTCAAGGTCGCGACACTCTCATGGCCGGGCCGGCTCGCGCCGCGCGTCAGCCCGGCCGCCGCGCGGATGAGCGCCGAGGTCGGCGGCGTCTTCAACCGCATCGACCACTTGCGATCCGGGGTGAAGGTGATCACCGCCGGAATGATCTCGCCCCGAAGGGAATTGGTGAGCGCGTCGTACTCTTTCTTCACCTCGAACGGCGGAATCCCGGTGGGTCCCAACATTTTGCCGAGCTCGGCGATCGAGGAATTCCCGGCGTCGAGGTGTATGGTCACCGAACGCGCTTGCTTGCCCATGGTTTTCGACATGGCTCAACGCTAGAAATTGACGTTACGTCAAGGTCAAGCCCGCGGTGGCTAGTCGAGCCGGTGTGCCAACAGCTTGTAGCCGTCTGCCGGGTATTCCGGTTGGCGTGCGCTGGGTTCGGTTTCCAGGAACCGGAACCAGACGACGTGGCGTTCGCTGGTGATCACGCAGAATGCGATCGTGCCCGCGACCGCCTGGGCCGACTTGTAGGCGAAGGGCTTCTCCCGTGCGGCCGCGATACTCTTGCAGGCCTCGGTGTCCGGAGCTTGTTCGTGCGAGGCGGTCGGAGCCGCTCGGATATCGGCCACCGTGCGGACCGTATTGTCCGGCCATTCCCCGCATCCGTACCTCAGTTCGGCTCCCGAGCGCTGTTGGTTCATCTCGCTGGATTCCTGCCACACCCGCATCGCGTCGAAATCGATGAACGTGTAGATCTTCTCGTCGCATTTCGGCTTCGGAACCTCCAGCCTGCTGCCACTGCTGCTGTCGGGATCACCACAGCCGGTAACAGCGAGTAGCGGTGCGATCAGGGCTACGGCGATTCGCTTCATATCGGATGATCTCCTCGGTGTCGTGAGTGTTGGTTGCACTACACACCGAGGTGGGTTCACTGCGAGTTCACTATGAACTGTTCATTGTTCAACGATGGGCGTGAACTGCCGGTTCGCTGAGTCGCTGTTCGGCACCTCGAGCAGTGTGCGGGCCGCGTCCGCATCGCGCGCCATGGTCGCCGCACCGTCGACCAGTTGTCCCCGGTTTCCGAGGCCGGTCCATCGGCCGATCATGGAACGACCCAAGGGTTGGACGATGAAGTACATGCTGCCGATCGAGCGCGGCGAGTCGTCGTCTGCGGCATACCATCCGGTGAGTATCTCGCTGTGCCAGAGGCGAAGTTCGCCATGCCACCGGAATCCCCCGCTGTCGGCGACGACGCCGGGGGTGGCGGTGTCGAGTTCGACGTGGGATCCGCGGTGCCGCAAGACCACCTCCTGCGTCGTGACGATCTCCTCGCCGTCCTGGTGCGCCTGCCATGCGGCCCACCACGCACCCGTCAGGTCGATCTGCCGGGTGGAGGTGGCGACGAGTTCATCCAGGCCGATTCGCAGCACCGCGGCCAATTCGACGGCCAGTGACAGGGTCGGCTCGGACTCACCGGATTCGTATCGGTGCAGTTCCGTTTCGTCGATACCGAGGCGACGCGCTACTTCCTGGGCCGGAAGCCCCAAGGCTTGGCGTCGGCGGGCGAGCCGTGTGTTCACGTCCATTCCGACAGGTCCCAGATCCGGAGTCGCTGTTCGTCGCCACCGGTAGCGACGAACAGCCCATCGGCGCGGAAATCGATGCTGCGGATCGGTGCTCGATGCGCGAGCGTGGCCACGTGCGCGAACTGTCCGCCGGCCCGCCACAGCTGGACGGCGGGCGTGGCGGCACATGCTGTCGCCAGCAGATCGCCACGAGGGCTGAAGCGGACGCAGCGCACGATTCCGCTGTGCTGTATCGACGTGATCGGACGGGGGTTGTGCAGGTCGGTCGTATCCCACAGCTGGACGGTCGCCTCGTCGCCTCCCGCGGCGAGCAGGCGGGCGTCGGGACTGAAGGCGATCGTCCGTATCGCGCCGCGCTGCCCCTCGAGGGTGGTGAGGTGGGTCGAATTCGCGGTGTCCCACAGTCGGACGGTGCGGTCTCGGCCGGTGCTCGCCAGGTATCTGCCGCCGGGATGAAAGACGACCGCACGGACGGGGCCGGTATGGCCGGCGAGAGTGCGCGTGAGGGCGGGACGAGACGGATCGTGCAGGTCCCAGATATGGACGCGGTGGTCGTCGCCCGCGGTGGCCAGTGCGAGTCCATCGGGACGGAAGGCGGCCGACCAGACGGTATGGGCCTGCGGTGCGAGCGTGGCTACGTGTACCGGCCGATCGCGGCGGGCTATGTCCCAGAGTCGGGTTCGACCGTCGTCACCTGTGGTCGCGAGCAGGGTGCCGTCCGGATGAATCGCCAGTGACCACACCACGTCGGTGTGCCCGATCACCGTGGCAACGGGCGAGTGCGGCACGGCGATATCCCAGATGCGAAACGTGCGGTCGGCGCCGGCGCTGATGAGCTCGGTGCCGTCGGGGCTGAATCTCGCCGTGTATATGGCGCCCTCGTGCCCACGGAACCTGGCGTCGTCGGCAACTGTGGAGCGATCCTTCTCTAGCACAAGGGGATTCGCCGACAACGCGCCGCGCTGCCGCTGTCTGAACCGCGCATCGTCGACACGCTCGAAACCTGTTCTGAATCCGGCCACCACCCGGCCGGGATCGAGATCGGAGGACTTCGCCGCGAGATCGGCCAGGTGCTGAACGATCCGGCCGAGGGCGTAATCGTCGTTCGGTACCGCCGCGCCGATGAACCAGTTCCTGACCCTGGTGTGGCTGGGATGTCTTCGACCGCTCGGCGGGCGCGGCGGAAACCCCACCACGGCCAAGCTCTCGTACGACGGATTCCGGGCAAGGAGCCGCAGAATCGTCAACTGCTCGGCAAGCGATTCCCGCGAGTGGATGACCGAAGGATCCAAGCCGGCCACGTCGCGTCCCGATACCGCGTCCACAAGGTGGAATCGTAGCCGATCCGACGGTGTGCGCTGAATCTTGCGGATTCGGCGGACTTTTGGTGGCGACGCAGTAGTCGGCTAACCCACCGGATGCTCCGGCTCGGCTTCCACGATCTCGAGCCGGGCGGTGACGGCCGCGGCGCGGTCGCGCAGGGCGCGGACCCGGGCTTGGATGCGCTGTGCCTGCGGGCCGGGGTCGACGGTCACGACGGTCACGCCGAGGGCCTGGGCGGTCGCGATCAGACTGTGCTGTACCGCGGGCTTCTGGGCGAGGATCGAGGTCGCGTACATGCCCGCGTCGAGGGTCTTCGTGCGGCCGAGCATGCCGGTGTAGACGATCTCGGTGGCGACCATGGTCGCCGGGTCGGCCTGTTCCATCGACGCCAGCAGGACCGTGGACAGGCCCTCGCCGATCTTGGTGAGGGCCCATTTGCGGCCGGGCACGGGCGGGAGCAGATCGCGGATCTTGTCCACCTCCTGCTCCAGCGAGCTGGTGGTCATCTTCAGAAAGGCGTTGTGGCAGCGAATTTCGACGACTTTCTCCCACGGGATGTCCTGGCCGTCGAAACCCACTGTCTCCGGGCCGAATCGGATACCGCCGAGGCTGATCAGCCCGTCGAGTACCTTTCCCACCGGCTTGGGGGTGTTCTCGAATCCGGCCTTGATGAGGCTACCGAGCGAGTGCTCCCATACCTCGGGCGTCGGAGCCTGCGGCTCGGGCAAATTGTCCAGCGCGCGGCGGGCCCACTCCCGCTCCACCGCGCGCTCGCGGGCATTGCCCACCGCGACCATCCCCGCGGCCACCGCGTTGCCCGCCCGCTGCCCGACCGCGCTGCCCAGACCGGTGACCTTGTCCCGGATCCCCATACTGTCGCCTCCCTGGTGAAACTCCAGAGCATCATAGGGGCAGCGGGCCCGCTGCTGTGGAAACGATTTGTCGCGGTGGGCAATGCCCGCGTCCACCCGCGCCGCGAACGCACGCTCAGTCGGGATTCCCGAACCTCAGCAGATTGTTGTCCGGGTCCATCAGAGCGAATTCGCGGAAGCCCCAGGGTTTGTCCTCGGGCGGGCTGAGGCGGGCCAGGCCGGTGCCCGCGTTCCAGCGGCGGCGCAACTCGGACTCGGTGCACGGTGGGTCGCCGGAATCGGTGGGCCAGACGCCGGCGGTGTGGAATTCGGCGTGGATGCCGTCCACGTCGTCGACCGGGATGAAGATCATGCCCGCGGCGTGCCAGGGGTCGTGCTCGGGTGTGGCGGTGTAGTGCAGGTGGATGGCGTTACGGCGCACGAAGGCGTAATCGGCGCTGTAGGACTCGGTTTCGAAACCGAGTCGGTCGAAGAAGCCGAGTGTCGCGGTGAGGTTCCGCGACGGCAGGATCGGCACGGCAGGACCTTCGCGACACTCGCCGGTGGACATGCCTTCGATGCTAGCGGTCCCGCCCCGAGCGGCCTCAGCAGTTGCTCGGGGCGGGTTCCCCGCGGAACCTGGCATCGATCCAGGCGAGTGCGGCGGGGGCGCCGAGGACGGCGGTGCTGAGATGGTCGGGGCTGGGGTAGCGTTCGGACAGGACGCGTACACCCGCGGCGCAGTAGCGGCGCACCGTGTTGTCGATGGAATCGACGGGGATCAGCGCGTCCTGGGGTGCGTGCCATTCGTAGATCGGCGCCAGGGGGATGCCGTCGTGCAGTTCGAGGCTGTTGGCTTCCACCACTCGGCGCGCCTGCGGATCGGCGACCAGCGAGGTCGACTTGGCGAGGTCCATGACGCTGCGTCCGGCCCCGGCCATCAGGATCTCGTTGGTGCAGCCGTTGGCGATCCGGCTGCGGATCGCCAGGCCGGCGGAATTCATGTGCTCGCTGATCGGAAGTTGCTGCGGGTATTCGCGTTCGAGTCCGATGGCAGCGGCGAGCGCCAGCCCGAAGACCGGGTGCCGCTGATATCCGAGACCTTCGATCATCTTCACCAGATTCATCGGCACGCCGCCTTCGGCCGCGCCGACCACACGCAGTTCCGGGGCGTATTCGCGTTGCAGCGCGGCGGCCCACGCGGTGGCCATGCCGCCGCCGGAGTAGCCGAGCAGGCCGACGGGGCTGGTGTCGAGCCCGAGTTCGGCGACCCGCTGCGCGGCGCGCACACCGTCGAGGGTGATGAGCCCGCCGAGCCGCGCGGCGCCGTAGGCGGCGTTGGGGCCGAGGTGGTCGGGCAGCGCGACCGACCAGCCGCGCAGCAGGAAGACGTTGAGTACCGGCGCTTCCTTGACGAACAGGTTCGGGTCCTGGGTGTAGAGCACGTGCGAGACCGCGCACTGGGTCCCGAGGCCGTTGATGATGTGCTGATAGGACAGCAGCGGCGCCCCGGGCCTGTGGTTCATCGGGGTGAGCACCGTCGTCGTCGCGGCGATCGGCGCGCCCGCGGAATTGGTGGAGCGGAACTTGATCAGGGTGACGCGCGCACCGGGGAACATGAACAGCGGCGGCATCGGCCGCGTCGCCAGCACGTCGCCGGGCGCGGCGGACGCGAGGTCGGCCGGTGCCTGATAGAAGGGGTCCGGGTCCGGTGCCGGGTAGAGCGGTTCGGCCCCGGCCGTGCCGGCGCCGAGTAGCACCGCGGTGACCACTCCCAGCGCGGTGAGCAGCGTGAATCGGGATGCGGACGTGAAGCGACGAACGGCGGACGTTCGCACGATACCTGACCTCCGAGGCCGATAGTTAGCTGAAAGTTTGCTGTCCGATTATCGGTGGGTGGTCCAGTGGCCGAGCAGGACACGCCGATCCCGGTGGAGAGTGTTACGTCAGCTTCACCAGGATCGGCCCCGCGGCCATCGCGCGACCTAGGCCGGGCCGTACGCGAGGTGCACGACGCCGTTGTCGTAGACCTCGGTCTGCTTCAGCGCGAGCTTGGTGGTGGCCTCGTCGGACCAGAAGCGCGCGCCGGTGCCCAGCGCGACCGGGTACACGAACAGGTGCAGGTCGTCGACCAGGCCGTCGGCGAGCAGGGCACGCACCAGGGTGCCGCTGCCGGAGATGTAGACGACGCCGTCGGTCTCGTCCTTGAGCTTGCGGATGGCGGCGGCGTCGTAGCCGCCGAGCAGGGTGGTGTTGGCCCATTCCACGGCCGGCGTGGTCGCGCCGACGACGTACTTCTGGGTCTCGTTGAAGAAGGGGGCGCCCGGATCGTCCTCGACCGTGCGGGTCGACCAGGCGGGGGCGAACATCTCGAAGGTGTTGCGGCCCAGCAGAATTGCCTTGGCCTCGCCGGTGATCGCACCGAGCGTCTCGCCCATCTTCGGGTCGAAACCGTAGTCGAAGGTCCAGCTCGGATCCTCGTAGACGCCGTCGATGCTGATGAACTCGTGAACCGCGATGCTACCCATGGTGGTGCCTCTCTCTGCTTCGTCGTGGCTTGCTGAACTGAAGACGACGCACCTGCCCGAAACTCATCGGCGCAATTGTGCGCCGAGATCGGCCCGCGATGTCGCGAATGGGCGGATCTCGGCGCACCAACCGGGAACGATCAGCGCCCGACATGCACCGGGAGTTCGCGATGCCCATTGGAGATGAAGCCGATGACCGGCGCGATCTCGGCGGGGTCGACAGCCAGGCGCAGGGCCGGGAAGCGGTCGAAGAGGGCCGGGAGCGCGATCGCGGCTTCCAGACGGGCCAGCGGAGCGCCGATGCAGTGGTGGGCGCCGTGCCCGAAGGCCAGATGGTCCTTCTTGATTCGCGTGACGTCGAAGGTGGGGGCGGTCGGGCCGTGCAGTCCGGGATCGCGGCCCGCGGCGGCGTAGGAGGCGAGGATGGCCTCGCCCGCGGCGATCCGGACCTCGCCGATCTCGATGTCCTCGACGGCGTAGCGCAGCGGCAGATGGGCGACGGGGGACTCGTAGCGCAGCGTCTCCTCGATGACATCGTCCCAGGTGGCGCGGCCGGCACGGACCGCGGCGAGCTGCTCGGGATGGGTGAGCAGGTTGAAGATGGCCTGATCGAGCAGGTTGACGGTGGTCTCGTGGCCTGCGTTGATGACCAGCATCAGGGTGTCGACCATCTCCTTCTCGGTCAGTCGCTCACCGTCCTCGTCGCGGGTGGAGATCAGGACAGTGGTCATGTCGTCGCCGGGCTGCTCGCGGCGCAGCGTGACGAGTTCGCCGACCAGACCGAACATTTCGATGTAGTTGGCCTGGGCGGCATCCGGGGTGATCTCGGTATCGAAGAAGCGGGCGACGCAGGTGCGCAGCGCGGGCTCCATCTCCTCGGGCACACCCATCAGCTCACAGATCACCTGGATCGGCACCGGATAGGCGAAACCCTCACGCAGATCGACGCTTTCCCCCGCCGGGGTCGCGGCGATGGCGTCGAGCAGCTCACCCACCAGCGCTTCGATCCGCGGGCGCAGCGCCGCGGTGCGGCGGTGGGTGAAGGCGGGCGAGACCAGCTTACGCAGCCGACGATGATCGGCGCCGTAGGCGGTGAACATGTTGTCCACCGCGACCCAGGCGAAAAGTGGCCAGTCCGCGGTGATTTCGCCCTTCATGAACGAACCCCAGTGCTGGGCCGCGTCTTTGGACACTCGCGGATCGGCGAGCAGCCGCTTGAGCAGGTCGGCATCGGTCACCGACCAGGCGGGCACCCCCATCAGTTCGACCCGCGTCACCGGACCGCGTGCGCGGATCCGCTCGTTCTCACCTTGAATGTCGATGCCGGTCAGGTCGAGCGCAAGCGGTTGAAGACTCACAGTTGTTCTCCTACAACACATTCAACGGTGGACTGGCGGGGAAGGTCACGGGAAGCGCCGCCAGCGCCCGATGGAAGAACCCAGGGCGCCAAGATAGTTCATCCGCTGGCACCGCCAACCGCAACTCGGGCAGGGCGTCGAGCAGCTGGTCGACCGCTTCCTGCGCCACCAGCGAGGCCACCAGCCTGGCTGGGCAGGCGTGCGGGCCGACGCTCCACGCCAGATGCGAGCGATTGCCGATCCGCTCGCCGCCGGCGATCGCGGGATCGTTGTTGCAGGCCGCGAAGCTGATCATGACCGGCTGATTCGCCGGCAGCCACACATCGCCGACGGCGATCGGCTGACGCGGGTAGGAGATACCGAAATTGGCCATCGGCGGATCGTTGAACAGCACCTCGTCCAAAGCGTCACGGGTGGACATACTTCCGCCCAGCACATCACCGGCGAAGCGGTCGTCGGTGAGGATCAGCCGGAGCGTGTTGATGATGAGATTCTGCTGCGGTTCGATTCCCGCGCCGTAGATGCTGATGATGTTGTACAGCATCTCGGTCTCGTCGAGTGCGGCGCTGTGTTGCAGCAGCCGGGTCACCATGTCGTTGCCGGGTTCGCGGCGCTTGAGGGCGATGAGGTCCATCAGGGCCGCGCTGAGCATGGTCATGCCCTGTGCCGCGTTGTCGCCGACGGAGTCGAAGAGCATGGCCATGCCGGCGGCCACCCGCTGCCCGATATCGGCGGGGCAGCCCAGCATCTGGTTGAGTCCGGCGAAAACCAGCGGGAACGCGTACTGGGACACCAGGTCCACCTCGCCGCGTTCACAGAAGGTATTGATCAGCGGGATGGCGTCGCGCTCGACGATGGCGTGCAGCGCGTGCAGATCGATACCCTCGATGGCGCTGACATTGGCCTGCCGATAGCGCAGATGCGCGGGGCCGCTGTTGCGCAACACATTCGGGTACCACATCATCATCGGCTTCACTGGGCAGTCATCGGGAATCGTGTCCTGCCAGGCGCGGGGATCGGCCGGGAAATGCTCCGGGTCGTTGAGGATCCGGACCGCCTCGTGGTATCCGATCACCAGTGTCGCCGGCACGCCCGGTGCGAGCTCCACCGGGGCGAAAGCGCCGTGGATGCGCCGCAATTCGCGGTAGTTGCGGTGCGGATCGGCCGCGAATGCCTCGGAGTACAGGGGGAATCGCGGTCCCTGCACGGTTGACGGACCGATCGCCCACGGGAGCGTAGTCTGCGGGCCGGATAGGCGCGAACTGACCAAGGCTGAGACTCCTGACGCGGTCGGGGATGGAACACGCGCGCGTGACGCGCACATGCCCTGACACCCTAGGGCGGATGACGCCGCGGCGAACAGTCGGAGGGGCGTCGCCGGACGGGGGCTGCTCCGAATCGGCCGCTGTACTAGGATTGCGCCATGCAGTGGGGGAGGGGTGGGCCGCCGCCGAATGCGCCGGGCGGGCAAGGTAATGCGTGGCAGTCGCCGTTCGCCGCCGCGGCGCCTCGAAACCCGCCGCCGCCCAGGGGCTCGCGCGGCGTGATCGTGCTGATCGTCGCGCTCGTGGTGGCCACGATCGCGGTCGGCGTCGGCGTGTACCTGGTGTCCGGCAGCGACTCCCGCTCCTCGGACCAGGCCGACGTTACGGTACGTCCTACGCCCACAACGATTTCGAGCACTCAGCTCACTCCGTCGCCTACCACCACGACCCGGACTGCGATCCCCAGTTCCACCGTCCCCAGATGGACGAAACCGGTCGAGCCGCAACCGGTCCTGGCGCTCGGCGACAATCCGCTGTTCAGCAAGACCACCACCGGATTGATCAGTTCTCCGTGCAACCTGCCCGGCTGGGGCGCCGACATCACGTCGGCGAAGTCGTTCTTCATGACGGCGTCGGGCTGCGCCGGGAAGATGTGGCAGAACCTGCTGACCAACGACAACGGCCTGCCCTACGCGCCACCCACGGTGCGCGTGCTCGAGCCGGGCGGTGCTGCCCAGACCAACTGCACCGGCGCGACCGCGAACTTCTCCGCCTTCTACTGTCCGACCGACAAGACCATCGTCCTGCCGACCGGCAACCTGCAAACCGGGAAGTACGGCAATAATTGGGGTATCTACCTGGCCGTTTTCGCACACGAGTACGCCCACCACGCCCAGGAACTCGCGGGGATCACCGCGAAGATGAACCAGGAGCGCGCCGCCGCCGGGGCGCGCACGGCCCGCGGCCTCGAGATCTCGCGGCGCTACGAACTACAGGCGCAATGCTTTTCGGGCATGTTCATCACCGCGCTGGTCGCCGCCGGGTCACTGACCGCCGACCAGGCCCGCGCCGTCATCGGTGACCAGTACGGGCGCGGCGACGACGGGGAGATGAGCGACCACGGCTCCAACGAGCACTACGGCGCCTGGTTCGAGCAGGGCTACAAGCACAATCGCGTCGCCCAGTGCAATACCTGGACCGTGAGCGCCGACCAGGTCACCTGAGCGGGTATCGGCGACGGCCTTCGCCCGCGGCCGGATACGGCTGCGCGGCGCTGATCTCGGCGATGAGGTCGGTCCAGGCGATCGCCAGCGCGCCCAGCCGCAACTGGGTAGCCCGGAGCCGGTACGCGTCCACCGGCGCGCCCGCGACACACTGCCGGTCGGCGGCGATCTGCGCGGCGGCCATCTCGTCGGCGAGGCCGCCAGGAGAGCGGGGCGGCCCGCTCCAGCCCGGGCGCCCCGGGAGATTCACCGCTATCCAGCGGTCGATCCGCGTGGCGAACTCGTGCCGCAAAGCCGATATCTCACACGGGCTGCCGGGCTGGACCCGATGCAGCGCCGCGAGCGCCGCCGCCATGATCAGGACGAGATGAGCGCCCGGCGCCCGCCCGGCACGGCAGTGGAAGGCGCGGGCCATGTCCCGGTAGGTCGGCAAACCAGCCGGAACAGGCGGATATTCGACTGGGAACACGGCAGAACGTGGCATCACGTGTCTCCCTCCTCTGCAACCGGTCGGCCGGTAACAGCATGCGCCCGTGCGGATCCGGCGCACCGAGCCCCGGAGGGAAGTTCGCGTGACGTTCACCTTCGATCAGAACATGCCGTGCGGCACCAGTGCGGGATTCGGGGACGGCTCGGACGACATCCCAGTGTTCGACCACCTGATCGTCGCGAACGCGCCGGATGTCGACCACCGCGTCGCCGCGGCCCGAGCCGGGCGGCGTCATCCGGTAGTGCACGACAACATATTCCTCGTCGGCGATGATCCGGGCGGCCGCGACCGGGCCGCGCTGATGTACTCGATGAAAGCGGCTTTGCCGGAAGGGTTTCCGGGGCTGTGCTCGATGAAGTCCTCGTGCACGACCGAGTGCAGGACATCGGTGTTGCCCGCGGCGAATTCGGCGTGCTGGATGAGGCGTCGGTTACGTTCGGCGAGAGCGGAGTTCGTCATGGGCCGAGCCTGCGGGAACGGCGCGCGGACTGTCGATTACATCGCAGGTAAATGGCGAAGCCTGGCCGGCGGGATCCGATACTGGGGCGATGCACGGGGATCGGCCGGTCGGTGAGTTGCTGCGGGGCTGGCGTCATCGGCGCAAACTCAGTCAACGGAGTTGCCGCGTCCACCGGTGACCCCGAGTTGAGCGCGCTCTACACCGAACTCGCCGCCTATGGTCCGCCGGTGCGCGGGGCAAGTGATCCGGCGGTCGTGCCCATGCCGATCCGGCTGTGGCACGGTGACGCGGAATTGACCTTGTTCAGCACCGTGACCACGTTCGGGGCGGCATTCGACATCACACTCGACCAGATAGCGGTGGAAGCCTATTCCGGCCGATGACCGGACCGTCGAGCGGTTGCGCGCGGGTAACGCCTCAGCCTGATCTCAGCCGGAAGTGACAGACTGTCGGTAGGCCTGGTTTCGATCCGCAGAGCACGAAGGTGACGAATTCATCGATGAACACCCCTGACAACGACGTCATGCCCTTTCAGAGCGAATTCACACGGTTCATGATGTCCTACCGCTTCGTCACCTCCGAGTTGATGACGAAGATCAATATTCTCGCGGACGAATTCACCTATATCCATAATTACAGCCCGATCGAGCACGTCGGATCCCGTTTGAAGTCCCCCGAGAGCATTCTGCGTAAGCTGGAACGCAAGAACATCCCGGCCACCCTGCCCGATATCCGGAAGAGCATCGTCGACATCGCCGGTGTGCGCATCACCTGCAGCTTCATCCAGGACACCTATCGGATCGCCGATATGCTCACCAGCCAGTCCGATGTCACCGTGAACGAGGTTCGCGATTACATCGCGAACCCGAAACCCAACGGCTACAAGAGTTTACACCTGCTCCTCGAACTACCGGTCTTCATGAGCGACCGGGTCGAGCACGTCCCCGTGGAACTTCAGATCCGGACGATCGCCATGGATTTCTGGGCCAGCCTCGAACACAAGATCTACTATCGCTACGGCGGCGATATCCCCTCGGAACTCCTCGCGGAATTGACCGACGCCGCCGACGCCGCGAACCGCCTCGATATGCGAATGGAACATTTACACGAGCGGGTCGCACTATCGCGTACAGCGGTTCCCACCGGAAACGGTACCGGTGCCGCCCAAGAACTATTCGAAGCCCTCGCCCGCCACCACCACTTCACCAGCTGACCCACCCGAGCCAGAGCCGTAGCCGGCTAGCGCCCGGAGTCGACCATCGAGGCCCGCAGTATCTCGCGCACCTCGGCGGTCGGCTTGGCTGCGGCATGTATCGGCCGGAGATTGTCGATGATCTCGAAGACTCTGCGGGGTGCTTGCCCGATTCGCAACTCGTCCGGCAGCAGACTCCACGCCGAGGTGATCGTATGACAGCCTTGTTCGAGATCGCTCGCCTCGATCTGCGCGGCGGCTTGGTCCATGAGTTGCAACGAGTTTCCGAGCTGGTCGTAGCGAGTGAACGGCAGTTCCAGGTATCGGTCGCGAATCGGCCCGGCTTGGGCGTGCGCGCCCGCAGCGGTGAGGGCGTTGGCCTGGTGCCAGCGCAGGAGCCACTCGCTGACACACACACCCCGTCGTTGACGGTTCGGGCCTCCGGTAGCCGCGAGTACATGCGGTCGGCGTTGCGTACCGCCGCCAGTGTCTCGCGACGACGCCCGAGACGAGACTGGATACCTGCCTCGACGAGGAAACCGAGCACGGCCGCGGGGTCGGCCGAATGGCCCGTGCCTGCCTGTGCGGCGAAGGCGGCCGCCAAACCGGCCTTGTAGCCGCGGCGATAGCAGATGCACGCATCGGCGATACAACCCGCGACCCACGCCTCGATACCCGCGTCGCCGGACTGGCGGGCAGCGCGTCGCGCAATGCCGTACCACTCGAAGGTCTCGGTCGACTCGGCGACGTCGTTGAGGCGCATCGCGATGAACCCGGCGTTCTTGGCGAACACTCGGTGCAGCCTGCGGCGAACGGCATCGGTTCGGGCGGTCAGCAGGCAGGCCTGGGTACGTGCGAGGTCGACCATGCGGGCGGGGATGAATTCGGCCGGTGCGGTGGTGAACAGACCGTACCCACTGTGCTCGGTGAGTTCCTCGAGCAGACCGACATCGATTCGCTCCGTCATATCCGAGCGGGCGTCGGAGCCGACATTCGGCTGGAAGAGCATCGAGGGACGCGCGGAGATGAACACAGCACCGGCGGAGGCGAGGTTGAGCACGTTACGGCGGTTCATCGAGTCCTCGCTCACCTCCCCTGGGTTCACCTGCCCGGGTGCGCGGGACTCCTCAACCATAAGCGGATCACGGGAGGTCAGGGGTATGTCGCGTGGCTTTGCACGCGAAGCGTGCAGAGACGAACCTCGCCGCGAGTTCTTCTGTTTCCGAGGCGAGTCCGGGCGGAGTGCCAGCGGCATTCTGGCAGTGTCACCCAGCCGCGATCGAGATCTGCGGCCAGGAAATGAAGGAGTCCAGGATGGCGCTCGCACAGGCCGGGAATTCCGGGCAGAGCGAACGGGAGTCGTTCGCGCTACGGGCAATTCAGGTTTATCCGATTACAATCACCTCATTGACTGCGCTGATCCCGAGTCTCGGTGTGTGGGGGAATGTGGTGCTGTCGGGGTTGACGATCACGACTCTGTTCATGTTGACCGTGTCGGTTGCCGTCTCCGCTCGGCGTCGGCAACGTGGAAACGGTAGCCGGGCCGCGGCGGCCGGTATGGGGGCATCGGGTGGGGCGGAGGGAGGGCGGTAGTGCTCGAGCAGATCAGATCCGACGGTTTCGCGTACGCCGGGCTGAGCGGGGACGAAGCGGACCGGATGCGGATGCTGCACAGCGAGGTCGATCGGTTCTTCGCAGCCGGACCATCGGTGAATCGGCGCTACGGCAACGCGCGTCTGTCGAACGGCTACCGGCCCCCGCGATCGTCGTACAACAACTTCGATCCGTCCCATGCGGATCTCAACGACTCGTTCCTGTACTGGAATCCGGCGGCCGGATCGAGGATTCCGCACTGCGACGAGATCGACCCGCTACTGAGCGCTCTCGAAGGACACCGACGCGGGGCGGTGCGCCGGATAATGGGCGCACTTCTTGCAGAACTGGCGGATTACCACGGGTACCCGCACAGTCTGTCGTTCGAGAATGCGTCGGTGCTGCAAGTGAACTCGTACGCCGACGCGAGCGATCGCGAATTGTTGCAGATGCCGCACGAGGACGGCACCCTGGCCACGATCATCTGGACTTCCGGACCCGGACTGGAGATCCTGACCGGAAACGAAGTCCTGCCGATCGATCTCGCCCAGGACGAGGTGCTGGTCATGCCCGGCGGAATTCTGAGCGCGATGACCGCGCACCGGATCCAGCCCGCCTATCACCAGGTACGCAATCACGGTAGCGAGTCGCTGCGGCGCAAGGCGATCATGTATTTCGGCTGCCCGGATATCGATCGTGGGCCGATCAGGTGTTATGTCACCGACGAGTCGAGCCCTGCGGTGGACATCAACGAAGTCATCCGAACGGCCACCGACGCCTATGGGTTACCGGCCGATTTCGTCGTCGACCACTGACCTGCCGCCGTACCGAGTCGGCGGCAGGGAGCGGACGTCGTTGCTCAGGACGGCAGGATCGGTGGGACGTATTCGAAGGTCTTGCCCAGCAGCCAGACCAGGAGCAGTACTACCGGGAGGTGGAACAGGAACTGGAGGAAGGTGAAGCCGACCAGGTCGCGGGCGCGCAGGCGCAGGACGGCGAGCAGGGGGAGCATGAAGAACGGGTTGATCAGGTTGGGCAGGGCTTCGGCGACGTTGTAGATCTGCACGGTCCAGCCGAGGTTCATGTGGACGTCGGTGGAGGCCTGCATCACGTAAGGCGCTTCGACCAGCCACTTTCCGCCGCCGGACGGGATGAAGATACCGAGCACGACGGTATAGAGGGCGATGACCACGGCGAAGGCGCCACCGCCGCCGATATCGGTGAAGAACTCGGCGAGGTGTTCGGAAACGGTGTGGCCGCCACGGCCTTTCGCCTTGGTCAGGATCGCGGCCATGGCCGCGTACAGGGGAAACTGCACGAGGATTCCCGCGGTGGCGGGGACGGCGAGTGACACGGCCTGCAAGAATTTGCGCGGCGTGCCGTGCAGCACCAGACCCAACATGAGGAATACCAGCAGGTACCCGTTGAGGCTGCTGACCACGGTGAGTATCGGTTTCGCGGCCAGCTGGGCCAGCAACCAGCCCAACGTCAACACTCCGGCCAGGATCGGCAGGATCCGGCTGTACTCGAGCCATTCGCCCGGACGCGAGCGTGGTGCGACCTCGGCGGGCTGATCGTCGAGGTCCACACCCATGTCCCGGGCCGATTTGACGGCCGCGCCCTTCGGCGCCGAGAAGTGCGCGATCACCACGGTGAGCACCATGATGATCGCGCACATCAGCAGCGACTGCCAGGTGAAGATGGTGGTCCCGAAGTCGAGTACGCCGGTGATCTTCAGTAGCGCCGGCGGCAGCGAGGCGGCGGTGGCCTGCAACTGCGCCGCCGAGGACGAGATGCCCAGCGCCCACACCGCGCCCAACCCCATGAAGGCCGCCGCGCCCAGTGCACGGTAGTCCACGCGCAGATCCGTCCGGCGCGCGATCGCCCGCGCCAGCAGGCCGCCGAAGACCAGGCTGAGTCCCCAGTTCAGGAAGGAGATCGACATGGCGAGCAGGGCGACGAAACTCACCGCCCCGGCGGCGCTGCGTGGCACGGTGGCCAGCCGGTCGATGAGACGGGCGACGGGCGGCGAGGTGGCGATGACGTAGCCGGTCAGCACGACCATCGCCATTTGCAGCGTGAACGCGGTCAGATCCCAGAAACCGTCGCCGAATGCCGTGGCGACGGTGCGCGGCGACGACCCGTTGACCAGCGCGGCGACCGCGACGATCACGACACCCGCCAGGGCGACGACATAGGCGTCGGGGAACCATTTCTCGGTCCAGCGGGCCAGTGCCTGGGCCACGCGCGCAAGCCCGGTTTCGGTGCTGGTCGGCGCATTCTTGCCGGGCTGTGCGCCCGTTTCGGTAGATGTCATCAGGTGTGTCCCTCATGCTCGTCGGACCCGAGCCCGCGCGGGCATGTGACGCGTCACACAGGCTCGGTCGCAGAGTATCGGCGGCGCGCTCGCCGGAAGGCAAGAGAGAAAAACGCAGGGGGTCTCTGCAAATTTGCAGATCGATAGCCGGTCTGTCGGATACGGGAGATGAGATGGCCGTGGCGATCCGATACCCTGGTCGCTGCTAGTGAGATCGCTCGAGGTTAGGAAAACATGGGAAGCACCGCGCTCGATATTGTCGCTTTGATCACCAACCGTCTTGCGGCATTCTGGAATTGGATGGCCACCGGCTCCGCGGGATTCCCTCCGCTGTGATGCGAAGCTGATCATATCTAAGCGAAACCCCTGGTAGATACCACTTTTGCGGATATCGGGCCGGGGGTTTTCTCATGCGGCGAGCCGACCGTCGACGTATGTTGTGGGGCATGGTCATCGGTGACGAGCGTGGTGGCGCGCCACGCTGGTTCGTATTCACCATGGGTGGGCTCATCCTGATCGTCGCGGGGCTGTGCCTGACGCTGTGCTGGGCGCTGGCCAGCCAGGGCGCCTTCGTCGTCAAGGCGCTGCTGTGGGCGGCGCTGGTCGGCGCCGGGCTGGTCGCGGCGGCGGTCGGGTCGATCGGGCTGGTGCGGTATCACGCGATCCAATTGTGTTCGGCCGCACCGTTGTTCATCGCGGTACTGGGTGCGCTGGTGTGGTTCGGGGTGCCGGAGCGGGTGGGCTGGGAGATCACTCGCGGAATTCTGGCGGAGCAGGCGGTCGACTGCGTGAATCCGGGGGAGGGGACCAGGCTCGGGGTCTACCGGATCGATTCGGTGCAGCGCCGCGACGGAGGCTGCCTGTTCTTCATCGCGGGCAACCGCGATCGGTCGGGGTTCGCGTACTTTCCGGACAGTCCGCCGGTCGCCGGATACGAGCCGTTCGACGGTCGCTGGTACCGCTTCTCCGAAAACTCCTGAATTTCGCCGCCACGCGGGTGCTGAGAAGTAGCGGCACCGCCTTCGCGGTCTACTGTCGAACCGCTGGGTCGGTTGGCGAACGGAGGAGCGATGGAGCTCGGAACGCTATTTGTCAGCGAAGCGATCGGAACGGGTGTTCTGGTTCTGCTCGGCGCCGGTGTCGTTGCTAATGTATTGCTGGCGCGGTCGAAAGGTTTCGACGGCGGCTGGCTGCTGATCAATTTCGGCTGGGGCCTGGGCGTCATGGCGGGGGTGTACCTGGCGTACAAGACCGGCGCGCATCTGAATCCGGCCGTCACCCTGGGCATTCTGTCCAGCGGCGCGGACGAATACGCCCCGGGGATTCCGGTGACCTTCCCGCGCACCCTCACCTATATCGCCGCGCAGATCGGCGGCGCGTTCGTGGGCGCGTGCCTGGCCTTTCTCGCCTACAAGAAGCATTTCGACGCCGAACCGGACGCCGCCAAGAAACTCGCCGTCTTCGCCACCGGGCCCGAGATCCGCGACTATCGCTGGAATCTGGTCACCGAGATCATCGCGACCTTCGTCCTGGTGCTGGTGATCCTGGCTTTCGGGCACACGCCTTCCGGGCTGGGGCCGCTCGCGGTCGCACTGCTGGTGGTCGGGATCGGCGCGTCGCTGGGCGGGCCCACCGGGTACGCCATCAACCCCGCCCGCGACCTCGGGCCGCGTCTCGCGCACGCCGTGCTGCCGGTCGGCCGACCGGCTCGGATCACCGTGTCCGCCGGGAGTCATCCGCAGGCCGATCCGGGACCCGCGCGACCCGCGGGATCCAGCGACTGGAGCTATGCCTGGGTGCCGGTCCTGGGTCCGGCGATCGGCGGCATGCTCGCGGGTGCGGTCTCGCAGATCGTGTTCTGAGATCAGCTCCCGCGCGGCGCGATCCACAGGGCTTCCGACAGCGCGCACAGTTCGCCGTCGGGCGTGGCCAGCGCGACTCCGACGGTGAACTTGCGGCCGTCTCGTCCCGCGGTCCAGGCGAACGAGAGATAGTCCGCGCCAACCGAAACCGGTCGCAGCTGGGTCGCGGTGAGCGCCGCGGTGACCGCACCGGCCGGCATGTCGAGCATGGTCATCGCCGCCCAGCCGCCGGGGCAGTCCAGCAGCGACCACACCTGTTCCGGGGCGAGTGTTCCGTCGGCCCGGCCCAGCAGCGGGTCCGGCGTCCACGCACCGGCGATGAGATCGCGGCCCGGCACCTGCGAGGTGAACAAGCGCATGCCACGCCCGGGCTCGGTCTCGACACCGCAGCCATAGCAGTTGGTTCGCCGTCGTGCCCCGGTGCGCGTCGCCTCGGTGGCCGCCTGCGCCTGCGCCCAGGACGGCATCGGCGGGACCGCGATGGTGACCGAAGCCTTCGCGGTCCGCGCGAGGACCAGTCCGTCGGCGTCGCTCAGCACCCGAGCATCGGCTTCGTCGGCGCGGACGGTCAGTTCGGTGTCGATCGGCACCGGGGCGCGGAAGTCCACGCGCAATTCGGCCGGTTCCGCCGAGTGCGCGGCCAGCACTCCGGCCACATAACCTCCGAAGGCCACGCCCGGATAGCCGTGCGCGTATCCCGGAACCTTGACCGTTGCCTCACCCATCGCCCAGCCCTTCGCCACTTTCGATCGAAGCCGACCCTACGGCAGGACGGTGGCTCCGGCGGACCCCGGCTGTGCTGTCGGGCGCCCGTGAATTAGGACTGCCGTCCAATTCGCTGAAACGCCAAGCCGTTCGGGCCGGCGTTCTAGAATTGACCGGCTGAGTCGCTTCGACAACCGATTTGCGAGGAGCCGTGTGGCGGATGAACTGGTAAGCCTACGTCCCGTTACCAGTGTCGCCCTGCTGGTGGAATACGCTGCCGGGCGGGGCTTGAACACGTCTTCGATCCTGCGCGGCACAGGCATTTCCGAGTCGCGGCTGACCGAGCACACGGGCGAAGTGATGCTCGGCCAAGAACTCTCGGTCCTGCGCAATATCGTCTCCGCACTCGACGACGAACCGGGCATGGGATTCCTGGCGGGGCTGCTGTGTCATCCGCCGAGTCTCGGTGTGCTCGGGTTCGCACTGCTGACCAGCCCGAATCTGCGCCATGCCCTGGAGATCGGGCTGCGTTACGCGGACCTGTCGTTCACCGCCGCCGCGCACACCCTGCACGATCAGGGCGCCGAGGTGCGGATCGTGCGCGACGATCAGGGCCTGCCGCCGGAGATCCGGCGCTTCGCGCTCGAACGCGATCTGGCGGCCATCTCGACGATCCAGCAGGACCTGCTGGCCACCCGGATCCCGGTGGAGCGGGTGGAGGTGCCGTTCGAAGCGCATCCGGTGTACGAGATGTTCGGCGCGGTCCTCGGCGTGGAGGACATCCGATTCGGGTCGCCGCACTCGGCACTGGTCGTCCGTGCCGGTGTGCTGGAACTACCCTTGCCCCAGGCCAACACAGCCAGCGCGCGCATGTACGAGCAGCAGTGCGCGGAACTGGTGCAGCGCAGGCGAAGCCGCGTCGGGATCAGCAAACAGGTGCGACAACTGCTGGTCCGTGAGGGCGGCATGGCCGACCAGTCCCGCATCGCGGTCGCACTGAATCTCAGTGTGCGGACGCTGCGGCGGCGGCTCGCCGAGGAGGGGACCTCGTTCCGGGAACTGAGCAACGAGACGCTCGGCCTGCTGGCCGAGGAACTGCTCGGAGCCGGTTTGACCGTGGAGAATGTCGCCGACCGGCTCGGCTATTCCAGCGTATCGGCGTTCACGTCGGCGTTCCGTAGCTGGCGCGGTCTGTCGCCGGGGAACTTCGCGCGGGTGAAACGGGGGCTCGCGCCGGTGGGTGCCTGAAATCCTCAGGCCGGGACGAAGGTCGCGGTGCGCACGCCTCGCAGGAAGGCGTCCCATTCCCGCGCGGTGAACACCACGACCGGGCCCGAGTCGCCATCGCCGGTGTTGAAGACGGCGACCGATCCGTCGGCCAGGGTTCCGAAGCCCACACACGCCCCGTCCGGGCCGCAGGCCGCCTTGAAGATCGGGACGCCGTCGAGGTCGCACTTGTGCATCATGGGCGAATCTCCTTCACACTCGGGTGATTTCGAACACCACGGGGTGCGGAAGCTGCCGGACATCCGCCACCTCGTGCTGGAGCTTCCACCGAGGACTGGGGCGGAACAAGCATCGAGTACCCGCAGCATTACACGCGCAAACCCGCGTCGACGATCGCGTGCGCCACCGCGGACAGCCGGGCCTGATGATCGCGGGAATGTCTGCGGATGAGTTCGAAGGCGGCGTCGGGGGTGATGCCGCGATGGTGGGCGACAATCCCTTTCGCCTGTTCGATCACCACCCGTGAGCGCAGGGCACGCTGGAGTTGATCGGTAAGCCGCTGCTGGCCTTGCCGTTTGCCGGCGTTGAGTACATATCCGGTGGCGAGGTCGGTCAGCACCCGGGCGACCTCGAGGTCGTCGGCGGACCAGTGCCGCGTCGGCTCGCCGTAGAGCGCGACGGTTCCTATCTCGGTGCCGTCCAGCCGCATCGGGATGGTGGCCACCAGCTGGATCCGGTCGATTCGATCGTTCGAGACGGTCGCCACCCGCGGCTGTGCTTCGGATTCCAGGGTCGCCCCCGCGCCGGACAATCCGAGCACCTCGGTGACGCCGCACACCAATCCGTCCAGCGCGCTCGCCGCGTCGTAGTCGGTGGGCAATAGCCGAGCGAACCGGGACAGCGTCGTGACCAGGGCCTTGTGGTCGACGGACACCCGGATCACCTCACTGTCGCTTCGTGTCCTCGAAAGGGACTACCCGATCCGCGTGCGCGTCACACGGTGCACCGCGGTTCGGGTGCCGAGCGCGGATCCAGGCCGTGCGTCACCAAGCTCAGGGTGAAGTCGTCGTAGACGACACCTTCGTGCTGTACCCGGGACGTGGCACAGAGATCCTGCACGACCAGGTTGGTGACCTCGGGGCCCTCGGGAAGTCGCGACTCGTCGGCGTCGACGATGAGATCGGCCCGGGAGCTGATCGTCACGTAGCGCACGGTGGGCCGGGTGAGACCGCCCGCCGCCGTCTCCGCGAGGAAGCTGGATCCGGTGGCGGCGTCGGCGGCCGAGGGCAGCAGCTGTCCATAGGCGGCCAGACCGCCCGGGAGACTCGCGATCATCCGTGTCATTCCGTGCGAGCTCATGCCGAGCAACGGACCGGACAGACTGATCAGCGTCCCGACGCGGCGGTCGCCGCCGAGCACATTGAGGTAGTGCAGCGCCACCAGCGCGCCCTCGGAGTAGCCGACCAGATCGACCTCGCGTGCACCGGTGGCCGCGAGCACCCGGTCGACGAAAGCGCTGATCTGCGCGGCGGAATCGCGCAGGTTGCCGGTCTGGTGCAGGGGTCCGCGCGCGCCGTAGTCGAGCCCGAAGACGCAGTAGCCCTGCGCGGCGAGGCGCGGCGCGAGCTCGGCCCAGTTGGCGTATTTGTCGAGGAACGCGCCGTTGAGCAGGACGACTGGTCGCGGGTGCGCCGCCGACGGGGTGCATTCGGTGTCGTTCATGCCGATCGGCAGCGTGCCGGGATGCTGGAACGAGTAGGTCACCGCCGGGTTCAGCTCGTCCTGCGGCGGACCGTATGCCGGTTCGGCGGTGGCGGTGGCCGCGCCGGCGACCAGAGCGGTGGACAGCGCCGAAATTGAAACAAGTTTCATTATCATCACACCGAAACCTACCCGCCCGGTATGCGCCGAATCATGGTTTCGCGCAGATGATCCGAGCGATCGTCGTGCCGGCCCGCAGCAGCGCGAGGCCACGGTCGGCGATCTCGACCAGGCGGGCGTCGAGCGCCGCCAGCGAATCGGCGGTGTCACCGAGATCCCGGATCGCCAGGAGCGCTGTCCGCACGTCCGGGATGCGGTAACCAGCGGCGCGCAGGGCCGCCGTGATGCGGGCCTCGCGGATCGCCGCGAGCGGATACCGGCGGGCCGATCCCGCGCGGGTAGCGACTCGCTCCGGTCGCACCAGGTCCTGCTGCTCCCAGAAGCGCAGGGTGGACGAGGGCACGTCGAGGGCGTGCGCCAGCTCGGTGATCGTCATCGCGTCCGCGTCGACGGGGTCGACATCGGTCGCGGCCTCGCCGTGTATGGCCGCGAGCGCCGCCCGCGCGGCGAGCGCGTGCGTACGCTCCTGGCCGAGCCGGACGTGGAACGTCGAGACCAGGGCGATGGCCTGTTCGTGCGACAGCGAACGGATCTCGCGCATCGCGTGCCGCGCGGTCACCGGGCCGACGGCCCGGGCGAGATCGCGGTAGGCGTCGAGGTCCCGGATATGGTCGGCCGTGAAGTGTCGATAGCCGTTGTCGGCCCGGGCGGCCGCGGCGATGACGCCGAGTCGCTCCAGGTCGCGGACTTGCTGAACCGAATAGCCGGTGGCCGTCGCGACGGCCGATACGGTCAGCTTCATCACCAACCCTCCATAAGCACTTCAACCACATACTCGAACTATGAGTATGGACGACATCCTGGCGACGATCCGAACCTTCGACGGCGTGCTCGAGTTGGCTCCCAGTGCGGGCAGCCCGTTCCCCGAGATCGCGTGGGGAGACCATTTCTTCTATTACGCCCCGGACGGCAGCGTGCCGCAGCGCGAACAGCCCTACGCCACCATCGTCACCAAGAACTACCCCGACGACGAATCCTCCGATCTCGATCGGCCCGGCCGGTGGCGGCTGAACATCCACGTCGGGCGAGACACCTTCATCGAACTGCTGGGCAGTGCACCGCGTGAGGTCGAGGCTCCGGCCGACGCGGCTGTCGTCGATACCGTGCTACCGCACCCGCTGTACCGTTCCCAGGGGTGGGTCTCGATCATCAACCCGGACAAGCGAACTCAGGATCTGGCGCTGCGCTTACTGCGCGGGGCGCACGAGTCGGCGGCCCGGCGGAGTTCGGTCTCGCGGCGCGCTCGATGAGGTGAAATCGACTGGGCGCTGCCAAAATCAGTGACATGATTCCCGTAACCGGAGCCACCGGCATCGTCGCCGTGTTCCGCGCATGACCGATGCGCTGGACCCGCCGCTGACATTCGCGCTGTACCGGATCATCGGCAACGACCTACCGCCGCGGCATTCAACCGGACAGACGCTGCGCAACTTGAGATTTCAGCTCGAACACGAGAAACCGTTCGAGGACTGCGCGAAATGGTGGGTGGTGAACCGGATCCGGTCACCCGAGCAGGAGGCCGCGATACTCGGGCTGCTTCGCGAATGCGGGGCGCGATATCTGCGGATCCCGTTCGTACTCGACGAGTACGCGCGAATCCCTTGGGACACCGGATGTTTCCCGCAGGAGCAGTTCTTCCACACCGAGCAGTTCGCGGGGCTCAGGGCATCGCATCAGGTCAGCGCCGAGAACCGGGCGCGCCGCCTCAAGATCAACTATCTGATGAACGTCAACGGCGCCCGCAATACGGCGCTGGCGCACGGCCGCGACCACGCGCGCTGGATCCTGCCCTGGGACGGTAACTGTTTCGTGCACGAGCAGGCGTGGCGTCAGCTCGCCGACGCGATGCGCGCCGCCGGCCCCGAGCGCTACTGCGTCGTGCCGATGGCTCGTCTCGCCGACAACGACGACGCGCTGAGTGAGATCGGGTCGGCCGCTGCGACCGAGGAACCGCAGATCGCGTTCCGGGCCGACGCCGCCGAGGAATTCAGCCCGGAACACTGCTACGGATACCGGAACAAGATCGATCTGCTGATCCGGCTCGGCGTGCCCGGGCGCTGGGATGTCCGGCATGCGAAGGCGTGGGATCTGGCGGACGGCGCACGCTCGCCCGATGCGGGCCGATACCTGACGGCGGGCTGGGTCTACCGCCTGGACTCGGGCCACCCCGACCAGGAACTGGGTCCCGATTCGCTGTCGCGGCGCAGTTCCGCTCGCGGCGCGGCGATCAATGCGGCCATCGATGCGGTGGATCGGGCGGTCCTGGCGCGATGCTGGTCGGGGGACCGGCTGACCAGCTACGACCCGGAGTCGCCGACCGCGCCGGTCCGGGATCGGCTCGAGCGGGATGCCGCTGCGGCGCTGAGCCGCGGCGTGTACTCGGTGCTGGACAAATCCGCGACCCCGCCGAGTGGCGACTCGCACGACTACTTCAGCCCCGCGCCCCTGTGGACCCGCCTGGACGATGGCACGTTCGTCCGGCACGACGGCATCTGGCGCGATGACGCCCGCCTCTACAGCGCCGGCGCGGACCGCTTCGACCGCACCCGCGCCCAACGGCTGTTCGACGATACGACGGTACTCGCGCTCGCCTGGCGCGCGACCGGGCGCGCGGAGTTCGCCGAACACGGCGCCCGGCTGGTCCGGACCTGGTTCGTCGATCCCGCGACCCGCATGACGCCGCATCTGCGCTATGCGCAGTGGAAGGACGAGGCGAACCAGCACGGCATCATCGAATTCAAGGACCTGTACTACTTTCTCGACGCGGTACGACTGCTCGAGCGCTCGGGGCACCTCGCCGCCGCGGACCGAACGGGCTTGCGGGACTGGCTTGCTCGCTATCTGGAGTGGCTGATGACCGATCCCGCCGGGCAGCGGGAACGCCGGGGCCGCAACAATCACGGCGTCTACTTCGATTTGCAGACCGCCGCGATCGCGGCCTTCCTCGGTGACACCGCGGTACTCGCGGGCACGGTCCGCGGATTTCACGAACGCTTCGACGGGCATTTCGCCGCCGACGGCTCCCAGCCGCACGAACTCGCCCGGGCCAAGCCCGTGCACTACACCCTGTTCAATTTGCAGGGCTGGCTCAATCTCGCGACCCTGCTGCGGCGGTGCGGGGTCGATCTGGCCGACCACGAGCGGCGCCTGCGGCAGGCGGCCGACTACGCCACGGTGCTGGCCGCCGGCCCGGCCGCCACGGCCGAGAAGCTCGACCCGAATCGGCTACTGCCGCTGCGGCATCGCTTCGGCCGTTCACCGGACACCGGTCTGCTGGTCGAAAACGCGGTGCTGCACCCGTATTTCGGGATCAAGCCGTACTGGTTCCTGTAGGAATTCGTCCGCCGAACTGCCACCGGCGCGTTCGGGGGAAATGTTAGCCACAATTCTTGCTCGCATGAGATGTGGAAGGATCCGGTGCCCGCGGTGCGTCCCCGGCGGCTTCGATATGCCGGTATGGCAGTCTTGGGACAAGTCTCGCGGCCCGAAGGCGGTTTCTCGATGAGCGACAACCGATCGATGGTGCGCCGGTGGTGGCGCGATCGGGTCGCCTACCGCCGACTGGTCGAGACCTTCGCGGCGCACGGCGCGCTGGGCCCGTTCAAGTTCATGCTCGGTGCCGGCGGTGTGGTGATGCTGATGCTCGCGGTGCTGACCCCGGTGGCGCAGGGCGGAGTACCCGGGTGGGGCCTCGAGGTGCAGGGCATCGCCGAAGGCGCCGTCGCCGGGGCATGGACGGTGCGCTGGTGGTTCCTGCCGTGGCCGCGGGAATCGGAATCGCTGGCCTGGATCGTGCTCTTCGATCTCGATGCCGTCGCCAACGAATTACTCGCCCACAATCGGGTCGTCGGCGTGCTGGGCGTCGTGCTGCTGGCGGCGATGGGCGGGTATGTCGCGGTGTTCCACGGGCCGCGCATCCTCGCGTTGCACATCGTCTGGACCATGCTGGCCAGTGTGCTGCTGGCCGGGCTGATCATCAGTGGCGCCCTGCCCGGCCCACCGGCGAGCCGTCAGGCGGATATCGCGCTCGGCGTCGGAGTGGTCCTGGTGATGGCGGTGGTAGTCGGGGTGGTGCTGCCGTTCATGCAGTTCAGTCACTGGTTGCTGCGGGTCGACGCGCTCTCGGATCCGCTGACCGGACTGTTGAACCGGCGCGGGCTGGACTCGCACCTGCCGATGGTGATCGGCCGTCGCCGGCCCGCCACGGCCTCCGTGGCGACTCTGGATCTGGACCGGTTCAAGACGGTGAACGACACCTTCGGTCATTCACTCGGTGACGAAGTGCTGGTGCGTACGGCGCGACGCCTGCGGGCGACCGTCGATTCCGACGCGCTCATCGCGCGGACCGGCGGCGAGGAGTTCGTGGTGGTCGGCCATCTGCGGGCCGACGCCGCCGCGGTCGGTGAGCGGTTGCGGGCGGCGGTGGCGAGTTCGGCGGATCTGCCCATTGCGATCACGGCGAGCGTCGGTGTCGCTGTCCATCGCGCCGCGGGGGCACGCGGCGAAGTCGGCTACGAGGAGTTGCTCCGCGGCTCCGATTCGGCGATGTATCAAGCGAAGCGAGACGGCGGCAATGCGGTGGTGGTCGCGGTCGTGGAGGCGCCACCCGGGCGGGACGGCAGCGGGGACCAGTCGCGGAAGTGGCGGCTCGTCGGCTTCACGCCGAAGTCGCGATAGCACGCCGTTTTCGGTGCGTGGCATGGCGCCCACCGCTATTATGTTACTGGTCATTCTTCTAGATTGGAGCGCGATGATGCGTACCGTCTTCCGTTTCGCCGCCGCATCGACCGCGGCGGTGGCCCTTGTCTCGGCCTCCGCGAGCGCGGTTGCCGAACCGATCGAGCCGATTCCGGTGGCAGTCGAATCCGGTTCCGCCGCAGTGGATTCCGGTTCGGCCGCCGCGCAGTCGGCGGTGTGGCTGTTCCAGCAGGGCAACGTCATCGGATTCCTCGTGCTGCTGGGTGTCACGCCATTCCAGGTTCTGACCGGAGGGATCTGCGACCTGGCCACGATGTCGGCACTGCCGAATCCATGCCGAGCGGAAGCCTACTGACCTGCATGTGAGGCAGATCACTCTTGAGGCTGCCCCTAGGGCCGGGTGGAGGCTCGTCGGCATACCGCGACGCCGCCCCGAGCGTCGGGAACCGAAGGAGCAGACACCATGTCAACCACCGATATCTCGCAGGCCACCGTGGATCGCCCGGAGCTGCGGCAGGCGATCGAGGAGATCGTCGAGTCCGGATTCCTCGGGATGACCTTGCGGGTGCACGATCAGCGCGGCGAATGGGTCGACAGCGCCGGCGCCGCCGAACTCGGCGGGACCGCGATGCCGCCGGTCGACGGACACGTCCGGATCGGCAGCAACACCAAGACCTTCACCGCCACCCTCGTGCTGCAACTGGTGGCCGAGGGCCGGATCGCGCTCGACGCCCCGGTTGTCGGCTACCTGCCCGAGTTCGCGCTCGACGCCCGGATCACGGTGCGAATGCTGTTGCAGCACACCAGCGGGGTGTTCAACTTCACCGGCGAGGTCTACCCGGACGGCTCGGTGGTGCAGGGTATCGCGATCCCGTTCGGCACCACCGGTAAAGAGTGGGTGGACAACCGGTTCCGGACCTACCGGCCGGAGGAACTGGTGGAGCTGGCACTGTCCCGCCCGGCCCGGTTCGAACCGGGCACCGACTGGAGCTACTCCAACACCAACTATGTGCTGGCCCGCCTGCTGATCGAGCGAGTCACCGGGGCCTCGCTCGCCGCGGAGATGCAGCGCCTGATCCTGGGCCCGCTCGGGCTGTCCGGCACCGTGGTACCGGATACTTCACCGGAACTGCCCGAGCCGCACGCACACGCCTACTACCGCTACGAGGACGCCGCAGAGTCGAAGACCGTCGACGTCACCCGGTACAACCCGTCCTGGGTCTGCACCGGCGGCGACATGATCTCGACCACCCGGGACCTGCACACCTTCATCTCCGCGCTCAACAGCGGAAAGCTCCTGCCCGCCGAGTTGCTGGCCGACATGCGCACAGCGCGCCCGACGGGCATCTCGAACATGGAGTACGGACTGGGGGTTTTCGTGGTCACCCTTGCGGGCGGTGGCACCGTCATCTCGCACAACGGCGGCACCGTGGGGTCGGCGGCGCTCATGTACAGCACCTTCGACGGCAGCGCGACCCTGACCGCGACGCTGAACTATGTCGACGATGCCGAGCTGTCGCTCGCGGCCACCTTCCCGGACGCTCAGCAGCGGCTCGTCGCCACGGTGTTCGGCGAACAGGCCGAATAGGCGCGACCGAGGCAGGCTGGACAGATGATGAACGGAGTCACGACCGGGCAGGCGGCGGCATTCGTCGGCGTCACGGTGAAAACGGTGCGGCACTATCACAAGCTCGGCCTGGTCACGGAGCCCGAACGGGACGGCTCGGGCTACCGGCGGTACGGATCGGCGGAGTTGTTGCGACTGGTCCAGGTTCGGACATTCGCCACCGCCGGCGTACCGCTGGCCGAGATCGGGGCCCTGCTCGACGCCGACGCGGGCCGGTTCGCCGCGAGCCTCGCCACGGTCGAACAGCGGCTGACCGACCAGATCGCCGACCTGACCGCCCAGCGCGACACATTGCACCGGCTCGCCGATCGGGACCGAACCCTGCTGCCCGACCGCGCCTGCGCGATCCTGGACCGCATGTCGGCCCTCGGCTTCGGCCCCGAATACGTTGCCGCCCAACGCGAAGCCCTGGTCCTGACTCGCGCCCTGGTACCGGCCGGTCTCGACGCGATCCTGACCCAGTTCGAACAGCGCCTCGCCGACCCCGGCTACATCGACCTCACCAAACGCGCACTCGCAGCAGAGACCTGGGAACCGGACGACTCGAGAATCGACGAACTCGCCTCCGCCATAGCCGATTTCTACCTCACCAACCCCGCCCTGCTGGGCAACCCGGCCGCCGCCCGCACCTGGACCAACGCCCCCACCCAGTACCGCTTGATCAACCACCACCGCGAACACCAGGCCCCGATAGCGGCCCGGCTGACCGCGCTCACCGAAGCGAAACTCCGCGCCGCGGGCATCCGGATTCCCAGACCCGACTCCGGCTGACAGGTCGCCGAGCTGCCTGCCTCGGCCCGGCCGTTCAGCGCGCCGGTTACCTTCAGCGCATGGAGATTCCCGACCTCGCCGATCTCATCTGGTTGTTCGAGGATGAGCCGACGCGGCAGTTCGATGATCTGGAGTGGCCGATCGGTCTGCATTCGTTCCGGCTGACCCGAGGCGCGCACACCGTTCTGTTCTCGCTCGACCCCACAGCCGGCGAGGCCTACATCAGCCTTCGGACGGGAGAGGGCGAGCACACATATCTCGGCCGACTTCGCCCAGTGGATCGCATCGGTATCGACCGAGGCTCGGCCGACTACGAAGGTTTGCGCCTGTGGTTCCGGGACAGCGCGAGCGATCCGCTGATAGTGCAGACCAAGCCTCGGATTCGGCTGTCATGGGATATGAGAACCCTCGGCAGCTGGTAATTGCGGGCTACGGCATCGGCCCGGGTAGCTACGCCTGTAGCTGCGTCAGCATGACGCTCATGACGCCGAGTTCCTGGCTCTGCGCCTGGAACATGGCGCGGGCGGTTTCCTTGACCGGGCCGGAGGCGAGCAGGGCGTCGGCGGCCTGGGCCATGGAGATGCCGCCCTGGTGGTGGCGAATCATCAACTGGAGGAACAGGATGTCGGCGTCGCGGCCCCGGGCGGCGGCCAGGGCGTCGAGTTCGGTGGTGGTGGCCATGCCGGGCATCGTGTCGGGCGCCACCGAGGTGGTGACCGAATGCTGGTGGGCGGCAGTGGATGTGGTGCGCATCCAGGACATGGGGCGCGACGGCATGGGGGATGCCTCGGCCAGGCGCAGCCAGCCGAGCATGGTGCCGATCTCCAGACGCTGGGTGTCGGCGAGCTGCTGGGCCAAGCGCCGCACGGACGCGTTCGCGCCGGGGTCCAGGCGCTGGACCATCAGCAGCGCCTGCTGATGGTGGGCGGTCATGTCCTGGGCGAAGCCGACCTCGACGGAGTCGAGAACCGGTGGCGCCGTGCGGGTCTCGTCGATGAACAGCGGGCGCAGGGCCGCGCCGAGCACCAGCAGGGTGAACCCGGTCGTGACGTAGGCGGCGATCCGGGCCCACCGCGCTGTCGCCACGCTAGGACCCGACGATCGACTGCTGGTCCGCGGGCGCGGAGTACACCTCGTTGTCGAGCTGCAACACCATGAATCCGTTGTCCGAGCAGGCCACATAGAGCTGGTTGCCGCGCCATTCCGGCGGTGAGAAGCACCAGTCGGTGGACATGTCGCCGAACGCGACATCGCCGGTGCGCGGTGTCAGCGCGTCGTAGGGGTTGAACGAGCCCTCGAGCACGGTGCGGGCCAGCGGCAGCGAGGTCATGAACGGTACGCCGATGATCGAGGCCAGTGCGTGCGGTGAATTCCACAGCTGCAGATTGCGTCCGGTGCGCGCAGGCGGATTGAAGTACGCGATCTCGCGGATGGCGGCGGGGTCCCGCACGTCGAAAACCCGAATGCCGGAGGAGATCCAGCCGCAGGCCAGCGCGGTGGGGTTGGCCGGCCGGTCGGCGGCGCAGTAGTGCGATTCGTAGGCGAAGATCGAGCCGCCCATGGAGGAACCGATATTGCTGTCGATGTGCTGCGGCAGGTTGATCTCCAGCTTCAGCTTCGCCGCGACCCGGGGTTTGGTGTCGTTGCCGATATCGATGAGTTTGACTCCGCCGGAACCGCCTTCGTCGACGGTGAACAGATACGGTGCGCCGTCATAGGTGACGGGCACGCTGTGCTGGGTGGCCCAGCCGTCGGTCCAGAAGGTGCGGCCGATGTGGTGCACCTGCGGATTCGGGTCGCGGCGTTGCACCGCGCTGATGTCGAGCACGGTGAACCCGCCCAGCGCCGACAGATACATGCGGTTGCCGTCGGGGCTGATACCGAAGCCGTGGGCTTCGATGCCGGTCAGTCCCTGCCAGATCACCCGCGGGTGGGCGGGATCGGAAATGTCGACGGCGCTGACGAATCCGGGCGCGATGCCGGAGGCCCAATAGGTGTTGCCGTCGGGGGAGAACCCGCCCTCGTGCGTGGTGATGGGCAGCGGCATCAGGAGATTCGTGCCGGGGCCGGGGTTGAGCAGACGCGGGTGCGCGCAGTCGGAGATGTCGTAGATCGACAGGTAACCCACGCCCTCGCCGACTGGGACACCGGTGCCCACCAGTAGCTTGCGTTCGGTATTGACCTTGAGGCTCTCCCAGGTGCCCGCCAGCATGGCGGGCTCGGTGAGGTTGGCGGTCGGGCGGGGATCGGCCGGATCGGACACGTCGAGCACCTGGACGCCGCGGCCCTCGCTGATCAGGTCACCGGGGAAGAAGGAGCCCATGTAGGCGCAGTGCTCGAAGCTGGTGGAGGTGATGCCGGCCCCGCGACCGGCGAAATTGCCGACCATCGACATATTGCAGCGGTAGCCGAGGGTGCTGCGTCCGCTGTCGCGGTCGGCGGCCGGAACATCGCCCTGGAGACCGGGTTCGGGCATCGAGCCGGGACCACAGTCGGCTCGGGGGACAGACGTGCGGCCGAGGTCGAGCAGCTCTTGGACGGCGGTGCCGATATCGGTCTGCAGGTCGGCCGACGCGCTGTTCGGAAGGAACATGGCGGCGACCACGCCGATGGTGAGCAGGACAAGCGGCCGCGATCTCGGCAGTGAGCGCATCGTTGCGTCCCCCAAAAAACTGTCGGTGGTTATGGTGTTGCGCCCAACCGACTCAGACGGTTGGGTGAACTGACTGCATAGTATTAACTGCCGGTAACTTGTGGGAGGTTTCGGGAAATCCGCCCACGATGTGGAACGAGATCACCGTCCGGCGAAGAACTCCCGGATGTCGGCCACCATCAGTTCGGGCGCCTCCGCGGCGAGATACGCGCCGCCCCGGTCGAATTCGGTCCAGCGGTCGACCTACGCATCGCGCTCTGCCCCGTCGCCGGATGGTGACCGCCGACAGCGGCACCAGGAATTCGAGCAGTCCCATCGCGCCGCCCGGGTTGTCGTGCAGCAGGAGCAGGGTCCGCGCGTCGGGATTCGCGGATTCCGTTTCAACCCTTTCTTCAGGAGTGGGCGAGCAGGGCCTCGCACACGGTCCGCAAGCGCTCGCGCAGGCCTGCGGAGCGGTCGGCGATCGCCGCCTGCCGGCGCACGTACTCCGCGCGCCCGGCCGGCGACTCGATCGGAATCGGCTCGTAGCCGTAGTCGCCGAGGTCGTACGGGCTTGCCCGCATATCGAGTTCACGTGCGGCGCAGGCCAACTCGAAGCAGTCCAGCACCAGATCAGAGGCGGTCAGCGGAGCCAGCTTGAAACTCCACTTGTAGATGTCCATATTGGCGTGCAAGCAACCGGGCTGTTCCCGCTCGACCTGATCGGCTCGGGTCAGCGGCTGGGCATTGCGGCCGACCGCTTCCGGGGTGAAGAAGCGGAACGCGTCGAAATGGGTGCAGCGCAACGACATCGACTCGACCACCGCATCGGTGCCCGCCCGGCCGAGCCGCAGCGGCACCTGCTGGTGGCGCACGTCATCGGTCCGGTAGACCATGGCCCACTCGTGCAGGCCGAAGCACGAGAGTTGGGCGGGGCGAGCGGCGGTGGCGCGCAACAGATTCGCAGCGAACTCGACCGTGTCGCGGCGCTTGGCCAGAAACGCCGGATCGGCGGTATGACCCGCCTCGACCCGGTGATATCCACGCGCGCCGTCGTATTCGCCCGCAGCCCCCAGCACGACGCCGAAACCCGGGTGCCAGCGCCGCAATTGGGCCGGCTTGTGCCCGTAATAGGTGAACAGGAAATCGATCACCGGGTGGGCGGAGCCCGCGGCTCGCCGATCCAGATACGGGCCGACGAGCCGGTCCAGGCGGGCGCGGTGCTCGGCCGCACGCGCCCGCCAATCGGCTTCGAGCAGGACGGTCATTCGATCACGCGGTGCGTCCCGTCGCGCACGGTGCCCACGAACTCCTCGACCAGATCCTCCAGCGCCACGATGCCGATCGTATTGCCGTGATTGTCGACCACCCGGCCCAGGTGACTGCTGGTACGACGCAAACGGGCCAGCGCCTCGTCCAGCGTGGCCGTCGCGCCGACCGTGGGCAGCGGGCGGATATCGGTGCGCGGGATCGGCGTACTCGGCCCGGCGGTCTCGTCGGCGACCTTGTCCAACACGTCCTTGACATGCAGGTAGCCCACGAGCGAGCCGTCGTCGGCCCGCACCGGATAGCGGGAGAACCCGGTCTCGGCGACCGCGGTCTCGATATCGCCCAGCGTGGTGCCGTTACCGCGCAGCGGCACCGAACGGGTGGTGGCCAGCGGCACCAGCACATCGCCGACCGTGCGTTCGGAGGTGCCGAGCGCCTGGGTCAACCGGCGATGCTCCTCCTCGTCGAGCAGCCCCTCGGAGCGGGACTCGCCGATCATCTCGGCCAGTTCCACGCTCGAGACCGTGGCCTCGAGCTCGTCCTTGGGTTCGATCCGCAGCATGCGCAGCGTGATGTTGGCGGCGAAGTTGTAGATCGCGATCAACGGCCGCGCCAGGCTCAGCCACGCGAGGTGGATCGGAACCAGCAGCAGCGCACTGCGTTCCGGCCCGGCCAGGGCGATGTTCTTCGGGATCATCTCGCCGAAGAGGATGTGCAGGATCACCACGATGGTCAGGGCGCCCGCGAACGCCACCGGATGCAGTAACCCCTCGGGCAGGCCGAGCAGGTCGAACGGGCCCTCCAGCAGATGCGCCACCGCGGGCTCGCCGACCCGGCCCAGCAGGATCGAGCAGATGGTGATGCCGAGCTGGGCCGCGGCCAGCATCATCGACAGGTTCTCACCCGCCCGGATCACCGTGTCGGCATTGCGTTTACCTTGCGCCGCGAGCGCTTCCAGGCGATCGCGGCGAGCCGAGATCAGCGCGAACTCGGCCGCGACGAAGAACGCGTTGGCCGCCAGCAGCACGACGGTCAGCAGAATTCCGAACAGATCACCCATGGTGGTGCTCACCCACTCCGTTGTGCTCCGAGCTGTACTCCTGCTGGGTCAGTTGCGCCGGATCGGCGGCGTTCTCATCGGGTGCGGGCGCGACCAGGTCGTCCGCCTGGCGTTCTCGTGCCGCCAGCACCTCGCCCGTCACCGGGATCAGCCGCACCCGATCGATTCGGCGGCCGTCCATCCGTTCGACCCGGGCGATCCAGCCGCCCTCCTCGCTCTCGTACGGATGACGGTGGTGCGCAGGCGAATTCGGCAGCACGACCTCGTCGTCCACCTCCGGGATGCGCCCCAGCCGCGTGAGCACCAGACCACCCAGGGTCTCGTACTCGCCCTCGGGCGCGTCGTAACCGGTCGCCCGGGACACCTCGTCGATTCGCAGCAGACCCGAGCAGTCCCAGCCGTCGACCACCCGGCGGACGTCGCGCTCCTCCTCGTCGTGCTCGTCGCGCACATCGCCGAGGATCTCCTCGATCAGGTCCTCCATGGTGACGATGCCCGCGGTGCCGCCGTACTCGTCGACGACCAGCGCGACCTGCATGCCGTGGGCGCGCACCCGCTCGAGCACCTCGTCACCGTCGAGGCTGGCGGGCACCACCGGCACCGGGGTGGCCAGCCGGCGCAGCGCGACGGTCCGGCGGGCGCTCACCGGATGGGTGAACGCCTGCTTGACGTGCACGACGCCCAGCGTGTTGTCCAGATCGCCGTCGATCACCGGGAACCGGGAGTAACCGGTGCGTGCGGCGGCCGCGATCAGATCGGCAATGGTGTCGTGCTGATCCAGCGACTCGATCTTCACCCGCGGAGTCATCAACTCCTCCGCGCTGCGCTCACCGAACTGCAGGGAGCGGTCCATGACCTGCGCGGTCCGCTGATCCAGCGCGCCACGCAGCGCGGAGGTGCGCACCAGCGAACCCAGCTCCTGTGGCGAGCGGGCCGAGCGCAGCTCCTCGGCCGGTTCGATACCCATCCGGCGCACCACCCAGTTGGCGGTGCCGTTGAGGAAATGGATCATCCACTTGAAGACCCGCGAGAACGCGACCATCGGGCCGGCCGTGAATCGCGCGGTGGCCAGCGGCTTGGCGATGGCGATGTTCTTGGGCACCAGCTCGCCGTAGACCATGGACAGCGAGGTGGCCAGCACCAGCGCCAGCGCCAGCGAAATACCGTTGGCGACACCGTCTTTCAGGCCGAGCGCGCCGAACAGCGGCGACAGTAGCCGAGCCAGCACGGGTTCGGCGATATAGCCGGTGATCAGGGTGGTGATGGTGATGCCGAGCTGCGCGCCGGACAACTGGAACGAGAGCGTGCGATGCGCCTGGCGCACCAGGCGGGCGCGTCGGTCACCGTCGCGGGCATGGGATTCGACGGTGCTGCGCTCGAGCGCGGTGAGCGAGAACTCGGCGGCGACGAACAGCGCGGTGCCCGCGGTCAGGGCGATGAACCCGACCAGGCTGAGTACGGTCAGTGCGACGGACATGTTCAGCACCGCCCGTCGCGGCTGGGTTTGGAAGGGTCGTCGGAATCGGCAGGGACTGCGGGGGGATGGAGAGCGCCGGGTTTGTCACCCGGCTCGGTAGAGGAGCCCTCCTTGGCGGCGCCCTTGGACGCGGGTGACAACTGGTTCCTTTCGGCGGTGGAAATTCAGGGACCGGGATTACCGGTGTGCCCTAGATGGTACCGGCCCACACGAGGGATCGTGTGGGCCGGTGATCGAGTCGCGGTGGTGTGTCGGGTTACCAGCCGCTGGGCAGCGGGCGCCCCTCGGCGAAACCGGCCGCGGACTGCACGCCGAGCACCGCCCGGTCGTGGAACGCGGGCAGGCTGCGGGCACCGGCGTAGGTGCAGGCGCTGCGCACACCGGAGCAGATGTGGTCGATCAGATCCTCGACGCCGGGGCGTTCGGGGTCCAGGCGCATGCGCGAGCTGGAGATGCCCTCCTCGAACAGCGCCTTGCGGGCCCGGTCGAAGCCGCTGTCGGTGGCGGTACGCGCGGCGACCGCGCGCTTGGACGCCATGCCGAAGCTCTCCTTGTAGCGGTTGCCGTCACGATCGGTGCGCAGGTCGCCCGGCGACTCGTAGGTACCGGCGAACCACGAGCCGATCATCACGTTGGACGCGCCCGCGGCCAGGGCGAGCGCCACGTCGCGCGGATGGCGCACGCCGCCGTCGGCCCAGATGTGGACGCCGAGTTCCTTTGCGGCGGCGGCGCATTCGGCCACCGCGGAGAACTGCGGACGACCGACGCCGGTCATCATGCGGGTGGTGCACATGGCGCCCGGGCCGACACCGACCTTGACGATGGTGGCGCCTGCGGCGGCCAGATCGCGCACACCCTGTGCGGAGACCACATTGCCCGCGACCAGCGGCACGCCCAGGTCCAGATCGGCGACGGTGCGCAGCGATTCCAGCATCTTTTCCTGGTGGCCGTGCGCGGTGTCGAGCACGAGCAGGTCGGCGCCCGCGTCGACCAGGGCCTTGGCCTTGGCGGCGACATCGCCGTTGATACCGACGGCCGCCGCGATGCGCAGCCGGCCGTCGGAGTCGACGTTGGGCTGGTAGATGCCGGCGCGGACGGTGCCGGTGCGGGTCATCACGCCGGCCAGGGTGCCGTCGGTGTTGGTGAGCACGGCGAAGGTGGCGCGGCCCGCCTCGAGCAGGTCGAAGATCTCGCGCGGGGAGGTGTCGGCCGGCGCGGCGACGAACGCGGTGTTCATCACGTCGCGCAGCCGGGCGAATCGGTCCACGTCGGTGCAGGCCGCCTCGGTGACGACGCCCACCGGCTGGTTGCCGTCGACGACCACGACGGCGCCGTGCGCGCGCTTGTGGATCAGGGCGACGGCCTCGGAGACCGAACGTTCCGGGTCCAGGGTGACCGGGGTGTCGGCGGTGAGCGAGCGGCTCTTCACGAACGCGATGGTGTCGGCGGCCGCGCTGATCGGCAGATCCTGCGGTAGCACCACGATGCCGCCGCGACGGGCGACCGTCTCGGCCATCCGGCGTCCGGCGACCGCGGTCATATTGGCCACGACAATCGGGATGGTGGTACCGGACCCATCGACGGTCGACAGATCTACGTCGAACCGGGACGCGACATCCGTCCGATTCGGGACGAGAAAGATGTCGTCGTAGGTCAGGTCGTAGGGCGGCTGATGGCCGGGGAGAAACTGCACTTGACCAATACTAACCGGCTCTGACTCGATTCGTGCAAACTCCCCGCGTGCACGTTTGTACATCTTGATCTGAATACAGAATTATCTGTACTGTTTGTGGCATGGACACCGCACAGCACAGCGACGCCCTGTCGCGCTTCGGTTACGCGCTCTCGGATGCGACCCGCACCCAGATCCTGCTGCACCTGCGTACCGCACCCGGGTACCCGTCGGAACTGGCCGAACAGATCGGAGTGTCCCGCCAGATCCTGTCCAACCACCTGGCCTGCCTGCGGGGCTGCGGCATGGTCGTCGCGGTGCCGGAGGGGCGCCGGGCGCGCTACGAACTCGCCGATCCCCGCATCGGGCGCGCCCTCGACGATCTCCTCGGACTCGTGCTCGCGGTCGACCCGGCGTGCTGCCCGGGCACGGATCGCGACGGGTGCTGTTGATGACCGAGCTGCCCATGCCGGTGTTCGGGGCGCCTGTCGCCCCGGTCGCGCAGCGCCACATGGTCCTGGCGCGGCGGATTCGCCGGCTCGTGGCCGCGACCATCACCTACAACGTGATCGAAGCGGGTGTGGCCCTAGGTGAAGGGGCGCGGGTGTCCTCGGCGGCGCTGGTCGGGTTCGGGCTGGACTCGGTGGTCGAGGTGTCGTCGGCGGCCGCGGTGGCGTGGCAGTTCGCGGGGCGGGATCCGGCGGCGCGGGAGCAGGTGGCGCTGCGGGTCATCGCGTTCTCGTTCTTCGCGCTGGCCCTGTACGTCACGGTGGACGCGATCCACGCGTTGTTCGGCGCGGGCGAGGTGCGGCACTCGCCGGTCGGAATCGGTATGGCCACAGCGAGTTTGCTCGTCATGCCGGTGTTGTCGCTGGCCCAGCGACGGGCCGGGCGCGAACTCGGTTCGGCGTCGGCGGTCGCCGATTCGAAGCAGACGCTGCTGTGCACCTACCTGTCGGCGGTCCTGTTGATCGGGTTGGTGCTCAACAGCCTGTTCGGCTGGTCGTGGGCGGATCCGATCGCCGCACTGGTCATCGCGGTGATCGCGGTGAAAGAGGGATCGAACGCCTGGAAGGGCGATACCTGCTGTGCGACACCGCGTGCCGCGGGAACGGAATCGGTCGCCTGCTGCGACCACGACGAAGGATGAGGGCGATGGCTGTATCGGCGCTGGTGCTGTACCTGGTGTTCGGGATTCTCGGTTTCGGCTGGCGCAGCGTGCGACAGCGCCGAGCCACCGGCTCGACCGGGGTTCCGTGGTGTCAGCGGAGCGCCGGGATCGCTGGAATGGCTTGCGGGAATCTTCGTCGCACCCATGGCTTCGCCTACGGGGACACCGCAGCGCCACCGGTCGGCTTCCTTTCCAGTATCGGCAGATCGGGGCGGTAGATGTATTGCCTGGAAGCAGTGATCGCCACCGAACGTGTGCTGCGTGAAGTGGTGCGTTCGATCGAGGTGGCTCGAATAGTCCCGCTCGGCCACCACCTGTCGATACTGCCCATGACCGACCCGTTGGCGACCGCACTGGCCGACGTGGATGGACCCGAACTCGACGAATTCTGGGAGGCCCCACCGGGGCTCGGTCTCCTGCTGGCCACCGGTTCCATCTCAGGCCCCGTCGCCTACGTCGAGGCCGAGTACTTCGGCGGAACCGGCACCCAGTGCGCGCAAGTGTGGGACGCGGGCGAGGTAGTTCTCGGCCCGACACGGTCGTCGGCCCCGGACGGCGCCACCCCGATCTCTCGAGCCCTTCGACAGCTGGGCGTGATCAGAACGAGCTCCGACGAATTCGACGCCGTCGACTTGGGGCGCCACCGTCGAACGGCCGACTGGCTTCCACCCTTCCAATGACGACAGGCGCCGAACTCCGGCCGGACTCGAGCTAGTTTGCTCCGCGGTTGCGGGAGGTGGGGGAGCCTTGGGGGCGTCCGGCGCGTCGGCGGGTGTGTCCGGGCGTGTCAGTGCCGGTCGCGCGCGTCGCGCGGCCGGTCGACGCATTGGCGGCTGAGCGGGTGTGCGCGGCAGGGGAATTGGTGGATGACGCGTGACCCGAGCCCGAAACATCAGGGCGACCGGGTGATTTCGAGTTGCCGGTGCCCCGGCCGGTGCTCGCGCCGCGACCCGAGGGTCCGTTGGCGGAGTGGGCGCCGGTAGACCCGCGACCGGACTTGCCGGCCCCACGACCGGTGAAACCTGCTGCGGGACGCCCGGATCCACCCGAGCGCCGGGTCGGCGAAGACGCGTCGTCCCGGCGGTCCGATGCGCCGGAACGCCTGTTGCCTGCGCCGGAACGGCCCGAGTCGGCGGCACGGCCGGCACCGCTGGGGCGGCCCGGGGTGCCGGGACGGCCGGAACCGGTTGCGGTGCGGCCTGATTCACCCGAGCGCCGACCGCCACGACCGCCACCCTGCTGGGCGGGAGCGTTGGCCGGGGCGAGGGGCACGCCCGGAGGCTGCTTCGCCCCTGTGATCTCGACGAGCTTCTGGGCACCGGGCCGCACGGCGACGCCGACGACGTCGACGCCCGCCTTGCGGGTCATCTTCTCGACATCGGCGCGTTCGTCGGTGGTGACCATGGTGACGACGACGCCGTCCTCACCGGCGCGGGCAGTGCGGCCCGCGCGGTGCAGGTAGGCCTTGGATTCGGCCGGTGGGTCGACGTGCACGACCAGGGAGATGCCGTCGACGTGGATGCCGCGCGCGGCGACATCGGTGGTGACCAGGACGGGGGTGGTGCCGTCGGCGAACGCGGCGAGGGTACGTTCCCGGTTGTTCTGGGCTTTGCCGCCGTGCAGCGCACCCGCGGCGATGCCCGCGCCCCGCAACTGCTTGGCCAGGCGGTCGGCGCCGTGCTTGGTGCGCACGAACATGATGGTGAGCCCATCGCGGGCGGCGATCTCGGTGACCACGGCACGCTTGTCGAACTTGTCACGCACGAACAGCAGGTGATGCGACATGGTGGCGACCGACGCCGAGGGCGGGGCGGTGGAATGGGTGACCGGCGACCGCAGGTACTTCTTCACCAGCTTGTCGACATCACCGTCGAGGGTGGCCGAGAACAGCAGGCGCTGACCGTCTTTCGGCGTCCGGTCGAGCAGTTTGGTGACCTGCGGCAGGAACCCCATGTCGGCCATGTGGTCGGCTTCGTCGAGCGCGGTGATCCGCACGTCGGACAGGTCGGCGGAGCGCTGCTTGATCAGGTCCTCGAGCCGGCCGGGCGTCGCGATCAGCAGGTCGACGCCGCGCGCGAGCCGGTCGGCCTGTCGTTTGATGGGCGCGCCGCCGACCACGGAGGCGACCCGAAGCCCGAGCGCGAGCGCGGGCTCGTCGAGGGCGCGCTCGATCTGGGTGGCCAACTCCCGGGTCGGCACCAGGATCAAGCCGCGCGGGCGGCCGGGCTGGGCGCCGGCGTTGCGGGCGAGGGTGGCCAGCATCGGCAGGCCGAAGGCGAGGGTCTTGCCGGAGCCGGTGGGGCCGCGGCCGAGGACGTCCTTGCCGGCGAGCGCGTCGCGGCAGGTGGCGGCCTGGATCGGGAACGGCGCCTCGATGCCGTTGCGGCGCAGGGCCTGGACGAGGACGGCGGGTAGGCCCAGCTCCGCGAAGGTAACCGAGGGGGTCAAGTGGGTGCCTTTCGTGTTCGACGCACTGTTGGGTCGGTGAACACGAGCGGGGTTCACCGCACGGTGCGCCGGTGTCGGGGCACTCGTGGTGGAGAGGGGGATCGGGTCGGGCGGCGGTACGTTGTCCAGCCGAACGCGGGAAGCCGATCGAACTGATCGAGCGTGGGTCAGCTCCGGAAGAGTCGGCCGATCTCGACCAGCCAGGGTACCGCGACGGCGAGGGTCGGCACCACCAGGATGGCGGCGGACCCCAGGTAGGCGGCCGAAGCGAGACGAAGATCACCGATCTGGCCGCTCAAACGCTGGATCCGGATCAAGGTGGTGGGTCCACCGGCGGCGAGCGCGCCCTGCGGTGCGGTGGATTTGGCGCAGGCGACGAGTGCGCGGGCCAGCGGCTTGGGTCCGGTGACCTTCACCGCGGAGTCGTCGGCGAGCAGTTCGATCAGCAGTTTCACCGAGCCGAGCGCGGCCTTGGAGCGGACCACTCGCGGGAACGCCTCGTGCACGGCGGTGAACGCCTCGAGCACCAGGTCGTGGCGGGCGCGCAGGTGGGAACGCTCGTGGCTGACGATCGCGGTCACCTCGGCGTCGTCGAGGCTGGTCAGGGTGCCTTCGCTGAGTACGACGCGCTGGCGCAGCCCGGGCAGACAATAGGCGATCGGCTCGGTGGCGGCCAGCACCCGGATATCGGCGGCGCGACGTTCCGGGCCGCTCTGGTCCAGTAGGTCGACGAGCATGCGATGCCGGTTGCGGCGGCGCCGGGTGTGCACGCCGACCCGGACGATGGAGAAGATGAGCCGCGCCCCGACGAGCAGGGTCAGCGCGAACACCATCACATAGGCCAGCCACAGCGGCAGCCCGAGCGCGTCGATCTCGCGGGTCGGGTTGGTGGTGGGCCGGCCGTCGGCTCCGGGGACCAGCAGTTCGGAGGCGATGGCCAGACCGGAGCCGAAGGCGGAGAGCACCGCGGCCAGCGCGATGGCCTGCCACAACACGAGCGCCGCGCGTGGAACCCGGTAGGGCCAGGTCGCGCGGCTCAGCAGAGCTGGAGCAGGCCCCGCGAGAAGCAATGCGAGTCCGGCGAATACCGGCGCGGTTGCGTTCATCGACTCAGCTCACTGCATTGGGGGATGGTCGGCCGGCTTGCCGGCGGGGTGGGTATGAAACTGTGGGGCCTGGGACGACAGGTAGCTTAGTGCCCGTCGTTGTCCTCGAGCTTAGCGAGTGCTTCACGTAACGCATCCGCTTCGTCACGTCCGACCTGTTCGACGAAGTGCACGAGTGCGGCTGCGCGGCTGCCTTTTTCCTCGGCCTGCTGCAGCGCATCGAACATGAGGCTGGCCACGAGTTCGTCGCGGGTGTGCACGGGCGCGTAGCGATGGGCGCGATCGTCGCGGCGCTGGACCACCAGGTTCTTCTTCGCCAGACGCTGGAGCACGGTCATCACCGTGGTGTAGGCGAGCTCGCGACGTGCGGCCAATGCCTCGTGCACCTGCCGTACCGTTTGCGGTTCGTCGCTGGACCACAGCTGGTCCATGACCGCCTTCTCGAGTTCACCAAGTCCTGCCATCCCACCAGCTTACGGACACAACGACGCGATTGCGTACTACACGATGTCGTAACTGGCTGATTGCTGTGTGGGATTCGTCATAGCCAGAGCGAGTGCGCATTACTGCGCGTCGGCGGTGGGCCGCACGTGCCGTGTGCCGATCGGCACGATCATCGGCCGCCCCGACACCGGGTCCTCGAGCACGGTCGCGCTGAGCCCGAACACCTCCCGCAACAACGCGGCATCGATGATGTCGCCGGGCGCGCCCTGGGCGATGATCCGCCCGTCCCGCATGACGATCAGCTGATCGCTGTAGCGGATCGCGAGATTCAGATCGTGCAGCACCATGACCACGGTGCGGCCCATATCGTCGTGCAGCCGGTCGACCAGGTCGAGCACCTCGAGCGAATGCGCGAGATCCAGGTAGGTGGTCGGCTCGTCCAGCAGCAGGATGTCGGTGCCCTGGGCGAGCGCCATCGAGATCCAGGCCCGCTGGCGCTGCCCGCCGGAGAGTTCGTCGAGCGGCCGGTCGGCCAGATCGGCGATGCCGGTCTGCTCGAGCGCGGTCAGCACCTCGGCCTCGTCGGTCGCCGACCACTGGCGCAGCCAGGACTGATGCGGGTGCCGGCCCCGGGCCACCAGGTCGGCGACGGTGAGGCCCTCCGGCGCGATCGGCGTCTGCGGCAGCATGCCGACCACGCGCGCCACATCCTTGGTCTTCATCGACGAAATCGCCTTGCCGTCCAGCACGACTCGGCCACCGTGCGGTTTCAGCAGCCGGCCCAGCGAGCGCAGCAGCGTCGACTTGCCACAGCCGTTGGGCCCGATGACAGTGGTGACGACGCCGGGCGCGATATCGATGCTCAGCCCGTCGACGATGACGCGGTCGCCGTAGCCGAGGGTGACCTCTTCGGCGGCTAGTCGATGATCGGCATTCGTGGTCATGTCAGGGTCGCCTTCCGATTCGTACGCACGAGCAGATAGAGCAGGAACGGCCCGCCGAACGCGGCGGTGACGATGCCCGCGGGGAGATCGACGGGAAATACGGTGCGGGACGCGACATCCGCGGCCACCACGGCGAGCGCACCGACCAGCGTCGACCCGATCAAGGGTTCGCCGGGGGTGCGCAGCAGACGCCGGGCGATCTGCGGCGCGGCCAGCGCCACGAAGGCGATCGGCCCGACCGCCGCGGTCGCCACCGAGGCCGCGATCACGGCCGCGCCGATCAGTAACGCTTGCTGGGACTGGATCCGCACACCGAGCGCTCGCGTGGTGTCGGTGCCCAGGCGCAACGCGGCCAGTGTGCGCGCCGACCCGACGGCGACCACGATCACGAGTGCCAGCGCGAGCGCGGTCGGCACGAGTTTGGCCTTGTCGACGGCGTTGAGCGAGCCGGTCAGCCACTGCTGGGCGCGCATCGCGTCGACCAGGGAGGCGCGTGCGACCAGCCAGCTCAGCAGCGCCGCCATGACCGCGTTCACCCCGACGCCCAGAAGTACCAGGCGCAGGCCGGTGGCGCCGGTGTCGCCGGTGCGACCGCGGCCCCAGGCCAGCACGTAGATGACCGTGGCGGTGAGCAATCCGCAGGCGAGCGCGGCCAGGGGCGCGCCGACGGCGGCGGCCGTTCCCGTTGTCGCGCCGGTGCCGACGATGACGGCGACCGCGCCGACGCTGGCGCCGGTGGTGATGCCGAGCATGTCCGGACTGGCCAGCGGATTGTGCAGGATGGACTGGGTGAGCGCGCCGGACAGGCCGAGCGCCGCGCCGACCAGTACCGCCGTGAGCGCGCGTGGCAGCCGTGATTCCAGGATGATGAAGCGCTGCGATCGGGTGCCGCCGCCGGTGAGTACATCGAGGACCCGGCTCAGCGGCATGGCCGAATCGCCCTGTGCGACATCCCAGCAGAACGCGGCGAACAGCAGCGCGGTCAACGCGACGACGATCGACACCATCGCCGGTCGCCACACCAGCGAGATCGGCCCGATCCGTACGGCGGGCCGGACCTTGTGCAGCACAGGCTGTTCGGTGGTGGTCACAGGCTCACCAGCTTCTTGCGGCGGACATAGGCGATGAAGAACGGCGCGCCGATGGCCGCGAGCATGACACCGACCTGGAGTTCGCCCGGTCGGTTGACCACCCGTCCTCCGACGTCGGCCAAGAGCAGCAGCAGTGCGCCGAACAGACCGGAATAGGGGATGAGCCAGCGGTAGTCCGGGCCGGTCAGCGTGCGCGCCAGATGCGGTGCGATCAGTCCGAGGAACGCGATCGGCCCGACCGCGGCGGTGGCGGCGCCGCAGAGCAGGACGATCGCGGTCAGTCCGAGAGCGCGGCTGCGCGTGATGTCGACGCCGAGCCCGCGTGCCACCTCGTCGCCCAGGGTGAGCAGGTTCAGGCCGGGACCGGCGGCGAGCGCGAGCAGCAGCCCGACCGCGAGAAATGGCAGTATCTGCCAGAACACCGCGGCGTCGCGTCCGGCGACATCGCCGACCACCCAGAACCGGTAGGTGTCCAGCGCGGCGGCGTCCATCAGCACCACGGCATTCGTCATCGCCTGCAAGAATGCGGCGACTGCCGCACCGGCCAGTACCAGGCTCATGGGGCTGGCCTTGCCGCCGCCCAGCGAGGAGGTGCCGAACACCACCACCCCGGCGAGCAGCGCACCCGCGAAGGCGAACCAGATGTACTGCTGGGGCGAGGTCAGGGCGAACAGGTAGGTGCCCAGGGCGGCGAGAAAGGCCGCGCCGGAGTTCAATCCGAGCAGGCCCGCGTCCGCGATCGGGTTGCGGGTGTAGCCCTGGATCAGCGCGCCGGTGCTGCCGAGTGCGAGTCCGCAGGCCAGAGCCAGGGCGGTGCGTGGCAGCCGGAGTTCGCGCACGATCTCTTCGGCGGTCGATTCCGCCGGGCATGCGAAGGGGCCGCCCGCGCAGCGCAGGGCGTGCTCGAGCGCGCCGAAAACGGTTCCGGGCGCGAGGGATCGGGTGCCGATGGCGATGCTGGCGAGCATCGCCAGCATCAGCAGCGCGGCCGTGAGGAGAAGTCCGATCAGGCGTCGTCGCCGGATCGTGCCGAGGGATGTCACTGGGTCGAACTTCTCCTGACTATTTCCAACTCTGCGCTTGCTAGGTCTGGTAAGGCTAACCTATGTTCGGTGGCGACTCACAACGGAGCCGACCACGAGGAGGTTCGATGCTCGAGCCCATGACCATTCGCTCGCAGCAGCAATTCGACCGCGCCTGCACGCGATTGCGCGCTCTGCAACCGGAGCACCCGCGGGTCTACGCCGTCGCGGACATGGGTGTCCAGGGCAAGCGGCGCTGGTGGAAGCTGTCCGACGGACTGGGGGAGGGGCGCATCGAGCTGATGTACCGGCGCCACGCCGCGGAGATGGTCAATCCCGAGATCGCGGCGGAAGTCGTTGCGACGGCGCTGATCCACGCGGTGGTCGGCCGGGTGGCCGCCCTGCTGGTGGCCGAGGGGCGGGCCTGGGATCCGGGGTTGGAGAACTTGTGGATCCATCACGACAACGACGGCGGCATCGACTGGGCGGGATTGACCGACATCACGATTCGTGTGCTCGACGGTGACCCTGTGGCGGGGGCGCCCGGCGTCGTGACCTTTCCATGTGAACAGGCCATGTTCGTGTGGCTGGCGCACCGCTGTGCCTCCTCGCTGACATCGATCCAGCGCACGCTGGCGCGCTGCACCGGCCTGGGTGCGCGCCGCTTCTGGGCGCTGGTCGGTGAATCCATTGTGGGGGCAAGCACTTACGTTCCGGAACTCGCCCGCACCAGCCCGGAGGCCGCGGCGCGCCGTGGTCAGGGTCTGCTGCTGGCGCTCGAGGAGCGCGGCCTGCCGGTGCGCCGCAGTCCCGCGATGGTTCAGTCGTCGTTTCTGATCGCCTAGTGCTCAGGCGGTGAGCCGCAGGTAGAGCACTGCGGCGACGGCCGCGAGCGAGCCCGTGCCGAGCACGGCGGCCGCGCCGTGACCGAGTGCCAGGCCGCCCGTCGCTGTGCCGAGGCCGATCCCGAGATAGATGCAGGACGCGTTGAGCGCCACCACCAGGCCGGACTCGTGTGGGGCCGCGGCGATCAGCCGATGCTGCTGGGCCGGGGTCTGGCACCAGCTCGCCGCGCCCCAGACCGCGGCGAGCGCGACCACCGCCGATGGCGCGCGGATGCCGGTCGCGGCGAGAGCGCCCAGCAGCGCAATGGCGGCTGCCATGCTCAGGTAGCCGACGGTGAGCACTCGGACGGGACCCCATCGGTCGGTCGCGTAGCCCGCGCACAGGTTGCCTGCGATCGCGCCGATGCCGTAGGCGCACAATGTGGCCGCGGGATCGGCACCGAGGGGTTCGAGCGTGGGAACGGCGTAGGCGTAGACGACGTAGGCCGCGCCCATTCCGAGCACTGTCAGCGGAAGTATCCGGACGACACCGGGAGTGCGCAGCACCGAGATTCGGGTGCACAGTGCGACGCGGGGGCCGCCGGGCAGGCGTGGCACCCGCACGGCCACGCCCGCGGCGGCCAGCGCGCACAGCGCGGCTACCCCGGCCAGGGCCGCGCGCCAGCCGAACCATTGCTCGAGCGTGCTGCCCAACGGCACCCCGAGTGCAGTCGCGATGGTCGATCCGCCGACGACGACCGCCAGGGCGCGCGCCCGTGCCTCGGCGGGCGCTAGGGCCGCGGCCACCGCACCCGCGGTCGGAGTGAACGCCGCCGCGCCGAGTGCCGCCATGATCCGAGTGGCCAGCAGCAGCGCGAACGTCGGTGCGAGCGCGGATGCGAGATTGGCGAGGGCGAGCACGAGCAGCGCGGTGACCAGTAGGGCGCGGCGCGGCACGTGCGCGGTCGCGGTGGCGAGCAGCGGTGCGCCGAGCGCGTAGGCGAGGGCGAAGACCGTGATCGCCGATCCGGCGGTTGCGGTCGACACCTGGAGCTCGGTGGCCAGCATCGGCAGGAACCCGGCCAGGATGAAGGCGTCGGTGCCGACGGCGAAGGTGCCGACCGCGAGAATCAGGGTGTGCCGCAATCTCTTCGGTCGGTCGGTCGGCTGGGGCTCAATCAGGATATTGGACATCCCGGTTTCCTTTCGAGAAAACCCCGGCCGGGGCCGGGGGTGGATCGCGACGCGGAGCCGCTCAGGTCGCCTGGTAGAACCGTCGCGCGCGGGTGGCGGCGGACGCGGGGGTGGCGGCCGCGAGGTCCGCGATGGTCCGGCCGGCCAACTCGCGCCGCCAGGCCAGCTCCGCTCGGCGCATGACCGCGGCGATTCCGCACGGCTTCGCGAAGTCGGACGGGCTCGCCGTCGCGCCGGCGCCGCGCCGGCGGATCTCGGTGCACTGGAATGCGTCCGTGCGTCCCTCGACCGCGGCGACCACATCCAGCACGCTGATCCGTTCCGGCGGCCGCGCCAGCCGGTAGCCCCCGCGGACGCCGGGTGCGGATTCGAGGATTCCCGCACGAACCAGTGGTTGCAGGCGCTTCTTCAGGTACTCCGGCGGCAGCTCGAACAGCTCCGCCAGACGGGCGGTGGCGATCGGCGCCTGATCGTCGAGCCAAGCCAGCGCCAGGCAGCAGTGCAGTCCCCACTCCACGCCTTCACCCATGATCATGAATAGGGATGGTACATGTCCCGAATAAGGGTGTGAATTCGTGGCCGACACCGGAGTTCGAACACGTCGTCACGGTTTGCCGCTTGCCAACTTAGGTAAGCCTGACCTATACTCATGCTCGGCGTTCGGATCGGGTAGGGGTCCCGAGGGCTGCGGTCGACCCCACGTTCCTTGCCGCGGCGGGCTCCACTTCCGGTGGAGCCCGCCGCTCTGTATCGGGCAAACCCGCGGCGATTAGGCTTTGGTCATGACAGAACAACCGGCCTCGATCACGCCCACCTCGATCAGTGAACTCACCCCCGAACTGATGACGAAATACAGTGAGGGCACGTTCACCGACCTGATCGGTCTGCGGTTCACCGAGGTCGGGCCCGATCGGGTCTGCGGCGAATGGATGGTCAAGCCGCACCTGTTCCAGCCCGCCGGGATCCAGAACGGCGGCGTACTGTGCACCGTCATCGAATCGCTGGCCAGCACCGGCGGCCAGTTCTGGTACGGCGATCAAGGCAACGTCGTGGGCGTCAACAACAACACCGACTTCCTGCGGGCGGTCAGCGACGGCCTGCTGACGGCGGCGGCCACGCCGATCCATCGCGGCCGGACCCAGCAGCTGTGGCAGGTCGTGGTGACCGACGAGCAGGATCGCCTCGTCGCCCGCGGCCAGGTGCGCCTGGCGAATCTGCCCAAGCGGAGCTGAGACTCGGCATGATGGCCGATTCCCGCTGACGCGCGCCGCAACATCGCCGAAACACGCAGGTAACGCGGGGCATGCCAGAATGGCCGACGACCCGCCCCGCGACTCGGTGAGGAGCCCGAATGCGTTTGTCGCCGCACGAGCAGGAACGTCTGCTGCTGAGTTACGCGGCCGAATTGGCGCGGCGGCGACAGGCGCGCGGGCTCAAACTCAATCACCCCGAGGCGGTCGCGCTGATCACCGATCACGTGCTCGAAGGCGCGCGCGACGGACGTACCGTCGCCGAGCTCATGTCCACCGGGCGCACCGTGCTCACCCGCGACGACGTGATGACCGGCGTACCGGAGATGATCCACGACGTGCAGGTCGAGGCCACCTTCCCGGACGGCACCAAGCTCGTCACCGTCCACCAGCCGATCGGATAGACGTTGATCCCCGGTGAATATCTCTGTGCCGACGGCACGATCGAATTGAACGCGGGCGCCGCCCGGATCGAGCTCGACGTCCTCAATACCGGTGATCGCCCGGTGCAGGTCGGCAGCCACGTGCACTTCCCGCAGTCCAACGCGGCGCTGGAATTCGACCGCGCCGCCGCGCACGGACATCGGCTCGACATCCCCGCCGGCACCGCGGTGCGCTTCGAACCCGGCCTGACACAGCGGGTTTCACTGGTGCCGATCGGCGGCAGCCGAGAAGTGCACGGCATCAGCCTGACCCCGCCCGGTCACCTGGATTCGACGAGGTAGGACATGACCGAACTCACCCGCGCCCGCTACGCCGAACTGTTCGGGCCCACCACTGGCGACCGAATTCGCCTGGCCGACACCGACCTGCTGATCGAGATCACCGAAGACCGTTCCGGCGGACCGGGACTCGCGGGCGAGGAAGCCGTCTTCGGCGGCGGCAAGGTGCTGCGCGAGTCGATGGGGCAGTCCCGTGCCACCCGCGCCGAAGGCGCCCCGGACACCGTCATCACCGGCGTCGTCATCCTCGACCACTGGGGAATCATCAAGGCGGACCTCGGGATTCGCGACGGCCGCATCTGCGCCATCGGCAAAGCCGGCAACCCCGACACCATGACCGGGGTGCACCCGGATCTGGTGGTCGGCCCGTCCACGGAGATCATCGCGGGCAACGGTCGCATCGTCACCGCCGGCGCCATCGACTGCCACGTGCACTTCATCTGCCCGCAGCTGATGGACGAAGCGCTCGGCGGCGGCATCACCACGTTGATCGGCGGCGGCACCGGTCCCGCCGAGGGCAGCAAGGCCACCACGGTCACACCCGGCTCCTGGCATCTGGCGCGCATGCTCGAATCCCTGGACAGCTGGCCGATGAACATCGTGCTGCTCGGCAAGGGCAACACGGTCAGCGCCGAATCGATGTGGGAGCAATTGCGTGGCGGCGCGGCGGGATTCAAGCTGCACGAGGACTGGGGCTCCACGCCGGCCGCCATCGACGCCTGTCTGCGGGTGGCCGACGCCAGCGGCGTCCAGGTGGCGCTGCACTCCGACACGCTCAACGAGGCCGGTTTCGTCGAGGACACCCTCGGCGCCATCGCCGGCCGCGGCATCCACGCCTACCACACCGAAGGCGCCGGCGGCGGGCACGCACCCGACATCATCACGGTCGCTTCACATCTCAACGTGCTGCCCAGTTCCACCAACCCGACCCGGCCGCACACCGTCAACACTCTCGACGAGCACCTCGACATGCTGATGGTGTGCCACCACCTCAGTGCCGCCATCCCCGAGGATCTCGCCTTCGCGGAGAGCCGGATTCGGCCCTCGACCATCGCCGCCGAGGATCTGCTGCACGATCTCGGCGCGATCTCGATGATCGGCAGCGACTCGCAGGCGATGGGCCGGATCGGTGAGGTCGTCATGCGCACCTGGCAGACCGCGCACGTCATGAAGCGGCGGCGCGGCGCGCTACCCGGCGACACCACCGCCGACAATGCCCGCGTGCAGCGCTACATCGCGAAATACACGATCGCCCCCGCGGTCGCGCACGGCCTGGATCACGAGGTCGGCTCCATCGAGGTCGGCAAGCTCGCCGACCTGGTGCTGTGGGATCCCGCGTTCTTCGGGGTCCGCCCGCACGCCGTGCTCAAGGGCGGCATGATCGCCTGGGCCGCCATGGGCGACGCCAACGCCTCCATCCCCACCCCGCAACCCGTGCTGCCGCGCCCCATGTTCGGCGCCGCCCCCGTCGCCGCGGCCGCCACCTCCCTGCACTTCGTCTCCGAACACGCCATCGCCGACGGCCTCGCCGATCGCCTGAACCTGCGCCGCCGATTGGCACCGGTCAAGAACGTGCGCGGCGTCACCAAAGCCGATATGCCGCACAACGACGCGATGCCCCACATCGAAGTCGACCCCGACACTTTCACCGTCCGCGTCGACGGCGAAGTCTGGACCGAACAGCCCGCCACCGAACTCCCCATGGCGCAACGCTACTTCCTGTTCTGATCTGGTGACCGGATAGCGAGCGGCGGGTGTAGCGGGGAACCGGGTCGCGGCAGCGGACGGCGATCGGATCCGGCCCGCCGAGTTGCAACCGATCTGTGACACAACGCCCGTCGGGGGGACACGCTGAAACCTATTGATGTAGAACAGCTATCGAGATAGTGTCGCTCTCCTGTTCGGGTCGTGCGAGATCGGCTCGCGCGGCCGGCGTTGGAGAAGGGGGCACAATGAGGACCGTGGACGACATCGCTGTGCTGCGCAGGCGACTGGACTCCCACCACGACAAGCTGCTGGAGGAGTTCGGTCTCGTCCACGCCGATCTGGCGGACATCAAGAACACCCAGGCCGAGCACACCAGGATCCTAGGGGAGCATACGAGGACCCTGCGTCAGCACACGAAGACGCTGGACCAGCATACGGCGACGCTGGATCAGCATACGAAGACGCTGGATCAGCACACGGCGACGCTGGATCAGCACACGGTGACGCTGGATCAGCACACGGTGACGCTGGATCAGCACACGGTGACGCTGGATCAGCACACGGCGACGCTGGATCAGCACACGAAGACGCTCGATCAGCACACGAAGACGCTCGATCAGCACACGAAGACGCTCGATCAGCACACGAAGACGCTGGACCAGCACACGAAGACGCTGGACCAACATACGGTGACGCTCGATCAACATACGGCGACGCTGAACCAACACACGCGGACGTTGGATCAGCACACCGAGAAGTTGGATGAACTGTCGGTGACCGTGGGTGGGCATACGAGGCTGTTGTACGAGATTTTGGATCGGTTGCCGACGAAGCAGGGATCGTGGGATGCGGCTGGTTTGTCGGTTCGACAGGGAACCGGATGTGCCTCGCCGCGTCCTCAATTATGGGACAGAACTGGCGGTCTGGACTGGAGGCATCGTGGGACGACGGGTGCGGGTAACGGTAGCGGTACTGGGCGGGGCCGCGTTGGTGCTCTCCGGGTGTGGGGAGGAGACCAGCGGGACGCCGGAGCCGAGTACCAGTGGAGAGTCGGCGGCTCTATGGGATCCGTGTACTCAGATTTCGGACACGGTCTTGAATCAGGTTGGAGTCGACCCTTCGACGAAGGAGTCCGGGGTCGCCGGGGTCGAGGAGCCCGGATGGAAGGTCTGCTCGTGGCATGACACGAAGACCCAATGGAACTACTCGCTCGGAGTCTGGTCGACCGTTAGTACGGTGGATGACTTCAAGAAGAAGCAAGACAACACCGACTTCCTTGAACTCTCAGTGGCTGGGCGAAATGGGTTCTCGTTTCGGCGGACAACTGACTCGGACAGCGAAGACTGCTATCTCGTGTTCTCCTCAGATTCGGGAGCGATCGAGGTCAGCATCTTCAATACGTTGTCCGGTACTTCTGTAGCACCGTGCGATCGTGCACGAGCCGCGGCCGAGGTTCTGGTACCGCTCTTCCCGCACTGATCGAAAAGGAGTTCGATAGTGGCGATTAACGACGAGAAGGCTCGGTGGAGCTACCTGGCGCAAGAAGCAAGAACTGGGCGTCTCTATCTAGATTCGGCGGTCGCCGCAGAATGCCGTGACGTATGTAATAGGCAGATCGATCTTTATACGAAGCTGCGCGAGAACCTCAAGCAGATCGTGAACGTGACGGGGTTAGGCAATTTCTCCTGTGCGGACGAACTGGCCAAGATGTTGGGCGCCAAGGCGATTGGTGGCGACGGCGATGTTGATGCGGCGTTGAAGGAACATCTCGAGGTGATCACGCTCATTCGCGACACTATCCAAGTTTCCGTCGAAATGTATGAGGCTCAGGACGCGGCCAATGCGGCCGAACAAGATAAGCTTCTGGACTGAATGGGGGATAGCATGGGTCTGCTTTTCGCCGGCATTGCTGCGGCTCTGTGGGAGTCGAGCAAGTCCGGGCCACCGGATGTGGGTAGAGACGAGAGTCCAGACGCCACGCAGGCGCGGAACCGGATCCTTGAGCTGGCTGGCGGGAGCGGCCTCCAGTTCCAGGGATCAAAAGTGCCGGAATCCGCGTACACGAATCCGGAGAATCTGGATGATTTGTACGAACGGGTGCAGGCGATGGACCCGGCGGCGGTCAAACTGCTGAATGATCGTTGGGAAGCTATGCGCAACAAGCTCAATGATGGCTTTGTGGATTTCGGTCTGGAGATGACACGGGCGATCGAGGCAAAATGGCAGGGGGAGGCGGCCAATTCGGCTGCTACGGGAATCGCGGAGTATGTGAAGAAGTCCAGCATGCTGGTGGATTCGGTGGCGCTGGTTGCGGAAAAGGTGAAGTTGGTGAAGTCGGCGATCGAGATCACCAAACCGAATGTGCAGCAGGCTCCCGAGTCGACTGTGACCAGTAATATCGCGTCCTGGGTTCCGGGGCCGACGTGGAAGTTGAACGAGCATCGGGACGAGTCGTATCGGGCGGCGGCCGCGAATGTGGTGAAGAACGTCTTCTATCCGGCGATCAAGGAAGCCGACGAGAAGGTGCCGTTGGTGCCGACGCCGTACAACCCGGTGCAGGCGGAGCCGAGTCCTGCCGAACCTCCGGTTGTTCCGTCGAATTCGGATGGGCCGGAGGTGGCGCTGAGACCGGAGGCCGCGCCGGTGCCGGAAGGTACGGGTGATCCTTCGAGCCGACCGGCGAGTTCAGGGGCGTCGACCGCTCCGTCGCTGTCGGAGGTTCCGAAATCGATTGATCCGAAGCTGAATTCGGCCGCGCCCGGCTCGAACGTGCTTGGAGCCGGTATGCCCGGTTCGAGTGTTTCTGGTTCTGGTGTTCCGGGCACGACTGGTCCGCGCGCAGGCGCCCTGGGCCCGAACGTTCCGGGTGCCGGCGTTGCGGGCTCGAGCGTCCCGCGTTCAGGTGCCCCCGGTTCGGTAGTCCCGCGGTCGGGCGTGCCCGGTTCGGTAGTTCCGCGGTCGGGCGTGCCCGGTTCGGTAGTTCCACGGTCGGGCGTTCCGGGTGCTGTTGCCCCGCGGTCGGGAGTTCCCGGTTCGGTAGTTCCACGTCCAGGCGTTCCGGGTTCTGGCGTGCCGGGTGCGGTTGTTCCGCGTTCGGGTGCCCCCGGTTCGGCCGTTCCGCGTTCGGGCGTTCCCGGCTCGGGCGCACCGGGCTCCGGCGCTCCAGTGGCCGCGAACCCTGGTACGGGAAGGCCGGGTTCGGGCGCTGCGGGTGGCGCGTCCGCCGCCGCGCACCACGCGGCCGCGGGTGCCCGTCCTGGAGTCGCGGGTATGCCGGGTATGGGTGTGCCGGGGTCGCGAGGTCAGGGCGACGACGACAGGGAACATCGGACCAAGGATTATCTGATCACTCAGAAGAACGGTGAGTTGCTGACCGGTCTGGATCCGGAGCATCGGGTGAAGACAGTGCCGCCGGTGATCGGCGAATGAGCAAGCGGGAGTGGCTGTTCTCGCCGCTCGCGTTCCAGGTGCTGTGGCGGGCGGCGGGCCGGGATGTGCTGCCGTATCCGTTGCAGTATCGCTCGACGGCGGGCACGGTCGCCGAATACGACCGGGCATGGAAGGCCGAGGCCGCCGCGTTGCTCGAGTATTTCGACGACACCTTGTTCGGTGCGCTGCGGGTGCTCGCCGAGCCGGAGGCGCGGATCGAGGTCGCGGGCCGGATCGGCAAGGATCGGCTGCGGATGCACGCGGCGATGCACTACCGGCTCGCGGTGCTGCTGGTGCAGGAGACGACGCCGCACCCCGATCGGGGCGGCCGCATCCAGATGACAATGGTTCCGGCGCACGAGATTTCACGTCGGGTGCTGGCACGGCTGCCGAAGCGGGCGCGGGGGACCGGCGCGGGTATCGAGGTGTCGCACCGCGATCTGGAGGACGATGGCCCGTTCACCCGTTTCCATGATGATGCTCCCCTGCCGCCGCGCGAACTGGCGGCAGGGTTCTTCGAACGGCCCCGTGGCGCGGTAGTGCATGTCGCGGTGTACGCGGGCCCGGCGTGGGACAACCGCCCGACGCCGTCCCGGGGCTTCCATGTCATGGACTATCCGGACGGTCGCTACATGGTTCGTACGGGCGGCGCCGTGCAGGCCGCACCGGCCGACCGCGCCATCCTGCGCGCGGATCTGGACCGCCTGGTGGCGATCACCGTCGAGTCCTTCCGGCAGGAATTCGATCCCGCCTACCGCGGCCGGATGTAGCCCGGATCGGCGCGATCGCTGGTCTCGCTTGCCGGGGCTGAGTGTGGCTCGGATCGGCGTGATCGCCGACTGCGCTCGCCGGGGCTGGGTGTGGCTCGGATGGGCGTGTTCGCTGGTCTTGCTTGTCGCGCCTGGGTGTGGCCCGCGCTGGCGTGATCGCTGGACTCGCTTGTCGTGGTCGGATGTGGGCCGGGTCGGTGTGATCGCTGGACTCGCTTGTCGTGGTCGGATGTGGGCCGGGTCGGTGTGATCGCTGGCCCCGCCCGCCGCGGCCGGATGTGGCCCGGGGCGACGTGATCACCGACGTCGCCGACCTCGGGACGGTCGACTTCCTTCGGCCACCTCGTTCGCTCGGCGCTCGATCGAGGTCGTCACGTTCGACATGACTCGAGCCGGGGAATTTGACCTGAACAATAGTTTAGGTAGCACCGTGGTTTCCGATGGCGGCGCCGATGGCCGCCACCGATGTGGAGGAAGCCATGAGCGTCACGGTTGAGAACGTCCGGACTACTGCCGATCCGCTGCGGATCGCTGTTGTCATCGGCAGCACCCGGGAGGGGCGGTTCGGGCCGACGGTCGCCGACTGGTTCGTTCGGCAGGCCACACGCCGCGCTGCCGTGCGTGTGGACGTGGTCGATACCCGGCAGGTCGAGCTGCCGCACGCCTTCGGTGCGTCCACCGATCATCCCTCGCTGCCGAATGCGGCCGAAACACTGTCCCGCGCTGACGCTTTCGTCGTTGTGACGCCGGAATACAATCACAGCTATCCGGGCGGGCTGAAGAATCTGATCGATGCGCACCACACCGAGTGGCAGGCGAAACCGGTCGGATTCGTCTCCTACGGTGGCGTTTCCGGCGGTTTGCGCGCCGTCGAACACCTGCGTCCGGTTTTCGCGGAAGTGCATTCGGTCACCGTGCGCGAGACGGTCAGTTTTCACAATCCGTGGGGTAGTTCGGACGACAGCGGAGCGCTGATCGATACCGAGGGGGCCGAGGCCGCCGCCGCGAAACTGCTGGATCAGCTGGCCTGGTGGGGCGAGGCGCTTCGCGCCGCGCGCGCTGCTTGTCCGTACGGAAAGTGAACGCGCGCATGGCTACAACGACGATCACTCCCGCATCCAGTACTGCCGACCCGGTGCGCGTCGCACTGGTGCTGGTGGTCGGCATGATCATGGCGACGCTCGATCAGACGATCGTCAATGTCGCGATCAATCGGTTGTCCATGGAGTTCGATGCCGGACTCGGCACCATCCAGTGGGTCGCCACCGGATACTCGCTGGCGCTCGGCGCGGTGGTGCCTGCCTCTGCCTGGCTGGTCGGGCGTTTCGGCGCCAAACGGCTCTACCTGGTGGCGATCGCCGCCTTCGCGATCGGTTCGGTGCTGGCCGGATCGGCCTGGAATATCCAGTCCCTGATCGTCTTTCGATTGGTGCAGGGCGCGAGCGGCGGCTTGTTGATGCCGGTGGCGATGACCATCCTGTTACGCGCCGCCGGGCCGGAACGCCTGGGCCGGTTGATGAGCACCCTCGGTCTGGCCGTTCTGGTCGGCCCGCTGCTGGGCCCGGTCATCGGCGGATACCTCGTCGACGAGATTTCCTGGCGCTGGATGTTCTTCATCAACCTGCCCGTGGGTGCGCTGGTGTTGGTGCTGGCTATCCGGGTGGTGCCCGATGACGTCCCGGAAATGCCACGGGCGCTGGATATTCCGGGCCTGTTGTTGATGTCGCCCGGCTTGGCGCTGCTGATCTACGGCGTGACGGCCGCGGGTGAGGGCTCGGGGTTCGCCACGCCCGCGGTGCTGGCGCCGATGCTGACGGGTGCCGGATTGATAGCCGCATTCGCGCGACGTGCACTGACGGCGCCCGCGCCACTGCTGGACCTGCGGGTGCTCGGCAACCGGACGACCGGATCCGCCGCCGCGCTCCTGGCCCTGTTCGCCTGCGGTTACTTCGGCTCGATGCTGTTGCTACCACTGTATTTTCAGGTGGTACGCGGTGAATCGGCGTTGCTGGCGGGCGCATTGGGCATCCCGTTCGCTCTGGCCTCGGGCGCTACCATGCAGGTGGCCGGCCGCCTGATCGACCGGATTCCGCCCGGCCGCTACCTGCCCGTCTCGATCACCGTGGCGCTCACCGGCTTCCTGCTGTTCCTGGTCCAGCTCGATGCCGATGCCCCGTACTGGGCGCTCTGCGCCACCATGCTGCTGATGGGTGCGGGCGGTGGCGGCACCATCATGCCGGTGATCACCACGGCTACCCGGCCCCTGCATCGTGACCAGCAGGCCGCCGGTTCGACGGTGCTGAACATGATCAGCACCACCTCGATGGCCATCGGCACGGCTGTCGCTTCGGTGACATTGGGCGCACGGATTCCCGTGGCCGGTGGGATCCAAACCATGCACGGCATGGATCCCGCTCGACGCGCCGAGGTCGCGCCCGGCGTCGCCGAGGCCTTCCAGCACACCTACCTGATCGCCCCGGCGCTGATCACGCTGTCCCTCGTTCCCGCCCTGCTCCTTCCGCGGCGGAAGATCAGGCCGGAGTCGACCTGAGGAGAATGCCATGCCGAGATTGTCCGCTCCGGGTACGGTCGCGGCATGGCTTGCAGAATCACTCAACTTCTCATCGACTGTGCCGACCCGCAGAAGCTGGGGGATTTCTGGCGTGAGGTGCTGGGCTACGTCGAGTTGGGCTGGGAGGACGGTGCGTTGGAGATCGGGCCGGCGGGCGCCGGATTCGGTGGCCCGCAGCCCACGCTGATGTTCCTGCCGAGTACCGAGCCGAAGCGCGGCAAGCTGCCCCTGCATTTCGATGTGAATCCCACCGACCGCGATCAGGAGGCGGAGTTGGCCCGGCTGCTGGCCGCGGGTGCGCGCCCGGTCGATATCGGTCAGGGCCCGGAGGCCTCCTGGCATGTGCTCGCCGACCCGGAGGGCAACGAGTTCTGTCTGCTCCGCCGCGCTGTCGACCCGATCGAGGATGCGGCGGTCACCGGCTAATTCGCGCGGATCGCGGCCATGATGATGTCCGCGATGCCGCGCATGCCGGCGGGGGTGGGGTGGTAGGGGACGAGGGTTTCGGTGGCGAGGATCGGGTCGAACCAGCGCACGCCCTCGGGCGCGCACATGTCGTGGCCGACGGAACCCGCACGGGTGTCGACGTAGGTGGCGCGGTTGGCGGCGGCGCCGGCGGCGACGACGGTGTTGAGCCGGTCGAAGGCGCGTTGCACGGTGGCGGCGTCGGCGGGGCGCAGGCCGACGAGTTCGGGGCAGCCGCCGTCGCGCACGTAGAGCGGCCAGCCGTCGACGATGATTCGCGCATTCGGCGCGAGCTCGGAAATGCGGTGCAGGGCAGCGGAGTACGTGTCGGCGATGGCGTCGATGTCGCGATCCCAGGCCGGGTCGCCGCACGGCTGTGCGCCGCCGGTGTGGCAGGTGAGTATATGTCGGCTGATGTTGGTGTCGTTGGCCCCGATATGCACTGTCACCAGCCGCGTGTTCGGGCCGAGCGCATCGAATTGCGGTGCGACACCGGCTCCTTGGGAGCTGGTGAGGTCTTTGATCTTGGCGGAGCTGCACGTGCGATCGTCGAGTCGCAGCCCGAGGTCCTGGGCGATCAGTTTCGGTGTGTTCGCGGTCGTGCGGGCGCAGATCAGCGGCGCGCCGGTGTCGAGGTGCTGGACGCCGGTGGTGGCCGCGCCGGAATCGCCGAGCGCCACGTATTCGGCGCCGTCCATGGCGGTCGCGTGCGGGGCGAGAACCATGGGCGTCAGGCACATCAGTGCCACCAGCCACAGCCTGCGCTTCATCTGTGCTCCGATCCTGAAGTGAGACCTATTGGTTCCGGACCCTACGGGCTCGGATCGTCACACGGCGGCCGAATCGGCTCAGGAGGCAGGATCTTTGGCGATCACCCGCACCAGATGCCAGGTCGACGAAGGCGCGTCGGCTGGCGGATCGACCCACGGCCGCTCTTCGACCAGTAGGCGATAGGTGTAGCCGGGCTGATAGTCGAAGCCCTCGATCCCGAAGTAGTGCAACTCCCACGCCGCCTGTGGATCGCGGCGAACCTGGAGGCACCGCATGGGTGCGACGCCGGTGCAGGGGGCGTCCTCGGGGGCCACTTCGATCTCGAATCGTCGGTCGACGGTGCGAGTGGCCTCGGCAGCCGGCTCGTCGGCCGAGCAGCCGCTCAGCGCGGCGCACGAGACGGCGAGGGCGAACAGCAGCGGGCGCATGGGCAGGAATATGCCACAGGATCGCGTTCGCCCGCGGGATTCCCTCGCCCCTTTCACCATAACCCGGTCGGGTGGGCTTGCGGCAAGGGGGCGGTGTGGGCGCATAATCGCTGGTCCAAGCCGTGTCGGCGGCTGGAGAAGGGTGAGCGGATGGTCGAGCAGCGGGTGAGCGGAGTGGGGCCGGCGGGGATCGAGATCGCCTACGAGCGCCTCGGTGATCCGGATCGACCGCCCCTGCTGTTGCTCATGGGTGCGGGCGGGCAGCTGATCGACTGGCCCGACGGGTTCTGTGATCTGCTGGTCGCCGACGGCTGGCAGGTGATCCGGTTCGACAGCCGCGATTCCGGCCGGTCCACACATTTCCACGACGCGCCCGCGCCGGACATCATGGCGGCGATCGGCGGTGACGTGTCCTCGGCGGCCTACACGCTCTCGGATATGGCCGCCGACGCGGTCGGCCTGCTGGACTCGCTCGGGATCGAGGACGCGCATCTGGTCGGCGCGTCCCTGGGCGGCATGATCGCGCAGACCATCGCGATCGAGTATCCGCGGCGCGTGCGGTCGCTCACCTCGATCATGTCCACCACCGGTGATCCCGCTGTGGGGCAAGCGGATCCGGATGTGTTCGGGCAGGCGGGCCCGCCGCCCGCGGATCGGGACGGGTACCGGGATTGGTCGGTGCGGACCAAGCGTGCGTCGGGTTCGCCCGGATTCGGGTTCGACGCGGACGCGGTGCGGTCACACGCGGGCCGGGTCTTCGATCGCGGCGTCGACTTCGCCGGGATGATGCGCCAGTCGGTCGCGGTCCTGGCCTCCGGGGATCGGACCGCGCGGTTGTCCGAGGTGACCGCGCCGACGCTGGTGCTGCACGGCGCCGCCGACCGTGTCTTCGATGTCAGCGGTGGCCGCGCGACCGCCGCGGCGATCCCCGGCGCGAAGCTGATCGTGTTCGAGGGGATGGGGCACAGCCTGCCCCGCGAGCTGTGGCCGGAGTTCGCCGCGTACCTGGGCGCTCTCGTCGCGGCGGCCGAAAGCGGTGTCGCGGTGGCAGACTGGCCGTCATGACGAGTGCTGAATGGGCTGATGTGGATCGGTACCTGGTCGAGAACCTGGTGGCCGATCCGGAGACCGCGGCCGTACTGACCGAGAACGAGCGGGCCGGACTACCGGCGATCGATGTCTCCGCGCCGCAGGGCAAGTTCCTGTATCTGCTGGCGCGGGCGGCGGGTGTGCGTCGCGTGCTGGAGATCGGCACGCTGGGTGGATACAGCACGGTGTGGCTGGCGCGCGCGGTCGGCAAGTCCGGCCAGGTGCTGACCATGGAGTACGAGCCGCGGCACGCGGAGGTGGCGCGGGCGAACCTGGATCGCGCCGGGGTCGGTGACCGGGTGGAGATCCGGGTCGGTGCAGCCCTGGAGAACCTGCCGGTGCTGGCCGATGAACAGCCGGACCCCTTCGATCTGGTGTTCCTCGACGCGGACAAGGTCAACAATCCGAACTATGTGCGCTGGGCGCTGCGGCTGACCCGCCCCGGATCGGTCGTCATCGTCGACAATGTGGTGCGCCAGGGCGGGCTCGCCGATGCCGATTCGTCCGATCCGGCGATTCGGGCCAGCCGTGAGGTGGTCGAATTGCTGTCCGCCGAACCGCGTTTGGACGCCACGGTGGTGCAGACCGTCGGCTCGAAGGGCTGGGACGGATTCGCCTACGCGCTCGTCCTGGATTAGGTCACGGCACCAGGACGACCTTGCCCATGGTGGCCCGGGTCTCGAGGGCGTGATGGGCGCTCGCCGCGTCGGCGAGCGGGAAACGCTGGATCGCGGGCCGCAGCCGACCGGCGGCGGCCTCGGTCAGCGCCCGGGTCTCCAACACGCGGATGTCGCCGCCGACCGGAGCCAGCATGACGGGCCCGAGCACGACCTGTGAGGTGATGCCGCGCTCGGCCTGTTCCGCCGCGGAGACGGCCAGCGGTGTCCCGCCCGGGGCGCCGTACACCAGGTGCGTGCCGCCGGTGCCGAGCAGATCCACTGCCGCCCTGGCGATTTCGCCGCCGACCGCGTCGAAGACGATGGTGGGGCGATGTGGGTGCAGCCGGTCGAGCCAGTCCGGCTGCCGGTAGTCGATGGCGAGGTCGGCGCCGTTGGCGGCGACTCGCTCGGTCTTGGCGCTGCCGCCGCCGAGGCCGATGACGAACGCGCCCGCGTGCTTCGCGGCTTGCACGAGCAGTGTGCCGATGCCACCTGCCGCCGCGGTGACGACGGCCACGCTGCCCGGGCCGAGGTCGGCGAATTGAAGGATGCCCTCGGCAGTGCGGCCCGTGCCGATCATGGCGACGGCTTCGGCCGGATCGAGCGAGTCCGGAATCTCGTGCAGCCGAGTCACATCCGTGACCGCCAGTGCGGCGTAGCCGCCCGGTGCCTGTCCGAGATGGGCGACGACCGGCTTGCCGAGCCAGGACGAATCGACCTGCGCCCCCAGCGCTTCCACCGTTCCGGCGACCTCCCGGCCGGGGATGGTCGGCAGTTCGGCCGGGGGAAAGGGGCCGGGCCTGCCCGCGCGCAGCGTCGTGTCGACCAGGTGAACTCCCGCCGCCGCCACCGCGATTCGCACCTGGCCGGGGCCGGGCACCGGATCGGGGACGGTTTCGTAGCGGAGGTTCTCGGCGGGGCCGAAGGTGTGGAGCCGGATCGCGTGCATGGTCCCGATCCTGCAACCTCCAGCGAGGTTCAGGTCAAGCGGGGCGCACCCGCGCCTCGAATCCGTCGCAGAGTGCGGCGAGCCCGGCGTAGAGCAGGTCCTGCTGGGTCAGTTCGCTGACGCCCGCGCCGACCAGTTCCGCGAGGGCGGGCGGCACCGGGGTGATCGGGGCACCCTCCAGCAGCGCGCGCAGCCCGTTGGTCTCCTCGGATTGGATCTTCTTGCGCTCCAGCAGATCCGAGCTGATCTGCGGCAGCGTGGCACCGGAGATGTAGTTCCACACCGAGAACGCCATCTGCATGGCCTCGCGCGGGCCCACGTCGAGTTCGCGGAACCCTTCGACCAGCCAGGCCAGACAGGCCAGGCCGCTGGGGCCGAAACTGTAGCGGGGCATGGCGAAGGTGAGCAGCACCCAGGGGTGCTGCTGGTAGAGCGCCCAGTCGATGTCGGCGGCGATGCGTACGCGGTCACGCCAGGTCCAGGACTCGCCCGCGGTGGGCGGATACGGATTGCGCCGGGAGACCTCGTCGGTCATGAGCGCGATCAGTTCGTCCTTGTTCGCGATATGCCGGTAGAGCGACATGGCGCCGACGCCCAGGCGGTCGGCGATGCGGCGCATGGACAGTGCGTCGAGTCCATCGGTGTCGGCGAGCGCGATCGCGGTGTCCACGATGGCGGCTCGAGTGAGCTTCGGCTCGGTCATCCCATGTCTACCTGTTCGTATCGAGGCCGGATGCGTACACTGTACCCTTAGTCATGCGTACGCCGTACGCGAGCAGCGAGAGGAACTTCGATGACACAGGTGCAGACGCCCGCCGATACCCGGCGGGCGTGGCTCGGATTGGCGGTTCTGCTACTGCCGGTGCTGCTGGTGTCGATGGATGTCTCGGTGCTGTTCCTGGCCATGCCCACGCTCACCGTCGACCTCGACCCCTCGGCCACCCAGGCGCTGTGGATCCTTGACATCTACGGCTTCATGATCGCGGGCCTGCTCATCACCATGGGCAACCTCGGCGACCGCATCGGCCGCCGCAACATCCTGCTGGCAGGCGCCGCGGTCTTCGGGCTCGCGTCGATACTCGCCGCCTTCGCGCCCAGCGCCGGCGTGCTCATCGCCGCGCGGGCCCTGATGGGCGTCGGCGGCGCGACACTGCTGCCCTCCAGCCTCGCCCTCATCTCCAGCCTGTTCCCGGACGCACGGCAGCGGGCCGCGGCCATCGGGGTGTGGACGGCGTTCTTCGCGGGCGGATCCGCGGTCGGGCCGATCATCGGCGGACTGCTGCTGCACCATTTCTGGTGGGGTTCGGTCTTCCTGATCAACCTGCCGGTGCTGCTGGTGCTGCTCGCGTGCGGGCCGTTCCTGCTGCCCGAACATCGCTCCGAGGCACTCGGGCCGCTGGATCTGCCCAGCGTGGTGCTGTCCATCGGCGGCATCCTGCCGCTGATCTACGCGATCAAGCACGCCGCCGCCGAGGGGATCGATATCGAGGCGCTGGCGCTGGCCCTGATCGGCGTGGTCGTGCTGACGCTGTTCGTCCGGCGGCAGACCCGGCTTGCCGAACCGCTGCTTGACCTGCGGCTGTTCACTCGGCCCGCGTTCTGCGTGGCGATCGGGTCCAGTCTGACCGGCATGATGGCGCTGGCCGCCATGGGCTACCTGACCAGTGTCTACCTGCAATCGGTGACCGGGCGCGACGCGCTCGGGGCCGCGCTGCTCGGCATTCCGAGCGCGGTGGCGGTGTTCATCGTCTCGATGAGTGGCGCCCGGCTCGGGCGGCAGATCGGCGTCCGCGCGACCTTCGTGCTCGCACTGCTGCTGGCCGCGGCCGGCAATCTGATGCTGCTCGGCGTCGGCGTGCACAGCGGAATCGGCTGGTACATCGCGGGATCCACGATCGCCGGTGTCGGATACGGTCTGGCGTTCACGCTGGTCTCCGATGTCGCGGTGTCCTCGGTGCCGCCGGAGCGGGCCGGTTCTGCGGTCGGCATCTCCGAGACGAGCTTCGAACTCGGCAACGCGCTGGGCCTGTCGCTGCTGGGTTCCCTGGCGGCGCTGGTGTTCCGCAATGGCGGCGACTACGCCGAAACGTTGGGTGAGACCCTGCATCAGGCCGGTGACGACACGGCGCTGATCGAGAGTGCGCGCGAATCCTTCGTCAGCGGAATGCATTTCGCGACGACGACGGGTGCGCTGATCCTGCTCGCCATGGCGATCGTGGCACGGCTGGCGATGCGCAAGAACACCGTACTCGTGGACGCCCACTGACGATCGTGGCTACATTGGGCGGGTGACCGATAACGGGCGACCGCTTGCCGAGCGGGTCGCCACCCGTCTGCTGTATCCGACCTCGCGCCCGCGAGCGGATGCGCTGCGGGATGCCGTGGCGGGGCGGGTCGTGCTGGTGACCGGGGCGTCGCACGGGATCGGCAAGGCCACCGCACGCAAACTCGGTGCTGCCGGTGCCGTGGTGCTGCTGGTCGCGCGATCGGCCGAGGACCTGACGACAGTGGCGGCGGAGATCGGGGAGACGGGTGGAACCGCCCATGTCTATCCGGCCGACCTCACCGATTTCGACGCGGTCGAGCAGCTGGCGCGTGCACTGCTCACCGTGCACGACCACATCGATGTGGTGGTCAACAACGCGGGCAAGTCGATTCGGCGGCCGATCGAGGAGTCCTATGACCGCTTCCACGATTTCACCCGCACCATGGACATCAACTATCTTGGCCCGGTGCGATTGCTGCTCGCCCTGCTCCCGCACATGCGCGAGCGGCGGCAAGGACATATCGTCAACGTCTCCACCTGGGGGCTGCTCATGCCGCCCACCCCGCGCTGGTCGGCCTACGGCGCCTCGAAAGGCGCGTTCGACACCTGGCTGCGCACGGTGGGCACCGAGATCGCGGCTGACAACGTCACCACCACCTCCATCTACATGCCGCTCGTGCACACCCGGATGAGCGCGCCCACCGACTTCAGCAAGATCCCCGGTCTCACTGTCGAGGAAGCCTCCGACCTGATCTGCCACGCCATCACCGCCCGTCCTCGCGAAATCGCCCCCTGGTGGCAGGCTCCGCTGCAAGCCTGGACCGATCTGTCCCGCGCCCAGGCGGCCCGATTCATGGAGCGTGCATTCCGGCTCGGCCGCGTCTGACCCGACTCGCCTCGCGGGGGCGACACGCCGACGCATAGGATCGGGCGGTGCACAAGAGGTCCGCGGAAAATTCGGCGATGTTGTTCGCCCTGGCGGATTCGCGGCTGCCGATCGGCGGGCACGTGCACTCCGGGGGAGTCGAGGAAGCCGTCGCGTCGGGGCTGGTCCGGGACGTGGCGACGGTCGAGCTCTACCTGCGGCGGCGGATTCGGACCTCCGGGCTGGTCGCCGCGTCGCTGGCCGCCGCGGTGTGTGCCGGAGACCTCGAGGTGGGGCGCGCCGAACTCGAAGCCGATGCCAGGACGCCCTCACCGGCCGCGCGGACGGCATCGCGCGCGCAGGGGCGCGGGCTGCTGCGTCTGGCCAAACAGTTGTGGCCGCAACAGGATTGGTCCGCGATGGGAGCGCGCCCGCACCTGTCGACGGTGTTCGGAGCGGTCGGGGCGGCGTGCGGGGTGACGCCGCGGGAGATCGCGGGCGTCGTCGTCTACACGACGTTGACCGGGGCCGCGACCGCCGCGCAGCGACTGCTCGCGCTCGATCCGGCGGCCATCGCGGGGTGCACGGTCCGGCTGGCCGAACTGTGTGACCACACCGCCGCCGAGGCGGTCACCGGGCTCGCCGCGCTGTCGGATCCGCTGCAGGACGTACTCGCCGAACGGCACCTGCACCGCGACATGCCCTTGTTCGCCAGTTGAATTGTTCACCGAGAGAAGGAGACTGCCCATGCCCCCGCACCTGATCGACGGTGAACCCCACGATCACTCCCACGATCGGCCCAAGCGGCAGCGCACCCCGGGCGAGGCGCTGCGGATCGGGATCGGCGGACCGGTCGGTTCCGGCAAGACCGCGCTGACGGCCGCGTTGTGCCGCCAACTGCGCGACGAGCTGTCCATCGCCGTGCTCACCAACGACATCTACACCACCGAGGATGCCGACTTCCTGCGCCGCCACGCGGTGCTGCCGGACGAGCGGATCACCGCGGTGCAGACCGGCGGCTGCCCGCACACCGCCATCCGCGACGACATCACGGCCAACCTCGACGCCATCGACGATCTGATCGCCGCGAACCCGCCGCTGGATCTGATCCTGGTGGAATCCGGCGGCGACAATCTGACGGCCACGTTCTCCTCCGGCCTGATCGACGTCCAGATCTTCGTGGTCGATGTGGCCGGCGGCGACAAGGTGCCGCGCAAGGGCGGCCCCGGCGTCACCTACTCCGACCTGCTCGTGATCAACAAGACCGACCTCGCGCCGCTGGTCGGCGCGGATCTGGATGTGATGGCGCGTGACGCCGCCCAGGTGCGCGAGGATCGGCCGACCGCGCTGATCTCGCTCACCGCGGATCCGGCCGCGACTCCGGTGCTGGCCTGGGTTCGCGAACAGCTCCGGGAGATCGCGCACGCCGACTCGCACGCATCCGATTCCGCTGTTGCGCACTGAGTTACGGATTGTGGCGGCCGCCGGGTCGCTACCCGAGATCCACGCGGTCGGCGGACTGTCGGCCCGCCGCACCGGCGTGGACACGGTCCATCTGATCGGTACCGCCGCGACACCGCTGGGCGGCGACGAACTCGATATTCGCATCGTCGTCGGCGCGGGAGCCCGGCTCACGGTGCGCTCGGTCGCGGCGACCATCGCGCTGCCCGGCGCGTCCACACCCGCGTCCGTCGCGCGCTGGCATGTCGAGCTCGGCTCCGGCGCGGAGCTGGACTTCGACCCGGAGCCCACGATCGTCGCGGGTGGCGCCCACCACCACACGCACACCACCGTAATGCTGGCCCCGGATGCCCGGCTGCGCCTGCGTGAACGGGTCCAGATCGGCCGCGCCGGTGAGGATTCCGGTGCGTGGAGCGGTGCGTTGACCGCCGATCTCGCCGAGATCCCGCTACTGCGCCATCGCCTGCACCTCGGCGTCGATTCCGTTTCCGAGGACGGGCTGGCGACCCCACGGGCCCTCGACAGCGAACTCCGCTACCCCGACCCCCGTCCGGCCGACACCACCGGCCTGACCGGCGTTCTCCTCCCGCTGGCAGCCGGGGGCTCCCTCCGCACCCACACCTACCGCACCCTCTCGTAATACGTTGTCGCGGTGGGCACTCGACGGACTGCGCGGTCGAGTGCCCACTACGCCGTCAGTGGTCCATGACTCGCGACGGTGCGTTGAACGCGTTGACCGCACCGACCACACCACCGGCGGCGGCGCCGACGACCGCGGCGGGCACGGTGATGACCGCGGCGCCCATCGCGGCGCCGAGGGCCGGGCCGGCGACCAGGCCGACCGGGATCAGCGGCGCACCCACCACCAGCCCGAGCGCACCGCCGACCAGAGCGGAGGTGAGCGCGAGGGGCGCGGCGCTGGCCGCGCCCGCGGCGGCGCCGATGGCGGCGGTGCCGACGGTCTGCCCGGCGATCCGGTCGGACCGGCTGCGTTCCATGCCGATCGAGTCGAGGAACGTCGCCAGGTTGGCCTCGGCCATGGCGGCGTTGTCGTTGATCTGAATCGCCTGCTCCGGATTGATCCACTCCGGCGCGGGCACGGTGACATCACCGAAACGGAACTGCCCGGGCGGCGGCGCGATCGGCGGAACGGGCGCCACGGGGACAGGCGGGTGCAGCACGCCGACGGGCGCGAGGTAGCTCTTGTCCGGCTGTGCCCGCGACCACTGCAGCGAACTGTGGGTGCCGTCCGGGATATCGAGGCCCTCGTAGGGCGTCGCGTTGGGGACGTCGGCCGCCGGCCACTGGGCCTTCTCCGTCAGTGTGGTGGTATCGGCGGGGTCGGCGTTGGCGGTGCCGGTGCCGACCAGGGCCAGTACCAGCGGCACCGCTCCGGCCGCGACCATCGAGCCGACCGTGGTCCGCTGTGGTGACGGCGCACGGTGTTTACCTGTGGGCATCAATCGCCTTTCTTCGGTGAGAAATGCAAGTTCGACGTCCCACATTCGGACCCGGGAGGTCCGTGGATTGGTCGTACCCACGCGAAGCCCGGCGCCGCGCAATTGCTCCGAATTAGCTGATCTGCCAGTAGATTCGGACAGCCCGCGGGCTAGCTGTGATGTTCGGCGGTAGCTCGCCCGGGGGCGCGACCGTGCTCGGTCGGCGCGCCCAGCGCCGCGGCCAGCTCGCCCCGGTCCTCCTCGTCGGAGTTGACCTGTTCGAGCGCGAGCCGTGCGAACACCCACTGCTCGGTCGCCGCCATCTGACCGCGGGTGCGGCCGAGGAAGGACACGAACCACTGGATGACCGTGATCAGGCGGCTGCGGTAGCCGACCAGGTAGTAGAGGTGCAGGCCCAGCCAGGCCAGCCAGGCGATGAATCCGCCGAACTCGAGCTTGCCGATCTGGCAGACCGCGTTGAACCGCGAGATCGTCGCCATCGAGCCCTTGTTGAAGTACTTGAACGGCTTGCGGTCCTCGGGGCGGGCGCCCTTGAGCCCGGCCTTGATGGCCTTGGCGGCGTAGGTGGCGCCCTGGATCGCGCCCTGGGCCATCCCGGGCACATCCGGCACCGACATCAGATCGCCGACCACGAAGACGTTCGGGTGCCCCTTGATGGTGAGGTCGGGTTCGACGATGACCCGCCCGGCCCGATCCACCTGGGTGCCCTCGGAGCGCTCGGCCAGCATCTTGCCCAGCGGGCTGCCCTGCACCCCGGCCGACCACACCTTGGTCGAGGATTCGATGCGGCGCAGCGTGCCGTCGCTGTCCTTCACCGTGACGCCGTGCGCGTCGACGTCGGTGACCAGGGCGTTGAGCTGGATCTCCACGCCCATCTTCTCCAGCTTGCGCTGGGCCTGGCCGCCGAGCTTGGGACCCATCGGCCCGAGCACCGCGCCCGCGCCCTCGACCAGGATGACCCGGGCATCACGCGGATCGATATTGCGGAAGGTGCCCTCGAGCGTGCGGTCGGCGAGTTCGGCGATCTGCCCGGCCAATTCGACGCCGGTCGGGCCGGCGCCGATCACCACGAAGGTGAGCAGCCGGTCCCGCATCTCCTGGGAGGTGGCCAGCTCGGCGCCCTCGAACGCGCCGAGAATCCGGCCGCGTAGTTCGAGCGCGTCGTCGATGGTCTTCATGCCGGGGGCATAGGTGGCGAACTGGTCGTTGCCGAAGTAGGACTGCTGGGCGCCGGTCGCGACGATGAGACTGTCGAACGGGGTGACCGTCTCCTGGTTGAGCAGCAGCGAGGTGACGGTCTTGTGCTCCAGATCGATATCGACGACATCGCCGAGCAGCACCTGCGCGTTGTCCTGTTTGCGCAGCACCAGGCGGGTGGCGGGGGCGATCTCGCCGACCGAGAGGATACCGGTGGCCACCTGGTAGAGCAGCGGCTGGAACAGGTGGGTGGAGGTCTTGGAGATCAGGGTGACGTCGACGTCGGCGCGCTTGAGGTGCTTGGTGCCGAACAGGCCACCGAAGCCCGAACCGATCACCACCACCTTGTGACGACGGTTCTCGACAGCTTCTGTGCTCATCGCCGTTGCTCCTCGAAGTCCTGGGGCTGGCCCCCGCGAACGTTTACTGACCGACTTCAACCGTAGTCGGCGTGTTTCGGGCCGTCACGGTGAGATCCGGTTTCGTCACTTTGCACGCGAATCAGACGGGCCGGACTTCTGAGAACAATACGGCGAAGACCCCCGCACCTGAAGGTTTGTCCAGGTCGGCGGGGGTCGTGTCTCGGCGGGTCAGCGGCCTTTGAGCAGGATCTCGGCCAGCTTGGTGTCGGTATCGGCGCCCTCGGTGTATCCGCCGTCGGCGCCGAGCGAGCTCATGATGGCGAGGGTGTAGCGCTCCTCCGGGCCGGCGAAGCCGACCGAGTTGACCACCCAGCCCCCCTGCTCGGCCGACCAGCCGTTCTTCAGGCCGGGCCGCATCCGCTCGCCCGCGCCCCAGACACCCCAGTGCTGGTTGAAGTCCACCGCGCGCATCCGGTCCAGCAGGTAGGCGCGGTCGTCGGGATGCATGCGGGTGAGCACGTAGTCCATCAGCCGGTCCAGGTCGGCGGTGGTGCACTTCTGGAACGACCAGTCCGGGAACAGGGCGGTCGTGGTCGGCTGGGGGACCAGGCTCACCATGCCGTTGGCGCGGAAAGCGTTGTTGAAGGCCATCCGATCGAAGCCCGCGTACTTGTTCCACAGCAGGTCGGCGGCGGCGTCGTTGGAGGTGGCCAGCATCGATTCGAGCAGGCCGCGATCTTCGGGCCCGAGGCCGATGATGCCGACACGCGCGCGGTTGAGCAGGTCCACGGCGATGGCGAGTTTGATGGTGGAGGCGGTCCAGACCGACTCCTCGGCGTACTCGTTCGCGTAGACGCCGCCGCTGACCCGATCACGAATGATGTAGCCGGTCAGGCCGGGACGTGATTTCAAGTAGTTGTCGGCGCGATCGATGCGATTGCTCAGATCGGCGTCGAAACCGGGAATCACGCGGCTCAGCGCGGGCGGCGCGGCCTCGGCGGCGGGCGCCAGCAGCGGCGCGGTCGGGATCAGGATCGCGGCTGCGGCGAGCACGCAGGCCGAAGCGGCCGCGCGTGGCAGGGCACCGGTGCTTGATGAGGGGTAACGCACGAGGGAACACATTGGCACAGAAGCCCGCGGGACGCACGTCTTGAGCTCGGCGCGGCGCTGTGTTAGGGGCGGCAATCCGATTCGGCCCGAGTCGAATTCAGCGGAAAGCCGCCAGCAGTTCCTCGACCGTGCGGCCGTTGAGGCGGTAGCAGTGCTCGAACGCCTCGCCGTGGCGGTCGCGCGGCCAGGTCTGTAGCACGACGGTGCGGCCGTAGAAACCCGTGTTGACCAATTCCCAGCGATCTCCGACGCGGCGGACCGTGAATCCGGCTCTCGGAACCAGAGCAATCACCTTCGCAGCCATGGACGCGAACCAGCCTTTCGAAGCTTTCCCGTGCGCCCGGCGCCGAGCCAGGGCGATGGCCGCCGAGTGCGTCGGCGGGGTGGGTAAGCACTGTCGCACATCGATTCCCGGCATCCGCGGTGACGCGGCCGAGAAAAACGTTCGCGTGTGGCTCAATTCACTCGCGCGGCACGGGGGCGGTGCGGTAGCGGAGCAGTCGCTGGCGTATAAACAACCAATGCCGCTGCACCTTCACCGTGCCGAGCGCGCCGACTCCCTGGCCGATTCGCTCGCCGCGCTCCTGGCGACGCCGTTGGGCGACCCGTTCGCCGCCGAGGTGATCGCGGTGCCCGCCAAAGGGGTGGAACGCTGGCTGGCGCAACGGCTCTCGACGGTACTGGGGGTATCGCGCGCGTACGGGGCCGGCGGACGCGGTGACGGCGTGGCGGCCAATATCCGATTCCCGTCGCCCGCCGCACTGGTGAGCGAGGTGCTCGCGGTGGCGAGCGGGGTGCGGCCGGAGACGGATCCGTGGGCGCCGGAGCGGGTGGTCTGGGCGCTGCTGCGGGTGATCGACGCGGCGGTGGGGGAGCCGTGGTCGGCCGTGCTGGCCCGGCATCTGGGGGCGGGTGAACCGGCCGGTCGTGGGCATCGGGTCGGGCGGCGGTATGCCACGGCCGCGCGACTGGCCGCTCTGTTCGACAGTTACGCGGCGCAGCGCCCGGCGCTCATCACCGAGTGGGCGGCCGGCTCCGATACCGACGGTGCGGGCAACCCGATCCCCGACGACCTGCGGTGGCAGCCCATGCTCTGGCGTCGGCTGCGCGCGGAGATCGGCGCCGCCGGTCCCGCCGAACGTCTCGACCGCGCGTGTGCCCGCCTGCGCGCCGAGCCCGCGTGCGTCGAACTACCGCAACGGATTTCCGTCTTCGGGGCGACCCGCCTGCCCGCCGACCAACTCGCTGTCCTGACGGCCCTCGCCGAGACTCGTGAGGTTCACCTGTGGCTGGCGCATCCCAGCCCGGTCATGTGGTCCACGCTCGCCGCGCGCTCCCCGTCGACCACCCGGGCGGCCGACACCACGAGCACCGCGGTTCAGCACCCCTTGCTGTCCGGGCTCGCGCGTGACGCACGCGAATTGCAACAGCGCCTGGCCACCGCCACTTCGACAGGGACCCAGGTCGATCACTCGAGGTCTGTTGCCACGCAGTCGGTTACGCCGGACACCGTGATCGCGAGTCCCATCCGGTCGGCTGGCGGCGCGCCGAGCTCGGCGGTCGCGGGGTCTTCGGATGCGAGCGGTTCGGACACGCTGCTGACGGTGATTCAGCAGGGGATTCGCGACGACCGGTGGCCGCCCGCGCCGACTGCCCACGGAGCCGACGGCAGCGTGCAGGTGCACGCGTGTCACGGTGCGACGCGGCAGGTGGAGGTGTTGCGCGAGGCGCTGCTGGGGTTGTTCGCGGCGGACCCGACCCTGGAGCCGCGCGACGTGCTGATCATGTGCCCGGAGGTCGAGGCGTACGCGCCGCTGGTCCGGGCAGCCTTCGGCGCCACGGGATCGGCTGAGGCCGTGCGGGATTCGGCGCATCCCGCGCATCTGCTGCGGGTCCGGCTGGCCGATCGGGGCCGCGGGGTCACCAATCCGATGCTGGCGGTGATCGCCACCCTGCTCGAATTGGCGGACGGGCGGGTCACCGTCACCCAGGTACTGGATCTGGCCGCGTCGGAAACCGTGCGCCGCCGTTGCGGTTTCGACGATGACGCGATCGAACGGCTCCGGGAGTGGGCGGCCGAATCGGGCGCGCGCTGGGGGATCGGGCAGCGGCAACGCCAGGCATTCGGTCTCGCGGATTTCGCGCAGAATACATTGAACAGCGCCGTCGACCGGATTCTGCTCGGCGTCACCGCCGACGAATCCGGCGACGACTGGCTGGATCTGGCGCTGCCGCTCGGCGATGTCGATTCCGGTGATGTCGACCTGGCCGGGCGGTTCGCCGAGTTCGTGGATCGGCTCGCGGTGTGCCTGCGTGATCTGCGCGGCCCGCGCCCGGCCAGCGAATGGGCCGCGGTGCTGGCACGGGCCCTGGATCTGCTCACCGACGTCCCCGAACGAGACGCCTGGATTCGCGCCGAAGCCCGTCGTGAGCTCGCCGCCGCCACCGAACACGCGGGCGAGGTCCAGCTCCGCCTGCCGGATATGGCTGTGCTGCTGGCGAATCGGCTCGCCGCCCGCCCGTCGCGCGCCAACTTCCGCACCGGCGAACTGACCGTGGCGACCCTGACGCCGATGCGCTCGGTGCCGCATCGCGTGGTCGTACTGCTCGGCCTGGACGACGATGTCTTCCCGCGCGCGGGTGCGGCCGACGGCGACGACGTCCTGGCCCGCGATCCGCTGCTGGGCGAACGGGATCCGCGCAGCGAGGATCGTCAGCTGCTGCTGGACGCGATCCTGGCGGCCCAGGACCGCCTGCTGCTGTTCTACACCGGAGCCGACCCGGTGACCGGCGCCGAACGCCCGCCGGCCATTCCGGTCGCCGAACTGCTCGACGTGGTGCGCGCGCACCTGCCCGACGGGGACACGGTGCTCACCCGGCATCCCTTGCAGAGCTTCGACCGCTGGAACTTCCACGCCGAGCGGCCGTTCAGCTTCGATACCGCCGCGCTGGCGGGTGCGGTGGCCGCCGCCGCGCCGCCGCGGCCGCGCCCCGGGTTCCTGCCGGCGCCGCTGCCCGCGCCGGAACTCGGCGATGTCGCGCTGGCCGACCTGATCTCCTTCGCCGAGCACCCCATTCGGGCGTTCCTGTGGCAGCGGCTGGGTCTGCGCGTCCCCGACCACGACGAGGACCTCGCCGACCGGCTGCCGATCGAACTCGACGGACTCACGAAATGGGAACTGGGCGAACGCCTGCTGACGGCGCGGCTGACCGGCGCGGACCCGGCCGGTCTGCGAGCCGCCGAGTGGCGGCGCGGCACGCTGCCGCCGTTCGGTCTCGGCGGTGCGGTGCTCGACGAGGTGGAGCACACCGTCGAAAGGCTCGTGCGCGCTTCGCTGCCCGAGTACGCGAACCCGGCGCGCGCGGTCGATATCGCGATCGATCTCGGCGGGGGGCGGCGGTTGACCGGCACCGTGCCCGAGGTGCACGGCGAGACCCTGGTGCGTACGACGTTCTCCCGGCTGGCTCCGAAACACCGGATCGCCGCGTGGGTTTCGCTACTCGCCCTCGCCGCCACCGAGGACCGCTCCTGGCGGGCCGTCACCACCGGCCGGGGCCAATTCCACCGTCCGGCTTGGCGTTCGGTTCTCACCGCGCCCGACGGTCCGGTCGACGTGCTGCGTGATCTGGTCAAACTCCGCGACACCGGTCTGTGCGAGCCGCTTCCGATCACCCCGACCGCTTCCGCCGCGTACGCCGAACGCCGCTTCCGCGGGTCCTCCGCCGATGAGGCATTCTCCTCCGCCGAACGCGAATTCAACGGTGGCCCCAACGGCCCCGGCGCTTTCGGCGATCACACCGACCGCCACCTGCGCTACATCTGGGGTCCCGCCCCGCGCCTGGACGACCTCATGTCCACTCCCGCACCGGCCGGTGCGGCCGCCGAACCCAGCTACTTCGGCGTCCTCGCCCGCCGCCTCTGGACCCCGCTGCTCGCGGCCGAAACGCAGGGACAGCCATGACACCGGCGGATGTGCGGGTTTCGCTGCCCGGCATACGGGCCGCGGCGTGGTTCGATCGAGTAGGTCGTGCCGAGTCGGAAGTGGGGTTGGCCGTGAGGGTTCCGGGGTGGTTCCGGTGACCGTGCAGGATGTCGCGTTCACGCCCGAGGAGACGGCGCAGCCGGGACGGTTCGATCCGTTCGCGGCGTTGCCGACCGGAACCACGGTGCTGGAAGCCAGTGCGGGTACGGGAAAGACCCACGCCATCGTGGGCCTGGCGGTGCGGTATGTGGCCGAAGCCGGGGTGGGGATCTCGGAGCTGCTGCTGGTGACCTTCAGCAGGGCCGCGACCCAGGAACTGCGCGAGCGTGCCCGGGAACGGTTCGTGGTGGTGGCCGACGCGCTGGCCGACCCGGAGCTGGCGCGAGCGCACCGGGACGAGCTGGTTCGTCATCTGGCACAGGCGGATTCGGCGGAGGTGCGCGGGCGACGGGAACGACTGCTGGTCGCGCTCTCGGATTTCGACGCGGGCACCATCGTCACCACGCACAGCTTCTGCCAGCGGATGCTCGACGAGCTCGGGCTGGCCGGGGAACACGACCCGGGAGCGCGGCTGGTGGACAGTGTGGACGACCTGGTCCGGACGGTGGCCGACGACCTCTACCTGCATCGGTACGCGCGGACCGAACCGCCGTTCACGCTGAAGGAAGCCCACACGCTGGGCCTGGCCGCCGTCGGGGACCGGCATGCCATCCTCGCCCCCGAGGGTGACGGCGCCCCCGGACAGCGGGTGGCCTTCGCCGCCGCCGTGCGCGCCGAGACCGAACGCCGCAAACGCCTTGCGGGACTGCGGGATTTCGACGATCTGCTGGTCCTGCTGCATGACGTGCTCGCCGATCCGGAGCACGGCCCGCGCGCCCGGGCCCGTATCCGTGCCCGCTACCGCGTCGCCCTGGTCGACGAATTCCAGGACACCGACCCACTCCAGTGGGACATCCTGCGCCTGGCCTTCCACGGCCACACCGCCATGGTCCTGGTCGGCGATCCGAAGCAGGCCATCTACGCCTTCCGCGGCGCCGAGGTGCTCAGTTACCTCGATGCCGTCGCCCACGCGGACCACCGCTGCGAACTCGACACCAACTGGCGCAGCGACGCCGGTCTGCTGGCCGCCCTGGACCACCTGCACGGCGGAGCGGCCTTGGGGCACAAGGACATCAGCGTGTACCCGGTGACCCCGACCCGCGCGTGGTCGCGCCTGTCCGGTCCCGCCGACCTGGTCACCCCCCTGCGGATTCGCTGCCTGCCCCGAACCGGGGCGGGCCCGCTCAACAAATCCGGATTCCCCGCGGTCGGCCGCCTGCGCGCCAAGGTCGCCGAAGACCTCGCCGCCGACCTCGTCCGCCTCCTGGAATCCGAGACCATCCTCGCCGATCCCCGCTCGGTCACCCCGGCCGACGACTCCTCGCCGGGGCGGCGGATCGGGCCCGGGGACATCGCTGTGCTGGTGCGTACCCGATCGCAAGTCGATGTGGTCCGCGCCGCGCTGGACAAGGTCGGGGTCGCGTCGGTGCTGGCGGGCGGCACCAGTGTCTTCGCGACCGGCAGCGCGACCGACTGGCTGTGGGTGCTGCGGGCGCTGGAGCAGCCGCATCGGTCCGACCGGGTGCGGCTGGCCGCGTGTACGCCGCTGTTCGGGGTGACCGCGGCCGAGATCGACAGTGGCGGTGCCGATCTCGTCGGGCAGGTCAGTGCGCAGCTGCGGGATGCGGCGCGGCTGTTCGTCCGGGCCGGGTTCGCCGCCGTATTCGAAAAGCTCTCGGTGGAAACGAATCTGGCGCAGCGGTTGCTGACGGTGGCGAACGGGGAGCGCGAGCTCACCGATCTGCGGCACATCGCGCAATTGCTGGATCAGGTGTCACTCGGCGAAGGACTGGGCCTGACCGCGCTGACCCGCTGGCTCACCGACCGGGTCCGCGACCCCGCGTCCGGATCGGTCGCCGACCGTAGCCGCCGCCTCGATCGTGATGCCGCCGCCGTGCAGATCGCCACCGTGCACGCCAGCAAGGGGCTCGAATTCCCGGTCGTGTACCTGCCTTTCGCGTGGGACAGCGCGAAGAACCCGTACCTGGCGACGCTGCTGTTCCACGACGACACCGGCGCCCGCGTGCTGGATGTCGGCGGCCAGGAGGCGACCGGATTCGCCGAACGCAAATCGCGCGCCGAGGCCGAGGAGGCGGGGGAGGAGCTGCGGCTGCTGTACGTGGCGCTGACCCGGGCGATGTGCCAGGTCGTTGCGTGGTGGGCGCCCGCCATCACGACGGCCTCGGCTCCACTGCATCGCATGATCCTCGGACGACCGGACCGCGGTGACATCGTCTCGAGCCGGGCCGCTGTGCCCGCCGACAGCGAAGCGGTGCACCGCATTTCGGCCTGGGCCGGACCGGCCATCTCGGTCACCGGCGTGGATACCGCCGAAGCCGTGGAGCTGCGCCGGATCCGCACCGAGCCGGTATCGAGCGACCTGGCGGCCGCCCACTTCACCCGCACCCTGGACCAGCAGTGGCGGCGCACCTCCTACTCGGCGCTCACCGCCGGTGCGCACGACCTCGCCGGCACCGCATCGGACGAGCACGCTACCGACGAACCCGACGCCCCGCTGCCCGACGACACCGAACTGCCTGCCGCGCCGTCCCTGATGAATGCCCTGCCCTACGGTGCGGAATTCGGCACACTGGTGCACGGTGTGCTGGAAGTGATCGACCGCGACGTCGCGGACCTCGCCACCGAGGTGCATACCCGCTGCCGCACCGCCGTCGACGAACTCATGGCCGAGATCGATCCGTCCCTGCTCGGCACGGCACTGCTCGCCGTTCTGCGCACACCCCTCGGATTCGGTTGTCTCGCCGATATTTCCGGTCGCGACCAACTGAACGAACTCGAATTCGAACTGCCGCTCTCCGGCGGAGACACGCCTGCCACCCACACCGCCACGCTCCGTCAGATCGCCGCCCTGCTGCGCGAACACCTCCCACCCGGCGACGAGTTCCTGCCCTACGCCGACCATGTGGCCGCACTGGACGACGTCCCCCTGCGCGGCTATCTCACCGGCAGCATCGATGCGGTCCTTCGGGTCGGATCCCGCTTCGTGATCGTCGACTACAAGACCAACCGCCTGGGCACCGGCGACCTCACCGTCGACCACTACACCCGCGACCGCATGTCCGCCGAGATGCAACGCTCGCACTATCCCCTGCAGGCCCTGCTGTATTCCGTTGCGCTGCACCGCTACCTGCGCTGGCGCCTGCCGGACTACAACCCGGTAGAGCATCTGGGCGGCTCCTGCTATCTGTTCGTGCGCGGCATGATCGGCCCCGACACCCCCACCGGGCGCGGGGTGTTCGACTGGAAACCACCGGCCGAACTGATCGTCGAGCTGTCGGACCTGTTGGCAGGAGAGGCGGCCCGATGACTGTCGACGGTGTGCGGCGATGTGATGTGGTTCGGGGGTGGCGGTGACGTCGATTCAGGTCGCGCAGCGGGGGACCGGGTTGCTGCGTACGTTCAACGAGGCCGGGGTGTTGTCGGCGGCGGATGTGCATGTGGCGGTCCGGCTGGGGCGGCTGGGGCAGGAGGCGTCCGAGGAGGTGCTGTTCGCGGCGGCGTTGGCGGTGCGGGCGGTGCGGTCCGGATCGGTGTGTCTGGAATTGGATCGGATGCGCGAGATCGGGGTGGACGCCGACGAGAGCTGGGAGGCGGGCAGCGGTGTCGATCCGGCGACGCTGCCGTGGCCGGATTCCGCGGCGGTGGTGGCCGCGCTCGGGGCCAGCCCGCTGGTGCTCGGCGGCCGGGCCGGGCCGTTGCGGCCGTTGCGGCTGGTGCCGGGGGATCGCGGTGGTGGGCCGCTGCTCTACCTGGATCGCTACTTTCAGCAGGAGCAGACGATTCGGCGGGTACTGACCGAACGGTCCGGGAGTCATCCGGTGGTGGATCCCGCATTCGTGCGGCAGGAACTGGATCGACTGTTCGACGGCCCGGCGGGCATCGCGCCGGACCGCCAGCGACTGGCGGCGGCGCTGGCCGCCACCCACTGGACGACGGTGGTCGCGGGTGGCCCGGGTACCGGTAAAACACATACGATCGCCCGGATCCTGGCCCTGCTGGACAGCCATCAGAAGCGAAATCCGAAACTGTCGGCGCTGCGGATCGCGTTGGCCGCGCCGACGGGCAAGGCCGCCGCGCGATTGCAGGAGGCGGTGCGCGAGCAGGCCGATCCGCTGGGTCTGCCGGAGCTGACCGCTTCCACCCTGCACCGCCTGCTCGGCTGGCAGCGCAGCCGCGGCAACCGGTTCAAGTACCACGAGTTCAACCGGCTGCCCTACGACGTGATCGTGGTCGACGAAACCTCGATGGTGTCACTGACCATGATGAGCAGCCTGCTGGCGGCGTTGCGCCCGGACACCCGCCTGGTCCTGGTCGGCGACCCCGACCAGCTCGCCTCCGTGGACGCTGGCGCGGTACTGGCCGACCTCGTCGCGGGCCCGGTGGTGGGCGAACCGAATCCGGTGCTCGACGAGATCGTGGCCGCCGGGTCCGGTGCAGCGCCGCCCGAGGCGGGGGCGGAATCGCTGACCGCACTCGAGCGCACCCGAATGCGCGGCGGCATCGTCCGGCTCACGCGCGGACGGCGTTTCGGCGGCCGGATCGCCGATCTCGCCGTGGCGGTCCGCGCCGGCGACGCCGAGACCGCACTGGATCTGCTGCGGGCGGGCGGCGAATTGTCGTTGTGCACACCGGAGAACACCGCGCCGGTGCGCGCCGATGTGGTCGCCGCGGCCCGCGCGGTCAGCGACGCCGCCCTCGCCGGTGATGCCTCAGGCGCGCTCACCGCCCTGGAATCACACCGGCTGCTGTGCGCCCACCGGCAGGGCCCGTTCGGCGTCGAACGCTGGGATCGCATGGCCGGCGACTGGGCCGCCGCCGCGGGCGCGGGCCCCGAATCCCAGCAGACCCCGTGGTATCCCGGCCAACCCCTGCTGGTCACCGCGAACGATCACGAGGCCCGCATCTACAACGGCGACACCGGCGTCATCGTCCGCCGGCCCGACGGGTCGCTGCGCGCCGCCCTACAGCGCGGCAGCGAACCCTATCTGGTGCACCCCACTCAATTCCCCTCCGTGGTAACGGTTTTCGCGATGACCATCCACCGCAGCCAAGGCAGCCAATACGACACGGTCTCGGTCGTGCTCCCCGAACCCGAATCCACGCTGCTCACCCGCGAACTCCTCTACACCGCCATCACCCGCGCCCGCCGCCACGTCCGCATCATCGGCACCGACGAATCCATCCGCGCGGCCATCGCCCGCCGCGTCCTGCGCGCCAGCGGCCTGTCCCGCACTCCGCCGCCCAGCGGAGAACATCGCGGCGGTCGGTGAGCCGGACGACTTCCGGCGGTGAGATCAGCCTCAGTCGGGTTCGTGGATGCGGGGTGCGGACTAGGCTCGAAGGAGCCGTCCTTGCTGGTTGGGGCGGGGAAGGGTGGTTGCGATGGCCAAGGTGTTCACACACCTCGACGAGGGATTGCGGAAGTTCATCGACGCGCAGTCGATGTTCTTCGTGGCGACCGCGGGGGCGCAGGGGCGGGTCAATCTGTCTCCCAAGGGGTATCGAGACACCTTCGCGGTGATCGACGATCACACCTTCGCGTATCTGGACCTGTTCGGCAGTGGCGCGGAGACCATCGCGCATCTGCGGGACAACGGGCGGATCACGATCATGTTCTGCTCCTTCAGCCGGAACTCGAAGATTCTGCGGCTGTTCGGCACCGGCCGGCTGGTGCGCCCCGATTCCGCGGAGTTCGAGACCTATCGGCCGCATTTCGGACTGCAACATCCGGGCCTGCGCGGCGCCATCGTGGTCTCGGTGGACCGGATCGCGGATTCCTGCGGCTACTCGATCCCGTATCTCGAACTCGTCGACGAGCGTCCGGCGCTGGATGCACTGCACGCGCGACGGACCGAGGAGCAGTTCGCCACCCGTATCGCGGGCGACAACGCGACCAGTATCGACGGTTTCCCGGCGCTGGAGCCGGATCACCCGCTGCCATCGAGTATCCCGAGGTAGGTCAGTCCAGGTCGAAGAGCCGGGCTCCATTGTCGTGCAGGACCTTCCGGAGCCAATCCGCGCCCAGGTCGAGCCGTTCCAGGGCGCGGACCTGGTGGGCATAGGGGTAGGGGATGTTGGGGAAGTCGGTGCCGAACAGCACGCGATCGCCGAGGTCGAGCAACCGGGGATGCTCGGCCCTCGGATAGGGGGCGTCGGCCTCGGTGAAGTCGGTCCAGACCATGGTGGTGTCGAGGTGGACCCCCTCGTAACGCTCGGCCAGATCGAGGAATTCGGAGTATTCCGGGGTGCCCATGTGAGCGATGATCAGGCGCAGTCGCGGAAAGCGTTCCAGCAGTGCGGCAATCGGGTCCGGACCGGTGAACGTGCCGGGCGCCGGACCGGATCCGCAATGGATAAGAACCGGAACCCGCGCCTCGGCGAGCAGCCCCCAGACCGGGCGCAGCAGCGGATCGCCGGGATGGAAATCGCCGACCTGGATGTGCACCTTGAACAGTCGCGCCCCGGACTCGACCGCGTCCTCCACGTAGGAGTCCGCGCCGTGCTCGGGAAAGAAGGTTGCCGTGTGCAGGCAGTCGGGCGTGCGCGCCGCGAAATCGGCCGCCCACTCGTTGAGCCACGCCGCCATATCCGGCTTGTGCGGATAGACCAGGGACGTGAACGCGCGAACACCGAAGTCGCGCAGGGTCTTCAACCGCACCTGCTCGTCGTCGCGGTAGGTGATCGGCAACTCGCGGCCGGTCAGCGGGCCCGCGGAATCGAAGTACGCCCATACCTTGCGTAATACCTGTTCCGGCATGAAATGGGTATGGACGTCGACGAATCCGGGCACGCCCAGGCGGGCGCGGAGATCGGCGAGATAGTCGGTCATCGCGCCTCCGAGGCAGGGTAGAGCGTGCGGGCCAAATCGCCGACGCGGGTGACGAGCCGATCGAAGAACAGCGCCGGGTCGGTGCCGATCACGATGTCGGCGTTGGGTTCCCGGCCCCACATGCCCGCCCAGTCGGCGACGGTGGTGGCGCGGGTGAGCGTGCCCGTGAGCTCGACGTCGACGGTGGCGGGCCGGAGTTCGGCCAGTGCGGGGTCCAGTGCGACCGCCGCGGCGAACGGGTCGTGCATGTGCGCGAGATAGCCCTGGTCGTAGTGCCGATGGAATTCGAAGTAGAACCGCACCGCGTCGCTGATGTGCCGCACGATCGGATTCGGGGCCACCGATCGAGTACCGGGCGGATCGCTCTCGGCGACCAGTTCCACGCTGCCGGTGCGTTCGGCGAGCTGCCGCAGGTGGTGCGGTCGCATCTCGATCGTCTCGGTGATGTCGAGCGCGCACACGATCGGCCGAGCGGGCGCCGCGCCGAAGGCGTCGAACACCGCCTTGGCGGCTTCCGGGTCGACGTGTACGTTCCACTCGTTGGTCGGGGTGGTGTTGCCCGGATGGTTGAAGGACCCGCCCATGATCACCAGGCGACGCAGCAACCGGGGCAGTTCCGGTTCGATCCGCAGGGCCAGCGCGAGATTCGTCAGCGGGCCGGTGCACAGGCCGAGGAGTCGACCCGGATGCGCCCGGGCCAGATCGACCCACATCTGCGCGGCCGTGCGATCCGACAGCGCACGGGTGGATTCCGGTAGTTCGGCGTAGCCGATTCCCTGCGGGCCGTGTGTGTCCTCGGTGGTGCGCAACGGAATCGCCAGCGGCGCGGAGGCGCCGAGCGCGACTTCGATATCCGGTGCCCGGCACAGATCCAGCCAGGCCAGATTGTTGGCGGCGACCTGTTTGGCGGAGACATTGCCGGCGGTAGCGGCGATTCCGACGATCTCGGCGTCGGGAGAGGCCAGAAGGTAGAGCAGGGCGAGGGAGTCGTCGATTCCGGTATCGACATCCACGATGATCTGCTGCCGCACGCGTCGAGCCTAGCCAGCGTGTCCCCGGCAACCCGCCACCCACCCATAGAACGATCGTCTTGGACAACTGTCTTAGACGTGCGGTAGGGTGGCGGGATGGGAAACCGGGAAGACCTCTTGGCAGGCGCACGCAAGGCGATCATGGAACGCGGAGTCGCCAAGACCACCGCGCGCGATATCGCCGCCGCGGCGGGAGTGAGCCTGGCCGCCATCGGCTACCACTTCGGTTCCAAGGACCGCCTGATCACCGAGGCGCTCGCCGAGGCGCTGGGTACCGGCATCGGCGACGCCATGGACGCGCTCATCCGCGCCACCGCCGGCCGTCCACTGCCGGAGGCCTTCGCGGCGATGGTCGACGGTCTGCCCGCCGTTTTCACCGACCAGCGCGAAGCCATGCTCGCCAGCCTGGAGAACCTGTTGCGGGTGAGCCGCTCCGCGGAGTCGCGCAGCTTCATGACCGACGCCATGCCTCAGGCCCATCGCGATATCGCCCGAACCCTGATCGAGACGCACCCGCAGCTGACGGCCGAGGAAGCCGACGGCCTGGCCGCCCTGTACTTCTCGCTGGCGCAGGGGCTTTCGGTGCTGTGGATGATCAGCGACGAGCAGACCCTGCCGACCGGAACACACTTGGTCGCGGCGATGTCCGCGCTCCGGGAGCGGTAGCGTCGCAGGACGCGAGATCTCGTGCTACCGAATCGATTCCGCGTCACGCACCACGACGATCGGGCGCTCGGCCGAATGGACCAGCGCGGCGCTCGTCGAGCCGAGCAGCATGCCCGCGAAACCGCCGCGGCCGTGGCTGCCGACCACGATCAACTGCGCGTCCGCCGATTCGTCCAGCAGCGCCCGGACCGGTCGGTCGGGGGCGACGATACTGCGGACCGCCACGTCCGGATATCGCTCGCGGTACCCGGCCAGCTGTTCACCCAGCAGCGCCCGCTCGGTGTCCTGTACCGCGTCCCAGCCGGGAACGGGGACATCCAATCCGGTGACGTCGGTCCAGGTGTGCAGGGCGGTCACGCCGACACCGCGCAGCGCGGCCTCGGCGAAGGCGAACTCGATCGCGGGCACGCTGTTCTTCGTGCCGTCCACCCCGACCAGGATCGGCTGGGCCGCCGATTCCGGGTCGATGCCCGCGCTGTCGTGGATCACCGCGACCGGGCAGCGGGCATGCCGGACCAGGGCGCTGCTCACCGAGCCGAGCAGCCCGCGCCGCAGCGCGCCGCGGCCATGGGAACCGAGCACGATCATGCTCGCCCGGTCCGAGCGATCGATCAGAGCGGGCGTGATCCGCTCGAAGGTCACCTCGGTCTCGAGGTCGAGCTCCGCGGGGGTCGCCGCGCGGGCGGTTCGCACGGCCGCCGCGAGCACTTCGTCGCCATCGCGCCGCAACGACTCGGTGTCGGCTTCGGCGAGCGTCGTACCCGGGGCGAAGCCGGCGGCCGATGCCACCGAGGTGAGCAGTTGCAGGGGCCGGCGCCGCAGCCCGGCTTCGACGGCCGCCCAGACGACGGCCTGATCGGAACTCGCGGAACCGTCGACGGCTGCGATCATCGGATATTCGGCCATGACCTTGCCTTTCTCGTCGAATTGCGGCCGAGCTCGCTACTTCCATCATCCCCGAGAAACCAGGGCGGGTCACGGTTCGGAGCGTGCGCGCTGCGGCGCCGGGTCAGTCGTCGCCGCTGTAGTCACCGGGTGGGAGAGCCCGCAGACGCCGGAAGGCGACGACGGCGACGGTCAGCGATGCGAGCCCGGCGATGCCGGCCGTGAGGTGCACGCCGTGCAGGAATGCGTCCCGTGCGGCGTGCAGGACCGACTCACCGAGCGCCGCGGGCAGCGTCGCCGCGACGTCGACGGCCGCGCCGAGGGTGTCGCGGACCGGCCCGGCCGCGTCGGCGGGCAGGTCGGCCGGTAGGCCGGTGCTGAGGTCGCCGCGGTAGATCGCGATGCTGATGCTGCCCAGAATCGAGATGCCCAGGGCGCCGCCGAGTTCCGCGCCGGTCTCCGAGACGCCGGAGGCCGCACCGGCCTGTTCCGGGGGAGCGGAACCCACGATGATCTCGGTGGTGATGCCGAAGACCGGGGCCAGGCCGAGTGAGCACAGGACCGAGGCGGCCAGCGCCATGCCGTAACCGGCGTCGGCGCGCAGCAGCGTCATCATGAGCAGGCCGACACCGGCCAGCGCCATTCCGCCGCCGATCAGAGAGGCCGGGCGCACCACGCGCACGATCCGGGGCGTGAGCTGTGAGCCGATGAGGAAGCCGAGACCCGAGGGCGCCAACACCAGACCGGTCGCCAGCGGTGTCATGCCGAGCACGAGCTGGAAGTACTGCGCGACGAACAGGAAGTACCCGAACGCGACGAAGATGCCGATCATATTGACCAGCAGGGCGATCCGGAACGTGCTCTCCCGGAACAGGCGCAGATCCAGCATGGGATCGTCCTGGGTGAGCTGGCGGCGCACGAAGATCGCACCGAGGCCAAGTCCGCCGAGCAGGGCGGCGACGGCCGCGACGTCCACACCGTCCTGCGCGATCTGCTTCATGCCGAAGACCGTCGCGATCATCGCGGCCACGCACAGTGCCGCGCTGATCGGATCGAGCCGGCCCGCCGCCTCGTCCCGGAATTCGGGCAGCACCTTCGGGCCCAGCACCAGCAACAGCAGCATCACCGGCACCGCGAGCAGGAACACCGAGCCCCACCAGAACTGCTCGAGCAGGAACCCGCCGAAGATCGGGCCGACCGCGCCGCCGGTGGAGAACGCGCCGACCCACACCCCGACCGCGACCGCCCGCTGCTGCGGATCGCGGAACATGTTGAAGATCAACGACAGTGTGGACGGTGCCACCGTCGCCCCCGCGATGCCGAGCAGCGCCCGGCACACGATGAGCGTCTCCGCGGACGGCGCGAACGCCGCCACGATCGATACCACCGTGAACAGCGCTGCCCCGATCAACAGCATTCGGCGCCGGCCGACCCGGTCGCCGAGCGTGCCCATGGTGATCAGCAGGCCCGCCACCATGAACCCGTAGATATCGATGATCCAGAGCAGCTGGGCGCTGGTCGGCTGGAGATCCGAACTGATCATCGGCACCGCGAGGTGCAGGACCGTCATATCCATCGCGTAGACCAGGCAGGCCAGCGCCAGGACGATCAACCCGATCCATTCGGTGCGCCCGGCACGCGGGACGAGCACGGTGTCACCCGGGAGACGATCACTGCTGGTGGACACGGACGTTCCTTCCGGCGGGGCTGCTGGCGGCGAATCGTGGAACCACCATCTCAGCTCCCACCGACACGTTCCGCAAAGCATTTTCCGGCGGCCCCGCCGGGCGGGGTCAGCGGCTGTACACGGGCCAGGCGGCCTCGTCACCTCCGTATTCCGGTGCGGCCCAGAGATAGTCGGGATACTCGGCCAGGGCGGGCGCGGCGGTGATGGTGTTGTCGCGATAGACCGCCGCGGCGGGGCTGGGCAGGGCCGGATTGGGGTGGCTGGGCGTTCGGTCGGGCGCGGTCAGCAACCAGGACGCGGTGCGCGCCAACGACACTCGCACGTCCCGGCCGATCCCGTCGAAGACCCGCGCGACGAGCGCGTCGATGATTCCGGCGGCCAGCAGATACCCGGACGCGTGGTCCAGCGCCTGCGCGGGCAGTGCGCCCGGTACCGACGGCGCGCCCTCGGTGATCGCGATCCCGGTCGCGGCCTGCACGATGCTGTCGAACCCGCGCCGCTCACCCCACGGCCCCGACTCGCCCCACGCGCTGATCCGGGCATGGACCAGACCCGGCCGCACCTGCGTATTCAGCCCGGCCTGTTCGAGCGCGCCCGGACGGTAGCCGGTCACCAGCACATCGGCGGTGGACAGCAGTTCGTCGAACACGGCCCACTCGGCGCGCAGATCCAGCAGGGTGGAACGCTTGCCCTGACCGGTGTCGAGGAACTGCCACGGAATCTCCGGCAGCTGCGGCGGATCGATGCGCAGTACTTCGGCGCCGAGCAGCGCCAGCGACCGGGTGGCGACCGGTCCCGCGATCACCCGCGTCAGGTCCAGCACCCGTACTCCCCGTAACGGCTGGAACGGCGTGGGATCGGAGCGGTACCGCGGGGCGGCGCGGTCGGCCCGCGGCTCGATGGCGACCAGGGGGCCCGCGGCCGCCGCCTGCGCCTGCGGTTCGACGGCCCATTCGTCCTCGGTGCGCACCCGGACGGCGACCGCCCCGACCGCGGCCGCGTTCTCCTCGATGTCGGCGGCGCGGGTCATCGCGAGCATGGCGACCGCGAGATCGAGCGGAGCCTCGGGCGGCAGGCCCAGCGCGGCGAGTAGCCGGACGCGATGGTGCGGATAGTTGGCGTGGGTGCGGACCCAGCCGTCGAAGGTCGGGAAGAAACCGGACAGGTCGCCGAACATCGGTACCTGGCGGCCGTCGACCCGTAATAATTGGTCGCTGCGGAAGGCTGCGTTGATCCGCATCGGATCGATCCGATGCGGTACCGGCGCCAGCCGATTCGCCTGCCGATGCCGGTTGGCGGCGGCGGTCAGCGCCGCCACCGACCCGGCGGCGAGGTCCCAGACCGGAAGTGTCGCAGCGAGATTGCTTCCGGGATCGGGGGCTGGATCGATGGGCGAGCCGGGTACCCCGATACCGGCTTCGTAGTCGTGGAGCAGTCGTGCGTGCGCGATCACCTGCTCGACCTTAGTCGTGTGACGCGTTTGTCGGGGGTTGGTGAAATGCTTGCATGTTACTTTCGTGGACAGGAGGACAGGGACGTGGACAAGGCGATCACCGGCACGGATTGGCTGCGGGTGTTGCGCAGCGACCCGGCACCGCGCCGGCAACTGGTTTGCTTTCCGCCGGGCGGGGGTTCGGCCACCGCGTATCGAGAGTTGGCTCGCCAGTTCGGCTCCGGCGTCGTGGTCGCCGCGGTGCAGCCGCCGGGCCGCCACGACCGGTTGGCCGATCCGGCCATCGGAGATCTGCACGAGCTCGCGGATCGCATTGCGGCGGAACTACTTCGGCAGGCACCGCTGACCGAGCTGTCGCTGTTCGGCCACAGCATGGGCGCGACCGTTGCCTACGAGACGGCGGTGCGGCTCGAACAGGGCGGCCAGCGGCTGCGCACGCTGTTCGTATCCGGCCGTCCCGCACCGACTTACGCCGAACCGGGCCGCTTGCACCTGGCCTCCGACGACGAGTTGATCGGCGATCTCGAACGGCTCGCCAACGATCCCGCCTCGGTCGCCATCCTGCGTGCCGAACCGGGGCTCGCGGAGCTCGTGCTGCCGACCGTGCGCACCGACTATCGCGCGGTGGAAACCTACACCCACCGCTCCGCCGACCCTCTGACCTGCGATATCGAGGTACTGGTCAGTACCGGCGACCCCACCGTGACCCCGGAGCAGGCCACCGGGTGGCGCGCGCACACCAGCGGCGGCTACCGCTCGCACACCTTCCCCGGTGGCCACTTCTATCTCGACGAACAACCCGCCGCGGTCGCGAAGGTCGTGGCCGCGGCGCTGACCTGAGTGTTCAGGCTGCGAGCCCGTACCGTGACATCTCGTCCTCGGCGGGCTCCTCCGCCCACTCCTCGGGGTCCAGAATCGTGGGCTGGACCTGGTGTGTCTGCCAGGAGCCGATCGAGGCGGCCCGGGCATGCTCAGCGATCCGTTCGCTCCATCCCCACATCGTTCGCTCCTCCCCTGAGCCGAAATACTTGCTCCGCCAGGTTATCTCGGCTCCCGGACCGAGCGCCACGGATTTACCGCGGCGCCGCGGCGGCGGCGGAGGTACCCGATCCAGGACACCAGCACACACACCGCGACCAGCGCGCGCACCAGATTCAGCGCCTGCTCCGGATAGATCACCCCGGTCAGATAGTGATCGATGAACCCGCTGGGCGGCAGCCCCGCCTGCCCGGCGCGGCGGCGCGCCCAGTTCTCGACATCGGTGAGCGGGCAGTCGTAACCGATCAGGATGGTTCCGAATCCCCATGCGAACGCGAGCAGGTGCAGCCAGATGGTGCGCGGCCACCGCCACGCCAGAAAGCCGCCGAGCACCACATAGACCACGAAGGCCAGGTGCACGGCCGCGGTGGCGTCGGCCGACAGCCGGTAGAACACAACACCCAGCTTAGGCGGGACTCACCAGGGGGAGGGGCGGTAGTCCTTGAGGAAGCAGCCGAACAGATCGGTGCCGTTCTCACCCTGCACGATCGGGTCGTAGACCCGGGCGGCTCCGTCGACCAGATCCAGCGGCGCGTGGAAGCCCTCGTCGGCCAGCCGCAGCTTCGTGTAGTGCGGGCGTTCGTCGGTGATCCAGCCGGTGTCGACGGCGGTCATGAGAATGCCGTCCTCCTCGAACATTTCGCGGGCGCTCGTGCGAGTCAGCATGTTCAGGGCCGCCTTGGCCATATTGGTGTGCGGGTGCCCGGGCCCCTTGTAGGCGCGGGCGAACTGGCCCTCCATCGCCGAGACGTTGACGATGTACTTGCGCCGACCCGCCGCCGCGGCCATGGCCGGCCGCAGGCGCGACACCAGGATGAACGGCGCGACCGAATTGCACAGCTGCACCTCGAGCAGTTCGGTCGGATCCACCTCGCCGACGGTCTGCACCCAGCTGTTGGTATGCGCCAGGTCCGGCACTAGACCGCCGGCGTCGATCGCGACACCGGCCGAAATCCGTTCCGGCGTGGCCGAACCCGCGACCAGCGCCAGTTCGGCGACATCGGCGGCGGTCAGTGTCGGCGCCAGCGAGGCGGTCAGCGCGGTCGGATGCGCCTGCATGGTCTTGCCGAAGCTGACCAGCTCGGGCCGCATGCCCGCCGGCAGCGGCGCGCTCTCGGCCTCCACCAGCGCCGAGTACGCGCCCGGGGAGCGGCGCACCGTCTGCGCGGCGTTGTTGATCAGGATGTCGAGCGGGCCCTGCGCGGCGACGTCGTCGGCCAGCGCCACCACTTGGGCCGGGTCGCGCAGGTCGATGCCGACCACGCGCAGCCGGTGCAGCCAGTCGGCGCTGTCGTCCATGGCGGCGAAGCGGCGGATGGCGTCATTCGGGAAGCGGGTGGTGATGGTGGTGTGCGCGCCGTCGCGCAGTAGCCGCAGCGCGATGTACATGCCGATCTTGGCCCGGCCGCCGGTGAGCAGGGCGCGTTTGCCGGACAGATCGGTGCGAGCGTCACGTTTGGCGTGACTGTCGGCGGCGCAGTCCGGGCACAGCTGGTGGTAGAAGGCATCGACCCGGGTGTAGCGCTCCTTGCAGATGTAGCAGGGGCGGGCCCGGATGAGTTCGCCCGCGCTCGCGCCCCGGGCGTTGGAGGTGAGCGGGATACCGGCGGTCTCGTCATCGATGCGGTTCGGTGAGCCGGTCGCGGTGGCGGCGACCACGGCACGATCGGCCTGCGACACCGCCGCCCGCGCCTCGGTCCGGCGCCGCTGCTTGAGCTTTTTGAACATGTGCCCCACCGCGCGCTGCACGGTGAGCGAATCCGGATGGTCCTTGTCCAGCTGCCCGGCTAGTTCGAGCACCCGCAGGCAGGTCGCGAGTTCGGTCGGATCGATGCTGCTGTCGGCCATCGGGGGTACGGGCATCCTTCGTGAGCTGGGCAATTGACCACTCATTGTCGCAAAACCGTCGGGTGTCTTGTGCGCCGCCTGTCGACAGTGCGGCCCGGATCACGCGATCGCCCGGCCGGCAGGGCTCCGATCGGGCTGACGGCGGCCCCCTCGGGTCAGGGGTGCGGGATGGTGCTCGCGCTGTCGTGCAGGTCGTCGATGAAGTTCGCGATCGCCTCGGCGACCAGGAGGGGCTCGGTGCTGGGCAGCCAGTGGTCGGCGGGAATTCCGCAGCGCCACAGCCGATCCACCCACTGCGCGCTGCCGTAGTAGAGGAACGGTGGGACCAGGACATCGGTTGTGTCCACGACCAGCTGGACCGGTACCGCGGTCCGGCGCTCACGCGGCCGCAGCAGGTGATGGGCCAGATTGGCGGCGGCGATGCGCGCGCCCGCGGCCAGATCCGAGCGCACGGTGGGGGCGATCGGGGCGTAGGTGCGGGGTATCCCGCCGAACCGTTCGATCAGCCAGGTGCGCACCCGCGGGGGATAGGCGATCCGACGGGCGGCCGTGTGGGCCGTGGCCGGGCCGTGCCGCCAGAACTTGCGATCGGTGAGCAGCTGGACGGCGCGAGCGGGCTCGGTCGCCAGTGCGCGCAGGGTGGTGCCGACGTGATCGAGGTTGGGGCCCGAGATCGCGGTGAACGAGGCGACGCGGGTATTGGCGCGGCCCTCGCAGACCGCCTCCCAGGCCTGCACCGCACCCCACCCGTGCCCGCAGACGTGCACCGGGCGGTCCGGGCTGATGGCGTCGAGCACCGCGTAGAGGTCCTCGGCCAGCCGATCGAGCCGATAGTCCCGGGGCGCAACCGGTGTGCCCGATCGACCGTGCCCGCGCACATCGAAGGCGACGACCCGGAAGCTGTCGGCGAGCAGCGTCGCCACCTCGGCCCATACGCTGTGCGTGTCGGACAGGCCGTGCACGAGCAGCAGTGGCTCCGCGTCCGGCTCGCCCCATTCGAAGACGGCGAGCCCGCCGCCCGCGGTGGGCACCCGCGACTCTCGCCACGGGTGGATGGTGCCTGCCGGGCCGGAGTGTTCGGTCATGTTCTTACCTCGGTGGAAGAGCCTGCGCGATGGGTGCCGTACCGCCGGTACGTATCCTTCGATAGTGGCAGTGCGGGTTCGCTGGAATCAAGTGACCGGGCCCGTCGGCGCTATGACCTGAATCACGCCTGCTGGGCGGCATATTCGGCTGCGGACAGGGCGATGGCCGGATGATACGAGCGCAGTGACATGGCCGCGGGGTAGACCGTACCGGCGGTACCCGTATGCTGCGTTCGTGCCCCGCCCCAGCGCTCGCTCCGCGCCGACCATCACGCGCGCGGAGATCGTCGACGCCGCCATCCGCGTGATCGACCGCGACGGCCCGCGCCCGAGCATGGACGACATCGCCCGCGAGGCCCGGATCACCAAACCCCGGCTCTACCGCCGATTCGCCGACAAGGCGGATCTGTACACCGAGATCGGCCATCGGCTGGCGACCTCCGCCGCCGCGGCGGCCGGCAGCGACCTCACGCTGGTCGTGCAGCCGCCGCGGGCGGCGCTGCGCCGGGTGCTCACCGCCTACGCCGAGAGCATTCTGGCCCATCCCAACGTCTTTCGCTTCCTGGGCCGGGCGCAGGTCGCCCAGCAGGCCGACGGGTCGGTGCTGCAATTCGATCTGGGCCGCGCGGCGGCGCACCGATTCGCCACCCAGGCCGAGGACATCGCCGATTCGCTGGCCCTGGACACCTCGGGGATCGACTACCTGGCGCGTGCCGTCGTCGGTGTGGTCGTGGCCGTCACCGATCTGTGGCTGGGTGACACCGGGCGTCCGGCTCCCGAGCGCACGGCCGAATTCGTCGAGCAGGCAGGCGAATTCGTCTGGGGGCTGCTCGACGGATTCCTGCGCCGTCAGGGCATCGCGGCCGATCCGGACACCCCGATCCTGGCCGCGCTCGCCGCGGCCGGCCGGTCCGCGGGCTGAGCGACCCGTTCCGGAAATCCCTGTGCCGCACGTACGCTGGCCCTTTGGTGTCGATGCGAGGAGTTCGGTCGGATGAACGACCCCGTGGCGGGTTTGACGGGTACGCTGACATCGCCGATCCGGGGAGCCGGGATGCTGGGCGAAGTCCTGGTGGCGATTCGTGGGGGAACGGAACTGTATATCGCGCGTGCGACGGAGCCGATTCCGGCGGGGGCCACTGTACTCGTCATCTCGGTCAATCCCGGTCGCATCGTCGATGTGGTGCCCTGGGTCGAGCTGGGATCGAATCAGCAAATATAAAGGGAGAATTGGGTGCTGGGCTATCACGTGCCGGATCCGGATGAGGCGATGCTGGTCAGCGGCGCCAAAGTCAAGGACAACGCGCCGTTCAGGGTGATCATCGGGCGCGGCGCCTGGGTGATCCCGCTGTTCCGCAAGGTGCGGTATCTGTCGCTGGCCATGTTCGAATCCGAGATCAAGGAACGCTGCGTCACCAAGCAGGCGATCCAGCTCGATGTGCGCGCGGTGATCGCGTTCAAGGTCGCCAACGACACGCAGTCGATCGTCAACGCGGCGCAGCGCTTCCTATCCGAGCAGGAACAGGAGATGTCGGTGCTGACCGGCCGGATCTTCTCCGGCCACCTGCGCTCGATCGTCGGCTCGATGACGGTCGAGGAGATCATCCGGGAACGGCAGAAGCTGGCCGACGAGGTGCTGGTCGCCTCGAAGGTGGAGATGAGCAATATCGGCCTGTGGGTGGACTCGTTCCAGATCCAGTCGATCGACGACGGCAATCTCGGCTATATCAACGCCCTGGCCGCGCCGCACAATGCCGCCGTGCAGCGCGACGCGCAGATCGCGCAGGCGCAGGCCGCGCAGCGGGCCGCCGAGGCCGAGCAGGAGTCGCTGCGCCGGCAGGCCGAATACACCCGGGAGACCGCGGTGCTCAAAGCGCAGTACCAGCGCGATATCGACAAGGCGAATGCCGAAGCAGCACAGGCGGGTCCGCTGGCCGAGGCGATCGCCCTGCAAGAGGTGCTCACCGCCAAGGCCGAGCAGGCGCGCAAGGAGGCGAACCTGCGCGAACAGCAACTCCAGGCCGAGATCGTGAAGCCCGCCGAAGCCGAGGCCGAGCGGGTCCGCATTCTGGCGGTGGCCGAGGCCGACCGCACCCGGATCCAGGCCGAGGCCGCCGCGTCGAACAACCGCATCGCGCTGGATCAGTTGCTCATCGAACAGCTGCCGGAGATTGTCAAGCAGGCCTCGGTCGGCCTGTCCAACGCGAATCTGACGGTCCTGAACGGGCCGGACGGCGTCAGCGAAATGGTGAACGGAATGGTCGGTCAGGGGTTGACCGTCTTCAACTCGCTGCAAAAGGCGCTTTCGACTAACGACGAGGACAAACGGAGCTAAGGTGTCCGGGTAGTTCACGGCGCGGCGAGGAGCGGGTGTATTGGTGTCCATCGGGAAATTGGTGTCGTTCGACAGTTCTCGGGGCTTCGGGTTCATTCGGCCGGAGGACGGCGGCCCGGATGTGTTCGTGCATGTGAACGACATCGGCTTGGACGAGGACGAACTGCGCCAGGGCCGGGTATTCGAATTCGATGTCACCGAGGGTGACCGGGGGCCGAAGGCGATCAATCTGAGCGCCGTCGGCGGCCCGTCGAATACCCCCGCTCCCCGCCACAAGAAGGACCGCGCGGCCACCGGGGGTCTGACTGTCGCCGAACACAAGCGCCTGATCACCGAGCTGCTGCTGGATGCCTCCCCGGCTCTGACCGCGGGGGAGATCCTGACCATCCGGGATCGATTGACCGCCTTCGCCGATCAGCACGGCTGGCTGGATTGAGCCGTGCCGATCGGGGTCAGTGCGAGGTAGCGGCGTTGGCCGCCCGTGAGTAGGCCTGCCGTTCGGCGGCGCGCTGATCGGCCTGTCGTTTCTTGAAGAATTTCGTGGCCGCCGCCGCGATGCCGGTGACCGCCAGGGTGCGCAGCATTCGGCTCGCCATTCCCTGCTTCCGGTGCGATGCCATACCGAACCACCTTCCTGTCGGACGTGTGCTGGTGCCATGCCGTGGTCCAGGGTAGCCACGTTCCCGGTCGGCGACCATTGCTCCTGCCAGGGTGCTGTTTCTCGAATTAGCCCGGTGATCGCGGGCGCGGTGTCGTACCCGGCACTTACGATCGAGCCAACGCACCGAACCCGAGGAGGAGCGCGTGGACCTGCCGGTGATGCCCCCTGTGAAACCGATGCTGTCCAAGTCGGCGCCGTCGGTGCCGCCCGGCCCGGGGTTCAGTTACGAGCCGAAATGGGACGGTTTCCGCTGCATCGTGTTCCGCGACGGTGACGAGGTCGAACTCGGATCCCGCAACGATCGCCCGCTGACCCGCTATTTCCCCGAGGTCGCCGAACTGCTGAAGCAGGCATTACCGGATAAATGCGTGGTCGACGGCGAAATCGTGGTCGTCACCGAAGAGGGTCTCGATTTCGACACCTTGCAGAATCGGCTGCATCCGGCGGCGTCGCGGGTGGCCAAGCTCGCGGTCGAGACACCCGCCAGTTTCGTCGCCTTCGACCTGCTCGCCCTGGGCGGCGACGATCTCACCGGTAAGCCTTTCCGGGAGCGCCGGCGGCTGCTGGAGACGATCCTGGACACCGAGCCGGCGCGCGTGCACCTGACCCCGATCACCCAGGATCCCGACCTCGCCCGGGATTGGTTCACCCGATTCGAGGGGGCGGGCTTCGACGGTGTCATGGTCAAGGGCGACGACGAGCCCTACCAGCAGGACAAACGGGTGATGCTCAAGGTCAAGCACGAGCGCACCGCCGACTGTGTGGTCGCCGGTTTCCGCTGGCACAAGGACGGCGAGGGCGTCGGTTCGCTGCTGCTGGGCCTCTACGACGAGCAGGGCAGCCTGCATCACGTCGGGGTGGCGAGCAGTTTCACCAAGGCCCGGCGCGCGGAACTCGTCGACGAGCTGAAACCGTTGCGCGAGAACGCCTTGGCGAATCATCCGTGGAAGCAGTGGGCCGATATGGCGGCCCAGGCCAAGTCCGACGGCAAGATGCCCGGGGGAGTGAGCCGCTGGACCGGCGGCAAGGATCTGTCCTGGGAGGCGCTGCGCACGGAACTGGTCGCGGAGGTCCGCTACGAGCACGTACAGTCCGGGCGACTGCGCCACGGCGGGCGCCTGGTCCGCTTCCGCACCGACCGCACGCCGGAATCCTGTACCTACGCCCAGCTCGAGGAGGTCGCGCCGGCCGAGTTGAGCGCCATCTTCACCGAGGCTCGGAAGGCACAGCGATGAGCGCGTCGGTGGAACTCGAGGTCGACGGGCGCACCGTCGCGATCAGTAATCCCGACAAGGTGTACTTCAGCAAACGCGGCGAGACGAAATTGGATCTGGTCCGCTACTACCAGGCGGTCGCCGAGCCGTTTCTCGGCGTGGTGCGCGACCGGCCGCTGCTGCTGGAACGTTACCCCGACGGCGCGTCCGGCAAATCCTGGTTCCAGAAGCGCGTGCCCAAGACGGCGCCCGGCTGGTTGCACACGGTGGAGGTGTCCACACCCAACGGCACCACCAGCGACGCGCTGGTCGCCCACGATCTCGCGCACATCCTGTGGGCGGTGAACCAGGGCTGCCTGGGTTTTCACGTCTGGCCCACGCACGCCGAGGCCGCTGCCCGCAGCACCGCGCCACCGGTATTCGATGCCGCCGGCACCGAGTTGCCGCCCACCGGCGTCACCGACGAGCTGCGCATCGATCTCGATCCCTCACCCGGCATCACCCTCGAGGATCTGAAGTACGCCGCGGTCAGCACGCGCGAGCTGTGTGCCGAACTCGGCATCGACACCCGGGTGAAGACCTCGGGTTCGCGCGGCCTGCACATCTACGCCCTGCTGGAACCGAATTGGGACGGCTACCAGGTGCGCGCCGCGGCGGTCGCGCTGGCCCGCGAACTCGAGCGGCGTCATCCCGAGCGGATCACCGCGGCCTGGTGGAAAGAGGAGCGCGGCAACCGTGTCTTCGTCGATTTCAACCAGAACGCCCCGCACCGAACGGTTTTCGGCGCGTGGTGCGTGCGGCCGAAGGTCGGCGCCCAGGTGTCCACGCCGCTGGCCTGGGACGATCTGGACGGTGTGGTGCCCGAGGAGTTGACCATCGCGACGGTGCCCGCCCGCCTGGGCGAGCGCGGCGATCCGTGGGCCGATCGGACCCCGCAGTCGCTCGCGCCGCTGCTCGAGCTGTCGGAGCGGGATCTGGCGGCCGGGCTGATGGACGCGCCGTGGCCGCCGGTGTATCCGAAGATGCCGAACGAACCGCCCCGGGTGCAGCCCAGCAAGGCGAAGAAGGGGTCCTAGGTGGTCCAGGGTGCCCAGGCGCCGCTCTCGCAGACCAGCGCACGGCCCTCGGCGGTGCGGCCGGTCTTGGCGATGGACGGGTCGCAGGCCTCGTCCTCGGTGTAGCGGCCGGTGCCCACGTTGTACGGGCCGGTCCATTCGTGCTTGTCCGATTTCGACAGGCACAGCAGCGTGCCGCCGTCGGCGGCGGAGCCGATCAAGCCGGCCTGGGCCGCGGTGCAGGCCGAGCCTTTGCGGACCACCGCGGGTGTGGTCGGGGCGCTGGTCGTGGTGGTGGGTTCGGCGGTGGGTTGGGCCGCCGTGCTCTGCGGCACGGCGCTGCCCTGCGTCACGGGCTGGGCCGCGACGCTGGTCTCGGTCTTGTTCACCAAGTCCTGCAAGGTGTTTCCGGACATGAGCACCAGCGCGGCAACTGCCCCGGCCTCGGCGACGCCGAGTACCAGCGCCAGCGTCGCCATGCTTTTGCCCTTGGGGTGCGAGTAGGCGATCAGCCCGAAGACGATCGCCACCGGAAAGAGCGCGAGCAGCGCCGCGACCAGTGCGACGATCGCGTACGGGTTGACGATCGGCCGACGTTCCTCGCCGAATTCCAGATCTTCCGATGGCACCTGTGGCCAGCGCTGGTCGCCGCGCTCGGGCGCACGTTCGCCCCAGCGGTCATCCTCCGGTAGCTCTTGCCGCCGCCGCTCGCGCTGCCACTCCTGTGTGCGTGCCATCAAGGCCCCTCTCGCATGAACCTTTCGCGCAGGTGCCTCGGGTCAAACCGAACCCCGCCCCGATATCCGCTCCACAATAAGGGCCCGGGGCAGCGACTTCACGGGTAAGTGCGAAATAGCGAAAGCGGATGGGTCCGGCGGGAGGCTGGCGCGGCGCTTGCGACCGGGCCTAAGCTGGTTCATGCCGACGATTTGCTGATATTCCGCAGGAGGATCCGATGGTTGGCATCAGCAGGAAAGAAAACGACGAGAAATCGCTGTGGCACGCCCGCGTCGGTGATTTCCTGGGCGATAACCACAAGATCCCAGGTGTCATTCTCTGCGCCCTGGGCATCGTGGCCGTCGCACTGACACTCACTGCGGCCGGGTACGGCTACGAAGGCTGGGCGATCATCTGTGGCATCACCGCGGCCGCGCTGTGGCTCACCGGAATCGCGGTGGTGAGTTTCGAGCATCGCGGGCACGGTCGCATGGACATCGAGCACGGCCGGCTGAGCGAAGCGGGCGAACCGGTGCACGCGATGCATTTCGGGCACCTGCACTCGCCGTGGCACCGACGCTCGCTGCGGTAGGTCAGGTGCGATCGACCTTGGGCATCGTCTCGGTGACCAAGGTCATCAGCATGTCCGTCAGCAGCCGGTACACCTGGTCGCGGTCCAGGGTGCCGCGCACGATCCATTCCCGCCCAGCCACTTTCACCAATCCGCCGTAGGCGCGCACCAGCGCCTGCAATTGCGCACTGTGTGCCGACTCGGCCAATCCGACCATGACGAGCATGCGTTCGGCGGCCGCGTCGTCGGCCTCGTCCAGGATCTGCTGGACCTCGGGGTCGTTGCCGACGCCCTCGTGACTGGTCACCTTCACCCAGGTGCTGCCGTGCTCGGAGATGGTGTCCAGCAGCCAGCGCACGCTCGCCTCGACCCGTTCGCGGTCGGTACCGGTGGGCACGGCCAGCGCGTCCGGACGCGGCAGGGTGACCATGCGGCGCACCACCGCGAGATACAGATCCCGTTTGTTGCCGAAGTAGTGGTTGATCAGCCCGCGCGCGACACCGGCGCGCTGGGCCAATTCTGCGGTCGACACCGCGGCGTAGGGACGCTCGCCGAACATGTCGATGGCGCAGGCCAGAATCTGCGCGCGCCGCTCGTCGGGTTCGAGGCGGCGACGGCGCGACGCGGCGGCGGTGCCGTTGGACGACACCGCCAGCCGTCCTGGCTTCGATCCGATCACGGCCCTAGCCTATCCGGCTACCGTCACGGCAACCCCGACAAGCCCGTCCTGATCGGGACGGTGCGACCGGCTGCTCCCGAGTTGCCGTTCACGCGCGCTGACGCCAGTACTCGCTCAGCACGGAGCCGATTCTCGCCAGGGCGGCGTGGTCGGTCATCCGCCAGTGCGTCACCGGCAGCGGGTGATCGTGGATCGTGCCGGCCACCGCGCCAGCCCAACTCGCGGCTCCGGAGTTGCCCGCCGGAGCGGTTTCGGTCGCTGTGAAGTACACGAGGTCGCCCCGGAACCGCGCGGCCTGGTATCCCACGGTCAGCTGCGTCATCTCGACGTTCGCCCGCACGAAACGGGCGATCCGCTCGGCTCCGAGCGAGCCGAACGGCTCCGGCAGATCAGCCAGTCGTGCGGCGATGGTCGAGAGGTCCGCGCTGTCGTCGAGCGCCATCGCGGTCGCCGCGTCGCCGAGCAGCCCACCCAGCAGTTCTCGAAGCGGAAAGGCACCGGTGTCCGCCGTGCTCTCGGTTCGGAGATGGCTGTCCATCATCGCGAGCAGACCCACCTGCTCCCCGGCCTCCTGCAACTGAACGGCCATGGTGTGGGCCAGTGCACCGCCGAGCGACCAGCCGAGCAGATGGTAGGGGCCGGTCGGCTGCACGGCGCGGATCTCGGCGACATAGAGCCGTGCCCACTCCTCGATCGATTCGGGTAGTGCCGCCTCCGACAGTGCCGGTGACTGGAGCCCGTAGAGGGGGCGATCGGCGTCCACGTGCGCGGCCAGTCCCGCGAACGACCAGGCGATGCCGCCGAAGGGGTGCACGCAGAACAGTGGCTCGGCCGAACCGGCCGGACGCAACGGAAGCAGCATGTCGAAGGCGGCCTCCGGTGCGACCCGGCCCGCGTGCCGGTCGGCGAGTCGGTCCGCCAGCGCACCCGGTGTCGGTGCGGTGAACAACCACAGCATCGGGACCTTCTCGTGCAGTTCGCTGCTCAGCCGCGCCGCCGCGCGGGCGGCCAGCAGTGAATTGCCGCCGAGTTCGAAGAACGAATCGTCCAGTCCCATCCGTTCGACGCCCAGCAGGTCGGCGAACACACCGGCCACGATCCGCTCTACCGGTGTCACGGGTGCTCGGAACTCCCGCGCCTCGAACACCGGCTCCGGCAGCGCGGTCCGGTCCAGCTTGCCGGAGGAGTTGAGCGGGAATTCGTCCAGCACCGTCACTGTCGAAGGCACCATGTACGCGGGCAACCGGTCCGCGGTGAACCGGATCAGCTCCGCCGGATCGACGGCCGGACCCGGCGTGTGCACCACATACGCCACCAACCGCTGGCCGGTCGCGGTCTCTAGCACCGATGCCGCCGCCTGCGATACGGCCGGATGCTCCAGCAGCAGCGCCTCGATCTCGCCGAGCTCGAGGCGCTGGCCACGCAGCTTCACTTGGAAATCGGTACGGCCGATGTACTCCAGGACACCGCGTGCCCCGTTGCCGTCATTCGGCAGCCAGCGCACCAGATCGCCGGTCCGATACATCCGCTCCCCGGCGGCGCCGAACGGATCGGCCACGAACCGATCCGCCGTCAGATCCGGCCGCCCGCGGTATTCGCGCGCCAGCTGCCGCCCGGCCAGATACAACTCGCCGGGCACGCCCACCGGGGCCGGCCGCATCGACGTGTCCAGCACGTACGCTCGCGAATTCCACACGGGCGCACCGATCGGCACCGAACCCGGCTCGACCTCCTGCACCCGCCATGACGTCGCGATGACGGTGAACTCGGTCGGACCGTAGGTGTTGTGGACCACCGCGTCCGACAACCGGCGGAAGGCCGCGACCGTCGCCGGTGGCAGTACCTCACCGCCGGGGAAAACCGCGCGCAGCGAACGGAATTCGGCGGGCGTGGCGACAGCGGCGAGCACCGACATCGCCGCCGGTACGGTGTCCAGCACGGTCACCTGGTGCCGATCGATCAGTTCGGCCTGTTGCCTGGGGTCGCGGTGGCTGTCGGCCGCGCCGATGATCAGCCGAGCGCCGGTCATCAAGGGCGTGAACAGCTCCCACACCGACGGGTCGAAGGTGAACGGCGTCTTCTGCAACATCACGTCGGTGTCGTCGAACCCGAATTCGCCGATCATCCAGCTCATCTGGTTGACCAGCGCGGCATGCCCGACAGCGACGCCCTTCGGCCGGCCGGTCGAGCCCGAGGTGTAGATGACGTAGGCAGTGTTGTCCGCGCGCAACGGCGCGAGGCGATCCGCGTTCGTCACCGGAGCGTCGGAGCAGGCGGACACGTCCACCGTGTCGATATCCACCCGGAGCACCGACTCCGGCCACTCCAGCGCGTCGGCGGACGTGCTGAGCGCGACCAGCGGCCGCGCGGTGCCGAGAATGTGGGTGACGCGCTCGACCGGATGATCCGGATCGATCGGCACGTATGCGCCACCGGCGGTCAGCACGGCGTACACCGCGATCACGGTATCGAGCGAACGGCGGATACCGACCGCCACCAGCACCTCTGGGCCCACACCGATGTCGATGAGCCGACGAGCCAGCCGGTTGACCCGCGCGGAGAACTGGGCATAGGTCAACTGCCGCACCGCCGCACCGTCACCCGGATCCGACACCAGCGCGACAGCGTCCGGCCGCGACCGCGCCTGCGCCTGGAACCGATCCAGCACGCTCACGAGTTCCGGTACGTCGTGCGCGGTCCGGTTCCACTCTCGCAGCACCAGCGCCCGCTCGCCGGTATCGAGCAGATCGATATCACGGACCCGCCGGTGCGGATCGGCGGCGATCGACTCCAGCACCCGCAGATATCGGTCGGCGAGCCGCGTGATCGTGGCGGCGTCGAATATGTCTGTGGCATAGCCGAAGCCGATATTCAGCCCGCCCAGGGTGCGGTCCGCGTGCACGACGGGCTCGAATTCGACGGTCAGGTCGACCTTCGCCGCCGCCGTGCCCTGGTGCGTGCCCGCGATCGTCAGTCCGGGCAGCTCGAGTCGTGCGGCTTCGGTGTTCTGGAAGGCGAGCAGCACCCCGAACAGTGGATTCTGCCGACCGTTCCGGTCGGTCACGATCTCGTCGACGACTCGGTCGAACGAGATATCGGCATTGTCGAAGGCGGCCAGATCGGTCTCGCGGACCTGATCGACCAGCGCGTCGAAACCGATCGCGCCGTCGACCTCGGTACGCAGCAGCAGCGTGTTGACGAACATGCCCACCAGATCGTCCAGCGCGCCCGCGCCGCGGCCCGCGACCGGCGTGCCGATCGCCACGTCGGTGCGACCGCAGGCCCCGGCCAGCACCACCGCGAGTGCCGCGTGCACCACCATGAACAGCGTCGCGTTCCGTTCGCGCGCAAGGTGTTCCAGCGCTCGGTGCACCGGCTCGGGCACCGACAGCCGGAATGCCGCGCCGCGCATGGACGGCTCCGGCGGATGCGGGCGATCCTGCGGCAGCCCCGGCAGTGGCGAGAATCCTGTCAACTGGTTGCGCCAGTACGCCAATTGTGTTGCGGCGAGGGAGGTTCGGTCCGACTCGTCGCCGAGCGCCCGGTGCTGCCACAGTGTGTAGTCGGCGTACTGGATCTCGAGCGGCGCCCAGGCAGGCGCGCTGCCGGTGCTGCGCGCGACATAGGCCGTCACGAGATCGCGCGCGAACGGAGCCTGCGAGGATCCGTCGGCGGCGATGTGGTGCACCACCAGGACGAGCAGGTGTTCCCGATCGCCGGGCGTCGCGCCGTCCTCGCCGGTGAACAGCGCCGCACGCACCGGAACCTGCTGTGTCACATCGAATCCGGCGGACATGAGCGCGGTGGCCTCGGTCAGCGGGTCGGCGGCCGAACGAACCTCGAGGCCACCCGGCACCGCCGCCGCGGCCGAAAGGATCTCCTGATACGGCAGGCCGGTGGAACCATCGGTCGGATACCGGGTACGCAGTGACTCGTGCCGCTCCAACACGTCGCCGAACGCCGCGCGCAAGGCGTCCACATCCAAGGAACCGGTCAGCCGCAACGCCAGCGGGATGTTGTAGGCGGGAGATTCGGGATCGAGCTGGTTCAGCGTCCACATCGGCAACTGAGCCGACGAGAGTGGCAGCCGCTCCGGGCGGGCGACCGCCACCAGCTTCGATCGTGCGGCCCCGACGGCTCCCGAGACGAGCCGGTCGGCCAGCGCGGCAACGGTGGGAGCCTCGAACAGGACGCGCACCGCGAGGCTCCCCTCGACGGCCTCGCCGATGCGCGCCGCCACCCGGGCGGCCAGCAGCGAGTTGCCGCCGAGGGCGAAGAAGTCATCGTCCAGACCTACTCGGTCCACGCCGAGCAGATCCGCGAAGACACCGGCGACGATCTCCTGCTTCGGTGTCACGGGGGCTCGGAATCGACGTAGTTCGAGCACGGGTGCGGGTAGTGCCTTGCGATCGAGCTTGCCGTTGACCGTCAACGGCAACGCCTCCAGCGTCATCAGCACCGAGGGCACCATATACGCGGGCAGGGTCTGCGAGAGCTGTGCCCGCACTAGTTCGGTATCGACCGGACCGGCCGCGGGCACCACATACCCGACCAGCTGATCGCTGACCCGGCTATCGGAACGGACGATGACGGCGGCCTGGGCGACCTCGTCCAGCGCCAGCAACGCGGCCTCGATCTCGCCGAGCTCGATACGGAAACCACGCACCTTCACCTGATCATCGGCACGCCCCAGATGCTCCAACTCACCCCGGGCATTCCAGCGCGCCAAGTCACCGGAACGGTACAGCCTGGAACCCGCGGCACCGAACGGATTCGCCACGAACCGGGCCGCCGACAGATCCGCGCGACCGAGGTAACCATCGGTCACTTGCGGTCCCGCGACATACATTTCCCCCGCGACACCGACCGGCACCGGGTGCAGGCGGGTATCGAGGACATACACCGACAAACCGGCGATGGCCCGGCCGATCACCGAACCCGTTGCGGTGGTGACGGTTTCGAGATCGAGGACCCGATGCGTGACATGCACGGTGGTCTCGGTGATGCCGTACATGTTCACCAGACGCGGACCGGCCGAACCGTGCGAGCCGTCACCGTGGCGGGTCATCCAGTCGGCCAGTCGGCCCAGATCCAGTGCCTCACCACCGAAGACCACGTACCGCAACGCCAACGGTGCCGCGGTGCCGGCATTGCGGTCGGCCTCGGCGAGTTGGTAGAACGCCGAGGGGGTCTGGTTGAGGACCGTCACCTGTTCGCGGCGCAGCAGCTCGAGGAACTGCTCGGGCGAACGGGAGACGAAGTAGTCCACGACGACCACGGTGCCGCCGTAGAGCAGCGCGCCCCACAGTTCCCAGACCGAGAAGTCGAAAGCGCTGGAGTGGAACATGGTCCACACATCACCCGGGCCGAAACCGAACTCGCGATCGGTGTTGGCGAACAGCCGCACCACATTCCGGTGCGAGACCACCACGCCCTTCGGGCGTCCGGTCGAGCCGGAGGTGTAGATCACGTAGGCGGTATCGGAAGCACGCAGCGGTCTCGGACGGTCGGCGGCGCTGATCGGCTCGCCGGTCTCGGCGCCGAGGTCCTCCACCGAGGTCACCGTCACGCCGTCGGGCAGATCCACGTCCACGCTGCCGTCGACGACCACGCCCGCGGGCGTGGAATCGGCGAGCACATAGGCGATCCGGTCGGCGGGATAGGCCGGATCGATCGGCACGTACCCCGCACCGGTCTTGACCACCGCCAGCAAGGCAACCACCAGATCCAGCGACCGCGGCAGGACCACCGCAACCAACCGGCCCGGCCCCGCGCCCTGCGCGATCAACGTGCGCGCCAGACGATTCGCGCGCTGATCCAGTTCGGCATAGGTCAGGGCTTCGTCACCGAATTTCACCGCGACCCGGTCGCCGTGCGCGCCGACCACGGCATCCATCAGATTCGGCAACGTCACCTCGCGATCCGCGAAAATCCCGGTGCCACCGTCGATTCCAGACGACACCCAGCGCCGCGTGACATCGGTGCGCTCGGCCGCGCCCAGCAGATCGATATCACGCACCCGTCGTTGCGGATCGGCGGCGATCGACTCCAGCACCCGCCGATAGCGGTCGGCGAAACCCGCGACCGTTCCGGCGTCGAATATGTCTGTCGCGTAGGACAATCCGACGTCCAAGCCGCCTGTGTCGGGCACCCCGGCGATGCCTGTGACCGCTCGGATCGTCACCGACAGGTCGACTTTCTCGGTGGGGCTCTCGAGACCGAGACCCGATACCCGCAACCCCGGTAGTTCCAACGCGCCCTCGGGCATGTTGTGCAACGACAGCATCACCTGGAACAGCGGGTTCCGATTGAGGGAGCGCTCCGGCGCGAGCAGATGCACCAGCCGTTCGAAGGGAATGTCGCTGTGCGCGAACGCCTGCACGTCGGTGTCGCGGGTGGCGGCGAGCAGCTCGGCGACGGTGTGATCACCGCGAATCCTGGTGCGCAGCACCAGGGTATTGACGAACATGCCGATCAGATCGTCCAGCTCGGCCTCGCCACGCCCGGCCATCGGAGTGCCGATCGCGATGTCGTCGGTACCCGACATACCCGCGAGCAGCACGGCGAGCGCGGCGTGCAGCACCATGAACAGCGAGCACTGCTGTTCTCGGGCGAGCTCCTGCAAACGCTGATGCAGCGTTGCCTCGATCGGGAACGCCAGCCGAGCGCCGGCGAACGACTGGGTGTTCGGGCGCGGCCGGTCGAACGGCAGCGGCAGCTCTTCCGGAATCCCGGCCAGCGTCGCGCGCCAGAACTCGGCCTGTGCCGAGATCGGGCTCCGCGGATCGTCTTCCGAACCGAGCACGTCACGCTGCCAGATACTGAAGTCCGCGTACTGGACCGGCAGCGGCGTCCAGCCCGGCGCCGCACCGGCGGACCGGGCGAGATAGGCGGTCATCAGATCGGTGGTCAGCGGGCGCAGCGACCAGCCGTCGGCGGCGATGTGGTGTACCACGCAGGCCAGGACATGGTCGGTCTCGCCGATCCGAAAGGCACGCAACCGAATCGGCGGGGCCGCGGTCACGTCGAACGCGGTCGCGAAGGTCTCGAGGACGAGCGCGGGGATCTGTTCGGGTTCGGCCGCCAGCACCGGCAGGTCCAGCGCCGCGCGCGGATCGTCGACGGCGAGCACGGCTTGATATCCCTCGCCGTCGGCCTCGGGGTAGATGGTGCGCAGCACCTCGTGCCGCGCGAGGAGATCACGCGCCGCGGCGCGCAGCGCGTCCAGATCCAGTGGGCCGGATAGTCGCACCGCCATCGGGATGTTGTCGACCACGCTGTCGGGGTAGAACCGGTTCAGGAACCACATGCGCTGCTGGGCGTAGGACAGCGGAATCCGTTCCGGTCGCGGCATGGGTTCCAGGCGAAGCTGCCTCCCTGTGTCACCATCGGTGCTCGGTTCGGCGTGCTGTTCGATCTGCGCGGCCAGCTCGGCCACCCCGCTCGCCTCGAAGACCAGGTGCAGCGGTATCCGAGCGCCCAGCGCGGCGCCCAGCCGCGCCGCGACCTGGGTGGCCAGCAGCGAATTGCCGCCGAGTTCGAAGAAGTCGTCGTCGGCGCCGACGGGCGTGTCGTCGTCCGGGCGCAGGACGGCCGCGAAGACCTCGGCCACGATCCGTTCGGCCCTGGTGGCCGGGGCCCGGAACTCCCGCACCGCGAAAACGGGTTCGGGCAGCCGGTCTCGGTCCAGCTTGCCGACCGGGGTCAGCGGCAGCTCGTCGAGCACCGTGATCGAGACCGGAACCATGTAGGCGGGCAACGACTTCGAGACGAACGCCGTGAGGTCCGCCACCGTGAGGGTGACTCCCGGACCGGCCAGCACATACGACACCAAAGCTGTCGTCCCGGAGGGCAGGGCCCGGCCCAGCGTGACCGCGAACGCGACGTCCGGATGCGCGGACAGGGCGCCGTCGATCTCGCCCAGCTCGATCCGCAGACCGCGGATCTTCACCTGGAAATCCGAGCGGCCCAGAAATTCCAGCGAACCGTCCGGCCTCCGGCGTACCAGATCGCCCGAGCGATACATCCGGGTCCCGGACTGGCCCAGCTCGGCCGCGAACGGATTGGCCACGAACCGTCCGGCGCTGAGTTCCGGCCGCCCCAGGTATCCCTGTGCCAGACCCACCCCGGCCAGATACAGTTCGCCTGCCACGCCGCGCGGCACCATCCGCAGCCGCGAATCCAGGATCAGCGGAATGGATCCCTCGGTCACGACGCCCAGGGTCACCGGACCGCCCGCCGTCATCGGCCCGGTGGCGAGGAACACCGTCGTTTCGGTCGGGCCGTACGCGTTGAACACCACCCGGTGCTCCGCGGTCCAGCGATCCACCAGCGCCGGGCTCAAGGTGTCGGCCCCGCAGATCACGTAGCGCAGGTCGCGGTACTCGTCCGGCGGCACCGACTCCAGCGCACCCGGCGTGATCAGCAGATGGCTGACGCGCTCGCGTTTCAGCAACGCGCCCAGGGCCTCGCCACCGAAATCGGCCGGTGGCACGATCACCACGGTGGCGCCGGCCGCGAAGGCCGGCAGGAACTCCATGATCGAGAAATCGAAACTCGGTGAGCTGAGATGCGCCACCCGCGACGTCGCCGAAATGTTCCATTGCGCGGCCCCGGCCACCACTCTCGCGAAACCCTCGCTGTCGATCACCACCGCCTTGGGCCGTCCGGTCGAACCCGAGGTGTAGACGAAGTAGGCCGGATGCCGCACGGTCAGCGGGCGTAGGCGATCGCCGTACCAGAACGGGTGCGTCGGCTGAGCGGCCATCTGTCGCAGCACGGCCGGGTCATCCAATTCCAGCCACTGGATTCCCGCACCCAGCCCCGGACGATGCGCGGAGGTGGTGAGTCCGAGCACGGCCCCGGAATCGGCCAGCATGAACTCGATCCGGTCCTTCGGATACAGCGGGTCCACCGGCACGAACGCGGCACCGGTCCGGGCGAGCGCCCACACCGCGAGCACCGATTCGATACTGCGGGCGATCGCGATCGCGACGACATCCCCCGGGCCGATGCCCTGGCCGATCAACAGACGCGCCAATTGTGCCGATCGTTCGTCGAACTCCCGGTAGGTGAGTTCGCGGTCCTCGAAACGGACCGCCACGTTGTCCGCGGCCGATTTCGCCGCCGAGGTCAGCAGGTCTGCGAAGAGCGGAACCATCGGTCCCCGACGGCGGCCCGGCCGCCCGTCCCGACGCGCGTTCACCATGGCACTTCCTCACTCGGGCCGCCGCTACCACACCGCCCGCACTCACTGTTACACACCACCGGTCGCAGCCCGGCCGAGATACGTTACAACCGGCGGACTCGGTGTCTGATGGAGTGTTCTCGAGAGGTGGAAGGGCGCGCTGATCACCCGATTCGCCGCCAGAACCGGCTCGAGCGCGAGAGTTTCGGGCATCATGGTGCGATGTTCACGCCGCTGCCGCCCTCGGCGGCCTGGTCGCATCGACTGGCACGCACCGGGTTCGAAGTGACCTATTTTCGCGAGGAGCAATCCGGATTCCTGATCGAAGGCTGTGCGACCGCGGCCGAGGACGATCTGGTCTGGATCATCGACTACCGACTGCGTCTCGATCAGGACTGGCACACGCGCTCGGTTCGGATCGACGGCCGCTACCCGACTGCGCGGCGCACTCTGACCGTCGACGCTGACGGGCTCGGGCACTGGCGGGTCGACGGGGTGGCCGCGCCCGAGCTCGACGGGTGCCTCGACATCGACCTGGCGGCTTCGGCATTCACCAACGCCCTACCGGTGCACCGGCTCGATCTGGCCGTCGGTTCCGCCGCCGACGCTCCCGCGGCGTATGTCGCGGCGGAAGATCTCACAGTGACTCGTCTGCCCCAGCACTATCGGCGCCTGCCCGCCGAGACCGGCCACCGCTACGACTACGCGGCTCCAGCATTCGACTACCACGCCACTCTGACCTACGACACCGCCGGGTTGATCGTCGACTACCCCGGTCTGGCGGTACGCACGGCTTGACCGGTGGGGACACAGGGAACGCCGCTCCGCTCGCGCCGGTTCGGCAGGTGCCGGTAACCACGGGTGTTTCGTGCGGTGTGACAGGAGCGCCCCTGGCCCGCATCGAACTACAGGCCGTGTTCGCTCATCTCGTCACCCGCTTTCCGGCATTGCGATTGGCCGTTGCGGTCGAGCAGCTGAGAACCCGTCGCGATGTTCTCACCGGCGGCCTGCTCGAACTTCCTGTGAGCTGGTGACCGGCCCTAGAGCGAGCGCGCGATGAGATCCTTCATGACCTCGTTGCTGCCCGCGAGGATGCGCAGGACGCGGGCGCCGGTGTAGAGCTGGGAGATGGGGTATTCGGTCATGTAGCCGTAGCCGCCGAACAGTTGCAGGCAGCGGTCGACGACGACGCCGAGTTGATCGGTCAGCCAGTACTTCGACATGGCGGCGGTGGGGATGTCGAGTTCGCCGCGCAGGTGCTTGTCGATGCAGTCGTCGAGGAAGGTGCGGCTCACTGTGGCGATGGTCGCGCATTCGGCGAGTTCGAACTTGGTGTTCTGCATGGCGAACAGCGGCTTGCCGAAAGCCTCGCGGCCCTTGGTGTATTCGACGGTGAGCGCGACCGCCTTCTCCATCATGGTGACCGCGAGGATGCCGGTGACCAGTCGTTCCTGGGCGAGCATCTGCATCATCTGATAGAAACCCTGGCCCTCGGCCGGTCCGAGCAGGTTGGCGGCGGGCACGCGCAGGCCGTCGAAGAACAGTTCGGCGGTGTCCTGGCCCTTGCCGCCGATCTTGCTGAGGATGCGGCCGCGTTCGAATCCGGGGGTCTGGTCGGAGACCTCGGCGAAGATGAGTGAGACGCCCGCCGCGCCCTTGTCCGGGTCGGTCTTGGCGGCGATGATGATGCCGTCGCAGAGCCAGCCGTTGGAGATGAAGATCTTCGAGCCGGTGATGACGTATTCGTCGCCTTCGCGGACCGCCCGGGTCTTGATGGCTTGCAGGTCCGAGCCGGTGCCCGGTTCGGTCATGCCGATGGACAGCACCATCTCGCCGCTGGCGGCCTTGGGCAGGATCCGGCGCTTGAGTTCCTCGGAGCCGAAGTGGTGCAGGTAGGGCGCGATGATGCCGCTGTGCACCGACATGCCGAGCGAGCCGTCACCGGCTGCGGTCTGGGCTTCGATGATCGCCGCCTCGTGCGCGAAAGTGCCGCCGCCACCGCCGTATTCGGCCGGGATGGACGGGCAGAGCAGGCCGAGCTCGCCCGCCCGGTTGTAGAGGTGGCGATCGGGGTGGCCCTGGGTGACGAACTTCTCCTCGTGCGGGACCACTTCCTTCTCGAAGAAGGTCCGGGCGAGTTCGCGTACCGCTTCGACCTCGTCGTCACTCCACACCGCGCGTGCCATTGTGCTCGATCCTTCTGCTCGATCCGTCCGGCCCCGATGCCGGTCTACGACACAGGTTCCACCACTGTTGGCATCATGTCAACAACTCGGCGCGGCGGGCTGCTATTCGCGGCTTTCCGGGCGCTTGTCCACCGCGCGCCCGGCCGCGCGCAGGGCGATATTGACCGCCACCACGGCGACCGTGCCGCAGGCGGCGACGTCCAGCATGCCCGCGCCCGCCAGCGCCCCGACGGCGGCCGAACACCACAGTGTCGCAGCGGTATTGAGGCCACGCACAGTGAGACCGTCGCGAATGATGACACCCGCGCCGAGGAAACCGATACCGGAGACGATCTGGGCGGCGACCCGGGTGGGATCGGCGACGGCGCCGTGGAAGCCGTGCGCCGAGAGCAGCACGAACAGCGTGGCCCCGGCGGCGACCAGGGCGTTGGTGCGCAGGCCCGCCTCCCGGGCCCGGTATTGGCGTTCGAAGCCGATGACGGCGCCGAGTCCGACGCCCGCGAGCAGGCGGATGATCATTTCTACTGTCGACATGACGTATTCCCCAGGAGTGGAGCGCACCGTCGAGCAGCGATCAGCCGTGGGTGCCCACTGCCGAGGTGACGCCGAGTGAATAGCTGGCTATCGGGAAGATCGGACTGTTTCCGCCGGGCATCCGGCTCACCTCCTTCGATCGGGCACGCGCCAGGGCGCGCGGGGGCAGAGTGCGGGCCAGTCAACCACCTGGCGGAAGAGTTCGCAAGGCAGTTCCTCGGTCGATCAGGTGCCGCGAGCACGGCACGGGCGTCGCTACTTGTAGATCGACCGGTACACCGTGATCGTCGCGACAATGTGGTCGACGATCTGCTCACGGCTAGCCCGCAGCGATCCGTTCAACCAGGCGGAGAACATGCCCGCGTTGCCGCTGGCCATGGTGACCGCGGCCAGCCGGCGCCGGGTCGGGTCCTCGATGTAGGCGAACAGGTGGTCCTGGATCAGCCGGGTGAAGGCGGGCATGACGGCGATGGTGGTCTGACCGAGGCCGGTGCTGGAATACGGCTCGACCAGGAACAGCCGGGACTTGCGCGGGTCTTCGAGCACCTTGTCGACCAGCACGTCGGATAGCTCGCGATCGCGGGCGGGATCGTTGGCCTCGGCGAAAGTGGTCATGGGCCCGAGGAATTCGTCGGCCACCTGCCGGTAGAGCACGTCGAGCAGTTCGTCGCGGCTGCCGAAGCTCTCGTAGAAGTACCGGTCGGTGAGATTGGCGCGGCGGCACACCGCGCGCATGGTCACCCCGGCGGCGCCGGACTCGCCGATCAGGTCCAGCGCGGCCTCCAACAGCGTGGCGCGGCGCGCCTCCCGCCGCTCGTTGAGTGTGGTCCCACCCCAGATGCGGGGGCCGCTCTCGCCTGATTCCTGGCCTGTTTGCACCGCACTACAGTAGTCCCCTCGGCGGGGTGATCCCGCATCACCGGACGACGCGGCCCGCTCACGCCCCTCGCTCCAACGGCAGCCCGGCATCGCGCCAGGCGGTGATGCCGCCCTCGAGGGTGGACGCGTCGTAGCCGTCGCGGCGGGCCAGCGCGGCGAACCGGCGCGAGATCTCGCCGACCGGGCAGACGAAGACCACCGGCCGCGAGCGTGGGAACGGCATGCCCTGGGTGAGCATGTCGTCGAGGTGGTCGTCGCGAATGTTCAACGCGCCCGGCACATGTCCGATCCGGTAGGCCATGGCGCCACGGGTGTCGACGACGACCGGGCGTCCGGTCTCGTCGAGCCGGGCCAGCTCCGGCGGGGTGAGGGTGGGCGCCGCCGCGAGTTCCGCGGCAGTGGGGGGCGGGCGGCGATCGCTGCGCCCGAACCGCTCGGGGCGTCGCTTCTCCAGGTAGGACAGGTAGGGCTCGAGCCGGTCGCACACGATGACGACCGCGACCAGCGGCGCGTCGCGCCCGGAAAGATCCAGAGCGCCCAGCGTTTCCAGGGCGGCGGCGTAGGCGGCGCCGCTGGTGGGCCCGCCCAGCACGCCGTATCCGGTGATCAGTTCCAGGGTCGCGTCCACCGCGCGCCCGGCCGTCACGGTCACGATGTGGTCGTAGAAGTCGGGCTGGAACAGGCCGACCTCCCACATCTCGGTTTCCGAGCGGATGCCCGGGATGAAGTCCGATCGCTCGGAGACCACGGCTACCGTGCGCAGGTCCGGGTTGTGCTTGCGCAGGTAGGTGGCCGCGCCGCGGCTGGAACCGGTGGTGCCGAGGCCGCCGATCAGGTAGTCGACGCGGTGGATGCCGTCGGCGGCCAGGTCCTCGTGGATCTCCCGGCCGGTGCCCAGGCAGTGCGCTTCCACGTTCTTCTCGTTGGTGTACTGCGAAAGATGGTGGTACGCACCGGGTTCAGCGGCCATCGTGGCTGCGATGACGGAGTACACGTCGTTCGGTGTGGTCGGGTCCGGGCATTCGGACAGTCCGGGCAACTCCACGATCTCGGTACCCAGTAGCCGCAGCAGATCGCGCACCTCGGCCACCTTGATCCGATTGGTCACCGCGCGCAGTTCGATACCGTGCAGCCCACCCAGCACCCGCAACGCCTTGGCGGTATTGCCGCTGGAGGCCTCGATCAGGCGCTGCCCGCCGGCGCGCAGGTGGTCCAGTTCCTCGCGGAGCATGCCCCAGGCGACCCGGTCCTTGACCGAGCCGAAAGGGTTGTGCGACTCCAGTTTCGCGTACAGCTCGACTCCGGCGAGCCGGTGCACGGCCGGGTCCAGGCGCAGCAGCGGAGTGTTACCGATCAACTCGGTGATGTGGTCGTAGCGCATTACGGCGCTCCGGTGTGGGGCGCGCGGCGCCGCGGTTCGTAGTCGCTGTCGTGGCACACCTGGAAGCTGCCCGACCGCAGGTCCACCGCCAGCTTGTCCGGCAGCGGATGCATCGCGGCCCGCGCGGCCGACAGATCCGAGTGGTAAGCGGCGGTGTTCGGGAAGATCACCAGGTCGCCGGGCTGCGGGTAGTACGGCAGCCACACCTTGTGATTGGTGATCATGTCGCGTTCCAGGCACAGTCGCCCGGCGAAGAACACGCCCACCGGACCGGCCGGGCGGACTCCGCCCGGCAGCACCAGCGGGTCGACCATGACCTCCTGGTCGGCCGGTGTCACCGAATCCCGGCTCAGGTCCAGATTCACCAGGACGGTGCCGTCGGCGAGCTCTTTGACGAACACCACGCGCGCCAGAGTGATCCCGGCGTGGTCGACCAGCGCCTTACCGGGTTCGATCCACAGCTCGAGCAGATTGTCGGCGGCGAGCCCGGCCACCGTGCGGCCACCGTGCCCCGCCAGCGGGGCGGTCAATATGTCGTCCAGCATGCGGTGTGCCGCAACGGTGTTCGCGTACTTGTGGAACACCGGTGTGCCGTGCACGGCGCCGCCGTCGATGTGATAGCCGAAGGTATTGTTCGCCCAGGTCATCGGTTCACCGCGCCCGAGCAGCGCCGCCCGCAGCGCGCGCACGTACTCGTCGAAGGCGTCGGCGTCGGCGGTGAACACCTGACGGAGTCCGCCACCGATGTTCAGCACGGACGGGTTCAGCCCACGTTCGTGCGCCCGCTCGATCAGCGTCAGGCAGGTCTCGACGGCGCGCACGCGTTCGGTGATCTCGCCGGAGTCGATATGAAAAGCGAAGCCCCGCAACGAGAGCTGGGCCGGTTGCGCGGCGAGCAGTTCGAGGGCCTCGTCCACCTGCTGTGGCGGCAGCCCGAATCGGCTCACCGGAATGCCCGCAAATCCGGAGACTCGCAGCAGCACGGGGACGCGCTCGCGGTCACCGGCCAGCTCACCGATCCGGCGCAGTTCCCACGCATTGTCGACATTGATGGTCACGCCGCTGTCGATGAGATCACGCAGGAACCCATCGGTCTTGGGGCCGGTGGCCTCGATCCGGCTCGCGTCGAACCCGGCCGCGCGGGCGTGGGCCAGCTCCTGTGGCGAGGCGACATCGATCGAGGCGCCCGCGTGCTCGGCCGCGCGCACGAAGGCCCGGGATCGATTCACCTTGTGCGCGTAGCAGATTCGATGCCCGGGCAGCCGCTGCTCCAGCACCGTGCGCAGCCGCTTCAGATTCTCCGCGTACACCTGCGGGAAGACCAGGTGCACCGGTGAACCGAACCGCAGCAGGGTCTCGTCGATGGCGGCGCGGGTGTCCAGGAAGGCGCGGACCAGCGGATGGATCTTTGCGGGCAGCGCGGGCAGAGCTGTCATACCGCGGATTCCGTCGGCTGTGCGGCGGGCCGCTCCAGGACCGGGTTGTAGCCGCCGTCGCGGATGGCCTCGAAAGCCCGTGCCCGATTGCGCGGACTGCGGAACTCGGCCACCACCCGCTTGCTGAGCAGGTCGATCTCGGCGACGGTGATCCCCATGGACTCGAGCACACCGGAGATGGTGCGCACACAGTGTTTGCAGTTCATATCCGGTACATAGAAGATCCGGTCCTCGCCGGTGACAGGAGTGTCGGCGCCGAGTTCGTCGAGTTCGCCGGGGACCTCGGCGATCCGGCACCGCGCGGCCAGCTGGTCGAACACCGTGACGAACTCCTCGACTACCACCGGGAGCAGACTGTAGTGCGCGCCGCCGAGCTGATGCGGCATGGCGGCCAGGCAGGCGGGCCGGGTGCCGGCGGGAAGCAGCGCGTATTGGCGGGAGATGAGATCGAGCTCCTCGTGGTACTTGGCGATGGCCGCGGCGACCGACAGCCCCTCGCTCGTGGTCGCCCGGCGCATGACCTGGTGCGCGTCATCGATGGTGGCGTCCTTCATGGCGCGCAGGGTCGCCACCGTCTCGGCGGTGTAACGGACGGTGCCGTCGGGCTGGGCGGCGAGAGTCACCGGGATCATGCCGCGCCGGTAGGTGGAGGCCTGCAACTCCCAGTACCACCGGGTGGCCACGGCGGCGAAGAGGCCGGAATCCCGCATCCCGTGCGCGAATTCGGCCGCGCCGCGGTACGGCGTCTGCCGGGCCAGCAGGGCATGCTGGGCCAGCGCGCGACCGGTCGCCTCGATACCGACCCGGAAGATCTCGAGCGGATCGTGATCGGTGGTGGTGCCCGCCAGTACCGCCTGTTCGCGCGGCCCGAGCGCCGCCATACGCCGCGCGAGGTCGGCGTCGGAGGCGATGCTGTGCCACAGCGCCAGCGCCGTCTCGCGGACCGCGATCGGCACCAGCGGTCCGAGCCCGTCGGCGCGATAGTGGCCGGTGTTGGGGACACCGTCGCTGTCGGTCCAGGTGATCCGATGCGTGGCGCTGGTGACCTGGTACGGCCGGCACGGGCGCATGAACCGATCCAGGTACAGCCGCTGGGAGTAGGTGAGATGGCTGTTCGGCTCGGTTCTCAGGGCGCGGGCGGTGTATTCGATCCGCGGCGGTTCGGGCACTGCGGGCCCGGTGCCGAACACTCCGGGCTGTGCCAGCGCGGCCAGCACGCGGGACGCGGCCCGCCGGTCGTAGCGAGGCATATCGGTACTCACGAAACCTCCTCGGCGATCGTCCGCACGCACGCGGTGAATCGGTCGATCTCGTCGCGGGTGTTGTAGACATGCGTGCTGACCCGCACGGACTCGGAGTCGGCGCCGGGCGCGCAGTGCAGGCCGGTGCGCACCAGGAAGCCGAGCTCGCTGAGGACGAAACCCAGGTCGGCGGCGCTGATTCCGGGCAGGGTGAACGAGAGGATGCCGTAGCCGACCGCGCACGACGCGTAGGCCGGACCCGGCAGGAATTCGCACCCGGGCACCCGGCGCAGCCCGTCGATCAGGCGCAGCGTCAGCTCGCGATTGTGCGCGGCGACGACGGTCATGTCCAGTGATTCCAGCACTTCCAGTGCGCTGCCCAGGGCGAGGATGCCGGGGATGTTGTGCGTACCGCCCTCCAGCAGTTCCGGCATGCCGCTGCGTGTCAGGCCGGTGCCGGTGAGCCGGACACCGGAGCCGCCGCCGGGCAGGAACGGCAGCAGCCGATCGTGAATCCGGCGGTGGCAGTAGAGGATTCCGGTGCCGGGCGCGCCGAACATCTTGTGCGCGGCGAAGACCGCGAAGTCCGCGCCGAGCTCGGTGACATCCACCGGCAGGTGCCCGCCGCTCTGGCTGCAATCGAAACACAGCAGCACCCGCGGATCGAGCCGGCCGCGCAGTTCCTCCAGCGTGGTGCGCCCCCCGTACACGTGATGCAGATGGCTGGTGGTGATCAGCCGGGTGCGCGGGGTCAGCGCGGCGAGAATGTCGGCGATGTCGGCCTCGCCGGTGGCGGTGCTGCGATAGGCGACCAACTCGATCCGGCGGCCGAAGCGCGCCAGCAGGTCGCGCAGATGATGCCAGGGATAGATATTGGAGGCGTGATCGCGGGGGTTGTAGAGGATCTGGTCGCCGTCGGCGAGTTCTGCCAGGCCCCAGGACAGCGCGACCGCGTTGAGCGCCGCGGTGGCGCCGGCGGTGAACACCACCTCGTCGGGGTGGCGCGCGCCGATGAACGCCGCGGCACGGGCCCGCACCCGGGCCAGGCGCGCATCGAGACTGGTGGCCCACGGGTAGGTGCCGCGCCCCGCGTTGGCCGTGCGCGCGGCGTGGTAGTCGTGGATGGTCTCGATGACCGGACGTGGTTTCTGGGTCGTCGCGGCACTGTCGAGGTAGACCTCGCCGGTCCGGGCCAGCGCGGGGAACAGGTCACGGATCGACTCGGGGAGCTGCGGCGCTCGGGTGGGGGCGGATGGCGGCAACGAACGCTCCCTTCACAGGATGCGCATGGACCCAACCAGCTTATCCGTCCCGCCGCGTCCGCAGGTCCGACTCGTTCGCAGTTCTGTTGGCGTGCAGCGATTGTCGTGCGCGTGGCGCGTGCTCGGCGGATCTGTCGGTGCCCCGGTGCATCCTGGTGGCATGCCTCTGAATCCGGAAGAGCGTCAGCAGTTTCTCGCCGAGCCCCATATCGGGGCGCTGTCCCTGTGTGCCGAACCCGGCCGGGGCCCGCTCACCGTGCCGATCTGGTACCGGTACGAGCCGGGCGGCGAACTCTGGTTCGTCACCGGCGCGCAGTCGCGCAAGGCGCGGTTCCTGCGGGAAGCGGGTCGCCTCGGTCTGCTGGCGCAGCGGGTCGCGCCGACCGTGCGCTATGTGTCGGTGGAAGGTCCGATCGTCGGCGTCACGGACATGACCGAGGACGAGCACCGCGAGGTGGCCGCCCACTATCTGCCCGCCGATCAGGTCGACGGCTATCTGGAGATCGCCGCGGGCTTCGGCGCGATGATCACCGTGCGCATGCGCCCGCAGCGCTGGCTCTCGTCCGATCTGGGCGGCGGCGACCAGTACTGAGACGGCGCGGCGGCGATCAGTATCTGCCCTGGATGTATTCGGTGAGCTGCTGGCGCTCGCTCGCCAGTTCGGAGATCGCGCTCTTGACCACGTCGCCGATGCTGACGATGCCGATCAACCGGCCGTCCTGCACCACCGGCAGATGCCGGATCCGGTGTTCGGTCATGGTGGTGCGCAGCCCGTCGACGTGGTCGGCGGGCGAGCAGGTCCGGACCGCGCGGGTCATGATGTCCGATACCGGGCGGTCGAGCACCTGCGCGCCGAACTCGTGCAGCCGGCGCACCACATCGCGTTCGGAGACGATGCCCGCGATCTCGGCGTCGTCCGGGGTCACGACGACCGCGCCGATATTGTGCTCGGCCAGAATCCCCAGCAGGGTACGAACGGTGGTCTCCGGTGTAACCGTGGCTACGGCATTACCTTTCCGACGCAATATCTCCGCTATGCGCACTGTCTCGCCTCTCCGCGTTCTTTGCCGGTCGTGAGAGCCCCGCGAGTTCCTGACCGGGTCGGCGGTCAGGCATCCGGCTGGACTTCGGGCGTACCCGACGAGTTACCCATGCTCTCGCGAAATCAGTTGGCGAGTTTCCGAATTCGCGTTGCATCTCGGCAACGATCTTCGACTCAGAGCCTCCGTGCGACCGTGCGGTCCAGGTCGCGGGCGAGCAGCGCGATCGAGGCCTGCGAGATGCCGGCCGAAGTGGCCAGATCGATGGTGGTGAGCTGGGCGATACGGCGCAGCCGGTAGTCGACGGTATTCGGATGCACATACAGCTGACGTGCGGTCAGCTGGCGGTTCATGTCGTTGCCGAGGTAGGCCCGCATGGTGTCGAAGAGTTCGGGATGCGCGTCCAGCGGGTCGAGCGCGGTGGCGATTCGCCGGGTGGCCGGGCCGCCGCGGGTCAGCTGATACTCCACGGCGAGATCGGCCATCTCGTAGAGGGCGGGGGAGCGGCCGCCGACCCGGACCAGATTCAGCAGCTCGTGCGCTTGATCGGCCGCCTCGGGAATCTGATCGGTCTCGCTGGTGACCAGGGTGGCGGTCAATGGGACCTCGGCGGCCTCGGCCAGCCGATCCAGGGTCTCGGCGGTGACCTCGGGGACACCGTCGCCCTGCGGGACGAGCAGGGTGCCGCCCTTGGTGGACAGCAGCGCCAATGCGCGGGAATCGAAGACGGTGGCCAGCGCGGACTGGAGCCGGCGCAGCTTGCGTCGTGCGGCGACCTCGGCGTCCACGCGTGGATCGCGTTCGTCGGGATGCTGCGGAACCGACAGGGCGACCACGTGATACGACTCGGCCACCGGTATTCCCGCCTGGCGGGCCAGCGCGGAGCTGCCGCGCCCGCTGAGCAGAGCCGAGGCGAGAGTCTGGGCTGCGGTCTGGTGTTCGCGCGCGACCAGGTGCTGTTCCTCGACATAGGCGTCGGAGACGGTGACGGTGATGGCCTCGAGCAGTTCGAGCATGAGATCGGAGGCGACCAGGAGTTCGTCGACATCGTCGGCCTTGGCCTGCGCGGTCACCAGGCCCAGCGCGATGCGCACGCCCTCGTGGTAGGCGCGCAGGATGGTGCCCAGCGGCACTGCCTCCCGGGCCCATTGGGTCGCTGCCTCGCGCACTTCGGTCAGCCGTTCGGCGTCCGGGACGGCGCGCCGGTCGAACATCTCGGCGGCCAGCGTCAGGACTGTTCGGGTCAGTTTGGTGACGTCGCCGCGCAGTTGCTCACCGGGCAGCGTGCGGCACGGAGCCATACAGGTGGCGAAGTAACCGACCATTCGCGATGCCACCCGATCGGTGTTCTGCAGCGGGACCGAGGCGGGCCGGCCGCCGATCTCCAGTGCCGCAGCGGGTAGTTCGGTGGACAAGTCCAACGCGGAGAAGGTCATAGGTGTCGCTTCCATGCCACATCGGACGTAATCGAACCGCGCCCGAATCGTTGCATCACTATACGAAAAAGTTATGAACGTAGGGAAGCTTCCGTGGGATCCGCGGGGGCGTGCGGCATCGCCGACAGCCGGGTTGCGCAGGGCGTCGGGCGACTTCGGGGCTACTCGTCGTCCAGGCCCGCGGACAGGTAGGCGGCGGCCGCCAGCCACTGGCGGCAGGAGGGGCCGTGCACCTCGTGGGTGAACAGGATCTCGCGGGCCCGGCGGTAGGTGAGCGCACCCGGCTCGCTACCGCATTCGGACCCGAAATCGGTAGCGGGTAGGCGCGCGTGGTGAGCGGCCGTGACCCGGTGGGTAGTTCGGAATGCCTGGTTCATGGTCGACCACCCTCGCCTCTGCCGAGAGGGGAGGTGAATGTGGCACCGCGGGAACGAAACTCCCGCGTACCTCCCCGTTAACTGTGCGTTCGATTTTATGCGTCTGCGCCTTGCAGATGCAAGTACATTTGCACGGTCGACGGCACCGCCGAATATTCACCAGCGCATAAGAAAAGACAGTTCCGACCGGTTGGTCGGAACTGTCTCGGCGAACCGAATTCAGGGCTTCCGGGCGACCGCTCCGTAAGCGGAAATCGGGCGGGCCGCACCGACCTCGGTGTCCTCGGCGCGCCACTGGGTGATGGAGACGAATCCGGGGTCGATCAGTTCCAGCCCATCGAACACGGCGCGGATCTGCTCCTGCGGCCGCGGAATATAGGGCGTGCCACCGGTTCCCGAGTAATTCTCGCAGAGCGTGACATACGCCTTGCTGTCGTCGGTCCCGTCCCACATGACCAGGAAGCTGTTCGACGGAACGGCCGCCAGCACGGTGTCGACGATGCGGCGCAGGTCCTCGTAGCTGCGGGCGTGGCCGAGCACCCCCATGAACATGACGCCGATCGGCTCCTGGAAGTTCAGTACGTTCTTGGCATCGGCGATGATGCGCTCGGGTTCGTGATAGTCGACGTTGACGTAGGTGGTGACGCCCTCGGGGGTGGTGCTGGTCAGTAGCGCGCGCGCGTGCGCGAGCACCAGCGGATCGTTGTCCACGTAGACGACTCGCGCTGTGGGCGTGATGCTCTGGGCCACCTCGTGGGTGTTCTGCATGGTCGGCAGGCCGGTGCCGATATCGAGGAACTGCGAGATGCCGCGTTCGCGCGCGAGGAACTGTACGGCCCGGATCAGGAATTGCCGGGACTGCGTGGCCATGGTTCTGATGTCGGGGTCGACCTCCAGCCCGGCATCGCCGGCGATGCGGTCGATTTCGTAGTAATCCTTGCCGCCCATCCAGTAGTTCCAGATGCGGGCCGAATGTGGGATGTCGGTCCGAATCAGGGGGGCATCGTCATCAGGCATGGCGGGTGTACTCCTCAGCGAGTGATGTCCGCGCGGCGCGCCGAAAATGGCTGTCGCGAACGGCTGGTGTATCCGATGTGCACTGTGACAGTACAAGATTCAAGTTGGCCGAGCAGCGCGGATTGCCGAGCTGAACACGCCTTTTTCGAGCATGGCTAAAATTACCGCGAAAAAGCCGACCGGTAGGTATGAAAAACCCTGTGCGCCATGGTGAACTTCGTGCTATCGTCCGAATGTCGGTGCAAATGCAAGAACATTTGAGAGTGCAGATGCAAAACCGGCATCGAAGGATCTCTACACTGCGGAACCGAGGAGTGGGGAAATGTCCGACACGACACGCACGATCGAAAGCGCTTGGCGTAAGAGTTCGTTCAGCGGTCCCAGCGGCGGTAACTGTGTCGAACTGGCGCAGGCATCCGGCGGCCTGGTGGCCATGCGCAACTCGCGTGACCCCGAGGGTGCGATGATCTTCTACACCCGTCCGGAGATCGACGCGTTCGTCCGCGGGGCGAAGGCGGGAGAATTCGACGACCTGACTTGCTGAGCGGTAACATTGCGGTCGGTGCGGTGTGTCGTCGGGCGGTATGTCTGTGACACACTGGTGGGCAACCTCGAGTATCGGAGACGAACTCCATGATCGCAGAACCCGATAACGTCGACTCGGTGCAATCGGTTGCCGTGGAACGTGGTCCGACCGTGCTTCGGATCGCGCTCGGCGGGCAATTGCGAAAGCTCCGGGAACGTCGCAACATCACCCGCGAGGCCGCGGGTGATGCGATTCGGGGCTCGCACGCCAAGATCAGCCGTCTCGAACTGGGCCGCACCGGCTTCAAAGAACGCGATATCCGAGATCTGCTGACGCTCTACGGGATCACCGATCCCGACGAACGAGAGCGATTCCTGGATCTGGCCAGGCGGGCCAACGAGCCCGGCTGGTGGCATCGCTACAGTGACCTGCTGCCGTCGTGGTTCGGCACCTACCTCGGTTTGGAGCAGGCGGCGAGCAAGATCCGTACCTACGAGGCGCATTTGGTGCCTGGGCTGTTGCAGACGCCCGACTATGCGCGGGCCGTGCTGTCGCTCGGCAGCGACGACGCCGATACCGAGCGTCGCGTCGCCGTGCGGCAGCATCGCCAAGAGTTGCTGTATCGCACGGATCCGCCCGTGCTCTGGGCCGTGATCGACGAAGCCGCGCTGCACCGTTCGGTCGGCGGGCCCGGCGTGCACCGCGATCAGATGCGGCACCTGGTGAAGCTGGCCGCGCTGCCGAATGTCACCGTCCAGGTGTTGCCCTATGCCGCGGGCGAATACGCGGCAGCGGGCAGTTCGTTCAGTATTCTGCGCTTCTCCGAACGCGAGCTGCCCGACATCGTCTACCTCGAACATCTCACCAGCGCACTGTATTTGGATCGCCGGCAGGATCTGGAGACGTATCTGGCGGTGATGGATCGGCTGAGCGTCCAGTCGCTGGCGCCGGACCGCTCCTTGGATCTGATCGGCGAGTACGCGGCCGGTTCGTGACCTCCTCGAGACTCACACAGCGTTCGCACCCCTCGGGTGCGAACGGCGTGCAATAAGACGAACGCAAGAGTGCGGGCGACCGGTTCGGTCGCCCGCACTCTTGCGTTTGTGTGGTCGTCGTCGACGCGAGAATGCCCGTGTCTTGGCCGGATTCGGGTCGGCGAACGACACTGGTCCGACAGTCGGGTGAATTGTCCGTTATTCCAGCATGTCCCGGCACGCGGCGGGGCGAACCCGAAAGCGTGCCGGGACATGGGAACTGTGCGATCCACCGGTTAGCCGGCGACGGTACGGCCGCGGGCCGGGTGACGGCGGCAAAGACCTCTGTCGGGTGGCGCGAGGTCGGCGGTACACCCGAAAGGTACTGCGGCACAGCGGTGTTCGACCGCGGCCGCCGCAGGAGGTCGGCTACTGCTTGATGCAGATGGAGGCGATGCGCCAGAACGTCGATGGCTGCAGGACGTTCATATCCCAGTCGTCTGCCATGGCGTGGGCCGTGGAAACGATCCGATCGATATCGAAATCGTTCCTGGTGGCGGCGCCGGTGGACTCGACGGCATCGATGACGAACGCGACCGCGGTATCGCGTGAATGCGCTGCTTTTCGGTGGCCGCTGTGGGCTGGCAATGTGCTCATTGTTGTACCGTTCGCTGGCTGGTCGGCCAATGCGGTATCGGCGAAACCGACCCGGCCGCCGAAATATGGTTGGTTCATTCGAACGCCCCTCTGGTATGGCGGCAGCGAACCTTTGGCAACATTACCGTCGGCTCGCTCATGCGGCCTCCCCTGGTTGTCCCCTGTAAAGCCCTGCCGGTTGAGTTTAGGGCTGGTGGCCTTTCAGATGCAAGTACATCTGCACTATCGATTGCATTCGCCCGACCCGCTTTTCACGATTCTGGGCGCGTTTCGCAGCGTCCCGACCGGGTGGTTTGGTTGACCGAATCGAGACCTGCGCGCGCACCCGCTCCCACCTGCGCGGTGCGCGCGGGGTTCGGCTCGTCCGGGCCGGTGTGCCGGGGCCGCGTCGGGGCGGCAGGGTGGATTGTGCGAACGGCGGGGGAATTCCCCGCGACACGAAAAATATTGGTTATTTCCGAGTTACATTCAGCGTTCGGGACCGCCGGGATTGCAGGTGGCATCGACGGTGGCTTGATATCCGACAGCGGGCCGCCAGGGCTCCAGATTCCAGCTCGGTTTGTTCGGCTGCACCAGCCGGGCCCACACCCAATGGCACACGAATTGATCGCGCATGCCCGGTGCGTCGGCGTCCGGCGCCGCGGCCAGAATCTCCTGCCAAGCCCGTTCGTCGGAGCGGGGATAACTGGTCCTGCGACCCGCGGGCGAGGGAAACACCAGCAGTCGCGCCCCGTCCACACCGGTGGTCCATTCGACCCGATCGATCAGGGCGACGCCGGCATACGGATCGACGGTGGGCGTCGGCGAAACCACAGGCGACACCGTGGGCGTCGTCGTGGCGGCGACGGTCGTCGAAGCCGGCGCGCCCGCCGGATCCGTCGCGCCGCCGCATCCTGCCACCGCGACGACACCGGCCGCCACCGCCAGCCGCGACCACAGGTGATGAGCCACAGGACCTTCCTCTCTGTCTGTCCTCGAGCCTAGCCATCGGAGCTCCGGTGCCGCGTATCCGACCGGGGACGGCCGGTGGGCCGACCGCACAGGCCGAATCGGTCAAACTTGTGAATTGCCAACATAATCGTGGTGCGCTCTGCCGCCCGGCGACCGTGATGTTTGAAGATGATCACGAACGTTGGACCAGGGAGAGGCTTACGTCGATGGGTACAGCCCTACGTTCGAGAAGAAGTAGAAGCCGACTGTCGCGAGTGGTGGGTGCGATGGTGCTCGGTGCGCTGATGGTGCTCGCCACAGCGCAGGGCGGGAACAGCGCGCCGTTGTATCCGGCGCCCGATCCGGATCCGTTCTACGCGCAGTCGCCGGATCTGGAAGACAAGGAGCCGGGCGAAGTGCTCGGCGTGCGCGCACTGCCGCCGCTGGCGATCTTCCCGGACACCACGGTCACGCAGGTGCGGTTCCGGTCGACCAATTCTCTCGGCGAGCCGATCGTCGCCACCACCACGGTGCTGACGCCGAACGCGCATCGGCCCGACGGCCCGCTGCTGTCCTTCCAGCACATCATCAACGGGCTCGGCTCGGAATGCTCGGTGTCGCGGGTGCTCTACACCAAGGACCCGAACCTCATCGTGCGCGAGGCCCCGGGCTGGAATGTGCTGCTCCAGCGCGGCTGGACGGTCGCACTGCCCGACCACCTGGGCCCCCAGTTCGCCTACGGCGCCGCCAAGCTGGGCGGGCAGATCACGCTGGACGGCATCCGCGCGGTGAAGAACGTGCGGGAACTGCGGGTCGAGAAGAGCCCGACCACCATGATCGGATATTCCGGTGGCGGTATGGCCACCGCGTGGGCGGCGGCGTTGCAGCCGCGCTACGCGCCGGAACTGGAGATCGCCGGCGCCGCCATGGGCGGCGTGCCGATGAATCTGGTGAAGATGATGGAGGGCCTGGGACTGAACGCGCACCCGGTGTTCGGGCTGGCGCTGGCGGCGGGGCTCGGCCTGGAGCGGGAGTATCCGAAGCGGTTCCCGCTCAGCGATCAGCTCAACGACCGCGGGCTGGCCGCGCGCGCCGCGATGGCCAACAGCTGCACCAACGACATCCTTGCCGCCGGCGCGGGGCGCGGCGCCATGGACTTCGCCAAGACCACCTCCATGATCAACGACGCGGACGCCCGCGCGGTGGTGGAGGAGAACAGTCTCGAGCTGTACGACGGCGCGCCCACGATCCCGGTCTTCGAATGGCATTCGCCCATCGATGGACTGGTACCGGTGGACGCGATCGTCAACACCAACCGGCACTGGTGTGCGGAGGGAGTTCGGCTACAGGCCGAGCAGATCCCGGTGCCCGATCACCTCACCGCGGCGGTGCTGGGCATCCCACAGGCGCTGGGCTGGTTGGACGCGCGTTTCCGCGGGGAGCCCGCGCCGAGCAACTGCTGAGCGCGCCCGGAGGCGATGGTCACCGGATCAGGGCGGTGGCCTTCGCTCAGGTGACATGCGCAAGGTACGCGGATCCCGGTCGTATGAGCCGTGATTCGCGTACTTTGTTGCGATTCGGCCGCAGGGCGATGGAGGCTGTGCTCGAAACGGACATTCGGGCACCCCGGTGCGGCTAGCCTGAGTGTCCTGTGCCCGGTTTCACCGGGGCATTTCGGGGGGCTGGTACCGCAGAGATCCGAAAGCCGCGACATTCCGGGTGGCAGGGACACTGCCGTCCACCCAGGGGTTCGTGCTATGAGATGTTCGCGCGCACTGCTTTTCACCGCGCTCCTGTTGTGCCCGCTCTTCGCCGTTCCGGCCACCGCGCAACCGCCCGCGCCGCCGCCGTTTCCAGCCGTTCCGAATATCTCCGGGAGCTTGCTGCCGGGATTGCAACAGTGGATCGATCAGGTCATCCCGCCGCCGCCGGTCGATCCACCGGTCCGCCCCAACGCCCCCGAGCTGGTCGAATCCGCGGGCGGCACACCGGGGTTGGACGCGCTGTGGCGGGCGACGCTGCCCAGCGATGTCGGCGATCCGATCTTCGATGCCTGGCCGGTGAATCTGGAGGCGTACGCGCCCGGCGAGGTGATCGAGGTGCGCGACGTCACCGCGACCGCGGGCGTGCTGGTCCTGATGCCGTTCCGGCAGGCGCTGATGCTGAAGTACCGCACGACCGACGCGCACGGGCGCCCGTCGTTCGCCACCGCGACCCTGGTGATTCCGGTGGGTGTCTGGCCCGGTCCGGGGGATCGCCCGGTCCTGGTCAACAATCTGCCGATCGACGCGCTCGGCCGGGACTGCACGCCCGGCTACAGCCTGGCCCATGGGCTGGCATCGGAGATCAGCGTGACCGACTATCTCCCGCCGACCACCCAGCTGGCGTTGCTGCGCGGATACGCGGTGCTGATTCCCGATCATCAGGGTCCGTGGATGGCCTATGCGGAACCGTATGTCGCCGGGCACGCGATCCTCGACAGCATCCGGGCCGTGCGCAACCGGTTGCCGGCGGAGTTCGGCGCCAGCGGCTTCGCGCTGCACGGCTATTCCGGCGGGGCGATCGCCACGCACGGTGCGGTGAAGCTGCTGGCGGAGTACGCACCGGAGCTGGACGGGGTGGTGGTCGGCGCGGCGCTGGGCGGTGTCCCGGCCGACTACGAGATCCTGGCGCGCAGCATGAACGGCAATCTGGCCTCGGCGGTATTCATGGGTGCCACCTTCGGGGTGGCCCGGGAGCGGCCGGAGATCCTGGGCCGGATGAACAATCTCGCGCGCTGGGTGACCACCTCTCCGGTGAAAGACCTGTGTATCAGCGTGTTCGCCACGGCCGGGGTGCTCATGCTGCCGATCGATGTCGCGGCGAATTTCCCGGATCCGCTGCACTCGGAGTTCGCGGCCGAGGTGTTCCGGGTGACCCGGATGGCCGGCCGGAAATCCGCTGTGCCGCTGTATATCTACAACGGCGAGCAGGAGTTCTGGATCCCGGCGGAGGGAGCGCGGAATCTGTATCGGGAACAGTGCGCGCTCGGTGCGTCCGCGGTGTATCGCAGTGTGTTCGGTGAGCATGTGATCGGTGCGGCCGTGGGCTATCCGGAGTCGGTCGTCTGGCTGGACGAGCGGTTGCGCGGGGTCCCGGCGCTCAGCGAATGCTGAAGCGCCGCGCCTACTTCCGGGTCATGACCGTGCGGGCCACGGGGCCGGACCAGCCGCAGGGGAGGTCGCAGGTGGCCGAGATGGTCACCTGCACCTCGCCGGTACGCACCGAGGGTGCGTGGGTTTCGACGGCTCGGGCCGGATATCCGCAGGCCGGGCACTTGCCGAAGTAGTTCAGTATCTCCTTGACGACCGTGGTCGGTTCGTCTCCTCCAGTCATGCTTCGAGGTTAGGTGTTTCGAACCCTTTTGTGCTCTGGATCACAGTGGGTTCTGTCAGTCTCACAACGCTCCGCGCGAGTCGTGGTAGCAAGTGACAAGATGGCCGTCATTGTGACACAGCACAATTCGTTACATCGGAAACAGATTGTGCTTTCGCGGATTGGCGCGGCGGCGCGCATCCTTGTCGCGCAGCAGCCGCAGCGCCCGGCGGATCTCGAGCCGGGTCCGCGACGGCTCGATGACCGCGTCGATGTAGCCGCGTTCGGCGGCGGTCCACGGCGTGGCCACGGTGGCGTTGTAGAAGTCGATCATCTGATCCCGCACCGCCGCGCGCTGATCCGGCGGCGTCACCGCGAGCTGCTTGCGGCCGACGATGCTCACCATGGACTCCGCGCCCATCACCGCCAGCCGCGCGGTCGGCCAGGCCAGGCTGATGTCCGCGCCGAGCTGCTTGCAGCCCATCACCGCGTAACCGCCGCCGTAGGCCTTGCGGGTCACCACCGTCACGATCGGGACCGTCGCCTCGATCAGCGCGCGGAACATGCGGCCGCCGCGCTTGATGACCTGATTGCGTTCCTCGTCGACCCCGGGCAGCACGCCCGGAGTGTCCACCACATAGACCAGCGGGACATTGAACGCGTCACACAGCCGGATGAAATGCGCGGCCTTGTCCGAGCAGGCCGCGTCCAGCGCGCCGCCGAGTACGAGCGGCTGATTGGCGACCACGCCCACCGGCCGGCCGTCGACCCGGGCGAAGCCGGTGATGAGATTCCGGGCGGTGCCGGCGCCGAGCTCGTGGAAGGCGCCGTCGTCGAAGATGCGCAGCACGATCTCGTGCATGTCGTAGCCGGCCTTGTCCGAGTCCGGCATGAACCGGTCCAGCTCCAGGTCGGTGTCGGTGAGCTCGGGTTCCAGGCCGGGATTGAACACGGGCGGCTGCTCCAGGCAGCTGCTCGGCAGGTAGCTCAGGTAGTCGCGCACCCAGTCGAAGGCCGCCTGCTCGGTGGCCGCGACGTGATGCACGGTTCCGTTGGTCTGCAACGCCGCCGCGCCGCCGAGCTCCTCGGCGGTGACCGACGAGCCGGTGACCGCCTTGATCACCTCGGGGCCGGTCACGAACATGTAGGAATCCTCGGTGGCGACCAGGACATCCATATTGATCGGCCCGTAGACCGAGCCGGCCGCGCATTTTCCGAGCATGACCGCGACCATCGGCACATAGCCGGACAGGTCCTCCTGCCGGCGGCACATGGTCGCATACCAGGCCAGCGAGGTGACGCCGTCCTGGATGCGGGCGCCACCGGAATCGTTGACGCAGACGACGGGGCAGGCGTTGTTGTAAGCGAATTCCATGGCGGCGCCGACCTTGCGGCCGAACATCTCGCTGACCGAGCCGCCGTAGACGGTCTGGTCGTGCGAGATCACCACCACGGGGCGGCCGTCGATCGCACCGCGCCCGGTCACTACGCCGTCGCCGTACATCGCGGTGCTCACCCGCCCCGTCGGCTCCGCCTCCTGCCGTCCTCTAGGACCGTCGGCCGGCTTGCGCACCAGCGCGCCCAGTTCGACGAAGGTCCCCGGATCCAGCAGCATGCGCACCCGCTCACGGGCGCTCGGTATGCCTTTGGCCTTGCGTTTCGCGATGCCGGTCTCACCCGCCGGTTCGGCGGCGAGCTCCAGGATGTCCCGGAGGTGTTCCAGCTTCTCTCGCGTGACGCTCACTCTTGTACAGCCCTTCGAACTCATATCCGGCCGCCTGTTCCGCGGCGAGGGTCGACGGTAACCCAGGACCGTCGCCCGGTGCCATCGCGGCCGCCGAATCCGCCGCGGGGCCGCACCGGGCTCATCCGGTTGTGATTCCGACCAACCGCACAGGTCGTCGCTGGTGATATCCCTGATTCCGGCGCCGAAGCCGCGGAATCGGGTTCGCACCGGCCTAACCTCGGACCACCTCGAAAACCAAGGGGGATAAAGGAGTAACCGGTGCCGAGCAGCTTGACCGATCTGGATATCCTGCGTGAACTGGAACCGACCGCCGAGCGCCTGCTCGAGGATCACCTGCGCAAGGCCAAGGACTGGAATCCACACGACTACGTTCCCTGGGACGACGGCCGCAATTTCGCCGCACTGGGCGGGGTGGACTGGGAGCCGGAGCAATCGCGCCTGTCGGAGGTGGCGCGGACGGCGATGGTGACGAATCTGCTCACCGAGGACAATCTGCCGTCCTATCACCGGGAGATCGCGGACTCGTTCTCGCTCGACGGCGTGTGGGGAACCTGGGTGGGGCGCTGGACCGCCGAGGAGAACCGGCACGGGATCGTCCTGCGTGACTATCTGGTGGTGACCCGCGCGGTCGATCCGGTAGCGTTGGAGCAGGCCCGCATGGCACATATGACCACCGGGGTCGCGAAACCCGAGAAAGGACCGCAATTCCTGCGTTCAGTGGCGTATGTGACATTGCAGGAGTTGGCGACTCGTATCAGCCACCGCAATACCGGAACCGCCTGCGCCGAGCCGATCGCCGAGGCTATGCTCCAACGGATCGCCGCCGATGAGAACCTCCATATGATCTTCTATCGCAACCTCAGCGCCGCCGCGCTGGACTTGACGCCGAACGAGATGCTGCGCGCGATCACCGATATCGTGACCCGCTTCCAGATGCCCGGGCTCACCCAGCCCAACTTCCGGCGCAACGCGGTGCTCTTGGCCAAGCACGGCATCTACGATCTGCGCCAGCACCTGGACGTGGTGGTCCGTCCGGTACTTCGGGCCTGGAATGTGTTCGAGCGCAACGATCTGCGCGATGACGGAGAGCGGGCGCGCGACGATCTGCACGCCTACCTGACCGAATTGGATCTCAAGGCAAGCCGGTTCGAGGAACAGCGGGACCGTGCCGCCGCCCGGGAAAGACAGCGAGCCGCCGCGACACTATGAGCAGACGACTACCGAAGACAGCCGCGGTGATCCTGGCGATCGCCGCGGTTGCCGCGGCTCCGGGGGTGGCCGATGTGCCCGATCCCCAGCCCGCGGTGCTGGACCAGCCCCTACCCCCGCCGCCTCCGGTGGACCCGAAGATGACCCGCACCGGCCTGCTGCGGATCGAACCGGTGGGCCCGCGACGCGACCGCCTGCATATCGCCTCGGCGGCCATGCGCCGGATCATCACCGTCGATGTGCTGCACGGCAGTGGCGACGGGCCGCGACCGGTGCTGTATCTGCTCGACGGCGTCGACGGTGATCCCACCTCGGCGTGGATCACCAAGGGCGCGGCCGCGGAGTTCTTCGCGGACAAGCCGGTCGATGTGGTGCTGACCAGCGGCGGCACCGGCAGCATGTACTCGGATTGGGTCCGCCAGGACGCGGCGCTCGGGCTGAATCGCTGGGAGACCTTCCTCACCGAGGAACTGCCGCCGATCGCCGAGTCGCTGCTGCGTTCGGACGGTAAGCGCGCGATCGCGGGCGTCTCGATGGGCGCGCAGGCCGCGATGATGCTCGCCCAGCGCCACCCCGGGCTGTATCGGGCGGTGGCCGGGATGAGCGGCTGCTACTCCACCGCGGATCCGCTGGGCCATGCCGTCACCACGATCACTGTCGCCTCACGCGGCGGCGATGTCGAGAACCTGTGGGGCCCGGCAGGTTCCCCGGAATGGGCGGCGCACGATTCCCTGCTCAACGCCGAAAGGCTCAGGGGCACCGCGATCTACCTCTCCGCGGCCAGCGGTGCGCCGACCCCCGCGGACCTGGTCGAGATCGCGAACGCGGCCTCGGTCGTCGAAGCGCTGCGGGTGGCCGGCGGCGGCGTGGCCCTCGAGGCCGGCGCCCGCCAGTGCACCGACCGTTTCGCGGGGCGGCTCGCCGAGCTGGAAATCCCGGCCACCGTGGAGTATTCGCCGGAGGGCATGCACACCTGGTCGGATTTCCAGGCGCAGCTGCCGCGCGCCTGGCGGGTGCTCGCCGAAGCGCTCGGGCTATAGCCCGGGGAACCGCATCTCGGCGGCGGCGTATCCGAACAGCCGTCGGCCCTCGGCGCGTGCGTCGAGCGCCACGGTGGCCTTGCGGCGGCGGGTGTCCACCGAGGTGACCCGGCCGCGGAACTCGATGGGGCACGACTGATCCGGTGCGACCAGCAGGGCGTGCGTATAGTGCGCGAACTGGGCCCGGAACCGCAGCACCGCCGACGGATCCCCGGACCAGGCGCTCAGGTATCCGGCCGCGAGACCGAGTTTGAGCATGCCGGGCGCGATCACGGCGGGGCTGTCGCCGGGGCCGCCGAGCACGCGGGCGTAGCGGTTCAGATCGGTGCGGGTGAGTTCGACGATCTGGCGGGGCAGCTCGACGCCGACCGCCAGCGTGTCGAAATCGACTGTGGTGTGCGGCATTCGGAGCGAGATCGGCCGGGAGAGCACGGCCGGGCGCACCGGGTTCAGTGCGACGGTGCCCGCCGAGCGGCCCGCGGTCGCATCGGTGCGTGCGAGCAAGGCCGTCGACCCGGTCTGCACCACCGCGTCGCGCTGGTCGGTGAGCACGGTCTTGATCGCCAGCACGTCGTAGGCGGCGAAATGCCGAAACGACTCGAAAAACGCCCGGCAGGTCAAGCGGTCGCCCGCCACCAGTGGGCGGACCGGGTCGAGGACTTGATCGACATGCAGAATTCGGTGCGGATCGTAACCGGGCACCAGCGAATCGAGAATGGCGCGCTGCGCGCGGGTCAGGATGACCGAACCGAAGGTCGGCGGGGCGATGAGGGCGGGAAAGCCGAGAGCGGCGGCGGCGCTGTCGCGCCAATGCGCCGGATGGAAATCATGGACGGCGAGCGCGAATTCCCGAATGCGCTCGCGGGTGACCTGGTAACTGGCGGTCGGAATGTTGCGCAGGGTGACAGGTGCGCCCGCGTGCGAGTACGCGGCGGCGAGATCACTCATGGTTTGCTCCCGTCGGGCCGAAGGGTGCGATGCCGAACGGCAGGATGATGTTCGGCACCTGGTCGGGGGTGAGCCGGGCGATGACATCGACACCGGCGGCGGCGAAATCGCCGGCCGCGCGGTCGATGTGATCGGCGGAGGTGACGACCACGACGTCGCGTGCGCCGATCTCGCGCAGGATCCGGGCCGAGCGCTCGGCGTTCTCCACGGTGCTGGTCGCGTCGGGCTCGCGGTGGATCCGCTCGGGCGCGATGCCGTGTGCGATCAGCCAGTCCGCCATGGCGTCGGCCTCGGTGACGCCGTTACGCGGATTGCCGCCGGTCACGATGATCGGCGCCAGCGGCGCGAGCAGGGCCTGGGCGAATCCGGCGCGCAGGCGGTGGATCAGCTCCGGGCGCATGGTCCCGTCCGGTTGCAGGCCGTAGCCCAGTACGACGATCGCGGTGCCAGGTCCCCGGAAACCGAGCTGGGTGCTGGTGACCGGCGTCGGATCGGGGACCGCGGAACCGGAGTTGTCGGCGGGCGCGGCCGGGGCGCCCAGCAGGACGGCGGTCGCGCCGAGAAGGCCGGCGGCGGCCAGCAGCGTCGGGCGGCCGCGCAGTGAGTTCGAGTCGAGCATTGGCAATCTCCGTTGATTAGCCACCGGGTGGCCGAACTGGCTTGAATTACGTCATTCATGATTGCTCTGAGTCGAGCGATATCCACCCGGCTTTCTCGGATCTGTGGACAATTCACCGTTGCGGGCCTGCTGATTTGGGACCGTCTGCATATTCGCGAATTCGCTGCACAGCGTGGTGACTGTGCCGGATACCTGTTTCGGTTTGCGGTCTTTCGTGAGGTGTCCAGATACCGATCTCATACTGCGTTTTCCGGTTTCGCTGGACCTAGCGTTCTGCCCAGTCCCGGTGCTCGCCATCCGGCACGGCGAGCACCGGGGCAGCCGATAACAGGAAGGCTAGTTATGAAACGAAGTACCTGCGGCCGAGCGGCCCGTTGGAAAGGGACCGGTGCCGCGGTGGTGATGGGCGTCTCCGTCCTCGCCATGAGCTTCGCCGGGGTTCCGGCGCAAGCCGAACCGGGACCCGCACCCACCGAGCAGACGCTGGCCCGCTTCATCTACGACGGACTGAAAGTCAAGCCCGTTGCCGATTCGGGCAGCGGTCTGGGTTCGTCGTGCAACTCCGGCAGTGGCGCCGGGTCGGGCAACGGTTCCGGTGACTGCTACGGCGGTTCCGGTTCCAGCTCCGGTTCGGCGGGTGGATACGCCAGTGACACAGTCGGTTACGGGCCGGCGTCGACCTCGTGGCTCGCCGCGTTCGGGTACGGCCTGCTCAACCCCGACGTCGCCCCGCCGGGCACCAACGACTGGAACTGCAAGCCGCAAGACGGCCGGCGTCCGGTGGTCGCGGTGCACGGCACCTGGATGAATGCCTACAACGGCTTCGCCTACATGGGCCAGCCGATGAAGGACGCCGGGTTCTGCGTGTTCACCTTCAACTACGGCCGCTCCAACATGCTGGAGGGTGGCGGCCTCGGGTCGTTCCTGCCGGGCGTGATGGGCACAGGCTACATCCAGGATTCGGCCAAGCAGCTGTCCGCCTTCGTGGACCGGGTGCTGGCCGCGACCGGAGCCGACGAGGTCGACATCGTCTCGCATTCACAGGGTGGGTCGATGTCGAACTGGTACACCAAGTTCGAGGGCGGCGCGGCCAAGGTGAAGAACCTGATCACCTTCGGCGCCACCCACCACGGGACCAGCCTCGACGGTATCGGCGCACTGGGCCGGATGATCAACAACCTGGGTATCGACATTCTCGGGCCCATCGAGATCTTCGTCGGGCACGCCGGTATCCAGCAGACGATCGGTTCGGAGTTCGTGCTCAAGCTCAACGAGAACGGCGACACCGTGCCGGGGGTCGATTACACCGTGGTGGCGACCCGCTACGACGAGGTGACCAACCCCTACGATCTGACGTTCCTGAAGCCGGGACCGGGCGCCAAGGTCGACAACATCCTGCTGCAGGACGGTTGTGAGCAGGACGTGTCCGATCACCTCACCATGATGTACTCGCCGCGCGCGCTGTCGATCGCGCTGCGGGCCATGGATCCGGTGGCGTTCCCGCAGCTGGACTGCACGTTCAACCCGTGGCTGGTTGGGGGTGGTGGCTCCATCTGACATCTGGCGACCGGCGCCCATCGAGTGGAACTCCGCACGTTCCTCCACTCGGTGGGCTTCCGGCGTTGTATCCATTTCCGCGTCATTGAGGAGTAGGCGATGCGTGCCATGACGGTCGCTGCCATATCGATTGCCCTGTTCGTCTGTGTTCCCGGTCCGGTGGGTGCGATACCCGGCGAGCCCACGGAACCTGTTCCGGCGCGTGCCTTGTCGGCCGCGCAACCCGCACCGAACGGTTCCCGTCTGATCAGCGCCGTCCAGGGCAAGGGGCGGGTGGTGGACCTGACCGTGCACTCGGCGGCGATGGGCCGGCCGATCACGGTGGCGGTGCTGCCACCCGCGGACCCGGCGCGGCCCGCGCCGGTGCTCTATCTGCTCAACGGCGTCGACGGCGGCACCGACGACGGCCAGTGGCCCAACGGCAGCAACTGGCTCACGAAAACGGATGCGGCGCAGTTCTTCTCGGACAAGCAGGTCACGGTGGTGATCCTGATGGGGGGAGCGGGCAGCTTCTACGCCGACTGGCTGGCCGATGATCCGGTGATGGGCCGGCAGCGGTGGACGACCTTCCTGACCGAGGAGTTGCCACCCATCGTGGACTCGGCGTTCGGCGGTACCGGCGCCAATGCCGTTGCGGGACTGTCGATGGCGGCGGGCGCCGGGTTCCGGCTGGCGCTGGCCGCGCCGGGACTGTACCGCGCCGTCGGTTCCTACAGCGGGTGCATCCGCACCAGTGACGCCCGCGGTCAGGCGATGGTCGGTGCCGTGGTCGCCGCGCGCGCGGGCAACGCGTCGAACATGTGGGGCCCGCCCACGCATGCCGCGTGGGCGGAGAACGATCCGTATCTGCATGCCGAGCAGCTGCGCGGCACGGCGATCTATGTATCGACCGGGAACGGTCTGCCCGGTCCACTGGACACCCTGTCCGGACCCGGCATCCACGGCAACCCGATCAAGCTCGCGGATCAGCTGCTGATCGGGGGTGTCCTGGACGCGGTCACTGTGCACTGCACCCGTCAGCTACGAGATCGATTCGCGGAGCTGGCGATTCCGGCTACCTTCGATATGCGACCGGCCGGCACCCACTCGTGGGGCTACTGGGAGCAGGATCTGCACGCCTCCTGGCCGCTGTTCGCCGCCGCGCTCGGCGAGTGAGTCAGCGGGTGGTGCCGTCGACCAGGACCAACCGGCGCATGCCGGGCCAGGCCGCCGACCACGCGAGCTCGGAAAAGCGGCACTTCCACACCGCGACATGGCGATTCACGCCCGGATAGCCGAGCGGATCGGCCAGTCGAACGAGCTCGGTGGTCTCCGCGAAGTCGATGCCTAGCGCCGATTCGGGGTGATCGGTGCCGATGTAGAGCACGGTGGTCGCGGAGTCCGGCGGCGGCGAGAAATAGGCGTAGCCGCGGTTGGTGCTGTACACCGGCGGGAAGCCGAGTCGCGGCCCGTAGTACTCCAGTGCCGCTGCCTGCCAATAGTTCTGGGTGATCAGTACGATTCCGGGCAGTTGTTCGGCGGGCACCTGGCGGTAGGCGGCGTCGACTCCCCGCACCAGTTCGTGCCAGCCGCTCGGGCCGAAAAGCCGACTGCGCCACTCGAACTGGGAGTATCGGTCGGTGGGCTCGCTGAGCCGGGACTGCGGGAGGGGCAGGGCGAGTACCGCGCCGACGCAGATCGCGGTCGCGGTGGCGACGGCGACGATGCCCACCGCCCGCAGCCGTCGCGCGATTCCCAGGTCGCCCAGGTAGACCGCGCCCGCCGCGAACAGGCCGGGAAACGCGGCGACCATGTAGTAGGGGCGCAATCCGCCGGCGAAAACGGCGGCCAACCCGAGCAGTACCACGGGAATGAAGAAGCGGTAGGGCCGCAGCCGGGGCGCGCGCAGTCCCGCCCACAGACCTGCCAGCAGGAGCAGACCTGTCGGCCCCACCAGCAGCACGGTCTGCCACGGCATGGTCGCCAGGGATCCGCTGGCCAGCTGTTCGTCGCGGACCACCGCGCCCATCGCGAGCTGCGGCCAGCCGTTGGCGTGCTGCCACAGCGCGGTCGGCACCGCGGACAGGGCCAGCAGACCGGAGCCGATCCACCACGCCGGCCGGGTGAACAGCCGCCGCGGCCCCAGCAGCGCGATGCCGAGCGCGAGGGCCGCCCACACCATCGGGATCAGCCACTTCACCTGGAAGTCGAGCGCGGCCGCGACGCCGGCGAGGATCAGCAGCGAATCGCTGCCGGTACGGACCCAGCGGATGAACAACCAGCTGATCAAGGCCGTCAGGGTCGCATCGAGCGCGTAGGTGCTGAGCATGGCGGACTGCATGACCGCCGCCGGGGTCACCGCGTAGGCCAGTGCCGCCACCGCCTGCGGTCCGCGCCGACCGCCCAGCTCCCGGACGATGACCGCGGCGAGCACGATCGCGACCACCGTCATCGCCAGCGCGGGCAGTCGCAGTACCACGGCCGAGCCCGGTGCGATGTCGTCCGCGATGGCCGCGAGAACCGGTACCACCGGCCCTTGATCGGCGTAGCTCACCGCCGGATGTCGCCCGGCGCCCAGGAAATACAGTTCGTCGCCGCCCAGGTCGTAGCGTCCCAGGCGGGCCAGGAACAGCGTGCCCGCCACTGCCGCGATCGTGGTGACCGGTACCCAGGCGAACGGCGGCAGCCGGTCGGCGAATCGGGGCCGGTCGGGGCTGTGCGGGCGAACGGTGAGTTCGTCGGTCATGGCGAACGGAACGACGAGGGGTGCTCGGCCGGGAACAGCGTCGCGAGCTCGAGCGCACCGGCGGCGTAGAGCCCGGCCAGCGCAGCGCGCAGGCTCTCGCCGTCGGATCGGGTCCGATCCAGGGTCGGCACCGCGACGCCGGGTTCGCCTGCCACTGAGAGGATCTCACGGATCGTGGTGGACAACACCGGATGCGGGCCGATCTCCAGGAAGACCCGATGCCCCGCCTCGGCGAGCGCGGTGACGGTGTCGGCGCACCGCGGCGCTTCGGTCAGGCCCGCGTGCCAGTAGTCCGCGCCGGCGTGCACCGCGGTGACCGGTGCGGCGGTGACCGTCGAGTACAGCGGCACACGCGGCGGCCCGGGCGTGAGAACGGCGAGCGCACCGCGGTTTTCGGGGCTGGTGGGCCGGGCGCGGTGGCAGGCCACCAGGACCGCATCGGCCACGGAGAGCACGCCGGTGGCTGCCGCGGCGGCGATCTCGCCGACGCCCTGCCCGAAGGCGGCGGCCGGGCGGATCCCGAACTCGGCCAGTTCGGCGACGAGCGCGAGCTGGACCAGAACAGTGGCCGCCTCGGCGATCTCGGCGGAACCGGCGCGGGGATCGACCGCGCTGCGCATCATGAGCTCGTCGAGCACCGACCATCCGGCCGCGGCGCGGAAGCCGGCGTCGACGGCGCGCGCGGTCGCGGCGAAAGCGCCCTGGGCGCTGAGCAATTCGCGTGCCATTCCCCACCATTGCGCGCCGACCCCGGAAAACACGAAGACCGGCGCGGTGACACGGAAGTCGATCACCCGGGTAGCGTCGGGACCTTCGCCCGCGGCGTAACGCCGCAGCTCACGGATCAGGTCGCGGGCCTCGCCCAGCAGTACGCCGTGGCGGTACGGGTGGTGCGGGGTGCCGGCCCACGCGGCGGCGGCGAGCAGACCGGGATCCGCGCCGTCGCCGATCAGATCGGCGAACCGGCTCGCCAGCGCCCGCAGGGCGCCCGGACTGCGCGCCGACAGCGGCAGGACACCGTGGTGGCGCGCGTCGATCGCCGGGGCATCGAGGCCACCGGTGAGACGACTCCCGATATCGGCGATAGCGATGTTCGACAACGCGGTTCCTTCCGAGAAATCGGGGCCGGAATCGGCGATTTCCGCAATTCCGCGCGGCTGCCCGATCCTGCTCAGATTAATCGGCGCCGATGACCTTCGAACGGTCGCGGTCCAAACATTTGTGCAGTACACAGCGTTTTCGGGTGCGAGCTGTGAGTCATTCCAGTGTTCCGGCCGATTCCGGGGCGGGCGTGGACAGTGGCCGATCACAAATTCACCGCCGCGCGATTTGTGTGCCGGAAGAAGCTTCTGGCACCCGGGTGATCGGTATTGCGATTATCGGTACTGTCAGCCCGCCGCAATTCGAGGCGATGATCCATTCACGCAGGAGTAGCCGATGAGAGTACGCAACTGGGCGCCGGTGGGCGCGGTGCTGGCCGCGTCGCTGGCGGTGGTGCCGCCCGCCGCCGCGGAACCGGACGGGTCCGCGATCACCGGATCCTGGGTCAAGGACGACCGCACCGTCCAGTTGCGGGTGCATTCGGCGGCCATGAACACCGACATCATGGTCGAGGTGCAGCGGCCCGCCGACCGGTCGACGCCGGGCCCGACGCTGTATCTGCTCAATGGTGGTGGCGGCGGACAGGATTCGGCGACCTGGCAGAAGAACACCGACGCTCTCGCCTTTCTGGCCGACAAGCACGTCAATGTGGTGCAGCCTGTCGGCGGGCGCTGGAGTTACTACACCGACTGGCGTGCGCCGGACCCGAAATTCGGTGTCTACAAATGGAAGACGTTCCTCACCGAGGAACTGCCGCCGCTGATCGACGCCGAATTCGGCACCACCGGCGCGAATGCCATTGCGGGCCTGTCCACCTCGGGCACCTCGGTATTGCAGCTGCCGATCGCCAAACCCGGCCTGTACCGGGCCGTGGCGGCCTACAGCGGCTGCGCGCAGACCAGCGACCCGGTCGGGCGCAAGTTCATCGAACTCGCGGTGGAGAGCTGGGGCGGCGGTAACACCGACAATATGTACGGCCCGCCCGACGATCCGATGTGGGCCGCCAACGACCCCTACATACACGCCGACCAGCTGCGCGGGCTCGAACTCTATGTCTCCACCGGCACCGGCGTGCCTGGCATGTACGACGTCTACAACGGCACGCACATGCAGCCGGGACCGCGCGGCTTCTTCAACCAATTGGTGCTGGGCGGCGTGATCGAGGCCGCGGTCAACTGGTGCACCCACAATCTGCGCACCAAACTCGACGGGCTCGGCATCCCGGCCACCTTCGACTTCCAGCCCACCGGCACGCACTCGTGGGGTTATTGGCAGCAGGCGCTGAAGGATTCGTGGCCGGTGCTGGCGCGCGGGCTCGGCCTGGGCTAGGTCACCAGTTCCATGAGCCCGCGGGGGTCCCACGGCCGCGGACCGGTCGGGAAACCGAAGCGCACCAGCCGGTGCGGCCGGTCCGCCTCGATGTGGGCGACCCCCGCGGGCAGGAAGCTGCCGAGCACCTTCTCGATCATGACGCTCAGGCCCGACAGCCGGGGCCGCAGCCGGATCTGCCAGCAGTCGATCTGCCCGGCCGGCACCTCGACGACGGTGCGCTTCTCGACCCGGGCGGTGAGCGGGATGTGCACCGAGAAGGCCAGCCACAGTGCGATATCCGTCTCGGCGCCCTCGGTAAGCTCGAGGCCGCGCAACAGCGTCAGACCGCCGGCTAGCGGCATGAGCTCGGCGGGGAACGGGGCGATCCCGTCCCCGATCTGCAAGTGGGTGGTGCCCAGGAACAGGGCCTGCTCGCGGCTGACCACCGTGCCGCCGGACCGGGTTTCGGCCCGGTAGCTGGCGGCCCGCAGGTGCTCGCCGGCGCGCTGGAATCGCTGCTCCACCGTGATCGCGAAGGCGCCGTCACCCGAACCGGCCTGCACGATCGAGAGGTAGTCCGCGTCGTCGTGGCCGATCACGCTGACGATATCGAGGCCGGGCGGCTCGTCCGCGACGCTGACGGTGTAGACGCATTTCTCGCCGTCCGGAATGCCAGGATCGCGAAAGACGCTGTCGTTCATGCGGTTTCCTTCCGGGCGGCGTCGGCGAAGACCGCCGCGAGCTGTGCGACATAGCGGTCCACCGACCGGTGCGCGATCGGTGTGTCCGGATAGATGACGCTGAGGGTGGTGCGCTCGGTCATCCGATTGATCCAGATCAGAACCTGTTCGGAGGCAGCGCGATTGGCGTACAGCCCGCACGAGGCCACATCGAACGCCTCGTTGCCGGGCAGCTCGCGGGCGTCCACATAGGAGATCATCGGGCAGGCCCACCCCGGGCTCAGATCCAGATCCGAATCCGGGGGCAGTAGCTCCACCACGCGCTGGAAGGAGGTCGGCGTCAGTCGGAGCCCGTTCTCGTAGGCGTGCTGGGCGAGCTTCACCGTGCGGTCGAAGGACGAGCTCAGGCCCAGTGGGAAGGCGACCGGCAGCAGGGTGACGTACCAGCCGACCGAGGCGCGTTCGGCGGCGGTGCCGCGGGTGGTCACCGGCGTCATGCCGAAGTAGTAGTCGCTGTCGACGAGCGCCCGCTCGACCAGAGCGGCCGCCGCGAAGATGCCGCCGATGAACTCCGCGCCGTTGTCCTGGCACCGCCGCTCCAGGCGGGCGGCGGTGTGCTCGTCGAACAGCGTCACCGTGCGGTGCGCGCTGCGGTTGTAGACGTCGGTGCGGGTGCCGAGATCGAGCGGAAACGAGGGCAGCGCACCGCCGTTGCCGCGGATCAGCTCCATCCACTTGCGCACCCCGGGGGAGGTGAGCGACATCTGGGTGGTGAACGCCCGCTCGGCCGTGCAGTAGTCGAGATAGCTGGCCGCCGGTGCGAGCGCGTCGGGCATCTCGTCCCAGACCTCGCGGGCGTAGAGCAGCGCGAGATCGAATCCGGACAGGTACTGGCCGAATCCGTCGGTGTGCAGATGATCGACCGCCAGATACACCGTGGTCGACTGCTCGCGCTCGATCGCACCGAAGGTGAAGCAGTCCCAATCGAACGGGCCCGGCGTCGTCTTCTCCACGTGGTCGCGGACCGTGCTCGAATTGTCGACCCAGCCGTAGTCGACCGGCACGAACTCCACATCGGCCTCGGGCACCAGGTGCCGCTGGATCGCGCCGTCGGCGCCGATCCGGAACCAGGTGCGGAAGGTGTCGTGCCGGGACAGGAACGCGTTGACCGCGCGGGTCATGGCGTCCCGGCGCAGGTCACCGGTCGGGATCTCGGCGGTCACCAGGCACAGGCCCGAGTACCGGAAGTCGGCCGCGGCGTGCTGGTCGGCCAGGCGTAGATACTGCTCCTGCTGGTGTGACGGCGGGGCCGGGTGTCGCGGCGCCGATTTCGCGCGCGCGGCCGATTCCGGCGCGGCCACCCAGGTGGTGAGCCGGCCGGGTTCGGGCTCCCAGTCATCGATCAGTCCGAAGTGGACCATGACGTCCTCTCTGCCGTGCGGCCGTGGGTCACGACGCGGCTCCCACCGGTTGCGGTGCGGCCGTGGCGGATTCGCTCGCGGCGGCCGCAGTCACCAGCGCGGCCGGGTCCACCGGCTGCGGCTGCCCCTGCGCGGATTCGGCCGCCATGATCAGCTCCGCCACCTTCGGCCCCGCCTGCTCCAGGCTGAACGAGCGGCCCATCTGCAGCGACATCAGGTCGATACCGAGGGTCTTGGTGACCCGGGCGCCGAGCTCCACCGCCATGAGCGAGTCCAGGCCCAGTTCGGGCACCGGCACGGTCATATCGATGGATTCGACCGGCACGCCCATGACCACGGCCAGTTCCTCGGCCATCTTGCGGGCCACGAACGCACCGCGCTTGCTCTCCTCGATCGCGGCGACCTCGGCCCGCAGTTGCGCCAGCTCCGAGGTGTCCTTGGCCGAGACCTGCGCCAGCGCCATGGTGCGACCGGTGCGGGTCAGCTGCGGGAAGGTGCCGGTCAGCTTGGCCCAGTCGGTCGGGATGATGGCCGCGCGCGAAATACCCAGGCGCAGTGTCTGTTCCAGGTATGCGGTGGCGTCGGCCATATCGATCGGGTCGAAACCGACCAGATCGAGGTACTTCACCGCCGTTTCGTCGGCGGCCATGCCGCCGGTCGCGCCGGACAGGTGTCCCCAGCCGACGCACAGGGCGCGCTCGCCCGCCTTGGCCCACTCCTGCGCCATGGTCTCGACCGCGACATTGGCGGCGCAGTAGTTGTACTGGCCGTAGATGCCGTACTGCGAACCGCCCGAGGAGCAGAGCACGAACATGTCCGGGCGGATGCCGGCGTCGGCCACCGCCTGGTGCAGCACCCGGGCGCCGTGCACCTTGGGGCGATAGACGATGTCCAGCTGTTCGGCGGTCATGGCGGCCAGGCGGTTGTCGGCGACCGATCCGGCCGCGTGGAAGACGCCGCGCAGCGGATGTTCGAAGCTGTGCGCCCGGCACACGATCGCGGTGACGGCGTCCGGATCGGTGACATCGGCCAGTTCCTGGATCACCTCGACGCCGGTGGCTCGCCAGGCCTCGAGCTGGCGGCGCGCGTGCTCGGTACTCGCACCGCTCCGGCCGACCAGGACCAGGCGCCGCGCGCCGCGCAGGGTCAGCCAGCGGCCGATGGCCATGCCGAAGCCGCCGAACCCGCCGGTGATGAGATATGTTCCGGCCGGGTCGATCTCGATCTCGGGCAGGTACGGCCGGACCGGCGGCAGCGCCGAGTCCATGCGCAGTGCGATGCGGGACAGGCCGGTCGAACGGATGGTCTCCTCGAACGCGCCGGCCACCTCGCCGGTCTCGAACAGCCGGTAGGGCAGCGGCGTGTACGTTCCGGCGAGTACCTTCTCGTACACCCGCTGCAACAGCGCGATCAGCCGCTGTGCGTCGACGGCGACCAGACGATCGAGATCCATCGAGTAGTAGGCCACGTTCTTGTCGAAGTTGGCCAGCTCCAGCAGGCCGCCGGTGTAGATATCGGCCTTGCCGACCTCCACGATGCGGCCGAACTCGGCCAGGGCGTTGAAGTTCTGCCGCAGGATCTCGCCGGGTGCGCTGCTCAGCACGACCTCGGCGCCCTTGCCGCCGGTCAGTTCGAGCACGTCGTCGACGAAGTTCAGCGAGCGCGAATCCAGTGCGTGATCCGCGCCCAGGGACAGCACGTGGGCCCGGCGTTCCTCGGTGCTCGCGGTGCCGATGATGCGTGCGCCGCGGTCCTTGGCGACCTGGATCGCGGCCGTGCCGACACCACCCGCCGCGCCGTGGATCAGCACCGTCTCGCCCGGCTCCAGCCGGGCCAGATCGAGCAGCGCGTACTCGGCGGTGCCGAAAGCGATAGTGCTGGTGCAGTATCCGGGATCGGCGTCCGGCGGCAACGCGATGGCGCGGGCCCGGTCGACCACCACGTAGCGCTGCATCATGCCCTTGGCCGCGATCGCGACCAGATCACCGACCGCGAGATCGGTCACCCCGGATCCGATCCGCACCACCTCGCCGACGCCCTCCATACCGGGCACGGTGCCGAAATAGGTGGGTGCGAGCTCACGTTCGCCGAGCAGGCCGATGACCTTGAGCGGATCCTTGTAGTTCAGGCCGATGACCTTCATCCGGACCTCGAGCTGGCCCGGCCCCGGCTCCGGTCGCGGGCAACCCCGCCACGCCAGTCCGGACAGTACCCGGGTACGGGGGAGTTCCAGCGCGAAATTCGCCTCCGGGTCGGCCAGCGGTTCGGCGGCGTCGAGTGCCTCCAGCCGGTCCGGCAGCGGCTTGGATACCGTCGGCGTCCACCGGATGCCCGCGCGCAGCGCGACCTCGTCGGTGTTGTCGCTCCAGAAAGCCCCGGGGACAGCGAGTTCGGTGATCAGATCGGCGGTTTCGGTAGCCGGTTCCACATCGACGAGCCGCCAGCGCAGCGCGGTCTGCTCGTTGAGCAGGACACGGTGCGCGCCGGCCAGCGCGGCCTGCCCCGGGTTCGCGGGAGCCGGATCGTCCGGGATCGCGAACGCGCGCTCGGTCACCAGGGTCGCGTGGCATTCGCCGTCGCCGAACTTGCTCGCGTCCGGCTCGTCGGGGTGGGCGAAGGCGGCCAGGGCGACCGCGACCCGCTCGAGTACCCAGAGATCGGCCAGATCGTCGCCCTCGGGATCGGCGACCACCACCACGTGCAGCCGTTCCGCGCCGTCGGCCCGCGCGGCCGCCAGCGTCGCGTTCAGTCCCGCCTCCGGCTCGTCGTCGGGGGAGCCGGTGAGGTGCAGGCGCGCACCGGGGATGGCGTCGGTCAGCGCGCGGGTCCGCTCGGTGTAGCCGCCGAGCGCGACGATCACGGTGCTCACCGAATCCCGGGGCAGCGCGGTGGGATCGAGTGGATCACGCTGCTGCATGGTCTCGACGTAGAAGAAGTCGGCCATCCGGCGCAGCGGGTTCTGGCCCGGGGTGAGCGCGCCGATCTGGACGCCGCTCAGCCGCATGACGAGGTTGTGCTCGGCGTCGAGCAGATCCACGTCGGCGCGCAGGCGCGCTTTCGGGTCGCGCCGGGCCACCACGGTGATGCGCTCGGGCAGTGCGGTGATCAGGCGCACCGCCGCGACACCGACCGGCACCAGAGTGCCCTCGTCGATCCGGGATTCGGCGAACAGCAGCGCCGCGGACTGCATGGCCGCGTCGACCACCGTCGGATGCGCGAGATGGCCGGAGTCCGTGGCGATCGTGCCGTCCACGGTGGCGACCACCGCGTCCTTGCCGACCCGCGCGGACAGCACGCGCTGGAACGACGGCCCGTAGCGCAGGCCGGCGGCGGCCAGACCGCTGTAGAACAGGTCGGGGTCCACATCGACGCCCACTTCGATCTCCGGGACCGCGACCCGGACGGGTTTGTGGCTGCCGGTCAGCATCCGGCCGGAGGCGTGCAGGGTCCAGGCGGTGCCGGTGGCCGAGCGCGAGCGGATCAGGAACCGGCCGCTGGCCTCCTCGACGGTGAGCGCGACCAAGGGCACATCCGGCGCACCCATGATCAACGGTGCGATGAAGCGAACCCCTTCCACCGCAACGCGTTCCACGCCGAGACGCTTCGCGGCGGCACTGAGCGCCGCGTCCAGATACGCCGCGCCCGGCATGATCTTCACGCCGTTGACCACGTGATCGGCCAGCCAGGGCAGCAGTTCGGTGCCCACTTGGAGCAGCCAGTCCGGGCGGCCCTCGACATCGGGATCACCGAGCATGGCGTAGGTGCCGGGGGTGCCCAGGCGCGCCTGCTCGAACAGCGGCAGTGCGGAGTGCAGCCGGGTCCGCTGCCACGGATACCTTGGCAGCGGCACATGCGCGGTGGCGGGACTCTCGGGCGGGAAGAGCGCGTCGAGGTCGAGCACGCCCGCGCCGTAGAGGCCGATCAGGCTGCGCCGCAGGCTTTCCGAGTCCGGTTGCTTGCGATCCAGGGTCGCCACCGTGGTGCCGTTGACATCGGCGCCGAGCAGGATCTCGCGAATATTGCCCGACAGCACCGGATGTGGCCCGACCTCGAGGAAGACCCGGCGCTCGGCGCTGAGCTTGCCGATCGCGTCGGCGAAACGGACCGGCTCGCGCACATTGGCGCACCAGTAGTCGGCATTCCACTCCGGTCCGGTCACCTGCTCGCCGGTGACCGAGGAGAACAGCGGCACCGTCGGGGGGCGCGGGTCCAGGGTCGCCAGCGCCGCGCGCAACTCGTCCAGGATCGGATCCATCAGCCGGCTGTGATAAGGCACCTCGACGCGCAGTGCGCGCGCGAAGATGCCGTCCTCGGTGAGCTTTTCGGCGATCTCCTCGAGCCGGTCCACATCGCCGGAGAGCGTCAGTGAGCTCGCGCTGTTGATCGCGGCGATATCCACGCGCGGGTCCTCGGCGATGAGGGCGAGCGCCTGTTCGTGGGTCATGCCGACCGCGAGCATGCCGCCGGTGCCCGCCGTGGTGGCTTGCAGACGGGCGCGGTGATAGGCCACCAGGACCGCGTCCCGCAGCGACAGCACCCCGCTGACATAGGCGGCCGCGACCTCGCCGACGCTGTGGCCGACGATGGCGGCGGGCTCGATGCCGTACTGCGCGAGTTCGCGTACCAGCGCCACCTGCACCAGGAAGTTGGCCGGCTGGGCCACCTCGGTGCGGGCGACTCGCGACTCTTCCTCGGGCCGCAGCAGTTCGGCCACGATCGACCAGCCCGCGAGCGCGCGGAACTCGGCATCGATCTCCGCCGCGGTCTCGGCGAAAACGCTTTCGGTGCCGAGCAATTCGCGGGCCATACCCCACCACTGCGGCCCCATGCCGGAGAACACGAACACCGGTTCGGTGGTTCGGGCCACGATGGTGCGGACCGCGTCGCGGCCCTCACCGCCGGCGAACGCGCGCAGGTCCCGGATGACCTCTTCGCGATCCTCGCCGAGCAGGATGCCGCTGCGGAACTGGTGGTGCGCCATCCGGGTCCAGGCCGCCTCGGCGAGGCGCTCCGGTTCGGCGCCCGCGGTGATCAGCTCGGCGAACCGGCCGGCCAGGGCCCGGGCCGCGCCCGCGCTACGCGCCGAGATGGGCAGCACGCCATAGTGTTTCGGCTCGGTCGCGGGTGCCACGACGGTCGCGGGCCGATACTCCTGGAGGATGGCGTGCGCATTGGTGCCGCCGTAGCCGAAGCCGTTGACCGCGACGGTCATCGGCGGGGCCTCGGCGGGCAGCGGCTCGGCCTCCAACTGGATGTGCAGGCCGAGTTCGTCGAAGGGGATATCGGGATTGGGTTTGTCGATCCAGCCCTGCGGCGGGATGGTGCGGTGCCGGATGGCCAGCGCCGCCTTGATCACGCTCGCGACGCCGGCCGCCGCCTCGGTGTGCCCGAGGGTGGACTTCACCGAACCGACGCCCAGCGTGCCCGTGCGCTTGTCCTTGGCGCCGAAAGCCCGTCCCAGTGCCCGCAATTCGACCGGGTCGCCGACCAGGGTGCCGGTGCCGTGCGCCTCGACGTAGGTGATTTCCTCCGGTGCCAGCCCGGCGCGTTCGCACACCGCGCGCGCCAGCGACTCCTGGGAATCGGCATTGGGCACGGTGATCGCGGTGGTGCGGCCGTCCTGGTTCGAGCCGGTCGCCTTGACCGTGGCGTAGATCCGGTCGCCGTCGCGCACGGCGTCTTCGAGACGCTTGAGCGCCACCATGCCCGCGCCCTCACCGCGCCCGTAACCGTCCGCGCCGGCGTCGAAGGACTTGCATCGGCCGTCGGCGGCGAGGAAGCCGCCTTTACACATCAGCACGAAGGTTTCCGGTTGCAGCATGACGTTCACCCCGCCCGCCAGCGCCACCTCGCAGTCGCCGTTGGCCAGTGCCTGACAGGCCAGATGGAACGCCACCAGCGACGACGAGCACGCGGTGTCGACCGTGATCGCGGGCCCGACCAGATTGAGCGCGTAGGCGATCCGGTTGGACAGCATGGTGTAGGAGGCGCTGGCCGGGGTGTGCATATCGGTGTGGAACAGTGCCGGGCCGACCACGCCGATCACCGACTGGTCGACCACGAAACCGCCCACATAGACGCCTACCTGACCGCCGGAGGCGTGCCGGGCGATCCCGGCGTCGTCGAGCGCCTCCCAGGTGACCTCCAGGATGAGCCGCTGCTGCGGGTCGAGCACGGTCGCCTCGCGCGGCGAGATACCGAAGAATTCCGGATCGAATTCCCAGGGATCGGTGGTCATGAACGCGCCGTGCTTGGTGTACGCACGGCCCGGAGTACGCGGTTCCGGGTCGTAATAGCGGCGATAATCCCAGCGGTCGGCGGGTATTTCCGTGACACCGTCCCGCTTGTCCAGGACGAATTCCCAGAACGTGTCGGGCGAGTCGATCCCGCCGGCGAATCGACACCCTATGCCGACAATTGCGATATCCGACATGCACATCCTCCGAAGCGGGATCAGGTTGAGGGTCATCAGCTTTCGGCGACGCGTCTAGTGGTCTGCCAGCTGGCGTGACCTCACAGTATCGGCCGCCACGTCGGTCCCAGCGGATATCAGGGACAGTTCACAATCCATTCCCGGCGAAATTGTGGCATGTCGAATGTGGCTATACAGATGCGGTAGAACCGATTGTGGTTACGCTTTGTTTCACGTTTTCTCGGTCGGAAGGCTTCGATGTCAGGCGAATTCACCCACTGGATAGATCTGATCGTCCGGCGGCGGTTCGCCGTCCTCGTCGTCGTGGTCGGCGGGCTGCTCGCCCTCGGCTGCTACGGGCTCGGGCTCGGCTCCCACCTGAGCGTGAGCGGATGGGACGATCCGGGCTCGGAGTCGGCGCAGGCGACGCGGCTGCGCGACCACGCCTTCGGCAACGATCACGTGGCCGACGTGCTGCTGCTGTTCCGCGCACCCGCGGGCGGCACCGTCGACGACCCCGATTTCGCCGCCGCGGTCATCGCGCATCTCGACGGCCTGCCCCAGCGTTTTCCGGATCGGATCGCGGGGATCAACGGGGCCTACTGGCCGACCGAGACCGGTCTGGCGGTACCGGAGATCTTCGGCACCGAACAGCGTGACCGGGCCTTCGCCTCGGTCGCGCTGCGTGGCGACGACGACACCACCGTGCTCGACAACTATCGGCAGGTCGCGGACCAGTTCACCGCGCCCGGCCTCGATATCGAGGTCGCGGGCGGGCAGCCGGTCGCGCTCGCGTTGAACGACACCATGGCCCACGATCAGCGCCGGATGGAACTGGTGGCCATACCCGCGGTGGCGCTGCTGCTGTTCTTCCTGTTCGGCGGGGTGGTGGCGGCGTCGCTGCCGCTGGCCGTCGGCGGGCTGACGGTGCTCGGCGCCTGGGGGATCGTGCGCCTGCTGACCCACGTCATGGAGGTGAATTCCTTTGTGTCCCCGGTGGTGTCGATGATCGGGCTGGGTCTGGCGATCGACTACGGGCTGTTCATCGTGAGCCGGTTCCGGGAGGAACTGGCCGCCGGGCAGCCGGTGCCGGACGCGGTCCGCGCCGCGGTGGCCACCGCCGGGCGCACCGTGGTGTTCTCCGCCGTCGTCGTGGTGGCGTCGGCGGGCGCGATCCTGGTGTTCCCGCACGGGTTCCTGCGCTCGTTCGCGCTGGGCGCGATGGTGACGGTGGCACTCGCCGCCGCGGTGTCGGTGACCGTGCTGCCCGCCATGCTCGCGGTGCTCGGCCGGCGGGTGGACCGGCTGGGGTTCAACGGTTTTCATGCGCGCCGCGCGGATTCCGAGCAGCGCGACAACCCGTGGGGCCGGATCGCGGGGTGGGTCATGCGGCGTCCCCGGCTGGTCGCGGTGCCGGTGGCACTGGTGCTGCTGGTGCTGATCGCCCCGGTGCGCGATATCGCCTTCGGCGGAATCTCCGAACGTTTTCTGCCGCCGGAGCATCCGACGCGGGTGGCGCAGCAGCATTTCGACGAGACCTTCCCACTGCGTCAGCTCAACCCGGTGGAGCTGGTCGTCATCACACGCGCCGACGCCGATATGGCCACGGTGCTCGACACCGCGAATCGAGCGCCGGGACTGAAGGCGCCGTTCCCCGATCCGCTGCACGCGCCGTCGCAGCTGGGAGTGTTCACCACCTCGACCGTGCTCCAGGACGCGCGCGACGCCGAGCAGACCATCGACTATCTGCGCGACATGCCGACGCCGAACGGCACCATCGTGCTGGTGGGCGGCCAGTCGGCGGTGGAACGCGACAGCGTGGACGCGCTGCTGGAGCGGATGCCCGTAGTCGTCGTCCTGGTCTTCGCGATGACCACGCTGCTGCTGGTGCTCGCCTTCGGCTCGCTGATCCTGCCGCTGCAGGCCGGATTGCTGAACCTGCTCGGACTCGGCACCACCCTCGGCGTGCTGACCTGGATCTTCGTCGACGGGCACGGCGCGGGACTGCTGAACTTCACCCCGCAGCCGATCATGGCGCTGGTGCTGGTGCTGATCATCTCGGTGATCTACGGACTGTCCACCGATTACCAGGTGTTCCTGCTGGCCCGCATCCGGGAGGCGCGAGCGGCCGGCGCCGACTCCACCGAGGCGGTGCGCTCCGGCATAGCGCGCACCGGATGGATCATCACCGCCGCCGCGCTGATCCTCGTGGTGGTCTGCGGTGCCTTCGCCCTGTCGAACCTGGTCATGATGCAGTACATCGCGATCGGCATGGTCACGGCGCTGATCATCGATGCCGCGATTCTGCGTATCCTGCTGGTGCCGGCGACGATGCGGATGCTCGGCGAATTCGCCTGGTGGACACCGGTATCAGCGCGCGGCTCAGGCCGCGGTGGCTCGGCTCCACGGCGTCGCGCCCAGGGTGGCGCGGCGATCGGGCAGCGCCAGGGTGAGCACGCCGAGCCCGAGGGCCGCGACGGCGATGGCGGAGAGCATGACCATCGAGCCGGTCAGGGTGTGCGCGCGGAAGAACAGCGCGCTGAGCACCGCGAGCCCGACCGAGTTGCCGATCTGCTCGACGGTGGGCAGCAGCCCGGACGCCTCGCCCATGTCCCGGTCGTCCAGGCCCGCGAGCATGATCGGCTGTAGCGGCACGCCGAACACCCCGACACCGAAGCCGGACAGGAACACCGGAACCGTGACCAAGGCCAGGTTCACCGCGCCGTCGCCCACGTAGAGGTATCCGACGCCGATCGCGACCCAGCCACCGAAGAACGCGACGCCGGCGGCAAGCACTCGAATTCCGAAGCGGTTCACCAGGATCGGCGAGACCACCGCGCCCACACCGGCGCCGATCGCGAAGGGGGTCATGGCGATGCCGGTCCGCAGCACCGAGAATCGCAGCACATCCTGGAGCAGGATCGACACGGTGAACACGAACGCGGTGAACAGGCCGAAGAACACCGTCACCAGCACCGATCCGACCGCGAATCCTTTGTCGCCGAACAGATCCAGGCGGACCAGCGCGATCCCGCCGCGCCGCCGGGTCGCCCGCTCGTAGCCCACGAACAGCGCGCCGAGGGCGAACGCGGCCAGGACACAGCCCCCGTGGATCGGACGCCACCCCGCCTGCTGACTGTCCGAGAGCGCGAACAGCAGCAGAAACAGTGCGGCCGTGGCGATCAGACAGCCGCGCAGATCCAGCGGCGGGCGCTCCGGCGACGGTCCCAGTCGCAGGAACTTCCAGGCCAGGCCGATCGCCAGCACGCCGAGCGGCAGGTTCATCAGGAAGATCACGTGCCAGCCCAGCCCGAACGGATTCAGAGTGACCAGCGCACCGCCCACGATCGGGCCGAGCATGCCCGCGAAACCGGCCGTGGCGCCGTAGACGGCGAAGGCGTAGGGCTGATGGTCGCGCCGGAACGACGCCGTGATCACGGCGATGGTCTGCGCCGCCATGCCCGCGCCGGCCACACCCTGGACGATCCGCGCGAGCACCAACTCCATTGCGCTGTCCGACATTCCGCACCAGAGCGAAGCGGCGGTGAAGCCCGCCGCCGACCACAGGAACACGCGCCTGCGGCCGAAGATCGCACCCAGGCGCGCCGCGGTGAGCAGGACGCAGGCGAAGGCCAGCGAGTACCCGGCCACCATCCACAGCTGCTGTGCCTGCGAGGCGCCCAATTCGCCGGTGATCACCGGCAGCGCGGTGGTCACGATGGTCACGTCGATCATCTGCATGAACACCGAGATCAGGCACGCGCCGAACGAGCCGACGGCCACGGCCGCTTCCTGGCGCGTCATCGCAGTGCCGCCTCGAACATCGGCCAGGACGTGTGCAGATGGTCCTGCCAGTACCGCCAGGAGTGCGTGCCGGTGGGCCGCAGATCGAAGGTGGCGGGGATACCGGCGGTGCGCAACCGCTCCTGCAACTGGCGGGTGCACACATTGGCGACCGCCTCCATCGGGGCGCCGAACACCAGTTGATACATCAGCTGGATCAGATCGCCGTCGGTCGACCGGAGATTCTCGTGCGGGCCCCACAGCCCGGTCCCGGTGGCGACGTAGACGGCGGTACCGCGCAGCCGATCCGCGTGCAGATACGGGTCGTTCGCCCGCCACGCCGGATCACCGGGCGGGCCCCACATGTTCGCGGCCGTGCCGCGCTGGGTGGTGACCACAGCCTGCACGATCGCCTGGCCCTTGGGATCGCTGGTGCGCACACAGCCGCTGTAGGACCCGATCGCGCGGTAGAAACCCGGTGCGGCCAGGGCCAATTGGAAGACCGAGGTCCCGGCCATCGAGATCCCGGCGATGGCGTTCGCGCCCGTGCCGTTGTACTCGCGGTCCACGATCGGCGGCAGCTCCGAGGTCAGGAAGGTGGTCCAGCGTTGCGTGCCCAGCACCGGGTCATCGGCACGCCAGTCGGTGAAGTAGCTGCCCGCGCCGTCCAGCAGGACCACGACATTCACCTGCCGGTCGGCGAAGAAATCGGCGACATCGGTGCGATCGAGCCAGTTGCCGTCCGAGCCGCCGCTCGACCCGTTGAGCAGATACAGCGTCGGAGCGGGCGTCGCCGGGTCGGCCGCGCGCAGCAGCGTCATGCGCACAGCCCGGTTCATCGCCGCGGAATACACCTCGAGCTCGAGCTGGCGGCCGGGCCCCGGGCGCGATTCGACCACATCGGCCCGGGCGTGCGTGCTCGTCCAGCCACCGGCGAGCAGCAGCGCCGCGGCGAGTAACGCGGTGCCCGCGCGCCGGGATCGTTCCGACATGTCGACTCCTGCTCCGATAGGGACCTGGATTCGCAGTCAAGAACATTCGCGCGCCGGCGCGCTCGTTATCCGGGCAAGATTGTGGCCGTTACCAATTCGGCCGCTCAGCGATAGGAACGGGCCACCAGGGCCGAACGCAGATACCACAGGCCCGAGGGCTGGGCCGGGTCGAAACCGGTGAGCTGGGCGATGCGCTTGAGGCGATAGTCGACGGTGTTGGTGTGCACGTGCAGCACCCGGGCGGTGCGCTGGCGGTTCAGATTGTTGGCGATATGGCGTTGCAGGGTCTCCAGCAGTTCGGGGTGCTCGTCGAGCGGATCGAGCAGCGAGCCCAGGTATTCGCGGCCCGGGCCGGGGCGGGTCAGCTGGTACTCCAGCGCGAGTTCGTCGAAGCGGTACAGGCCCGGCACGGCGTCCAGGCGCTGCACCATGTCCAGCAGTTCATGGGCCTGGTCGGCGGCATCGGGAATCAGGTCGGTGGTGCTGCGCACCAGGGTCGCGGTGACGCCGACCTGGGCCGCATCGGCCAGATGCGTTACCAGCGCGTCCAATTCGGCGGTCTCGAACATCGCGGCCGGGATCAGGATCGTGCCGCCGTCCACGCTGAGCAGCGACAGCGCGGCATTGTGGCAGCGGGTCGCCAGTTCGGCCTGTACCCGTCGCAGTTTGCGCCGGGCCACCACCTGGCGGTCGACCCGCGGGTTGGCCTCCTCGCGGTGCGGCGGAATCGCCACGGCCACCACGTCGTAGGACGTCGCGATCGTGATGCCGCATTCGCGGGCCATGGTGGAGGTGCTGTGCCCGCCGAGCAATGCCGAGGTGAGCGTGTGCACGGCGGTGTGGTGTTCGCTGACCACCGAACGCAACTCGCGCACATAGGCCACCGAGATCGCCGAGGTGATCTGATCCAGCATCTCGACCACCATCTTGGCGCCGTCGACCAGATTGTCGTAATCCGCGAGTTCGGCCTTGGACACCACCAGTTCCAGGCCGATCTTGAAGCCCTCGTGGATGGAGTGATGGATGGTGTCGATCGGCACCCCCTCGCGCGCCCAGCCCGCCGCCGCGTCCTGCAAGCGAGCGAGTTTGGCCGGAATGTCGATCCCGTCGAGCATGCTGACCGCGAATTCCAGACAGGTCCGGGTGATCGCGGTGACGTCACCGCTGATGGCATCGCCGGGCAGTGTGCCGCACGGCGCGACGTTCTCCACGAAATGGCCGACCATCTGGCGGGATAGCCCGCGCACATCCTGTAGCGAGGACGACATCGGTTTGCCCGACAGGGTAAGGCTCGGGCGAGCCGAACTGTCGACGGTCATCGGCGACTTCCTTCCACCCCCGAATTTGCTGTGTTGCGCATTCACACTAACCGTAGTGGGTGGGTCCTGGAACGAATCCGGGCGCAATGTGCGAACGGATAGCCGTTCACCTGGCAATTTGTGATCGCACACAGAAGGGCTGGAATTCGGTCGAAGCGGGCGGTAGTAACGAATCGACCATTCCCGGACAGGTACCGGTAGTATCGCCCCGGCGGGGCCGGTACCCCGAGAACCGGGGGCTTGCCCGAGATGTGCTGGGCACGCAAGGTGGGAAGTGGTGCTACGAACGGATAGGGGCAGGCGTATGCGACCGGCTCTGAGATGTCTTGTCTGGGAACTGGACAACACGCTGTGGGACGGCGTCATCTGTGACGCCACCGGCGTCACGCCGAAACCGGAGGCGCTGCGCACCCTGCGCACGCTCAGCGACCGCGGCGTCTGGCACGCCGTCGCCAGCCGCAGCGACCGCGCCCTCACCCTCGACGCGCTGTACCGGCACGGCCTCTACGACATGTTCTCCGCCGTCGAAATCGGCTGGGGCCGTAAGTCGTCCGCGATCATCCGGGTCGCGCGAACCCTCGGTCTCCCCGTCGAAAGCATCGCCTTCGTCGACGCCGAACCCGTCGAACGCGCCGAAGTCCTGCAAGCCCTGCCCCGCGTCCGCTGCTACGCGGCCCGCAACGTGGACATCCTCCCGGTTCTTCCCGACTTCCGCCCCGTAGTGCACTCCCGCCCCACCCCGACCCCGCCCATCGGCTTCGATCGAGTACCGGCACTGTAGTTCCGGCGCAGCGGGTTCCGTGCGGTTGTGGCCCCGTCCCGAGGCCGGATCGCGGCTCGGGCACTCGTTCGCCGGGGATGGTCGGCGTGGCTACGCCATGGATCGCCGATCGGCGCTACCCGCCGGTGTTTCGCCGGTAGGCTGCCGAGGTGGCCGGGTTGCCTCGGAAACCGTTGTCGCCGTGGCGGTTCGTCTTCGTATTCGGTGTGGTCAGTCTGCTTGCCGATGTCGTGTACGAGGGTGCGCGTTCGATCGTGGGGCCGTATCTGGGTGCGCTCGGGGCCGGTGCGGTGCTGGTCGGGGTGATCACCGGGGCCGGGGAAGCCGTCGCGCTGGTGGGGCGATTACTGGCCGGCCCGCTGGCCGATCGCACGCGGGCGTACTGGCCGATCACCATCGGCGGGTACACACTCACCGTCGCCGCCGTGCCCCTGCTCGGGTTCACGCACACGCTCGCCCCCGCGGCGGGGCTGGTGATCGCCGAGCGGGCAGGGAAGGCGGTGCGCAGTCCGGCCAAGGATGTGCTGATCTCGCATGCGGCGTCGGCGGTCGGTCGGGGCCGGGGGTTCGCGGTGCACGAGGCACTCGATCAGGTCGGGGCGCTGGTGGGTCCGCTGGCCGTCGCCGGGTTGCTGGTGCTGACCGCGGGGGACTATCGGCCGGTGTTCTGGGTGCTGGCGGTGCCCGGGGTCGCGGTTCTGATCCTGTTGGCCCGCTTGCGGATTCGCATGCCGGATCCGAGCGTGTACGAGAAGCCGTCGAGCGAACCCGACGCACCCCGGTTGCCGCGCGCCTTCTGGAGTTATCTGCTGTTCGCCGTCACCACTACGCTCGGTGGCACCGGATTCGCGTTGCTCGGCTTCCACCTCGCCGACCGGCAGGTGCTCGCGCCGGCTTCGATCCCGGTTGTCTACGCCGCCGCGATGGTGAGCGACGCCGTGGCCGCGCTGGTCACGGGGTGGCTCTACGACCGGATCGGGGCCCGGGTACTGGTCGCGGTGCCGCTGCTCTCCGCCCTGGTGCCGCCGCTCGCCTTCCAGCACACCGCGGGCGCCGCGGTGGCCGGCGCGGTGGTGTGGGGTGCGGTGCTCGGCGTGCAGGAATCCACGTTGCGCGCGACCGTCGCCGATCTTGTGCCGGTCGCCCGGCGCGGCACCGCGTACGGCGTTTTCGCCGCGGGCGTCGGCATGGCCACGTTCGCCGGGTCCGCCCTGCTCGCGCTGCTCTACTCTCGATCCTTGACCGCGGTCGTGAGCGTGACCGCGGGCATCCAGCTGCTGGCCCTGCTGCTCCTGGTCGGACACCAGCTGCGGAAACGGATGTGAGCGTGGCGATTCCGCTCTACAGTGAAGCGGTCAACGGGGGTGACACTCTGAGGAGACGCCATGTTCGTCGCAACTGTCATCGTTTCTGTCGTGCTGGCCGTCGGTCTCGTACCCTCCGCCTACTTCAAGATCGCTCGTAAACCCGAGTTCGTGGAGGCCTACAAGAAGCTCGGTGTCCCCGACACCTGGTTCAATCTGCTGGCCGCCGCCCTGCTGGCCGGTTCCCTCGGCGTCCTCGCCGGCCTCTGGTGGGCCCCGATCGGAATAGCCGCCGCCATCGGCCTGATCCTCTACTTCCTCGGCGCCCTCTACTTCCACCTCCGCGCCGAGGACTACAAGAACATGGCCGCACCGGCCATCATCCTGGCAATCGCCACCCTCGACCTGATCCTGCGTCTCCTCACCGCCTGACCAGCCCCGACAGCCCGCGCCCACACCGAGTCAACGCCTCGAAGTCGGCCCCCGCACCGGCGCGATTTGTCGAATCCGGAGTAGGGGCTTGTGTCGGCTCGTATGTTGGAGGCGCGGATTGGAGTCAGGCGATGACGACGAGTGGGCTTTCGGCGGATTACGTGATCGTGGGGGCCGGGTCGGCGGGGGCGGTGCTCGCGAACCGGCTCAGTGCCGATCTGGGTGTGCACGTGGTGGTGCTGGAAGCGGGGCCGCCGGACAAGAACAAGTTCGCGCACATCCCGGCCGCGTTCTCGAAACTGTTTCGTTCCGAGGTGGATTGGGACTACCTGACCGAACCGCAACCCGAACTGGACAATCGGCAGATCTACTGGCCGCGCGGCAAGATGTTCGGTGGTTCGTCGTCGATGAACGCCATGATGTGGGTACGCGGATTCCGCGCCGACTACGACGAGTGGGGGCTGCTGGCCGGCGATGATTGGGGTTTCGCGGCCGCGATCGAACAATTCCGGCGCATCGAGAGCGTGCAGGACGCCCAGTATCCCGACGAGGGCGCGACCGGTCCGCTGCACATCAGCAAACAGCGCAGCCCGCGCGCATCGACGGCGGCGTTCCTGACCGCGGTCCAGGAAGCCGGCTATCAGGTGGAGGCCCCGAACCGGCCGCAACCCGACGGATTCTCCGAGACCATGGTGACCCAACGCCGCGGCCGCCGCTGGAGCACCGCGGACGCTTACCTGAAACCGGCGATGCGGCGGCGCAATCTCACGGTGCTGTCCGAGGCGTTGGCTACCCGGGTGCTGTTCGACGGGAATCGAGCGGTGGGCATCGAATACCGGCGCGGCGGAACGACTTCCACGGTCACCGCACGCCGTGAAGTGGTGCTGTGCGGTGGCGCGATCAACAGCCCCCAGCTGCTGATGCTCTCGGGCATCGGCGACATGACCGAGCTCGGGCGGCACGGGATCGCGACCATCCAGCACGCCTCCGAAGTCGGTGCGAACCTCCAGGATCACCTGGTGGCCGGGATCGGCTACGGGGTGGCGGGCGATTCCCTGTTCGCCGCAGAGCAGCCCGCGCAGCTGCTCGACTACCTGATCCGCCGCCGCGGCATGCTGACCTCCAATGTCGGTGAGGCGTACGGGTTCACTCGATCCCGCCCGGATCTGGAGCTGCCCGACCTGGAACTGATCTACGCGCCCGCGCCCTTCTTCTACGAGGGTCTGCGAGAACCGGCCGAGCACGGTGTGATCCTGGCGACCGTCCTACTGCGCCCGCAGAGCCGTGGCCGGATCGGATTGGCCGCGGCCGACCCCACCGTCAAACCGGTGATCGACCCCGGTTACCTGTCCGAGGGCGCGGACCGGGCCGCGCTCATGGCCGGCCTGCGGGTCTGCGCCGACCTCGCCGCGACGCCCGCGCTGAAATCGGTTCTCGGCCCGCTCATCTATCCACCCGAGGCGCCACCCGAACTGGAGCAGACCCTCGAACTCGCCGTCAACGGTTACGCGCACACGCTCTACCACCCGGTCGGCACCTGCCGCATGGGCGCCGACCCGGCCAGCGTCGTCGACCCGCACCTGAAAGTCCGTGGCGTGGACGGCCTTCGAGTCGCCGACGCCTCGGTGATGCCGGTCCTGATCCGCGGCCACACGCACGCGCCGAGTGTCTTCATCGGCGAACAAGCCGCGAAGTTCGTCCTCGCCGAGTCGGCACCGTAGCCCGCGTCGCCGGCCTGCTGCTTCGGTCGGCGCAGACCACGGCACGAGTTTGCAGGACCAGCGGGACTCTGCCGGTCGATGCCCGCGACCGTACATCGGCAATCTGTGCCCCACACGCCCATCGGCCACTGAGCTCGTGCGTTCACCTGTGCGCAGTGCCCAGCAGGCGTGTGTTGTCGATTCGCGAGTTCGAGATGGCCGCGGTTGGTCTCGTACAAGTTTCGGGTCGTCGCGGCGGTTGTCGTTTCCTCGCACCTGCACTCGCGACTGTGCCCGGGTGATCGGCGGTGCGCAGGCGCGAGTTGCGGTGTGAGGTGGTGATGTACCGGTGTCAGATGGCGGTGTACAGGAGGGCGGAGGCTGCGGCGGTGAGGAGGTAGGGGAGGGGGTAGGCGACCTGGTTGAAGAGGCGGGAGCGGGTGAGGACGGCTACGGCGAGGATGTAGTAGAGGGTGAGGCAGAGGGCGGCGATCAGGGACAAGGGTTGCAGGGCCATGCCGACCAGGAGGCCGAGAGCGCCGATCGCCTTGATCGCGGCGAGGGGGTACAGGCTCCAGTCCGGGATTCCGGCGGGGCGCATATTGGCGCGGACCCAGTCGGCACGCACCACATCGACGAGGGCCGCGGCGAGGGTGAGCACCGCGGCGAGGACGGTGACGATGACATAGGCGGTGTGCATGGGGTGAGCCTCCAGTGGGAATCGGCGTCTGACAGGGTGGAGGCGGCCGCGGAAACGGCCGCTACGCATATGACGGATCCCGACGGCGAAAGGTGACCGGTGCACGCGCAGGACTTGCTGGCGCGGCGATTCGAGGACCGCCGCCCCCACCTCCGGGCCGTCGCCTTTCGAATGCTCGGTTCCGCCGCCGAAGCCGACGACGCGGTGCAAGACGCCTGGTTCCGCTATGCCGCCGCCACCGACGGCGCCATCACCGACACGATCGAGAACCTGGACGGCTGGCTGACCACGGTCGTCTCCCGGATCTGCCTGGACCGGCTGCGGGCTCGGGCCGCACGACGCGAAGACCCGCTCGACTCGGCATTCGGCGCGGCCGCCGCCGACGGCGACCCGGAACACGAAGCGGTGCTGATCGATTCCGTCGGCCGCGCCCTGCTCGTGGTCCTGGATACGCTGGGCCCCGACGAACGGGTCGCGTTCGTCCTGCACGACATGTTCGCGATCCCCTTCGATCAGATCGCCCCGATCGTCGGCCGCACCACCGCCACCACCAAAAAGCTCGCCAGCCGCGCCCGCGTGCGCGCCCGCGGCGAGTCCGCCTCCGACCCCGAAATCGGCAATCACCGCGCTGTCGTCGAAGCGTTCCTCGCCGCCGCCCGCGAGGGTGACCTGTCGGCCTTGCTCGCGGTCCTTGCCCCCGACGTCGTCCGCACCGCCGACCCCGTCGCCCTCCCCGCCGGCATGGCCGCCGTCGTTCGCGGCGCACAAGCTGTCGCGAAGGAAACGGTTGTCCTGCAACGCCGTTCGCAGTTCGCAGTCACCGCCCTGGTCGACGGCGCGGTCGGCGTCCTCGTCGCGCCGCACGCGAAACTCGCTCTGGCCCTGCGCGTCACAGTCCTCGGCAACCAGATCTCCGCCTATGAGGTCATCGCCGACCCCCGCCGCCTGCACACTCTCGACCTCGCTGTCATCCCCGACACCGCGACCATCTGAGCCGCGGAGCGCTCAGGGGTTCGCGGTCACAGCTTCGTTCGCCGAAACGAGCTGGTTGGGTGTGGTAGGTGGGGGTTATGGTCGGCGTATGTGTACCTACGCCTTCGCGCACTACAAGATGCACTGCGTCGCGCCCGCGGCGGGACCGAACAGGTCCTGAACCGCACCGGATGACGCGGGGCCGCAGGAACGGAGGTCGGGGATGGGCTCGGGATGTGTGATCGTCACCGGTGGTAGCCGGGGGATCGGTGCGGCCGTGGCGTCGGCGCTCGGACGGGCCGGGCAGCGGGTTGTGCTGACCTATCGGCAGGACCGGGCGGCCGCGGACAAGGTCTGTGCCGAGATCGTGGCGGCGGGCGGCACCGCCTGGGCCGTGCGAGCCGATATGGCCGAATCCGAGGATATCGACCGGTTGTTCGCGACGGTCGACGCGGAGGCCGGGACGATCACCGGTTTGGTGAACAACGCGGCGATCCTCGAAAAGCAGTGCCGTGCCGAAGCACTCGATGCCGAGCGCTTACGGCGAGTGCTCGCGGTGAACGTGATCGGCCCGATGTTGTGCGCCCGAAACGCGGTGCGGCGTATGTCGACCGCGCACGGCGGCGCCGGTGGTTCGATCGTGAACGTGTCCTCGGCGGCCGCACGGCTGGGTGCACCGGGGGAGTACGTGGACTACGCGGCGAGCAAGGGCGCGCTGGACACCTTCACGCGCGGTCTCGCGCTGGAGGTGGCGAACGAGGGAATCCGGGTGAACTCGGTACGCCCGGGCTTCATCTACACCGACATGCACGCCGACGGCGGCGAACCCGGCCGGGTCGACCGGATCGCGCCGACCCTGCCGATGGGGCGGGGTGGGCAGCCCGAGGAGGTCGCCGAGGCCGTTGTCTGGCTGCTGTCCGCGCGGGCCTCCTATGTGACCGGCACGTTCATCGATGTCGCGGGCGGCCGCTGAACGGCTATTTCAGGATGCGCAGCGCGGATTTCTCGATGAGATCGGCGATTTCGGAGTACGACGCGTACCCCATGCCCGCGCGCACCAGCGCCCCGGCGTAGATCAGTTCCAGCGATTCGACCATGTCGAGGTCCGGGTCGGGTCCGAGTGCCCGGATGAGCCGCTTGCGGATCTCGGTGCCGATGCGAGTGCGCAGATGTTCGACGTCGGGGTCGCGGCCGAGCAGCGCGCTGGTGACCGCGCCGGAGAGCTCCTGCTCGTCGGCGACCAGCATGGCGATGGTGCGCAGTTCGGCGACCACCCGCACCGTCGGGTCCGGATCCTGGCTGGCGGGCGACGGATTCGACACCAGCCGCCGCCAGAAGATCTCCGCGACCAGATGTTCCTTGGAGGAGAAGTAGGTGTAGGCCGTCGCCGTGCCGACCCCGGCGGCGGCCGCGACCAGGCGGATGGTCATGCCCGCGAATCCTTCGCGGGCAAGCACTTCCACCGCCGACCGCGTCAGTTTGTCGACGGTGTCGGCCTGCTTGCCGGTGAGACGGCGGCGCGTCGCCTCCATGATGATGGGGGTACCGTCGATGGACTGCGCTTCGGACATGTGTCTGAATCCTACCCGGGTCAATTCTTGGCGGCGGAACCGCCGGCTCGGCGTCCGTAGAAGCTGCCGTCACCGAGGGAGGCGCCACTGACATAACCGCCGGTGCAGATCCCGGTGGTGCAGCGCCCGGCGGCGAACAGCCCGGCGATGGGCTCGCCGGAGACGTGCAGCACGCGAGAGTCGAGATCGGTGCGCAGCCCGCCGAGGGTGAACCCGCCGGTGAAGTTGCGCATATCCCAGGCCGCGAGCGAACCGGTCAGCGGCCGAACCCATTCCGGCTTCTTGCCGAGCAGCGGATCGGCGCCCTCGGCGGCGTGCCGGTTGTAGGTGTTGACGGTCGATTGCAGGGCGCCCTCGGGCAGGCCCATCTCGGTTTCGAGTTCGGCGACGGTCTCCGCGGCCCACTTGGGTGGCTGCCGGAAGAACGGCGTCGCGGTGACCGTGGCGAGCGCGGCCTCGTACCCGGTTTCGTCGAGAATCAGGTAGGCATGGTTGTCCTGCTGGATCAGGGTGAGCTGGCCGATGCGCCCGCCGTAGGTGTCCTCGGGGACGTAGCGCTGCCCGCGCCCGTTGACGAGGATGCCGCGCGCCATCATCTGCGGATCACCGAAGAAGGCGACCTCGGTGGCGTCCATATTGGCCAGGTCCGCGCCGAGGGCCTGGGCCAACCGGATTCCGATGCCGTCGTGCTCCTCGATGGAGGCGGCGGGCCGCCCGATCAGCCGCGGTGCGTACTGCTCGACCATCTGCTGGTGGTAGGCGAAACTGCCGGTTGCCAGGATGACGCCGCGCTCGGCTCGCACGGCGACCTGCTTGCCGAACCGGGTGGCCAGCACGCCGACCACGCGATCGTCGTCGTCGACGATCAACCGCCGGATCCGGGTGTCGTATTCGGCGCGCACGCCGAGCGATTCGGCGGTCTCGGCCAGCGGCTTCATCAGCATGTAGCCGCCGCTGCGCTGGCCGACGCGCTTGTCGGTCATCTGCGGCACGTGTCCGCGCGGCGCGGGGGTGGCGATGGTGTTGAAGGGGGCGGCGTTCTCTCCGCCGGAGAAGTTCAGGCCCTCGTCGTGCGGCGGTTCCCAGCCGGGCTCGCCCCAGAACGCCTCGCGGAACGGCACTCCGGCTTCGACCAGCCAGTTGTAGTGCTCGACGCTGCCCTTGCAGTAGTCGGCGATCCGGGCCCGGTCCACCCCCGGTCCGATCGCGGCGAGCAGGAATTTCTCCATGTTCTCCGGCGAGTCCTCGAAGCCGAGTGCCTGCTGGAGTGCGGTGCCGCCGCCGAGATAGATGTGCCCGCCTGCCATCGCGGCCGCGCCACCCCAGCCGCCGGTGCGCTCCAGGACCAGTACTCCGGCCCCGGCGCGCGCCGCCTCGATGGCGGCGCAGACTCCGGCGATGCCGTAGCCCGCGATCACCACGTCGGCGCCGAGCTGCCACTCGGTGACCTCGGCGGCGCGCAGCGGGCGGATGGTGGTGGTGTCGACCATGTTCGATCCTTACTTCTCGGACTGCTCTTCGCGGGCGGCCTTCTTCTGCTGGGCCACGATCGTTCCCACCAGAATGTCGAGTTTCGTGCCGCTGGGCCACCCGACGTAGTGACAGAGGAACAGGGCGATCTCGTGCAGCTCGGCCTCGGTGAGTTCCTGATTGCGCAGCGCGGCGCCGATCTGGATGCCCGCGGTGTCCATCAGGTTCTGGGCGGTGAGCGCGCCGAGCAGCAGCAGGCGGCGGTCCCGGATGCTCAAGCCCGCACGGGACCAGACCTCGGCGAACAGATGGTCCGCGGTCATGGCGAAGTGATCGCCGGGGTAGTCCTGGAATTCGGTGCCGTAGACCTCGGCCATCTTGGCCAGGCCGCGTTGCCGGACGCCGTTGGTGTTGTCGCTCATGCGTTTTCGCCTGTTCGGGAGGATCCCGGGGTCTGCCGGGACGACGGGGTGGGCTGCGAACGCTCGACGCCGAGGGCGGGGCCGAGGCGGTCCAGGGCGAGTTCGGTCAGGGGCAGGTCGACGCCGAGTCGTCCGCCGAGCTCGAGGGCGAGGGACAGATCCTTTTCGCCGAGGTCGCGGACGTGGCGCAGGATCGGCAGCCAGAAGTCGCCGTCCGCGATCGCGGCCGTGCTGTCGCGCAACATGATCGCACCGGGTCCGCCGGTGACGGAATCGGAGTGCCGGACCACCTTGCCGAGCGCGGTGATATCCAGCCCGGCGGCCTCGGCGAGCCGTTGCGCCTCACCGGTGGCGGTGAACGCGACGAAATGCAAGAGGTTGCGCGCCAGCTTCATTCGCGTACCGGCACCGACCGGACCGGCGTGCACGATGAGATCGGCGAAGGCGCCGAAGGGTTCTCGCACCCGCTCGAACGCGGCGTCGGTGCCGCCGACCATGACCGCGAGCCGCCCGCCGGCGGCTCCCGGCGCTCCGCCGCTGATCGGCGCGTCCACGAATTCGACTCCGCGGACGGCGCATTCGGCGGCGAGCTGCTCGGCGGTGCGGTCGCCGATGGTGGAGTGCACGGCGACCACGGTGCCCGGTTTCGCGGTCTGGAGAATGCCGTCGGGCCCGGTGACCACGGTCCGCACCTGATCGTCGTCGACCACCACGATCGAGACGACCTGACACTGTTCGGCGACCTGCGCGCCCGAGAACGCGCTCGCCGCACCGGAATCCATATAGGGCCGGATGGCCTCGGCGCGCACGTCGCTGACGGTGAGCCCGCCCGGCCAGGCCAGCAGCCGTTCGGCCATGGGCGCGCCCATGGACCCCAGGCCGATGAAGCCGATCCGATCGCTCATGCCCGGAACACCTGCCCGCCGTCGATATTGAAGATCTGACCCGTCACCCAGCTCGCTTCGTCGGAGAGCAGGTACAGGCAGGCGCCGACCAGATCCTCGGGGGTGCCCAGCCGTTTGAGCGGCAGCCGGCTCACCATGTCGGATACGATCTGCTCGGGCGTGACGGACTTGGTGGCCTCGGTGTCGATCGGTCCCGGTGCGATGGCGTTGATCCGGATATTGTTGCCGCCCAGCTCGAAAGCCAGCTGCTGGGTCAGGCCGTTCACGCCGACCTTGGCGAGTCCGTAGAAGCTGGAGTAGGTCCACGCGGCCGTGGAGGACTGGTTGACGATCGAGCCGCCCCGCTTGCGCATATGCGGCCACACCGCGCGCGTCACGTTCAGCGCGCCGTCCATGTTCACCGACATGAACCGCTTGTAGTAGTCCCACGGCACGGTGAGCAGCAGGTTGAGTTTCATCTCGCCGTAGATGGCGGCATTGTTGACCAGGTGATCGATACCGCCGAACTCGGCGACGGTGAATTCGGCGAGTTCCCTGGCGGATTCGGGGTCGGCGACATCGCAGCGCGCGAACACCGCGGTACCGCCGTCGGCGGTGATCTTCTCCGCCGTCGCCTGCCCGCGCTCGGTATTGACGTCGGCGACAACGACTTTCGCGCCCTCAGCGGCCAGGGCGGCGGCGTAGGCGGCGCCGATGCCCTGCGCGGCGCCGGTGACGATGGCGGATCTTCCGGTGAACCGGCTCATGGGGTTTCCTCACTGTGTCTGTCGGCGGGCCGGGCTGGGCCCCGCGTGATCGCTTCCGGCTCCGAGCTCACCCGGCGGCGGTCGAGATCAGCTTGGTTTCCAGGTATTCCTCGAACCCGGCGACGCCCATCTCCCGGCCGATGCCGGACTGCTTGTATCCGCCGAACGGCGCGTCCGCCGAGTACCAGACCCCGCCGTTGACGCTCAGCGTGCCGGTGCGCACCCGGTCGGTGACGCGGCGGATCCGCTCGGGATCGGTGCCCCACACCGAACCGGACAGACCGTAGGGGGAGTCGTTGGCCAGCCGGACGGCGTCGTCGTCGCCGTCGTGGGCGAGTACGACCAGCACCGGGCCGAAGATCTCCTCGCGCGCGACCGTCGCCGTGTTGGTGAGGTCCGCGATCACGGTCGGTTCGATGAAGAACCCGTGCTCGCGATCCGCCGGGCGAGCGCCGCCGGTCACGATCCGCCCGCCCTCGCCGCGCGCGATCTCCAGATACCGTTCGACCCGGGTGCGCTGGCGTGCGGAGATGAGCGGGCCGCATACCGTGCCGGGCGCGCTCGGATCACCCGGCGTGATGCCGCCCATGGTGCCGGCCGCGATCTCCACGGCTTGCTCGTAGACGGCGCGGGGTACCAGCAGCCGGGTGGTCAGCGCACATCCCTGCCCGGCGTGCACGCACACCGAGAACGCCGTGACACCCACGGCCGCGGCGAGATTCGCGTCGTCGAGGACGATGGCGGCCGATTTGCCGCCGAGTTCGAGAAACGCCTTCTTCAGGTTGGACGCCGCGCCGCGCATGACCGCGCGCCCGGTCTGGGTGGACCCGGTGAAGCTGATCATGTCGACCCGGGGATCCTCGGTGAGCATGGCGCCGAGCGCATGGTTGGCCGAGGTCACGATGTTCACCACCCCGGCCGGAATGTCGGTGTGCTCGGCGATGATCGCGCCGAGGGCCGCCGCGCACCAGGGCGTATCGGGAGCGGGCTTGAGCACCAGGGTATTTCCGGCCGCGAGCGCCGGGCCCAGCTTGGCGAAATTGATCTGGTGCGGGAAGTTCCACGGCGTGATCGCGCCGACGACTCCGACGGGTTCGCGGCGCAGCGCACGGTGGCTGGCGACCCCCATCGGCGCGGCCGTCCCGAGATCGGTTTCCCAGCTGTAGGTTTCGGCGAGACCGGCGGCGAATTCCAGATCCGCGATCGGGCCCTCCAGCTGCGGGCCCCGGGTGAACATGAGCGGCGCGCCCGCCTCGGCGATCGTGATCGACCGCAGTTCTTCGAGATTCGCCTCGAGCGCGGTACGCAGCTGGCGCAGGCAGTGCGCGCGGAAAGCGTGATCGCGTGACCAGTCGGTCTCGTCGAACGCCGTGCGCGCGGCGGTGACGGCGGCGTCGAGGTCGGCCGCATCGCCGTCGGCGGCCTGGCCGAGTACTTCCTCGGTGGCGGGGTTCACCGTGGCGAATACGCCGTTGCCGCCGTCGATCAGCTTGCCGCCGACCAGCATCGGCGCTCCACCTGGGGGCAGGAGGCTCGTCATCGCACTTCTCCGATCCTGTCTGGACACGTGTACGGAATATAGTCCGATCACGATCGGCGAATCAAGATCCGCTGGTTTCCTGTGGGCCAAGGGAATTCCGTCGAACCGTTGTCGCGATCTCGTGCCGCTGGTACCGTCCAGACACATGTCCAGCTATGTGTCTCCCTCGGCTGTGGCGCCGCTCGTCTTCGATCCGTACGACTACCGCTTCCACGAGGACCCGTACCCCACCTATCAGCGCCTGCGCACCGAAGCGCCGCTGTATCACAACCCGGACCTGGGTTTCTGGGCACTGTCACGACACGCGGACGTCACCAACGGTTTTCGGGACGCGGCGCGACTGTCCAGCGCCAACGGCGTCTCCCTGGATCCCGCGGCCTACGGCCCGCACGCACACCGGGTGATGTCGTTTCTGGCCATGGACGATCCGCGCCACCTGCGCCTGCGGAAACTCGTCTTCAAAGGCTTCACGCCCAAGCGGGTGGCCGAAATGCACGATCGCATCCGGGAACTCACGCTGTCCTACCTGGAGCCGGCGCTGGCCCGCGGCGGCTTCGACTGGATCGACGAGGTCGCGGGCAAACTGCCCATGGACGTGATCTCCGAACTCATGGGCGTCCCCGCGGCCGACCGCGCCGAGATCCGCCGCCTGGCCGATCTGGTCGTGCACCGCGAGGACGGCGTGCTCGATATCCCGATGGCCGCCGCGCAGGCCTCGATGACCCTGATCGGCTACTACTCCGACATGGTCGCCGCGCGCCGCCGCGTGCGCGCCGACGACCTGACCTCCGCGCTGCTGGACGCCGAAACCGACGGCGACCGGCTCACCGACGAGGAGATCATCGGCTTCATGTTCCTGATGGTGGTCGCGGGCAACGAGACCACCACGAAACTGCTCGGCAATGCCCTGTATTGGGCCGCGAAGAACCCGGGGGAGTATGCCAAGGTCCGCGCCGAGGACCACCTGATCTCCGACTGGGTCGAGGAGACCCTGCGCTACGACACTTCCAGTCAGATCCTGGCCCGCACCGCCGCCGCCGACCTCGACTACCCCTACGGCACCATCCCCGCCGGGTCCAAGGTGCTGCTGCTGATCGGTTCGGCCAACCGCGATCCCGACGTCTTCACCGACGGTGACAGCTTCCGGATCGAACGCCGCGACAAGTCGGCGCTGACGAGTTTCGGTGCGGGCGTGCACTTCTGCCTCGGCGCGCACCTGGCCCGCCTCGAAACCACCGTGGCACTGCGTGAATTCGCCGCCCGGGTCCGAGCCTACGACGTCGAGGACACCGGCATCGAACGCGTGCACTCCAGCAATGTGCGCGGCTTCGCGAAACTGCCCATCACCGTGGAGGTCAGGTAATGCCCCGATTCGAACCCAGCCCCGAGCGCAGGCCCGCGCTGATCGCCGGGGCCTCCTCCGGGATCGGCGCGGCCACGGCCGTCGCGCTGGCCGCACTCGGACATCCGGTCGCGCTGGGCGCGCGCCGCGTGGACAAGTGCCAGGAGCTCGCCGAGAAGATACAGGCCGACGGCGGAACGGCTTTCGCGGCTCGTCTCGATGTCACGGATACGGCCTCGGTGGACGAGTTCGCCGTCGCGGCCGAGGCCGCCCTCGGGCCCACGGAGATCCTGGTCTCCGGGGCCGGTGATATCGAGTTCGGCCCAATCCACGCCATGGACCCGGACCGCTTCATGCACCAGATCGGCGTGCACCTGGGTGGTGCGCACCGCCTGGTGCACCGGGTACTGCCGGGCATGCTGGCCCGGCAGCGCGGTGATGTCGTGCTGATCGGTTCCGACTGCGCGCCCGAGCCTCGCCCGCTGACCGGGGCCTACAGCGCCGCCAAGGCCGGTCTCGAGGCGATGGCCATGCAATTGCGGATGGAGCTGGAGGGGTCCGGCGTGCGTGCGTCGGTCGTGCGTCCCGGCCCGACGCTCACCGGCATGGGTATGAATTCGACGCCCGAGGTCCTCGGCCCGATGCTGACGGCCTGGAAGGACTGGGGTTTCGCCCGCCACCCCTACATGCTGCGCGCCGAGGACCTGGCCGCCGCCATCGTCGCGGTGGTGAGCGCGCCGCGCGGCGCGCACCTGGTGCTGGTCGAGGTGCAACCGGAAGCTCCCCTGCGCGAGGACGAATCATGACGATCATCGCCGACCTGGACCTGTGCCAGGGCCACGCGGTCTGCCAGGACGAGGCCCCGGAGGTCTTCACCGTGCCCAAACGCGGCAAGGTCGAAATCACCGACCCCACAGCCGATTCCGCCGACGTACAGCGTGCCGTGCGGTACTGCCCGACTCGAGCCCTCACGCTGGAGACCCGAACCGAAGGAGCCCGGTGATGACGATGCCCGCCGGGGGCAACCCCGATCCCCGTGCCGAACTCGACGAAATGGTGCGTCGCTGGGTGGCGGAGAACCAGCGCTGCGAGGCGAAGGGCGACTGGAAACCGCTCGCCGAGATGTACACCGAGGACGCCACCTACGGCTGGAACTACGGCCCGGCCCAGGAGTTCATGGCGGTGGGCCGCACCGAGATCCGGGAGCTGGCGCTCGGACAGGAGATGCAGGGCCTGGAGGGCTGGACCTACCCGTACCAGGAGTTCGTCGTCGACGAGCGCAGCGGCACCGTCATCGGACTGTGGAAGCAGATCAGCGAACGCACCCGCCCGGACGGCAGCCACTACTCCCCGCAGGGGATCGGCGGCAGCTGGTTCCGCTACGGCGGTGACTTCCAATGGTCCTGGCAGCGCGACTTCTTCGACTTCGGCAATGTCTCGGCCATGTTCGTGGAGATGATCCAGCACAACGCGCTGACCGACGGCATGCAGCAGCGCATCCAGCGCTCGGTCTCGGGTCCGCTGCCGGGCTGGTACCCGGTCGGCGCGGCCCCGGCGCCGCTGTGGTGAGCGGATTCGACGGCCTGGATCGCGCCACGCTGGCGCGGGTGGTGCCGGAACTGCTGCTGTGCGGCCACCTGATCGACCGGTCGGGCATGGCGCACTGCCTGGGCGCGTTCGGCCGCCCGGGGATGACCGAGGTGGCCGTCGCCGAGTGGCAGGTGGCCAGCCCGGTATACACGCGGCGCATGCGGCGCGCGCTGCGTATCGAGGGCGACGGCGTCGACACCATTTTCAAAGGGCTGCAACTCGATATCGGCGCGCCGCCACAGTTCATGGACTTCCGCTACCGGGTCGAGGATCACGATCACGGCGAGTTCTGGCTCGACCACTGCGGCGCGCTGCTGGACGTGGAGCCGATGGGCCCGGAGTTCGTCATTGCCATGTGCCACGACATGGAGGACCCGACCTTCGACGCGACCGCGCTGGCGACCAATCCGCACGCCCGGGTCCGGCCCATCCACCGGCCGCCGCGCACCCCGGCCGATCGGCATCCCATGTGCGCGTGGACCGTCGTCATCGATCCGGCGCACGAGCCGCCGCCGGTTCCGGAGAACGCGGCGGTGGTGGCGAATTCGGTTGCCGCGCGGCTGGAGTTACCCGATATCGACCCCGCCGAGGAGGGGCTGTCCGACTATGCGGGACCGTTGCTGAGCGATCTGCGGTTCCCGGACTTCTCGAAGTCGGCGCTGGTCCGCCTGGCCGACGAGGTGTGCTTGCAGCATCACCTGCTCACGCTGGGCTTCCTGCTCGCGGTGCGGGCGCGCACCGACAGGGCGGCCGAGATCGGGCGCAAGCAGTTCGCCGGCATCGCGGGCATCACCTCCGAACGGCTGCGCGCCGCACTGGATCTCGGTGACGGCCCGGGCGACCTGGCGACAGTGCTGGGTGTGCATCCGGCGTGGAACCCGGTGGCCTACACCGGAATCGAGGTCTCGCACACCGCCGACACGGTGTCGCTGCGGCTGCCGCGCAGTAGTGGCGCGATCACCGATGGGGTGTGGCCGAGCCTGGTGGACGCCGGTCATCCGGCGCCGCTCGAGGCCATGGTCCGGGGTGTGAACCCGCGCGCCTATCTCCGCGCCGTCGAGGCCGACCGGTCCGGCTGGACCGTCGAGATCGCCTACGCGGCAGAGCCGTTCCCGGAGGTGGCCGAGGTCGCCATCACCCGTTTCAGTAAGGGCGCGGGCTTCGCCTTCGCCGATCGCGGCACGCCGCTGCCGCTCACCGTGGTGTAGCCAGACAAGGAAAGGCCCATGGCCAACAATTTCGCCGACCTGTACGAGCACGCCGCCGACGCGATGGGAGATCGCGTGGCCGTGATCGAAGGCGACCGGGAGCTGAGCTTCGCCGAGCTCGACGCGAACGCCAACCGGCTGGCCCACTACCTGGCGTCGATCGGCGTGCGCGCGGGCACCCACGTGGGATTCCAGATGCACAACGGCATCGCCACATTGGAGACGCTGATCGCCTGCTTCAAGCTCCGCGCGGTACCGATCAACATCAACTTCCGCTACGGTCCGGACGAACTGCGCTACGTCTACGACAACGCCGATCTCGAGGTGCTGGTCTACCACGCTGCCTACGCTCCGGGGGTGCGGGCGGCCGCGCCGCGGGTCCCCTCGTTGCGCGAGCTGATCGTGGTCGGTGAGAACACCGGCGGCGCAACGTCTTACGCCGAGGCCCTGGCCTCGGGCGCGCCGGATCGCGATTTCGGCCCGCGCAGTGCCGACGACCTGTTCATGATGTACACCGGCGGCACCACCGGCCTGCCCAAGGGCGTCATGTGGCGTCAGGAGGACATGTGGCGTGTGCTGGGTGGCGGCATCGACTTCTACACCAACGAGCCGGTCGCCGACGAATTCCAGCAGTCGCGCCTGGGCGCGCAGCAGCCGCAGGCCACCTGGTTCGTGCTGCCGCCGCTCATCCACGCCGCCGCCATGATGCCCACCTTCACCGCGCTGTGGGCGGGCAACGCGGTCGTCTTCGAGCCGAGATTCGAGGCGCGGCGGGTGTGGGAGGTGGTGCAGCGCCGCAAACCGCACGTTCTCGTCATCACCGGCGATGCCATGGCCCGCCCGCTCATCGACGCCTACCGGGCCCGGCCGGTGCAGTCCTCGGTGATCGCGATCGGGTCCGGGGCCGCGCTGCTGTCGCAATCGGTCAAGAACACACTGCTCGAACTGTTCCCGTCGACCGTGGTCACCGATTCCATCGGCTCCTCCGAGACCGGGTTCGGCGGTATCGGCTACGCGCAGCGCGACGACAACCCCGGGCGCGGGCCCCGCGTGCGGACCGGGCGCGGTGCGGTCGTCGTCGGCGCGGACGGGCGGCCGGTCGGGCCGGAGCAGGAGGGCTGGCTGGCCAAGACCGGTTCGGTGCCGCTGGGCTACTACAAGGATCCGGCCAAGAGCGACAAGCTGTTCCGCACCGTCGACGGGGTCCGCATGGTGGTCACCGACGACCGGGCCCGTCAGGAGGCCGACGGATCCATCACCCTGCTCGGTCGCGGCAATATGGTCGTCAACACCGGCGGCGAGAAGGTCTTCGTCGAGGAGGTCGAGGCCGTGGTCAAGGCGCACGCGGCGATCTACGACGCAGTGGTGATCGGTGTCCCGCACGAGCGGTGGGGCCAGCAGGTCGGCGCGGTGATCTCGGCGACCGCCGCCGTGGAGTTCGGCGATCTGGAAGCCCATGTGCGCAAGCATCTCGCGGCCTACAAGCTGCCGCGCCAGGTCTGGATCGCGGAGCGCCTAGAGCGCTCGCCGAGCGGCAAACCGGATTACGGCTGGGCGAAAGAATATGCGGCACAGCATGATCCGGCCTATCGGGCCCGCTGACGGGTTCGCGTGAACGGTGGTCGAGCCATGGCGAAGGTGTTCTAATTCAGCCGATCGGACCGTCTGATGGAGGAAATCCTATGAGCACCACCGAATCCCGCGCCACGTTGCCCCCACGGATCACCCCGGAACTGATCGACCGGTTGACCGCGATGGTGGCCGCCGGCGACGCCGCGCCCTACGAGATGGTCGAGGTCTACACCGGCGCGGCCGTCGGCCCGCTGCCCCAGTCGCGGCCTGCGGACATCGCCGCCGCCTACGCCACGGCCCGTGCCGCGCAGCGGGAATGGGCCGCCTGGCCGCTGCGCCGCCGTCTCGAGGTCTTCGAGCGCGCACACGAACTGCTGCTCGCCGAATGCGAGACCACCGCCGACCTGATCCAGATCGGCTGCGGCAAGGCCCGCCGCATGGCGGTCGAGGAATCCTGCGACGTGCCGATGGTGATCAGCCACTACCTCAAGACCGCGCGCAAGGTGCTGCGCCCGACCCGTCGAGGCGGGCCGATGCCGGTGCTCACCAGCTCCACCGAGGAACACCGGCCCAAGGGCGTGGTCGCGGTGATCGCACCGTGGAACTTCCCGTTCGCCATCGCGCTGTCGGATTCGGTGCCCGCCCTGATCGCCGGGAACGGCGTCGTGCTCAAGCCGGACAACAAGACCGCGCTGTGCGTGCTGTTCGGCGTCGAACTGCTGTACCGGGCGGGGCTGCCGCAGGGACTGGTCCAGGTCGTCTGCGGGGAGGGGCCCGAGGTCGGGCCCACCCTGATCGACAACGCCGACTTCGTCATGTTCACCGGCTCGACCGCCACCGGCCGGGTGGTCGGGGAGAGCGCGGGCCGCAATCTGATCGGATGCAGCCTCGAACTCGGCGGCAAGAACCCGATGATCGTGTGTGCGGACGCGAATCTGGACGAGGTGATCCCGGGCGCGAGCTTCGCGGTGTTCGCCAACTCCGGACAGGCCTGCATGCACATCGAGCGGATCTACGTGCACCAGAGCCACTACGACGAATTCCTGCGCCGATTCGTCGCGGCGGCCGACGCGCTGAACGCGAAGATCGGTGCCGCCTACGACTACACGCCCGAATTCGGGTCGCTGGTCTCGGTGCAGCACATGGAACGTGTCGCCGCCCATATCGAGGACGCGCGCGCCAAAGGCGCGACCGTGCTGACCGGCGGCAAGCCGCGCCCGGATATCGGACCCGCGTTCTACGAGGCCACCGTGCTGACCGGCGTCACCCCCGAGATGACCCACGCCACCGCCGAAACCTTCGGCCCGGTCGCCGCGGTCTACAGCTTCGGTGACGAGCAGGAGGCCATCCGGCTCGCCAACGACACCGACTACGGCCTCAATGCCAGCGTCTGGAGCGCGGACCTGTCGCGCGCCCGGCGGATCGCGAACGAACTGCAGGCCGGGAACATCAATATCAACGACGGTTTCGTCACCACCTACGCCGCCAAGGCCACGCCGTCGGGCGGTGTGAAGAACTCCGGCGTCGGCACCCGCCACGGTGACCACGGGCTACTCAAATACACCGACACCATCAATGTCGGCGTGCAGAAACGTCAGGTCATGGCGGCACGCGACGGCATGCCGTACCAGAAACAGTTGAAGATCACCCTGGCGTCGCTGCGGCTCATGCGTCGAACACGTCTGCGCTGACCCGCATCGCGCCGGGCTGGAGAAGGAGACAGCCATGGCGCCGCACTTCGCGTCCGGATTCGATTTCACCGACCCGGAACTCTGGGAACGGCGAAGTCCCGTAGCGGAATTCGCCGAACTACGCCGCACCGCGCCGGTGTGGTGGAACGCGCAGCCCGACGAGACCTCCGGCGGATTCCGCGACGGCGGCTACTGGGTGGTGAGCCGGCACGAGGACGTGAAAGAGATATCGCGGAACTCCGAACGGTATTCCGCACAGCGCAAAGGCGCGATCATCCGCCTGCCCAACGACACCACCCCCGAACAGATGGAGCTCACCGGCGCGCTGCTGGTGAACATGGATCCGCCGAAACACTCCACCATTCGCCGGATCGTCTCCAAAGGGTTCACCCCGCGCGCGGTGGAGGGGCTGCGGGCGGCGCTCACCGAACGCGCCGCCCGCATCGTGCACGAGGCCACGCGGTCCGGCAGCGGCGATTTCGTCCAGCAGGTGGCGTGCGAGCTGCCGTTGCAGGCGATCGCCGAACTGCTCGGCGTGCCCGAGGCGGACCGGCGCAAGCTGTTCGACTGGTCGAATTCGACGCTGAACTACGACGATCCCGAATACGGTGACCCGACCGCGGCCTTCGCCGAAATCATCGGCTACGCCTGGAACATGGCCGAGCAGCGGCGTGCGCACCCGGTCGGGGACATCGTCAGCACCCTGGTGCACGCCGGACTCGACGGCGAGGCGCTCGGCTCCGACGAATTCGGGTTCTTCGTGGTGCTGCTCGCCATCGCGGGCAACGAGACGACACGCAATGCCATCACGCATGGCATGAAAGCGTTCGTCGATCACCCCGAGCAGTGGGAACTGTTCCGGGCCGAACGCCCGCGCACCACCGCCGACGAGGTGGTGCGCTGGGCCACGCCGGTCAATGCCTTCCAGCGCACCGCCACCGAGGATCTCGAGATCGGCGGCGCGCACGTCCGTGCCGGTCAGCGCCTCGGATTGTTCTACAGCTCCGCCAATTTCGACGAGTCCGCCTTCACCGACCCGTTCGCCTTCGACATTCGCCGCGACCCGAACCCGCACGTCGGCTTCGGCGGCACCGGCGCCCACTACTGCGTGGGCGCCAACCTCGCCCGGCTCGAGATCGACCTCATGCTCAACGCCATCGCCGATGCCATGCCGGCCCTCACCGAACTCGCACCCCCGGTCCGCCTGCGCTCGGGCTGGATCAACGGCATCAAGAGCTGGCAGGTCCGCTACGGCTAGAGCTCCTCGACCAGACGCAGCCGCCGGGCGAGGTCGGAGACGAAGACGTGGTTCGGGTCGGCGGCGTCGCGGATACGACGCCAGTCGTCCAGTCGGGGGTACATGGCGCGCACCATATCGGGCGTGGTGCGCGATTCCTTGGCGAAATAGAGTCGCCCGCCCGCGGCGAGGACCCGGCGGTCGAGTTCGGTGCAGAATTCGTCGAGGCCCGGCTTCATCGTGAAGTCGAGGCTGAGCATGAAGCCGGGATGCGGCCACGACAGCGGGGCCGGGCTGCTCGCGCCCATCCGTTTGAAGACGTTGAGGAACGAGTGGTGCCCGGAATGCGCGATCGCGCGGACCGCGTCGGCGAGCTGGGCCTCGGCCCCGAACGGCATCGAGAACTGGTACTGCAGGAAACCGCGGCGGCCGTAGGCGCGGTTCCATTCACCGAGCAGATCCAGCGGGTGCAGGAACTGGGTGATGTTCTGGATCAGGCCGCGGCGGTTCTTCTTGAACGTGCGCAGGGCCACCTCGCCGGCCATCCGGGTGGTGAGGTTGTTGACCATCCCGTTCGGGAAGATATCGGGCACGGTCAGCAGCTGGGGCGCATTGAAGTGCAACGGATTCCGGCGCAGGGCCGCGGGCAGCTGGTCGAGGGTGGCCAGCGAGCCGCGGCTGAAACCCGCCCGGCCCAGCTTCGCGCCGGTGCTGATCGTGTCGGGCACCGCGACCGAGTACTCGTAGCCCTCGTCCGAACCGTCGGTCAGCAGCTCCATGGTCTGCTCGAGATTCTCGGTGCGGTCGCTGTCGACCAGGAAGTAGGCGGTCTCGGTGCGCTTCATCCGGATGGTCGCGCGCAGCACGATGCCGGTCAGGCCCATACCGCCGACCGTGGCCCAGAACAGCTCGGATCCGGGGCCGTCGGGGGTGAGCGTGCGGACGTCGCCGTCGGCGGTCAACAGATCCAGCGACCGGACGTGATTGCCGAAGCTGCCGTGCGAATGATGGTTCTTGCCATGGATATCGGCGGCGATCGCGCCACCCACGGTGACCTGCCGGGTGCCGGGCAGTACCGGCACCCACAGCCCGTGCGGCAGCGCCGCGCGCATGAGGGTGTCCAGGCTGACGCCCGCGTCCACGTCGACGAGCGCCGCGTCCGGGTCGATGGTGTGGATCCGGTCGAAGACGGTCATGTCCACGACCAGACCGCCGCCGTTCTGCGCGGGATCGCCGTAGCTGCGGCCCAGCCCGCGCGCGATCACGCCGCGCGGACCGGCGGCGCGCACCGCGGCGATCACGGTGTCGATATCGGAGGTGCGAAGGACCGTGGCGACTGTGGGTGCGGTCCGGCTCCAACCGGTGAGCCGACGCTGATCGAGAACCGATCCCCCTGAAGTGTTCTGCACTGGCGCCACCGTACCCGAGACCGCGGCGGCCGGGGGAGCGGCGGCTCAGCGGCGTCGGCGATAGCGCACGGTGCACGGTTGCGCCAACTGCACCACCATCTTCGAATGATCGTTGCGATAGCTTTGCGCGGGCTGGGCCATCTCGAATTCCCAGTCCCGCAGCAGGATCGAGAAGATCGCCTTCAACTGCATGAGCGCGAACGCGGCGCCCACACAGCGATGCCGTCCGGCCCCGAACGGAATCCAGGTCCAGCGGTTGACCAGATCCGCCTGGATCGGGTCGAGATAGCGGCCGGGATCGAAGGCGTCCGGGTCCGGGAAGTCCGCGGCGATCCGATTCGACACCGCCGGTGTCGCGGCGACCAGATCGCCCGCCTCGATCCGATGCCCGCACACCTCGAAATCCCCGCGCGCCACCCGCATCAGGATGATCAGCGGCGGATGCAACCGCAGTGTCTCCTTCAGCGTCGCCTCCAGATTCGGGATCCGGCGCAACGCACCGAAACTGATGTCGGAGCCGTCGGCGTAGAGCTCGTCCAGTTCGGTGACCACGCCGCGCAGCAACTGCGGATGACGCAGCAACTCGATCACCGTCCACGCCGCGGTGCCGGAGGTGGTGTGATGACCGGCGAACATCATGGAGATGAAGATGCCGGTGATCTCGCTGGCGCTGAACCGGGGCCGGCCGTCGTCACCGGGCACCGAGACCAGCACGTCGAGCATGTCGCGATCCGCTTTGCCCGCGGGCGGCGCGGCGGCGCGCCCGTCCATGATCTCCTGCACCAGCGCGACGAGCTGGGCGCGCGCGGCATCGCGGCGGCGGAAGCTCTCGATCGGGGCGTAGGGATCGACATAGGCGAGCGCATCGGTGCCGCGTTCCAGATCGTGGTACAGCCGGGCGAAGCGGCCGTCGAGCTGGTTACGGAACTTGGTGCCGATCAGGCAGGCCGAGGACGTGTAGATGGTGAGTTCGGCGAAGAAGTCGAGCAGGTCGATCTCGCCCTCGTCGCCCCATTGCTCGAGCATGCGCTCGACCTCGCGGGCGATGGTGGCCGCGTGCCCGCGCATCTGCTCGGCGCGCAGGGCCGAATTGTGCAGCATCTCCTTGCGACGCTCGGGGCTGGCGTCGAACACCACACCGTCGCCGAAGATCGGTTTCATGAACGGATAGGCCGCGCCCTGATCGAGATCCTCGTCGCCGGCCCGGAAGAAGAACTCGTTGGCCTCGGCGCCGGAGAGCAGGATCACCCGTTTGCCCGCCAGGTCGAACGCGCCGACATCGCCGCATTCGGTGCGCACCCGGCGCATGAGGCCGATCGGGTCGGCGCGGAACTCGTCGAGGTGGCCGTGTTCGGGCTCCGGCCCGTCCGCGCGCAGCGAGACTCGGCGGGGTTCGACCAGGGTCATGGGAATCCTCCCTGTACTTCTGCCGGAAACGACAGTTGGACACCTGTCTGGACAGTACTATGGGACCGATTGGCGGGCAAGGTGATTCACCAGGGGAGCCGATGGGTTCGACAGCGAAGGCCACGACGAGATCGAGCGGATGGCGCGTGGTCGCCCGCGTCACCTGGCAGGTGCTGCGCCTGAAGATCGCGGGTGCGGCCCTGATCCTGTTCCTGGTCGGGCTGCTCGCGCTCGCGCTGACGCTGTACTCGGGGCGGCTCGACGCCACGGCCGAGGTCGTGGTCGAGACGCCGCGCAGCGGACTGGTGTTGAATCCGGGTGCGCGGGTGACCTTTCGCGGGGTGGAGATCGGGCGGGTAGCCGCCGTCGACCGGGTCGGGGGCCGGGTCCGGCTGCGGCTGGCGGTGCGACCGGAGCAGTTGCGGCGGGTGCCCGCCGAAGCGCGGGCCGACATCCGATCCACGACCGTGTTCGGTGCGAAATATGTGAATCTTGTTGCGCCGGAGCGGTCCTCGCGCGATTCGATGCGGCCCGGCGCGGTGCTGCGGGCGGACGCGGTCACCGTCGAGGTGAACACGGTGTTCGAACATCTCTCGGCCCTGCTGGCCGCGGTCGACCCGGTCCACCTGAACGCGACCTTCGCCGCGCTCGGCGCCGCGCTGGAGGGGCGGGGCGAGCGGTTCGGTGACCTGCTCGCCCGCTCCGATGCCTATCTGCGCGAACTGAATCCGAGCCTGCCCGCCCTGCGCCGCGACTCGAGCGCCGCTGCGCAGGTCGGCACGCTGTATGCCGAGACCGTCACGGACCTGCTGCGCACCACCACCAACGCGATCGTCCTGGCCGGGACCGTCGTCGAGCGGCAGGCCGACCTGGACGCCCTGCTGGTCACCCTGATCGGCCTGTCCGCCACGACCTCCGCGGTCCTGCGCGAGAACGAACAACCGCTGACCGCCACGCTGGACCTGCTGCGCCCCACCACCACCCTGCTCGGCACCTACTCCCCGGTCCTGTTCTGCGTCGTCACCGGCCTCGCCGAAACCCTGCCCCGCGCGGACCCCTTCATCGGTGGCGCCCTCCCGGGTGCGGTCTTTCGCGCCGGCTTCCAATTCGGCTCGCGCCCATACCAGTACCCCGACGACCTCCCGAAGGTGAACGCCACCGGCGGCCCGAACTGCCACGGCGTCCTCGAACACATCGAGGGCACCCACTCCGACTACCTCGTCACCGACACCAATGCGGGCCCGCCGTTCATACCGTCCACCACGCTGGCACCGAACGCCCCGAAGGTGTTCCAGGTCCTGTTCTCGGGCTTGCCCGGAGTGCGGTGGTGAGTCACGGTTTTCGCGCCCCGCGAGCTGCTGTCGGCGATGGCGGGCGTGCCGCACAAGTGAGTGGCGGCGCGAGACGGCGCGCTGCCCCGAACTCAGTAGTCGTCGTGCGTGCGCGGCGGCGTCGAGCGGCCGAGGGTATTCGGCCGTGGTCCGGAGCAGCCGGGGGTTCGTTGCCCTGGGTCAGCGGGCTGCACGTGCGCTGAGAGCGGCTGCCACCAGTACTGTGACGCCCTCCGCGACAGCGGTCCCGCCCAACGCGTGCGCGGCCGACAGGGTGGTGGCTCCGGCCAGGCTCAGGAACACCGTGCCGAACGCCGCGATGCCGACCACCGTTCCGAGTTGGGTGGCGGTCACCAGGATTCCGCTGGCGTCGGCGGCGACCTCCATCGGCACCTTGGCCAGGGTTCGGGTCATCAACGGGCTGTAGGCCAAGCCGTTGCCGATGCCCATGAGTCCGAACAGCAGGCAACCGGCAAGCCCGAAATCGGCGCCGTCGCGCAACATCGCGCCCAGGGCGACCATCGCCCCTGCCGCCAGCACCAGGCCACCGGGAATCATCGCGGCATGCAACCGCGCGGGAATCCGAGTCCAATACAGACTCGCCGCGGCGAACGTCAGACCCATGGGGATGAACAACAGGCCGGCGTGCAGCGCGCTGTAGCCGAGTGTGCTCTGCAAGTGGATCGCCATCACGAACATCCAGCCGCCGAAGGTCGACATCACCACGAACAGGGTCGCCCCCGTCAGCAGCAAGCCGGGCGCGGCCAGCGCTCGGCGCGCGAACAACGGTTCGCCGCCGCGCGCGGCCACCCAGCGCTCGATGACCGCGAACCCGGCGAATCCGAACACGCTGGCGCCCAGCAGAATCCACGTCCACAGCGGCCAGTCCTGCTCGTGGCCCAGCACCAGGGGAAGCACCAGCAACAGCACCGACACGGTCAGCGCCACCAGACCCGGCACGTCGACGGCACGGTGCGCACGCCGCGCACCGACCGGCAGGACGCGCGGCGCGACGAGCAGCAGCACCACGCCGATCGGCACGTTGACGAGAAACACCCCGCGCCAGCCGCTGCCGAACAGGTCCAGGTTCACGATCAACCCGCCGAGCACCTGCCCGGCCACCACGCCGCCGGAGATGATCGCCGAGAACAGGCTCAGCGCCCGGGCTCGGGCATTCCCGGTGAAGGTGAGCTGGATCGTGGACATGACCTGCGGAATCATCGCGGCCGCGCCGACACCCTGAGCGAATCGGAACACGATGAGCGACGTCTCGTCCCAGGCGAGTCCGCAGACCAGCGAGGCGAGCGTGAACAACGCCAGCCCGGCGATGAACATGCGCCGCTGCGAATACCGGTCGCCGAGCCGGGCTCCGGTCACCAGGAGCACCGCGTAGGCGATCACGTACCCGGCGACGATCAATTGCAGGGCCGAACCAGTGGTGTCCAGGTCGGCGCGAATCGAGGGAATGGCGACATTGACGATGGCGGTGTCCAGGACGGCCATGAACTGGCCGGACAGGATGACCGCGAGGATGGCGGCCGAACGGCGTGCGCCCAGATCGGACGGCGGCGGCGGTGCCACCACCGCGGGCGGCAGAGTCTGTGTCATGTATTGCAGCATGCGTGAGGTTCCACACCGGTAACAGGAGCCCGGTAAAACTAGTACTGGCAGCACCTGGATAACGTCTCGCGAGTGGGTGAGGATCAGAGGGTGACGACGGTCGTGGATGCGCGTGCGCTGGGCAAGGCGCAGCGAAAGGAGCTGGGGGCCTTCCTGAAATCGCGGCGCGCGCGGATCACGCCGGAAGAGGTGGGGCTGCCGCCGGGGCCGCGGCGGCGCACCCCGGGCCTGCGCCGGGAGGAGGTGGCGCAGCTGTCCGCGGTCGGTGTCACCTGGTACACCTGGCTCGAGCAGGGGCGCGAAATCAATGTCAGCGTCCAGGTATTGGAGGCGGTGGCCCGCACGCTGGGCCTGGACGCCGCGGAACGCTCGCATGTCTACCGGCTGGCGGGTGTGCCGACCGTGCCCAATCCGCATCCGGAAACCGGGCTGCCCGAGGAACTCCAGGTGATTCTCGACCACCTGGCGCCGTTGCCCGCAGTGCTGGTCAGCGCCCGCTACGACGTGCTCACCCACAACGATCCCTACGAGTGGCTGTGCCCGATCCGCGCGATCGGCGAGGTCGCCAAGGAGGTCAATCTGGCCCGCCGGGTCTTCCTGACGCCCAAGTGCTGCAACGCCTATCACCACAGCTGGGACGATCTGCGGCGCATGGTGGCCTATCTGCGCGGCGCGTACGCCAAGAATCTCGACGATCCGGTCTGGCAGGAGTTCATCGACGACCTGCGCACCAACAGCGAGGATTTCGAGACCCTGTGGGCGCTCAACGATGTGGCGGTCCCGATCGGCCGCGTGAAGACCATCCGCAATCTGGCCGTCGGCGATATCGACACCTACGTCACCTCGATGTCGCTGCCCGCAGTGCCGGGCTCCTGGGTCCAGATCTATACCCCCACCGACGAATCCGCGTGGGCCAAACTGCACGCGCTGCTCGCCATGCCCGAGGAGGAACGCGGCGAGCCCTGGCGGGAACACCGCCGCCGCAACCATCCGGAGCTGCTGGCGGGCTGAGCTCACGGCTCGTCACCACCTCTTGACGCGCCACCGCTTCGAGGTGGAGAGTGCGCCAATGGATGTCACCGCCGATATCTCCCGGACGACCCTGCGCAAGGTCACGATCCGCCTGGTCCCATTTCTCGGGCTGCTCTATTTCGTCAACTACCTCGATCGGGTGAACATCGGTTTCGCGGGTCCGAGCGGTATGAAAGCCGACCTGGGGCTGACCGAGACCGCGTTCGGCCTGGCGTCGGGCATCTTCTTCATCGGCTATCTGCTGCTCGAGGTGCCGAGCAACCTGGCCCTGCACCGTTTCGGCGCGCGCCGGTGGATCGCCCGCATCCTGGTCAGCTGGGGTGTGGTGGCCACCGCCATGGCCTTCGTGCCGAACGAAACCGTCCTCTACATCCTGCGTTTCGCGCTCGGCGTCGCCGAGGCCGGTTTCTTCCCGGGCATCCTGCTCTATCTGACCTACTGGTTCCCGCAATCCCAGCGGGCCAAGATCGTCGCGCTGTTCATGGTCGCGGTCCCGCTGTCCACCGCGCTCGGCGCTACCGTGTCGAGCCTGATAATCCAGTACGGTGACGGCGTTTTCGGCCTCAGCGGCTGGCGCTTCATGTTCCTGGTCGAAGGTATCCCCGCGATTCTCCTCGCCTTCCTCACCTGGTTCTATCTCACCGACCGCCCCGACCGGGCACACTGGCTGACCACCGCGGAAAAGGACTGGCTCACAGCCGAATTGGCGGTCGAGGACGCCCGGCGCGGCGAGCACTGGACCGTCCGCAAGGCCCTGACCCACCCCAGAATCCTCGCGCTCGCCTTCATCTACGGCGGCATCGTCTACGGCCTCTACGCTCTGGGCTTCTTCCTGCCGACCATCATCAACGGTCTCCAGGAACAGTACGGCGTGAAGTACTCGATCGTCGAACGCGGCCTGGTCAACGCGGTGCCCTACGCCATCGGCGCCGTGGTCATGGTCTGGTGGAGCCGCCATGGTGACCGCACCGGCGAACGTCCCTGGCACGTCGCCGTGCCAGCCCTGCTCGGCGGTATCGCGATACCGATCGCGCTCTATCTCGGCAATCCGTTCGCCGCCATGATCGCGGTCACTGTCTGCGCGGTCGGCGTCCTCGCCGCCCTGCCCACCTTCTGGGCCCTGCCCAGCACCTTCCTCACCGGCGTCGCCGCGGCGGGCGGTATCGCCCTGATCAATTCGATCGGCAATATCAGCGGGTTCGCGGCCCCGTACATCACCGGCGGACTCAAGGACTGGACCGGCACCCAGCGAGCGGGCCTGTGGGTGGTCGGAGCGTGCATGGTGGCGGCGGCCCTCGGAGTGCTGCTGCTGTGGCGGCGAGTTCGTGCGGACGGGGCCGCGCTCAGCGTCGCTGAATCCGGTTCGGCGGCAGACTGATCGGGCCGGTACCGGTCAGGTAGGCCTCGAACGCGTCGAGGTCCATCAGGCCGACCGTGAGCTCGGTGCCCTTGGTGAACCCGGTGAATCCGTCACCGCCGGAGGCGAGGAAGTTGTTGGTGCTGATCCGGTATTTCGCCACCTCGTTCAGCGGCTGGTCGCCGATCCGGACGGTGCCGTCGACGACCTTGTGCCCGGTCGGTGCCGCGTCGTCGTAGGTGTAGGACAGGCCCGCCACCGACAGCACCAGCGGCCGGTCCGGCTTGCTCCACTGCTGTTCGAGCAGGTCCAGGATCTGACGCCCGGTCAGTGCGAGGGTGACCACCTGGTTCCCGAACGGCTGGGCTTCGTAGATGCCGCCGAACGTGATCGGTCCCGCGCCGATGTCGGCGCGCACCCCGCCCGGATTCATGAACGCCGCCACCGCCTGCGCGGGTCCGGCGGTGGTGGCGAGCATGGCGTCGGCGATCACGTTGCCCAGCGGTGATTCCGGGCTCGAAGTCGATTGCTTCGGTAGCGATTCGGTGGCGGTGCCGACGACCCGTCCGGCGCGCGGCGCGGCCTCGCGGGCATAGAAGTCGATCAGCGCCACGGTCGCCGGGTCGGGCGTCACCTCGCGGGTGACCACCCGATTCACCGCTCGCACCGCCACGTCGCCGCCGTCGAAGCGCAGCGTGACATCGGTGACGAGGCGGCCGTACGACGCCGCCTGTGTCACCACCTTGCCGTCGATCTCGCACACGTAGGGCTGGTGGCTGTGCGCGGTCATCAGCACCCGGACGGCCGGATCGGTGCGCCGGGCCAGCTCGGGCACGTTCGCGCTGATGTTCGCGCACCCGTTGTAGTCGGCCTTCGGATCGGCCTGCTTGCCGCCGTCGTGCACCAGCCCGACGACGACTTCCGCGCCCGCGGCACGCATGTCGGGTACCTGGCGGTTGATTGCCTCGGCCGGGTCGCCGAAGGTGTATCCGTGGATGCCCTCCGGAAAGACGATCTGCGCCGTTTCCGGCGTCACCGTGCCGACCACCCCGATCTTGTGCCCGCCCAGTTCGAGCATCGTCCAGGCCCGCAGCCCCGGCGGCAGTTGCCCGTTCGCGTCGGCGACGTTGGCCGCGAGATAGGGAAACGCGGCCCCGGTGAACGGGGCGCCCGGCGAGCACCCGTCGAGCGCGCACCCGCCCCGCTGCATGCGTGCGAGTTCCAGTACCCCGTCGTCGAATTCGTGATTGCCGACCGCGGAGGCGCTGGGCCGCACCGAGTTCAGGAAGTTCACCGTCGGCTCGTCGTGGAACAGCGACGAAACCAGGGGACTGGCCCCGATATTGTCTCCGGACAGCAGCACCGCGCTGTCCGGGTAGGCGGCCCGCAGCCGCGCCAGGTGCGTCGCGAGATAGGCCGCCCCGCCCGCGGCATGCCCGGCGATCTGCCCGTTGGACGCCTTGGGCGGTTCCAGATTCCCGTGGAAGTCGTTGAATCCGAACAGATGTACCTCACCGGGCTGTGCGTCGGGCAGATCGCCGGTGGAGATGAGGGGCGGCGTCTCGGTCGGCGGCGTCTCGTCGCTGCCGGAGGTGCATCCCGCGAGCAGAACCAGGCTGAGCAGTCCGGCGCACATGGCGGCGGCACGTGAGCTACGCATGCCTACAGACTTTGACACAGTTGATGAGCCGATGGGTGACGTCACGATGAATTCGAGTTCCGCCCGGGCTCAGTCCAGCTGGAACGGCGACAGCAGTCCGGTATAGGGCTTGGGCGGGGGCGATGCGGACTCGCCGCGCCCGGCGGGGCGCAGGTCCATGGTGAGCAGGGACTGGACGGCGAGGGTGGCAGCGGCGACGCCGTCGACGACCGGGACACCGAGTTCGGCGCCGATCGAGGCGCACAGATCGGCCATGCCCGCGCAGCCCAGGACGATCGCGTCCGAATCGTCGGCGGCGAGGGCGGCGCGGCAGGACTCGGTGACGATCTTGCGGACCCGCGGATCGTCGTCGAGGGCCAGGACCGGAAGGTCGCAGGCGTGAATGCCACGGCAGAACCGTTGCAGCCCATGCAGATGCACCAGATCGGCGGCGCGGCCGATGGTGCGGCTCAGTGTGGTGACGACGCTGAATCCGCGCCCGAGCTGGGTGGCCGTGCGCATCGCTGCCTCGGCGATCCCGACGACCGGGCCGCGCGCCAGCTCACGCGCCGCCTCCACGCCGGGATCGCCGAAACAGGCGATGACATAGCCGTCGACGCCCGCCTGTTCGCCCGCCGCGATCGCGGCGAGAATGCCCGGCACACTGAGGGCTTCGTCGTAGTGGCTCTCGATCGAGGCCGGGCCCATACTCGAGGTGACCGCGTCGAGCCGGGTGCCGGGCCCGGCGACGGCCGCGGCGCACCGCCCGATCGTCGCGGTCATCTCCGAAGTGGTGTTGGGGTTGACGACCCGGATCCACATCAGTCGAGAGCTCCGATCCTGGTGATCCGGGCGGTGAGGTAGTAGACGGCGAAGCCGACGCCGCAGCCGATGAACCAGCTGTACTGGGCGGCGGTGTACATGCCGGGAACGCCGCGGGCCAGCACCGGGATCACCGCGATGATCGCCCCGGCGACGGTAGCCGCGATCGCCACGGGGTTGTATCCCGCACGGTACCAATAGGTTCCGTGCTCGGACATGGTGAACAGCGCGTCCACCCGCACCCGCTGGCGTTTGATCAGGTAGTAGTCGGCGATCAGCACCCCGAACAGCGGCCCGATGAACGCGCCCAGCGTCTCCAGCGTGTAGTGGATGACATCCGGATTGTTGTACAGGTTCCAGGGGGTGATGAGCACCGAACCCGCCGCGGCGATCATGCCGCCGGCGCGCCAGCTGATCCGCTGCGGGCTGACATGGGAGAAATCGAAGGCGGGGGAGATGAAGTTGGCGACGATATTGATGCCGATGGTCGCGATCGTGAAGGTCAGCGCGCCCAGCACGATGGCGAAGGTCGAGTCGATCCGGGCCACGGTCGCGACCGGGTCGGTGATGAGCTCGCCGTATACCGGGACCGTCAGCGAGGCGGTGATCACCACGAGCAACGCGAACACCAGGAAGTTGACCGGCAGGCCGAGCAGATTGCCGCGCCGCACCACCGCGAAAGACCGTCCGTAGCGGGAGAAATCGCCGAAGTTGAGCATCGGGCCGGAGAAGTAGGACACCACCAGGGCGATGGCGCCCAGCATCACCGGAATCGACGACCAGCCGGTGTATTTCACCTCGCCGAGGCTCAGATCGATCGCAGCCCAGCCCGCCTGCGAGATCAGGTATCCGCACAGGAGGAACATCACCACGTAGACGGCGGGCCCGCAGAAGTCGATGAAGCGGCGGATCGACTCCATCCCGCGCCAGAACACGCAGGCCTGCACCACCCACAGCAGCAGATAGCTGCACCAGCCCAGCAGTGACAACCCCAGGAAGCCGTAGTCGTCGACGACCGCGTACGGCGCCAGCGCCGGAAACAGCTTGATCAGCACCACATCCAGCGCGGCCGAGGCGAGGAAGGTCTGAATTCCGTACCAGGCCACCGCGATCAGGCCGCGGATGATGGCGGGGATATTCGCCCCGAGCACACCGAAGGCGCTGCGGCACATGACCGGATACGGCACGCCGGTCACCTGACTGGGCTTGGCAACGAGGTTGCAGAAGAAGTACACCAGGATGATGCCGATGATCAGCGCGGCCAGCACCTGCCAGCTGGCCAGGCCGAGCGCGAACAGGCTGCCCGCCGTCACGTAACCGCCGACGCTGTGCACGTCCGACATCCAGAACGCGAAAATATTGTAGGAGCCCCAGGATTGGTCACGCAGAGGCGCCAGATCCGGATTGGTCAGCCGGGGATGGTAGTCCGCGGGTGGCGTGAGCATGTCGGTCATGGTGGGTCCGATCCGAGGTGGGGCGGGGATGGACCGACGGTAGGTAGCACCGATTGCCGATGCGTTGCGCGATCGTCTCCGGGCGATTGCGCGAAAGATATATCGATCGTGGGCGCGAGCAGTCCGGTATCGGTGGGCAGGGTCGCGATCACCGCTTCCAACCTGCGGTGATGCCGGTCGGCCAGCAGCAGGAGCCGGTCGATGTCGCGGGCGCGGAAAGCCGCGAGCATGAGGGCATGGTCGGTGTGCAGCAGCGCGCGATCCGCGCGGGCGACGTGCACCATGGATTGCACCGGTTCGGTGACGTTCCAGGCGGATTCGAGCAGGTGCAGCAGCCGGAACATACGCGAGGGCCGGGTCATGGCGAGATGGAATTCCCGGGAGCAGCGCTGGTAGGCGATCGGATCGTCGTCGCGGATGGCCTGTTCGAGCCGGGAGTCGACCTCGCACAGGGCCGTGCGGTCGGCATCGGTGGCGTTACGTACCGCGGCGGCCAGCGACGCTTTCTCCAGTGTCTGGCGCACGATGTACATTTCGCGTAGCTCCTCGGCGGTGAGCTGGGCGACGGTGTACCCGCTGTGCGGCCGATGGGTGACCAGCGCCTCGCCGATCAGAGTTTTGAGCGCCTCGCGCACCGGGATGTGGCTGACCCCGAACAGTTCGGCCACCTCGCGCAGTGGAATCACCGTGCCCGGCGGCACCGCGCCGTCCAGGATCACCCGGCGCAGTTCGCCCAGAATGATCTGCGGCCTGCCCGGTGAGTCCACGACCAGCCGGGCGAGCAGGGCGGAGCGTCTGCGGGGCGGCATGGCGGCCACGCTAATTCGCGCGTGTTGCGGCCGTGGTCCGGCGTGTGACGACCGCGAAAACCGTTATCGGGCGGTATCACCCCGCCGCAGGGCGGCGATGATCGCGAGGGTGGGCGCGCGGCCCGCCTCGGTGTGGTCGAGCATCGCGTACTCGGCGAGCCGTTCGTCCCCGGAGACGATGGCGTCGATCAGGTGCTGGTGTTCGTCGAGCTGGGCCGCGACCGCACGCCGGGTGGTGAGGACGAACAGCCAGGCCATCCGGGCGAGGATGGTGCGCATCAGCTGGGAGAGCAGACTGTTGCCCGCCAACTCGACGATCGCGCCGTGCAGCGTGGCGTTCGCCTCGGCGATGTGCACCGGATCGCGGGTGGCCAGGGCGGCATGGGAGGCGTGCAGCGCGGCGTGCAGCGGGCCGGTGTCCGCGCCGTTGCGGACCCGGGCCGCGGCCAGGCGCGCCGCCAGTGGTTCCAGGCCGATCCGGACGTCGAAGAGTTCCTCGACCGCGGTCTCGTCCCAGGAGCGGACCACGGCGCTGCGGCGCGGGCTGACGCTGACGATTCCGTCGGAGGCCAGCAGCGCCAGTGCTTCTCGGACCGGCAGCCGGGAAGCGCCGAGCTGTTCGGCGAGCCGGGCCTCGGGGAGTTTCTGGCCCTCGGCGTAGCCGCCGGTGATGATGCCGCGGCGCAGATCCTCATAGACCCGGCGGGTCTGGGAGGTGTCGTCGATCGCCGGTGCGGCGGTCCGGAGCTCTGGGTGCACCGGTTCAGTCTACGAAACCGGACAGCCTGAAACAGCATTCGGTAGACCGAATGTGTCCGTAGGCATTGAGTCGGCGACACTGACCGCGCGGGGCCCGATCTCGCTATCGAGGTCAATTCACCTGGTATCAAGGCTTTTCTACCGCGATGGACTGCCGCATCGTTTCATCAACTCGAAACATCGCGAACACGTTCGGGATACGAGCCGTGCCGATTCTGTATACCGAATGCAGTACAGGCAAGGAGAGCTCGAGTTTGGCCGTCTACCTACTGCGCCGCCTGATCCAGGCGGTGATCACCGTCTTCGTCGTCGTTTCACTGGCCTTCGCGCTGGGGCGGCTCACCGGCAGCCCGGCTGCCGCGCTGCTGCCCGACACCGCCAGCGCGGCCGACATCGCCGCGTTGAACACCGAGCTCGGATTCGACCGGCCGCCGCTGACCCAGTACCTGGACTATCTGCGCGGCATCCTCGCCGGCGATTTCGGCGACTCGTACCGGCAGCAGGGCACCTCCTCGATGACGATCGTGCTCGAGCGACTACCCGCCACCCTGCAACTCGGCGTCGTCGGCTTCCTGATCGGGGTGCTGCTGGCGTTCACCGCCGTGCTCGCGGTGCATCTGAGCGGATTCTGGTCGCTGCGCGGCCTGCTGCTCGGGCTGGGCGCCGCGCGACTGGCGGTGCCGGACTTCCTGTTCGGACTGCTGCTGGTGCTGGTGTTCTCGGTCTCGCTGGGCTGGCTGCCCTCCCTGGCCGGCCCGAACCCGCTCTCGATCGTCATGCCCGCCGTGACCATCGCCACCGCCCAGTTCGTCGTGTATTCGCGACTGCTCGACAATTCGCTGACCACCGAGAGCGGACAGGACTACGTCCGCACCGCCTATGCCCGCGGCGAGCGGCGCCGGATCGTGCTGCTGCGTGACGTGCTGCCCAACGCGCTGCTGCCGGTGCTCACCGTGTCCGGGATCAACCTCGGCACCCTGCTGGGCGGTCTGGTGATCGTCGAGGCGGTCTTCGCCTGGCCGGGGCTGGGGCAGCTCATGCTCACCTCGGTGTTCAGCCGAGACTTCCCGGTCGTGCAGTCCGGGCTGATCGTGATCGCCACCCTGTTCGTCGTCGTCAATCTCTGCGTCGACATCCTGTACGGCTTCCTCGATCCGAGAGCGAGAGTCCGATGATCCCAGCACCCCGAAATCTGCCCGCGCTCATCGGTTTCGCGATGATCCTCGCGGTTGCGCTGTTCGCCCTGCTCTATCCGTTGCTGCCCGGCTACGATCCCTACGCCCAGGAGCTGAGCCAGGCGTTCACGCGGCCGTTCAGCACCGGTCACTATCCCCTGGGCACCGACGCGCTGGGCCGCGACCTGGCCAGCCGTCTGGCGCTGGCGGGCCGGATCACGCTGCTGCTGGTGGTGGTGATCGTGGGCGTGAACGCGGTGATCGGCGTCGTGCTCGGCACGGTGTCCGGATACTTCCGCGGACCGCTGGACAGCGCGCTCATGGGCTACGCCGATGTGCAACTGGCGGTTCCGATGAGCCTGGTGATCATGGCGCTCTCGGCGGTGCGTGGCCCCAGTGTCGGATTGATGGCGACGATTCTGGGGGTGACGTTCTGGGTCGGCTACGCCCGGGTGGCGCGCTCGGTCGCCCTCGGATTGTCTGCCCGCGATTTCGTGATCGCCCCCCGGCTGCTCGGTGCTCGCGCGACCTGGGTGCTGCGCAAGCACGTGCTGCCGCATGCGCTGATCCCGGTCGCCATCCTGGCCGCGGCGGATCTGGGGACGGTGATCATCATGATCTCCTCCTTCGACTATCTCGGCCTGGGCGTCCAACCACCAACGCCCAGTTGGGGACTCATGATCACCGACGGGCAGAAGTACGTGCGGCAGGCGCCCTACCTGACCGTCGTCCCGGCCGTGGCACTGCTGCTGGTCATCACCGGCACGCTGCTGGTCAGCCAGCGGTTCACCACCCGGGGTCCCGGCTTGCGGCGCACCACCGCGCGCCCGCGCCGCCTCGAGCGCACGGCGGTGCCGGCATGAGCGCGACGCCACTGCTCGAGATATCCGAGCTGACCGTGGGATACCTGGACGAGAACGGTGCGCGGGTCGTACTGGTGGACGCGGTCGACCTGCGGCTGGCCGACGGAGAGGTGCTGTGCCTGGTCGGCGAGTCCGGTTCGGGGAAGTCGGTGACGATGCTCGCGGTCCTCGGCCTGCTCGCCCCGCCGCTGACCATCTTCTCCGGCAGCATCCGCTACCGCGGCCGCGAACTGGTCGGCGCCGACGACGAGACGCTGCGGCGATTGCGCGGCGCGGAACTGGGCATCGTCTTCCAGGACCCGATGACCTCGTTGAATCCGGTACGGCGCGTGGGGGTTCAGATCGGGCGCGCGCTGGCGATCCATCAGCGACTGGACGCTCGCGCCCGCCGACGGCGGGTCGTGGAATTGCTGGAGGGCGTCGGTATCGCGCAGGCCGCGCGGCGGGCGCGGGCCTACCCGCACGAATGGTCCGGCGGCATGCGGCAGCGCGCCATGATCGCCATGGCGATGGCCAACGACCCGGCCGTGCTGATCGCCGACGAACCCACCACGGCACTCGACGTGACGATCCAGGCCCAGCTGATGACGGTGCTCGCCGAGGCGCGGGCGCGCAGCGGCGCGGCCATGGTGCTGATCACCCACGATCTCGGGCTCGTCGCCCAGCACGCCGACCGGGTCGCGGTCATGTACGCCGGGCGGGTCGTGGAAACCGGCACGGTCTGGCAGATCTTCGATCATGCCGCGCACCCGTATACCCGTGGGCTGCAACGCAGTCTGCTCGGTCAGGCGGGCGACAGCGCACGGGCCTATGCCATCCCGGGCGCACCGCCGACACCGGCCGATCGGCCCGCGGGGTGCGCGTTCGCGCCCCGCTGCGAATTCGCCGAACGCAACGACGACTGCGTGTCGGTCGTGCCCGCCGCGCGGCCGTTCGGGGCCGATCGCACCCTCGCCTGCCCGCCCGCGCTGGACCGCGCGCTGATCGAACCGGAGATCCGATGAACCGCGTCGACGAGGTCATCCAGGTCGAGGACCTGGCCGTGAGCTTCCCGATCCGCCGGGGCCTGCGAACACGCCGGCGGATGCGCGCGCTCGACGGCGTCAGCTTCTCGGTGCGCCGTGGCGAAACCTTCGGCCTGGTGGGCGAATCCGGCGGCGGTAAGTCGACGCTGGTCCGCACCCTGTTCGGCATCAACACACCCGACGCCGGTTCGATCCGCATCCTCGGCCACGACCTGCGCACACTGCGCGGCCGCGAGCGAAGGGCCTTGCGCAACCGGGTGCAACTGGTCTTCCAGGATCCGTACTCCGCGCTCGACCCGCGCCTGACCGCGCACGACATCGTCGCCGAGCCGCTGCGGATCGCGGGCGGCTACACCCGGGAGCGGGTGGTCGAACTACTCGGGCAGGTCGGCCTGGGCGTGGACGCGCTGACCCGGCGCCCGCCCGCCTTCTCCGGCGGGCAGCGCCAGCGGCTGGGGATCGCGCGGGCGCTCGCGCTGGAACCGGAGGTGCTGGTGCTCGACGAGCCGGTGTCCGCGCTGGACGCGTCGGTGCAGGCACAGGTGATCAACCTGCTCCAGGATCTCCAGCAGCGGCTCGGACTGTCCTATCTGTTCATCGCGCACGACCTTTCGGTGGTACGCCACCTCGCCGACCGGGTCGCCGTCATGTACCTGGGCAGGCTGGTGGAGGTCGGGCCGACCGAGCAGGTATTCACCAGCCCGCGCCACCCCTACACCCGGGCGCTGATCGCCGCCGCCCCGCCGCCGGATCCGCACCGGCGCGGTCACGCCGCACCGGAACTGGTGCGGGGCGAGCTCCCCGACGCCGCGAACCCGCCCAGCGGGTGCGCGTTTCGCACTCGCTGCCCGATCGTGACCGAGCTGTGCGCCCGGAGCGAACCGGCGCCGAGCCCGATCGGATCGGACGGCCACACCGTGGCCTGCCATTTTCCGGCACCCCACTGATTCACCGCTCCACCGGAATAGAGGAAACACTGTGCGATTCACCATGCCCGCCGCGCTGGCCGTTCTCACCGCCGCGGCGCTGCTGACGGGCTGTGCGCCCGCGGGCAGTTCCAGTACATCGGCGAAGGAGATCGTCGTCGGCGCGGTCACCGAGCCGGAGAAGCTCCCGGATCCGATCATCGACGGGTCCCTGGCCGGGTACAACTACTACTTCGCCGCGTTCGATCAGCTCGCCCGGTTCGACGAGGCGGGAAAGATCAACCCGCTGCTGGCCACCGCGTGGGAACACAACGAGGACTTCACCCGCTGGACCTTCACCATCCGGGAGGGGGTGAAGTTCCACAACGGCGAACCGGTCCGGGCCGCGGACGTCGCGTTCACCTACAACACGATCAAAGCCAATCCCACCGGCGACCCGGCCTCCTACATGGAGATGTTCGAATCGGCCGCCGTGGGGCCGCGCAACACCGTCGTCTTCACCTTGAACGCCGCGTATTCGGCGTGGCCCACCATTGTCACCGGCGTCTCGATCGTGCCCGAATCGGTGTACACCCGGCTCGGCTCGGCGGGATTCGCCGCCGCGCCGGTCGGATCGGGGCCGTTCCGGTTCGATCACTACACCCGCGGCATCGAGTATGTGCTGACCCGTAATCCGGACTACTGGGGGACACCCGCGCAGCTCGAGAAGGTGACCTTCAAGACGGTGGCCGACGCCGACGCCCGCCTCAACGGCGTGCAGTCCGGCAGCTTGGATGTCGCCTTGATCGCGCCGAATCAAGTTGCGGCGGTGACGGATTCCGCGAGCGTCAAGGTGCGGTCCATGAACTCCAACGGGGTCACCTTCCTGGGGATGAACTCCACGGCCGGACCCCTCGCGAACGAGCGGGTGCGCGCGGCAATCGGACTGGCCATCGATCGCGCGGCCATCGTCGAGACGGTACTGGCCGGGCGGGCGACGGTCGACAATCAGCTGATCGCGGCGAACGTGGGCGGGTTCGACCCGAATTATCCGGCGGCACAGCATGATCCAACCAAGGCCGCGCAGCTGATCGCCGAATCCGGCTATGCCGGACAGCCGATTCCCTTCCAGTACGCCACCAACGGCCGGATCCCGTTGAGTTCGGAGATCGCCCAGGCCATTCAGGGCGACCTCGCCGAGGTCGGGCTGAATGTGACCCTCCAGGGCACCGACCAGGCCAGCCTGTCGCAGATCATCTACGGCAAGAAGGCGGTGGCCGGTCTGTACCTGAACACCTACGCGCCCTCCACCATGGACGGCGACGCGCCGATCTCCTCCATGTTCGGCGGCCAGCAGAACGACTACGCCATGCTGCCCGAGACCAAGGCACTGGTCGCCGCGACGCGCACGGTCAGCGGACCGGCCCGCGTCGCGGCCTACAGCGCGCTGTTCCGGCTCAACGACGCCCGCGCGCTGCTCATCGGCCTGTACACCCCCGACACCAGCTACGCGGTGGATCCGGCGCTGGCCTGGACGCCGCGCGCCGACGGCATGATCACCGTGCACACCGCGAGCTTCGGAAAGGACTGAACATCGATGAACGACCTGCTGATCACCCAGGTGCGACCGTGGGGCGCGGACCCCGTCGACATCGTCGTGCGGGCCGGGGTGGTAGCCGAGATCGGCACGGCCGCACCGGATTCCGGTGCGGTGCTGGCGGGCGGCGGGCGGCTGATCGTGCCCGCGCTCTCGGATGCGCACCTGCACCTGGACTCCAGCTGCCTGGGCCTGCCGGTCCGCGCCTACACCGGTGCGCCCGGACGCTGGGGGCGGATCATGAACGACCGGCAGCACTGGCGCGGTGCGGAACGGTCGGTCGCCGAGCGGGCGAGCTTCACGCTGGCGGTCGCGATCGCCAACGGGGCCACCCGGATTCGCACGCATGCCCAGGTGGACGTCGACTCCGGACTGGCGAAGCTCGAGGGCGTCGTCGCGGCCCGGGAACGCCACGCCGACCTGGCCGACGTCGAGATCGTCGCGTTCCCCCAGGTCGGCATCCTGCGCGAACCCGGCTGCGCCGACCTGCTGGACGCCGCCCTGGGTGCGGGCGCCGACCTGATCGGAGGCATCGACCCGTGCGAGATCGATCGCGACCCGGTCGGCCACCTCGACGTCGTCTTCGGCCTCGCCGAACGACATCGGGTCGGCGTGGACATCCACCTGCACGAAGCCGGCGAGCTCGGCCTGTTCACGCTGTCGCTGATCCTGGACCGGGTCGAGGCGCTGGACATGCGGGGCCGGGTGACGGTCTCGCACGCGCGCTGCCTGTGCGGGGACCTGCCGGGTGTGTCGGCGGCGATCGACCGGCTCGCCGCGGCCGAGGTGGCGATCACGCACGCGGCGGGACCGCGCGGCTGGGACCTGCCGCTGCTCGACCTCGCCGCGGCCGGAGTGCGCGTCGGTGTCGGCATGGACGGCCAGCGTGACTTCTGGTCACCCTACGGCAACGGCGACATGCTGGACCGCGCTTGGCAATTGGCGTTCACCAACGGATTCTCCAGCGACCACGAGATCGAGCACGCCCTCGCGATCGCGACCTGGGGTGGTGCGAGCATCGTGGACCGCGCCCTGCGGCCGCTCGATCGGCTCGGCCTGCGGCCGGGGTTCGCGCCGGGCGACCCGGCCGAATTCCTGCTGCTCGACAGCCCGAGCACGACCGCCGCCGTGATGGATCGGCCGGTGGCGCGCACCGTCGTGCATCGGGGCGCGGTGATCTCCGTGGACACCGCGCTCGACGGTTTCGAGCTGCCCGATCGCTGGCGGAGCGCGAATGTCTAGGCGAGCCATCCGGGCCGACCATGTGCTCGGGCACTCCGACGGCGAGCACGTTCTGATCGCGGACGGCGAGGTCGTGGTCGAGGGCCGCCGGATCGTATCCGTCGGACCACGGGGGAGCGGTCCCGAGACCGAGGACGCGATCGAGCTCGGCCCGGCACTGCTTCTGCCCGGCCTGATCGACCTGGACGCGCTCACCGATATCGACCACACCCTGCTCGACTCCTGGCAGTCGCCCGAACTCGGCCTCGGCCTGCAGTGGTCGCGCGACTACGCCGAACACCGGCGGCGCGCCGTCTTCGACGCCGAGGAGCGGGCCTTCATCCGGGAATACGGTTTCGTCCAGCTCCTGCTGCACGGCGTGACGACCGCGATGCCGATCGCCTCGGAGGTGCACAGCGACTGGGCCGAGACCCACGCCGACGCCGTCGCGATGGCCGAGCGGGCCGAAAAGCTGGGTCTGCGCGTGTATCTCGGACCGAGCTACCGGTCAGGGGTCAATGTGGTGGATGCGGACGGGTCCCGATCCCTCTACTGGAACGAGGAACTCGGGGTCGCGGGCTGCGCGGGCGCGGCGCGATTCCTGGACTGGGCCGCCGCCCGCGAGTCCGACCTCGTGCACGGCGCGTTGCTGCCGTGCCGGATCGAGACGCTGAGCGAGGACCTCCTGTGCCGCACCGCGGAATTGGCGGCGGCCTCCGGTGTCCCGGTCCGACTGCACGCACTGCAAGGATTGCTCGAACGCGATCTCGTGCGGGCGCAGTTCGGCGCGACACCGCTCGAGGTGCTGGCGCGCACCGGGTTGCTCGGCCCGAAACTGCTACTGCCGCACGGGATCTATGTCGACTCGCATCCGCGCGTCGACGCCCGGACCGATGCCGATATCGCCCGGCTGGCCGAATCGGGCGTGACCGTCGTGCACTGCCCGCTGACCTCGGCCCGGCACGGGGCCGCGCTGCACGGTTTCGAACGCTACCGCGCGGCCGGAGTCGGTCTGGCGCTGGGCACCGATTCCTTTCCCCCGGACCTGGTGCGCGGCATCGACATCGGCGTGACCATCGCGAAAGTCCTCGACCATCGCCTCGACGCGGCGACCTACGGCGGTTACCTCACCGCCGCCACCCTCGGCGGGGCGGATGCGCTGGGCCGGCCGGATCTGGGCCGGCTCGCACCCGGCGCGACCGCCGACCTGGTCGCGTTCCGGCTCGGTGACCCGCTCGACGGCGTCATCGCCGATCCCGTGCGCACCCTCTGCATGAACAGCACGGCCCGGGCCACGATCTTCTCGATGATCGCCGGGCGAATCGTGGTGCGCGACGGCGCGATCGCGGGCATCGATCTGTCCGCCATGACCCGGCGCGCGCAAACGCTGTTCGAGCGCATGCGCGCGGCCTATCCGGAGCGGGACTATCGCGGCCGCACCATCGACCAGCTGTTCCCGCCCTCGTTCCGGACATGGGCGTGATCGCGATCCGACGCGCGGGCGGGGAGGGGGTGCGGGCCGCCGGGCGGCGACCGGCTATCTTGGGTCGTCTCGTCGCTCGGAGTGAACCGCCGAACCGGCAGCCGCCGGTGCGCTGATCCCTGGCGTATTCGACTCCGTACAAGCTCTGCCGCTCTACGTACAACCTTGTCACCAAGGCGTGTCGGTGGATGCCACCGCACCAGGGCACGGATCGGAGAGTTCAGGTGTCGGTATCGGTATCGCCGCCCACGTCGCGGCAGCTCGACGACGCGTGCGCGGCGCCGCCGCGACCGGAGCCGAATCCGGGTCTCGCGCCGCGCCGTTCGGTGCCGTGGGCGCGAACGGCCGTGGCGGCCGCCGGGATCACGCTGACCGCGACCGGTTTCGCGGTCGCGGCCTGGCAGCGCCGCTGGATCTCCGACGACGGCCTGATCGTGCTGCGCACCGTGCGAAATCTACTGGCGGGCAACGGTCCGGTGTTCAATGCCGACGAGCGGGTCGAAGCCAATACCAGCGCGGCCTGGACCTATCTGATCTGGCTGTTCGGCTGGCTGACGCAGGCCCGGCTCGAATACGTGGTGCTCGGACTGGCATTGAGCCTGTCGGTGGCCGCGATCGTGGTCGCCATGCTGGGCGCGGCCCGGCTGTGGGGCGGGTCGGCGCCGCTGCTTCCGGCGGGCGCGCTCGTCTACGTGGCGCTGCCGCCCGCGGCCGACTACGCCACCTCGGGCCTGGAATCCGGATTGGTGCTGGCCTGGCTGGCGGTGCTGTGGTGTTTGCTGCTGCGCTGGTCGCAGGGGGCGGGCGGGGTGATCGGCCCGGTGTTCTGGGCGGGGCTGGCACCGCTGGTGCGCCCCGAGCTCACGCTGGTCGCCGGACTCGCGCTGCTGGTGCTGTTCTGTGCGCCGGTGCCACGAAACAGGTTGCGGCCATGGGGTTTCCGGCTGATGCTGCTGGCGGTCGCCGGTGTCGTTCCGGTGGCATATCAGATCTGGCGGATGGGGTACTACGGGCTGCCGTATCCGCACACCGCGGTCGCCAAGGACGCGGGCGGTGCGAAATGGTCGCAGGGGTGGGTCTACCTGTGGGATCTGGTCGGCCCGTACTGGCTGTGGTTGCCGCTGCTCGCGGTGCTCGGCGCGACTGTCGCCGTGCTCCGCGGCACGACGCTCGGTGACCGGCGGCTGCGATCGCCCGTCACCGTGGTGGCCGTCATGGTCGCCGGGGGGATCGCGCTCACCGTGTACGAACTGCGTGTCGGCGGCGACTTCATGCACGGCCGAATGCTGCTGCCGCAGCTGTTCTGCCTGCTGCTGCCGGTCATGATGCTGCCGGTCCCCGCGGGCGGATTCCGCCGTCCCGCCACCCTTGTCGTGCTCGGATCGCTGGTCGGCACCGCCGGGTGGGCGATCACGGCCGCGCACACCACGGCCGTCACCGACGGCTCCGAGATCCGCGCGAACGGCATCGTCGACGAACGCGTCTTCTACGTGCTCGGCACCGGCCACGACAATCCGATCCGCGCCGAGGACTATCTCGACTATCCGCGTATGCGGTCGATGGTCCACGATATCGCCGACAAACCCGCCGGTGGCCTGCTCGTCGCGCTGCCGGATCAGACCCACTGGTATGTGGTGCCGCCGCCGGAACCGATCCCCGAGGGCGGTGCCGGGCACACCGTGTTCTTCCTGAATCTCGGTATGACGAGCATGAACGTGCCGCTGTCGGTCCGCGTCATCGACCCGGTCGGGCTGGCCTATCCCTTGGCGGCGCACACCGACCGGCTCACCGACGGGCGGATCGGCCACGACAAGAGCCTGGACGAGAGCTGGGCGGTGGTCGACTCGGGTGTGGTCGATCTGCGCCCGTGGCTGCCCGCGCACATCGATCCGGTCTGGGTGCGCCGCGCCCGCCTCGCCATGACCTGCCCGACCACGATGGATCTGCTGGCGTCCGCGCGCGCACCGCTGACCCCGACCCGGTTCCGGAGCAATATCGTGCAATCGCTGACCTTCGCGGGCACCGAGATCGATCGCGTCCCCGCCTACGAGCTCGTGCGCTGCGGGCGATGACGCTCATCGAAGCCAGACCCGCGGCCGAATCCGGGCTCCGCCGGGAGATTTCGAACGCGGTGCTGGCGGTCGCGGTGGTCGCCGCGCTCGCGGTGGTGAGCTGGCACGTCTACGCGATCCCGATCAAGGCGCCGTATTACGGGCTGTTCCACAACGACGTCGACCAGTACGTGTACACCGCCGGTGGCGAAGCCGTCCGGTACGGGGTCAGCCTGTACGACACCCCGGTCTTCTTCGAGATGGAGTTCACCTACACGCCGTTCGCAGCGCTGCTGTTCGTCGCATTCACGCTGACGGTTCCGGTGGTGGCCAAGACCGTGTGGTGGGTGGCGATCCTGCTCGCGCTCACCGCGCTGGTCGCAGTGAGCCTGCGCAGCCTGCGGTATCCGAACACGATGCGCACCTGGGTGTTCGCGTTCGCGCTCGCGGTGGCGTGCACCGCGTTGGAACCGGTGCGATCCACCCTCTGGCTCGGGCAGATCAATATCTTCCTGGTATTGCTGGTGGTGTGGGATCTGACCCGGCGGCGCGGCGCGGCGCTCCACGGGGCGGGCGTGGGACTGGCGACCGGTATCAAACTCACCCCGGCGTTCTTCCTGGTCTACCTGGCGTGCACCCGGCAGTGGCGGGCCCTGGGCATCGCGTCGGCCGCCTTCGCGGCCACCGTCGGGATCGGTTTCCTGATCCGGCCGACCGACTCCACCACCTACTGGAGCAGACAGTTCGACGCCGCCGGCCGGGTCGGCCCGGTCGACTCGCCCGCCAACCAGTCCGTCAACGGGCTGCTGGCTCAGCTGCTACGACACTACGACGTGGAACGCTATGCCGTGCAAGGGAACTCGGACACGATCGTGTACGTCCCGCCCACCTGGATGTGGCTGGGCGTCGCCGTCCCGTTCGTCGTGCTCGGCCTCGCGGCCGCTGTCCGCGCCTACCGCGCGGATCGGATCCTGCTCTCCATCACCCTGGCCGGGATGACCTCGGCGTGCGCGTCCCCGTTTTCCTGGGGCCATCACTGGGTGTGGTTCGTCCCGCTGTTCGTCCTCGCCCTGCACCACGCCCGCACCACCCGCCACTGGTGGCTACCCCTGACCGTCGCCCTCATCGCCTTCTGCTGGTGGTGGAACTATCCGGACCGCCCCCCGATCCGCGACGCTCCCCATCCCATCGGTCTCGGCCTGTTCATGCTCCCGCGCGACGACCTACCCGCCTGGTGGTCCCCGCTCGCCGTCCCGCTCTACGCCGGTTGCTATCTCCTGCTGTTCGCCGCGACCGCGGTGTACGTCCTGACCCGCCCGCGGAGCCCCGCTGACGCGGACTACGCCACCGGACCCGGCGGCCACCGCCGCGGTGACACAGTGCCCGGCTTGCCCGCGACATCGTCGCCCCAGTAGAACAGTATGGTCAGCGGGGGCCACGCCGGATCAATACGACAGCGACGAGTGCGCCGCAGAACAGCAGGGCCGCGGCGCCGGCGGTGAGGGTGAGCAAGCTGGTGGTGCGAGACTCGGTCGCCGGTGCGGCCACCGGTGTGGGCCGGGTGTGCTCACCGAAGGTTTCGTTTCCGGCGGCCAGGTAGACCGGGCCGGGTTCGGGGCTGCCGGTGATGGTGAGTTCGAGTTCGACGGGTACCGGCGGGGCGTCGATGCTGCCGGTGAGGGTGTGCGGACCCAGTTTCACGGCGATGTAGTACCAGCCCGGGACCGATTGCGCGGCAATCGCATCCGCGGAGGCGTCACGATTGCGGTAGCGGATGGGCACCGTGGCGAATGGGGAATCTGTGGGTATCGCCGTCTGCTTGCCGGTGTAACTGGTTCCGGCGGTGCGAAGTTCCGCGCGCCACGGCGTGTAGAGGGTGACGTTCGCCAGCGACGGCTCGTCGCTGTCTGTCTCGTGGAAGCGCACGCGCAGGCCCAGAGCCTGGCCCCAGTCCAATTTCACCTTGTAGAAGACGAATTCACCGCGGCGCAGGGTGTCGGCGTAACGCCCGGATCCGTCGAGGGTGGTTGCCAGATTGAAGGACCCGCTGCCGATCACCGGCACCGCGGGAGTCGTCGGCTCGGTGAACGCGGTCGGAGTCTGCTCGGTCGCGGGTCCCGCGTCGGAAACCCCGGGCTCGACGCCGACCATCAACTCGACGGGGAGTTGTGCTGGAGCATTGGCAGCTACATAGTCCCATTCGACGGCGAAATAATAGCGACCGCCACCTGTGCAACTGCCGGTCCCCGTCCGGGCCTGCGTCGCGCCGGTCCACACCTTGGCGACCGTGAGCGCGACGCCGTCGTCGGACCGGGTCGTCGTCTTGTGCGCGTCGACATGACAGTCGCGGCCGTCGGCGTCGAACAGCTCGAGCATCAGCCCGTTGCCGGAGAAGACGGCGTTCTTGCCACGTGGGAAGGCGACCGTGGCGCTGAGATACGCGGTCGAGCCGTCGGGAATGTCCAGGGCGTAGAAACGGCGCTTCTCGTGTTCGATGACGTCGAGGTACTGGCCGGGCGTCACCGGCGGTGCGTCTCGGTGGCTGCCGGTACCAGTGACCCGGGTGCCTGCCGGGTCGTAATTCCGCAACGCAGCAGCGCCGACACGTGGCAGCGCCCGGCCGAGGTCGGTTCCGTCGGTGTAGGTGCCGCCGGTGGTGTGCGCGATACAGGTCAGCTGGGCGCGGGCGCTGTCGTCGACGGCGAAACCGATGGCGTGTACGACGATTTCGTGTCCCTGCGCGCGTAGTTCCGCGGCGACCGCACAGGGGTCCGGCGGCGCGCAGGTGTCGAGTCCGTCGGAGACGAGCACGATCGAACTCGGTCCCGCCGCGGGCAGGGCCTCGGCCGCCGTTCGCAACGCCGTGCCGATCGGGGTGTAGCCGCGCGGGACGATCCCGTCGACCGTGGTGAGCATCGCGGGCTTGTCGACCGCTTCGGCGGTGCGCAGCACGCGGACATCCCGGCAGCCGGCGGCCTTGTCGGCCTCGGCGGATCCGGTGCCGGTACCGTACGCGGTCAACCCGATCTCGGCCTCGGACGGCGCGGCCGAGATCATCGCTCGGATGGCTGTCTTGGCGGCATCCATCTTGGTCCCGCCGCCGGAATCGGGCGCGAGCATCGATCCCGACGCGTCGAGTACCAGCATCGTCGGTGCGTACCGCGATTCCGGTTCTGGTTGGGCAGTGGCCGAGCCGAGGCCCGGGAACAGGACGATCAGTCCGGCCGCCACCACGCTGACGATCTTGGTGATTCGCACGAGCATTATGCTATGGCATAGCAGTGTGCGTCGAACAGACCCGGAATCCGGGGGGCCGCGCCAGAAAATGGCTGTGGGCCTGAGGATTACACAATCCGCAGGCCCACGATCCGGATCGTCAGTGCGAACCGCGGCGGCGCAGCAGCACGACCAGCACGACACCACCGACGAGCAGGACGAGCACCGCGGCGCCGGCGGCGACGGCCAGCGGGTCGATGCTGCCGGGCTCGGTGGCGGGGGCGGCCCGGGGTTCCTCGACGACCGGCTTGGCCTTGTCGCCGCCGAAGGTGGCGGTACCGGCGGCCTGGTAGGTCGGGCCGGACTCCGGGGTGCCGGTGACGGTGAGTTCCAACTCGATCGGCACCGGCGCGTTGCGGGCGGCCGCTCCGGCCGGGCTCAACTTGACCGCGATGTAGAACCAGCCGGGCACCGACTGCTCGCGCACGCTGACCACGTCGGCTTCCCGGTTGCGGTAGCGGATCGGGATGGTGCCGATGGACGCGTCGTTGGACGGCAGGATCTGCCCGCTGCCGGTGTAGGCGGCGGTGTCCATATCGATCTCGGTTCGGAACGGGGTGTAGAGGGTGGTCCGGACATTGGAGGTGTACTCGCTGCCGTGGTGCGGCGTGGGTGCGTAGCGCACCCGATAGGCCAGACCCTGACCCCAATCCAGTTTCACCTTGTAGAACACGAATTCACCGCGCTGCAAGGTATCGGTGTAGATGCCGGAACTCGGCAGCGCGGTCGCCACATTGAACGAACCGCCGCCGATCACCGGCTGGGCCGTGCCGGGCGGGGTGGTGAACTCGACCGGCTCGGTCTGCGCGGGCGCCGGACCGGGATCCGAGACGCCCGACTCCAGGCCGACATTCACCTCGAGTGTGAGCTGCTCGGGCGCCCCCGAACCGACCGAGGCCCACTCCAGTTCGAAGTAGTAGCGTCCGCCGCCCTTGCACTTGTCGGAGCTCGAGCTACCGGTCTTCTCCTCGGCGGCCTTGGTGAACACCTTGCCGACCGTCAATGCCACGCCATCGCCGGAGCTGGTGGCCTGCTCGTTCTCGTAGACATGGCAGTCGTGCCCGTCCGCGCCGTAGATCCGCAGGTCCAGTCGATTGTTGTCCAGCGCCGGGCTATTGGTGCGCGGGAACGACACGGTGCCGCTGAAGTAGGCGGTCGAACCGTCGGGGATATCGAGTGCGTAGGTGCGCTTGGTCTTCTGCGGTAGCACGTCGAGGTACTGGCCGGGGGTGACCACCGGTGCGGTGCGGTAGGTCTCGGTGCCCGTCACCCGGACGCCGGTGGGCGCGTAGTTGCGCAGCGCGGTCGCGCTGACCCGGGGGAGGACCTGCTCGAGGGTGGCACCGTCGGCCGCGTCGGTGTAAGTGCCGCCGGTGGTCTGCGCGATGCAGGTCAGCTGGGCGCGCGAAGCGTTGTCGACGCCGAAACCGATGGCGTGCATGACGATCTCGTGTCCCTGCGTGCGCAGCTCCTCGGCGACCTCGCACGGGTCGGGCGGCGAGCAGGTGTCCAGCCCGTCGGAGACCAGCACGATCGAGCTGGGCCCCTCCTTCGGCAGCGCCGCGGCGGCCTTGCGCAGCGAGGTGCCGATCGGGGTGAAGCCGCTGGGTACGATCCCGTCGACGGCCCCGGTGAGTGCCGCCTTGTCGATGGTCTCCGCCTTGCGCAGCACCGTGACGTCCTGGCAGCCCGCTGCCTTCTCGGCGTCCGAGGACCCGGTTCCGGTGCCGTACACCGTGAGTCCGACCTTGGACGCGTCCGGTGCGGAGCCGACGAAGGTGCGGACCGCGTTCTTCGCGGCGTCCATCTTGGTGCCACCACCGGGATCGGCGGCGAGCATGGACCCCGACGCGTCGAGCACGAGCATGGTCGGCGCGTACTCCGGATTGTTCTGGCCCCCCGGCGATTCCTGCGCGAGGGCGGGCGCGGCCCCCGGTAACAGACCGATCGCCCCCGCCGCGATCAGACCGACGATCCTCGCGCTGAGGCTTCTAGAGACCAGCGACACGCTATCCACTCCGTTTCCACCGCGTGTCGGACACACCCGGCGAAACGGACCCTACTGCAACCTCAGTTGCGATAGCCAGTCGAAAGTGAGGACAGCACATCGGGGACACCGAATGATATCCCCGATCGTGCCGGGCCGCTCAGGCGCTCGCGTTCTGCCCGTCGCGCCGGATCTCGACGATCGGCAAGGTCAGCGCGGCAGGCGAAGTCGCCGGGACCACCGGCTGCACTGGTGCGACCGGTGCGATGCGCTGGTAGCCAGACTCCTGCGCCGGGCGGGTGTCCTGCTCACCCTTGTTCGGCCAGTACGCGGCGGCGCGCTCGGCCTGCGCGGTGATGGTCAGCGACGGGTTCACCCCGAGGTTCGCCGAGACCGCCGCACCGTCCACGACGCTGAGCGTCGGATACCCGTACACGCGGTGATAGCCGTCGATGACACCGTGCGCGGCGTCCGCGCCGATCGCCGCGCCGCCCAGGAAGTGCGCGGTGAGCGGGATATTGAAGATCTCGCCCCAGCTACCGCCTGCGATACCGCCGATCTCGTCGGCCACCTTGCGGGTCACCTCGTTGCCGGCCGGGATCCAGGTCGGATTCGGTTCGCCGTGGCCCTGTTTCGAAGTCAGCTTGCGGCCGAAGACGCCGCGCTTGGTGTAGGTGGTGATCGAGTTGTCCAGGTGCTGCATCACCAGCGAGATGATGGTGCGCTCACTCCAGTTGCGAGTGGACAGGAAGCTGAACAGATCCAGCGGGCGGCGCAGCACCAGCAGCACGAAGCGCAACCAGCGCGGGATCTTGCCGCCGCCGTCGACCATCAGGGTCTGCAGCAGGCCCATGGCATTGGAGCCCTTGCCGTATCGGACCGGTTCGATATGGGTGTCGGGCGTCGGGTGGATGGAGGAGGTGATCGCCACGCCCTTGGTGAAGTCGACGCCGGGCGTGACTTTGCGCGTGGCCGCGCCGACGATCGACTCGGAGTTGGTGCGGGTGAGCACGCCCAGCCGGTCCGACAGATTCGGCAGCGTGCCCTTGTCGCGCATGGCGAACAGCAACTGCTGGGTGCCGCGCGTGCCGGCGGCGAGCACGACCTGCTTGGCCGTGAAGGTCTTGGGCTGCTTGCGCACCCACGCGCCGGTGCGGGTGGTCTCGACATCCCAGGTGCCGTCCGGCAGCGGCCGGATTCCGGCCACCGTGGTCATCGGAATGACCTCGGCGCCCGCGCGTTCGGCGAGGTAGAGGTAGTTCTTCACGAGCGTGTTCTTGGCGCCGAACTTGCAGCCGACCATGCAGTCACCGCATTCGACGCAGCCGGTGCGGTCGGGGCCGACGCCGCCGAAGTAGGGGTCGGACACGGTTTTTCCGGGCTCGCCGAAGAACACGCCGACCGGGGTCTGTACGAAGGTGTCGCCCACGCCCATGTCGTCGGCGACCTTCTTGAAGACCTCGTCGGCCGGGGTCATGTGCGGGTTGCGCACGACGCCGAGCATCTTCTGCGCCTGCTCGTAGTACGGGGTGAGCTCGTCGCGCCAGTCGGTGATCTCGCGCCACTGCGGATCCTGGAAGAACGGCTCCGGCGGGACGTAGAGGGTGTTGGCGTAGTTGAGCGAGCCGCCGCCGACGCCCGCGCCGCCGAGGATGAGCACATCGCGCAGCAGGTGGATGCGCTGGATGCCGTAGCAGCCGAGTTTCGGGGCCCAGAGGAACTTGCGCAGATCCCAGCTGGTCTTGGGCAGTTCGTCGTCGGCGAAGCGCTGACCGGCTTCGAGGACGCCGACCCGGTAGCCCTTCTCGACCAATCGCAGTGCGGTGACGCTTCCGCCGAATCCGGATCCGACGATCAGTACGTCGAAATCGGTCGCACGCTGGTCCATGTGGAGAACTCCTCGATGCCGGTCTTCTGTGACTGTCGGTAACACTACTCTCCGGTAGTGGTGCGGCTCACGCTCGGGTTTTCATCAATACGGTGGGCCGTCGATCGCGTCAAGAGCCGTGGGCAAGAGCAATGCTCGCAATTGTTGACATTGCTCTCTATCTGCGGCACGGTGAGAACCATGCCGACGACCCCGCGGGCCCGTGCTCGCGCCCAGACCATGCAGGACATCGTCCGGATCGGCCGCGAGCACCTGGCCACCGACGGCGCGGCGGCGCTGTCGCTGCGTGCCGTGGCCCGCGATCTCGGTGTGGTGTCCTCGGCGGTCTATCGCTACGTGCGCAGCCGCGACGAACTGCTGACGCTGCTGGTCATCGACGGCTACAACGCGCTCGGTGACGCGGTGGACGCGGCCCTCGCCGACGCACCCGACCAGCCGCGCGAGCAACTGCTGGTTCTGGCCCGCGCCGTGCGCGCCTGGGCCCGTGCCGAACCCGCGCGGTACGGACTGCTCTTCGGCACCCCCGTACCCGGATACGACGCGCCCGCCGACCAGACCGTCGTGCCCGGCACCCGGGTCATCGTTGCCATGCAGGCCATCTTCGCGCGCGCCTACGAACGCGGCCTGCTCACCGCGCCGGACCCGCTGCCGGAAATCTCGGCCGCCCTCTCCGGCAGCTTCGCGGTATTGCGCCGGGAGTTCGGGCACGACATCCCGGACTGGCTGCTGGTGCGCGGGGTGACGCTGTGGATCGCCCTGTTCGGTCTGGTCAGCGGTGACGTGTTCGACATGTACGGCGCCGACACCTTCGCCGATCGCGACGAGCTGTTCGAACTCCAGGTGGCGGCGCAACTGGACATGCTCGGCTTCCGCGGCTGAATCCCGTTGCAGCTCATCCCTGTTGCGCGATAGCAAACGAATTGTCCGGTGTCACAAGCGCTATTGCCCCGCACTGTGATCGGCGTTACCGTTACCCGCCAGTAGGGCCACGGCGCCGGTTCGGCGCCGAATCGAGCGGGGAATCATGCACGGACGACGACGTCTTCTGCGTGCCGCCATCACCTCGGTGGTGTCGGTGATCGCGGTCAGCAGCGGCCTGGTGGCCGTATCCACCGGGCAGGCCATGCCCGAGAGCGGCGCGCGGTGGACCGCCGCCCACGACGGCGAACCGGCCTATCCGAATGTCGCCATCGAATGGGACGTGCCGATCACCATGAGCGACGGCACGGTCCTGAAAGGCAATGTGTATCGCCCGGCCGACGCGGCGGGCCGGCCGATCAGCGAGCCGACTCCCACCATCGTCAACCTCACGCCGTATTCGAAACTGCTCAGCAATATCGCCGATTCGGCCATGAGCATTCCGATCCTCAGCGACGTCGTCCTGGGCGCGCTGCGCGATTTCGACCTGTCCGGACTCGGCCTCGGCGGCATCACCGAACTCACCAAGGCCCTGCCCGCCGGGCTGGGCCGCACCTTCAGCGTGGACCGGAAACTGGTGCGCGCCGGATACACCCAGGTGGTCGTCGACGTCCGCGGCACCGGCTTCTCCCAGGGGCAGTGGCAGGTCTTCGGCGAACGCGAACAGCGCGACGGCGTCGAGGTGATCGACTGGGCGGCCCGCCAGCCCTGGTCCAACGGCTCGATCGGTATGAGCGGTGTCTCGTACTCGGCGATCAACCAGTTGCAGACCGCCGAACGCAAACCCGCGGCGCTCAAGGCGATCTTCCCGATCGTGCCGGGCAGCGATCTGCTGCGCGATATCGCCGCCACCGGCGGCGGCATCGGCGTCGGATTCCTGCCGATGTGGCTGCTCGGCGTCAACGGCACCAAGCTGGTGCCGAACGTGCAGTCACTGCTGAACGGCAATTTCGACGCCCGCTGGCTGGCCGACCGTGCCGCCGATCCGCTCACCTTCTTCAATGTGCTGCTGGCCGCGCTGACCGTGCCGAGCATCGAGGAGATCCCGGATTTCATGCGCGATGTCTTGGACGACACCTCACCGATCCGCACCGCCTGGCTGGGCGACCCGCGGCGCATCGACATCCCGACCTTCGTCTACGGCGGCTGGCACGACATCTTCACCTACAGCTCGCCGCGGGTCTTCGACGCGGTGCAGGTGCCCGCGGGACAGAAGAAGCTGGTCATGGGCGACACCTACCATCTGACCACCGGCAGCGGCATGGGTGCCGCGGGTGGGCCGCCGCGGCTGGACGTCCTGCAACGCGCCTGGTTCGACAAGTGGCTCAAGGGAATCGACAACGGAATCGAGGAGTTCCCGGACGTCACCCTGTGGCAGCAGGGCGGCGCCTGGACCAGCACCACCGAATTCCCGCGCCCGGGAATGGAATACCGCCGGCTGTATCTGGATGCCGCGGTCTCCGGCACCGCCCGCAGCGTGCACGACGGATCATTGAGCGCCGCGCCCGGCCCCCCGGCCCGATTGACCGTCGCGCCCGGCCTGACCGGCCTGTGTTCCCGCGACGGCGCCACCGGCACCGCCGGGATGACCGCGGCACTGGATGTGTGCGCCAAGGACAATCGCGTCAACGAACTCAACGGGCTCACGTTCACCACCGCCCCCGTCGTTGCGCCGACGCAGATCTCCGGGCCGATTGCCGTGCATCTGAACACCGTGCTCGACGCCACCGACGGGTACTGGGCGGTGACGGTCAACGATGTCGCGCCCGACGGCCGGTCGACGGTGTGGACCAGCGGTCAGCTCCAGGCGTCGCTGCGCGCGGTCGACGAATCCAAGGCGCTGCGTTCGCCCAACGGCGACTACACCGACCCCTATCCCATCCTGACGCTGGCTTCCCGGCAGCCGCTCGTCCCCGGCGAACCGACAATCGTCGACATCGGCCTCCCCGCCACCGACGGCATCCTCCACCCCGGCCACCGCCTGCGCGTCGACATCTTCGCGCTGAACGCACCCCGCGGACTTCCCCTGCGCCCCTTGCTGAATGCCAGCGACCTGAAACCCCAGCACCTCGAGCTCGACCCGGATCGGCCGAGTTGGGTCAACATCCCGGTGAGTGGCAAGTCCGGCTGGTGACGATCAGACTGCACTCGATGGTCGCCGCCCGAGCGCACACTGGGTGAAGTGGGACACCACCGTGGATGCCTCTCGCGAAACGCCGCAGTCATGTCCCGTCTGACAGTCTGCACCACCATCGGTGACTTCGGGACAAGCGCTAGCCCGGCACGGTCACCGGGTCGAGGCAGCTGGCGAGGGCGTCGACGAACGAGCAGGGTTTCGGGTCGCGGGTGGGGCGGTAGTCGGCGGGGACGCCGCCGGTACGGGTGATCTCGGCGTAGGCGGGGACGGCGTCGGTCGGTTTGCGGGTGAGGGTAGGGTCGGTCAGCACGTCGACCGTGTAGAGGCCGAAACGTGGTGTGTAGGAACCCCACTCGTAGTTGTCGGTGAGGCTCCAATAGTTGTAGCCGATGAGATTCATGCCGTCGGCCTTGGCGCGCTGCAACCAGTAGACGGTGTCGCGCAGCAGATCCGCCCGGGAATAGCCGTCGGCGCGCGGGTGGCCGTTCTCGGTCGGCATGCCGTTCTCGACGATGTAGAGCGGTTTGCCGGGGAACGCGCGCGCGTAATGCTGGAGCGCGTAATAGATGCCCTCGGGTTGCAGCGAGTTCTTCCAGAGTTCGGCGAAACTGAAACCGCTCGTGAGGGTGTCGGGGGAGACGCCGTAGTAGTAGTCGATGCCGATGTAGTCGAGTTTGTGGGCGATGCGCGTCATCAGGGCACCGCTGACCAGATCGTCGGCCGTGGGAATGTAGGCGACATTGCTGGTCACCATGGCGCCGGGCTGCACCTGGTGGATGTAGTCGTAGATCGCGTTGTGGGACTGGGCGAGCCGGTCGTTCATGGCGGGCGCGTCGGCGACGGAGATACCGCCGTGGCGGGTCTCGTTGATGACGTACATGGCAGGCTCGTTGAACGTCACCCAGAGCGGGTCGGCGCGGGAGTAGCGGTCGACCACGCGGCGGGCGTTGGCCAGCCAGTCCTGCACCATGCGCGGGTTGGCCCAGCCGCCGCGATCGACCTCCCAGCCCGGGTAGACCCAGTGGTCCAGGGTCAGCATCGGGCGCATTCCGGCGGCGCGGATCGCGGCGATCACGTTGTCGTAGAACCGGAATCCGTTCTCGTCCCATTCGCCCGGGCGGGGCTGCACCCGCGCCCACTCGATCCCCATCCGGTACACCGAGACGCCGAGATTCGCGGCCAGCTGGATGTCGGAGGGGTATCGGCTGTAGAAATCGATCGATTCGCGGTACGGGTCCTCGGTCTTGCCCGCGGCCACGTACCGCGCCCAATTGCTGTCCGGCGCATGCCCTTCGGACTGATATCCGGAGGCGGCCACACCCCACAGGAAGTGCTCGCCCAACGGCTCGACCTGGTCCGGGGGAGCGGGTTTGGCCTGGGCCGTCCCAGTGGACCCGGCCAGCAGGCCGGCGGCGGTGGCGGACATGGCGGCAAGGGCTTGGCGACGGCTGAGCGAGCGCATGCCGGGGAGCCTAACTGGTCGACCGTCCGAACCGGGGGAGGATCGGAGATCGGCACGCCGAGGTAAAGGCAGGGGAGTGCGTGCGCGTATGTCGCGAAAAGGTTCCCGGCATAAGGACTTCGGCCGATTCCACTCGGTTGCACCCAAGTTATAGACATCCCTGTAGGTAGATATGCGCATCTAACTATGTATTGCTCACCTTTCTACCGAAACACCGGAAGACTGAGCACGACAGTGCAGTTCAATCATGAAAAGCAGCTTCGAGCGGGTCAGGCCGGGACGGTGACGGTGGCGACGAGGTAGCCCTTGGGGTCGCGCCAGGCTTCGCCGGGGTGGTGGCGGAACCAGTCCTCGATATCGGCGGTGAGGTCGGTGAGCACGGCGGCGCGGTGTGGATGGTCGGGGGCGATGCCGTCGAAGGTGAAGACGGATTCCGCGAAACGGATGAGCGGGTCGGGAGATTCGAAGACGAGAGCGTTGTCGCGGTGCAGCAGGCGGGCGGCGCCGAACAGCTCGTCGAGCAGGGGTGGGAGGGTGTCGGAGTCGACCGTGTACGGCGGCGCGTCGGCAGGGTCGATGCCGTAGGTGGCCGCGTGCGCGGTGATGAGCTCGCGGATGCGTGGGCAGGTGCGCGGTCGATTGACCACCAGGGTGATGGTGCCGCCGGGTTTGGTGGTGCGCCGGAACTCGGCGAGCGCGGTGGCGGGCTCCGGCACGTGGTAGAGCATGTGACGGGCGGTGAGCACATCGAAGGTGTTGTCCTCGAACGGCATCCGGGCGGCGTCGGCGCGGACGCCGTGCACTCCGGGAATGCTGTCGGCGGCGGCGACCATCGCCGGGGCGCTGTCCACCCCGAGCAGTGGTCCCCGATGGCCCGCAGCGGCCAGGTCGGCGAGGAAGCGGGCGTCACCGCAGCCGATATCGGCGAGGTATTCGGTGCCGTCGAGCTTCAGGGCGGCCAGGACGTCGGCGTGTGGATCATCGGGCCGTTCGGAGAACTGCCGATGGGTGTCGATCCGCACGCGCAGCGCGCTGGGGTCGGCGTATTCGGCTTCGAGCTGGCTGATCCCCGTTCGAGATGTCATCGGTGGTCCTTCGGGTCCAGTGGCCGTGGTGACTCCGCGTGTTATCTGGCGCGAGCGTACCGCGATCCGTCGCTGGGAAGTCCGGTTTCGTCGTCGAGGACGGGTTCGCCCAGCCCGGCGCGTTCGTGCAGCCGGCGCATCCAGGCGGGCGCCCACCAGCAGCGGTCGCCCAGTAGCTGCATGACGGCCGGGACGAGCAGCATGCGGATGAGGGTGGCGTCGATGAACAGGGCCGCGATCATGCCGAACGCGACGTACTGCATCATCACCAGGTCGGAGAAGGCGAACGCGCCGGTGACGACGAGCAGGATGAGCGCGGCGGCGGTGATGATGTTGCCGGTCTGGGCGGTGCCGATGCGGATGGCGTCGGTGGTGGTGGCGCCCAGGGCGCGGGCCTCGACCATGCGGGAGATGAGGAAGACCTCGTAGTCGGTGGACAGTCCGTAGATGATCGCGATAATGAGCACGAGCATGTTCGATTGGATCGGCTGCGGGGTGAATTCGAGCAGGTCGGCCAGATGCCCGTCGACGAAGATCCAGGTGAGGATGCCGAGGGTGCTGCCGAGGCCGAGGGCGCTCATGAGCGCGGCCTTGATCGGCAGTACGAGGGAGCCGAAGGTCAGGAACATGAGCGCGGTGGTGAGGAATAGGACCAGGGCGACCATGACCGGAATGCGGTACAGGAGTGCGTCGATGCTGTCTTTCTGCATGGCGGGCATGCCGCCGACGAGCATGGTGACGTCGTCGGGAATGTCTAGGTTGCGGAGGTAGTCGATGGTTTGCCCGGCTTGGTCGGAATCGACGAGCAGGGCGCTGGTCCGGTAGACGTCCTTGCGGGTCGACGATTGGGAGGGGATGGCGAAGTCCTGGGACAGGCCGGGTGCCTGGTCGGCCTGTTCGAGGATGGCTCCGATGGCGGGGGTGTTGCGGGAGATGAAGACGAGTTCGATGGGGTCGGAACGTTTCTGGGCGAATTCGGCGTCGATGGTTTCCTGGGCGAGGCGGGTGGGGTTGTCGGGCGGGAGATAGCGTTCGCTGAAGCCACCGAAGATGAGGTTGCCGACCGGGACGGTGAGCAGGAGCAGCAGAATGCACAGGGGGAGTGCGAGTTTGCGGGGGTGGCGTTGCACCCAGGCGGTGGAGCGTTCCCAGCGGTTGTCGTCGCGGGCGCCGTGGGGTGCGCGGCGGCGGGGCAGGCCGAGCAGGTCTACGCGGGGGCCGAGGATGGCGAGCATGGCGGGCAGCACGGTGATGGCGGTGAGCGCGGCCAGGGAGACGGTCGCGATGGCGCCGTAGGCCATGGATTTGAGGAAGGCCTGGGGGAACAGCAGCATGCCGCCGAGGCTGACGATGATCATGGTGGCGGAGAAGACGACGGTGCGTCCGGCGGTCTGGACGGTGCGGCGGACGGCGGTGGGTGTGTCGTGTCCGGCGGTGAGTTCTTCGCGGAAGCGGCTGACGATGAACAGCCCGTAGTCGATGGCCAGGCCGAGGCCGATCATGGTGACGATGGGTTGGACGAAGGTGTTGACCTCGGTGAGGGTGGCGACGTAGCGGACCAGGCCGTTGGCGCCGATCATGGTGAGCCCGCCGACGACGAGGGGCAGGGCGGCGGCTACGACGCCGCCGAAGATGAAGAACAGCAGCAGGGCGACGGCGGGCAGGGCCAGGATTTCGACGCGGTGGATGTCGTCGGCCATGGTGTCGTTGAGTGTGCCCGCGAGGGGTTGTAGTCCGCCGACCTGGACGTCGATGCCGGGAATGGTGAAGGCGTCCTTGACTTTCCGGTAGCTGCGCATGATGTCGGTGTCGTTGTCGCCGCGCAGGGCGAGCAGGGCGATGGCGCGGGTCTTGTCGGTGTTGGCGGCTTGGGCGCTGTGCCCGCGGGCGGTGACCGCGCGCCAGTAGGTGGCGTTGACGCCCGCGATCTGGTCGGGGTGTTGGCGGGGGAGCCGGTTGAGGCTGTCGGTGACGGCGGCGCTGAATTCCGGGTCGTCGATGGTCTTTCCGGCGGGCGCGGTGTAGAGGATGGCGACGTCGAAGTCGTGGTTGCGGCCGTAGGCTTGGTCGGCGATGCGGGCGGCTTCGGCGGATTCGGAGCTGTCGTCGAACATGCCGCCGGAGCTGAGGTGTTCGGCGAGGTCGGAGCCGTAGGCGCCGAGGGCGAGCAGGGCGGCGGTGACCAGCCCGAGGACGAGGAATCGGAGTCGTGCGACGAGCGCCCCCCAGTGCACGAACATCAGCGTCTCCTGCTGTCGGGGATCGGGGGTGTCGTGCTCGATGCCGTGTCGCCGCTGTGCATTCCATCAAAGGTACCGATTTTCGCGGTGTGCGCGCCGGTGTGCGAGCGGGTTCACGGTGAGGTGCCGCGGGCCGCCCAGGAGTGGGTGGCCCGCGGCTGGAAAATCTGTGCCAGTGCGTGATTCAGCCGCGGAACCACATGGGGCGCAGGACAGGTCCGTCTTCGGGGAGCGCGATGAGTTCGCCTTCGAGGGCGAATCCGCAGCGGGTGTAGAGGTGGGCGGAGCGTTCGGTGCTGGCTTCGAGGTAGGTCGGGAGTCCATCGGCGGCTGCGGCGTCGGCGCGGTCGGTGACGAGGGCGGCGCCGGCGCCTTTGCCGCGGTGTTCGGGCAGGGTGACGATGGCTTGGAGGTAGCGGTGTGGGAATTCGGCGGGGTGGGTTTCGCTGAGGAGGCCGGTGAGTGCGCGTAGTCGGCGCAGGCTGGGGTGTGGGGCTTGGTCGTAGAGGTCGCGGAGGTAGGCGGCGTCGCGGTGCAAGCGGTCGTGGGTGTGCACGGTCTGCCAGAGGGAGACGGCCCAGATTTCGGTGCCATCGCCGGCGACCCAGATTTCGTCGTCACGCAGGGCGTCGGCGATGGTTTGGGGTGCGAAGACGGTGCGGTATTGCTCGACGATGCCGGGTTCGTTGTCGGTGATCCATGCGGTGACGGCTTCGTCGGCGCCGGCGCGGGCGAATACCTGTGTCACCGTGTCGAGTTCGTGTGGTTCGGCGCGGTGCAGGTGTATCTGGGTTCCCATCTCGCTGACCTTTCTGTGAACGGTGTCTGCGATTGCCAAGGTATGGGGGTGGTGACGGGTTTACGACAATTTCGTCACACTAGAAGGCGTGATGAAAACGCAGCAGTCGCGGTGTGTCGTGTGCGGTGCGGAGGTCGAGCATCCGGTACGGGGCCGGCGGCGGCGGTATTGTTCGCGGTCCTGTCAGGCGCGGGCGTATCGGGCGCGGCGGCGCGCGGTACCGGCGCAGCGCCGGAATCCGCCGCGGCGGCTGACCACGGTCGCGGTGGTGCGTGCGGCGGTGGCGCTGGCGGATCGGGAGGGGTTGGAGGGGTTGTCGATGCGACGTCTGGCGATGGAGCTGGGTGTGGCGACGGCGGGGCTGTATCGCCATTTTTCCGATCGGGATGCGTTGCTGGCCGAGATGGCGGAGTTGACGTTGGCCGAGTTGGCGCCGCCGGCGCCGGAGGTGCTGGGCTGGCGGGCGGTGCTGGCGCACGAGGCGCGCGGTGAGTGGCAGCTGTATCGGCGTCATCCTTGGATGTTGCCGGTGCTGGCGCAGACGCGTCCGCCGATGGGCCCGACGCTGCTGGATTCGCTCGAGCGCCCGTTCGCGGCACTGCACTATCCCGGTATGCCGCCGAAGGATTTGATCACTGCCTATCTGGCGGTGTCGGGCCTGGTCCAGGGCCTGGCCCTGCTGGTCACCTCCGAGCATCGCCCGCTGGGCACGAAGTCCACCGCCGAGGAGATCGCCGCCCTGGTCACCCCCGCGGCCTACCCGATGCTGACCTATGTATTCGAGTCCGGCACTGCCGAGTTGACCCTGGACCTGGACCTTCTCCTGGACGACTGCATCGCCCTGCTCCTCGACGGCATCGCGGCCCGGCACTTCCCCGATGGGCTGTTCAGCCGGTGCGGACTCCGTCCGACGGGGGAGCCCACCGCATGACCGACGACGTCTTGAGTCTCCTGCGCCGTGCCGTCGACCTGTTGCGTGCGGACGCGGTCGCGGTGAGTGGTCTGACAGTCGATGATGTCCGGGGCGAGATCAGGCTCCGGGAGTGGAGATGGCGCTGTATGTGCTGATCACGATGTACGAGGGTCGGCCGCTGGTGGGTTCGGCCGAGGTCCTCGAGGTGGTGTCCGCGAGTCGCTAGTTGTTGGCGCGCCGGATGGCGCGGGCGACGAGGTGGCGGATGCCGGGCAGGGCGATGGTGCGGAGCATGAGTTCGCTCATTTGGACGTGGTAGGTGGTGGGTGGGGCGAAGCGGGCGATTCCTTTGCGGGCCAGGGCTTGTCGTTTGGTGACTTCGGGGCGCAGGGCGGTTTCCCAGGCGGTGAGGGCGGCGGGCAGGTCGCCGGGGTGGGCGGTGAGGGTGGCGCCGAGGTGGTCGGCGCCGTGCAGGGCGAGGGCGGCGCCGTAGCCGGCGAAGACGGTGACGCACCAGGCGGCGTCGCCGAGCAGGACGACGCGGCCGTGGTGCCAGTGGTCCATGACGATCTGGCCGACGGTGTCGAAGTAGGCGTCGTCGGGGAGTTGGTGCAGGGCGTGTGCGATGCCGCCGCCGAGGTCGCCGAACGCGGTGGTGAGGGCTGGTCGGGCGTGGGTGTCGTAGCCGCGGTAGGTGAAGAAGGCGGAGGAACGTCCGGGTCCGAGGTTCATGACGGCGGCGGTGCGGCGCGGGCCGAGGAAGGTGGCGCCGGTGCCTTCGGCGACGTGGTCGGAGACGTCGGTGAGCGGGAATGCCGCGACCATGTGCTCGAGGTCGAGGAGGTAGTCGGTTTCGGGTCCGAAGGCCAGTGCGCGGATGGCGGAGTGCACGCCGTCGGCGCCGATGAGCAGGTCGGCGCGTTCGGTGCTGCCGTCGGAGAGGGTGACCTCGACGCCGTCGGGGTCCTGTTCGAGGCTGTGCACGGTGGTGTCGAATCGTAGGTCGACGGTGGCCGAAACCGCCTCGTAGAGTGCGGTTTCCAGGTCGCCGCGGAACAGGCTCAGGGCGCGGGCGCCGACGGCCTGCTGTGCGACGGCGGCCGGGATGGTGAATTTCTCGCGTCCGTCGGGGTGGACGAGGGTGGAGGTGAAGAATCCGATGTCCTTGGCGCGTAGTGCCGGTAGGAGTCCGAGTCGTTCGGCGGCGTCGTATCCGGGGCCGTGCAGGTTCAGCAGGTATCCGCTGCTGCGGCGTTCGGCCGCGCGTTCCAGGACCAGGACGTCCCAGCCGGCTCGGTGCAGGCGTAGTGCGGCAGCGAGTCCGGCGATTCCGGCGCCGGTCACGATCACCCGTTGAGTTGTCACGGTGTGTTCCTCCATTCCGATGTTGCGTCAACCATAGGTTGACGCAACAGGGTCGTCAACTTTGAGTTGACGACTACTTTGTCTTGCTACAGAACAAACTCCGGCCAACTTTTCCGAAAGTCCACCCATCGCCCGACAAAGAGGCGTTCAATCTCGCTATGCGGATCGCGACTCGACCCGAAAATGCCCACCAGGTAAGGCTTTTGCGGCTACTGCGCGATCGCGGCCCGCAATCACGCTCGGAACTGGGGCATCCGATGGAGCTGTCCCGCTCGAAACTCGCCGTCGAACTGGACCGCCTGGCCGAACTCGGTCTCGTCGAAGCGGGCGGGCTCGCAGCCTCGAGCGGCGGGCGGCGTTCGGCGATCGCGCGACTGGCCGCGGGCCTGCGCTTCGCGGCCGTCGACATCGGCGCCACCTCCATCGACGTCGCCGTCACCGACGGCGAATTGCGCGTGCTCGGACATCTGTGCGAGCCCTGCGATATCCGGCAGGGCCCGGCGGCGGTCCTGGAGCGGGTCCTGGACCTGCTCGGCAAACTCCGCGCCGAACACGCCGCCGGTGGCCGCCTGCACGGCGCGGGCATCGGGGTGCCGGGGCCGGTGAGCTTCCGCGACGGCATTCCGGTCTCGCCGCCGATCATGCCCGGCTGGCACCGGTTCCCCGTCCGGGAGGTGGTCGCCCAGGAACTCGGCTGTCCGGTCCTGGTCGACAACGACGTCAACCTGCTGGCACTGGGCGAAATGCACTCAGGCTCAGCACATTCGGTCGCCGACTTCCTGCTGGTCAAGATCGGCACCGGGGTCGGCTGCGGAATCGTGGTCGACGGCGGGCTGTATCGCGGCGTGTCCGGCAGCGCGGGCGATATCGGGCATATCCGCATCGCCGAGGACGGACCGGTCTGCGCGTGCGGCAACACCGGCTGCCTCGAGGCCTACGCGGGTGGGGCGGCGCTGGCCCGCGAGGCCACCGCCGCCGCGCGCGCCGGACGCTCGGCCGTGCTGGCCGAACGCCTGGCGCGCGCGGGCAGTCTGAGCGCGGTCGATCTGGCCGACGCGGCCGCCGCGGGAGACCCGGTGGCGGTAGCCATGATTCGCGAGGCGGGCGCGCACCTGGGCACGGTGCTGGCGGGGCTGGTCAGCTTCTTCAACCCGGGGCTGGTGGTGATCGCGGGCGGGGTCACCGGTTTCGGGCACCCGCTGCTCGCGGAGATCCGCAGCGTCGTCTACCGGCGCTCACTACCGCTGGCCACCGGCAATCTGCCGATCGTGCTCTCGGAGCTGGTCGGGGTCGGCGGTCTGATCGGCGCGGCCCGGCTGATCAGCGACCACGTGTTCAGCGTGGCGTGAGCGGCGAGGAGATCGGCCATGGACACCGTGCTCACCATGCGGGGCATCGTCAAGCAATTCCCGGGCGTGCGGGCCCTGGACCAGGTCGATCTCGAGGTGCGCGCCGGTGAGGTGCACTGCCTGCTCGGACAGAACGGCGCGGGCAAATCGACACTGATCAAAGTGCTTTCGGGTGCGCACCAGCCCGACGCGGGGGAACTGCGCTGGCGCGGGGAACCGGTGCGGCTGTCCGGGCCGGCGGCCGCGACCCGGCTGGGCATCGCCACGATCTATCAGGAACTCGACCTCTGCGACGGCCTGAGCATCGCCGACAATATCTTTCTCGGACATGAGCATTCGCGTTTCGGCTGGACCCGGCGCGGCACCGCCGCCCGGGCGGCCACCGAGCTGCTCGCCCGCCTCGGACATGCCGAACTCGATCCCGCCGCCGCGGTGGGCCCGCTGCCCACCGCGGCCAAACAGGTGGTCGGTATCGCGCGGGCGCTCTCGCACGACGCCCGTCTGATCGTGATGGACGAACCCTCGGCGGCGCTGGGCAACGACGAGGTGGCCAACCTGTTCCGCATCATCGGCCAGCTGCGCGGCGAGGGGGTCGCGGTCGTCTACATCTCGCATCGGCTCGCGGAGATCCGGGCCATCGGCGACCGGATCACCGTGCTCAAGGACGGGCGCACCGTCGCCGCCGGTCTGCCCGCCGCGACCACCGGCACCGAGCAGGTGGTGTCGCTGATGACCGGCCGTACCGACCTGCGCGCCGCCGCCGCCCGCGACACCGCCTCGGCCACCGCCGAGGTGTTGCGTGTCGAGCAGCTGAGCCTGCCCCGGCGATTGCATGACCTGTCGTTCACCGTGCACGCCGGGGAGATCCTCGGCCTGGCCGGACTCGTCGGCGCGGGCCGCTCGGAAATCCTCGAAACCGTCTACGGCGCACGTCGTCCGGCCGCGGGCCGGGTCACCGTCGACGGGCGCCGGGTTCGTCCGGGCAGCACCCGCGCCGCCGTCGCCGCCGGGCTCGGCCTGGCTCCCGAGGAACGCAAATCCCAGGGCCTGTTCCTGTTGGAATCGGTGGGCCGCAATATCTCCGCCGCTTCGCTGCCCCGCTATTCGCGGCTGGGGTTCTTCGATCGCCGCCGCGAACGCGCCGATACCCGCGCCGCGCTCGCCCGGGTGGGTGTGCGCCCGCCCGACCCGGCGCATCCGGTGCGCGAGTTGTCCGGCGGCAACCAGCAGAAGGCGATCCTGGCGCGCTGGCTGCTCGACGACGCGCGGGTCCTGCTGCTGGACGAACCCACCCGCGGCGTGGATGTGGGCGCGCGTGCCGACGTGTACGCGCAGATCCGCCGCCTGGCCGACCGCGGGGTCGCGGTGCTGCTGGTCTCGAGCGACCTCCCCGAACTGCTGGCGCTCTCGGATCGGGTGCTGGTGTTGCGCGAGGGCGTGGTCATCCACGCCGCGCCCGCGGCCGAGCTCACCGAGAGCGCCGTCGTCGGCATGATCATGGAAGGAAGTGCCCTGTGAGCGCACCGGATCGAGCGGCGCCAAATGCGGCGGTCGTGGTGGCGGCGCGCGGCCCGGCGGGTATCGCGCGCAGAGAGTTCCGCAAACACGCGACGCTGGTGGCCGCGCTCGCGGCGCTGGTCGCGGTCGGCGCGATCACCAAGGGCGCGGATTTCCTGTCCACCGGCAATCTGATCACCATTCTGACCCTGGCCTCGGTGATCGGCGTGGTCACCGTAGGGATGACGTTCGTGATCGTCGGCGGCGGCATCGACCTGTCGGTGGGTGCGATCATCGCGCTGTCCTCGGTGTGGTGTACCACCACCGCGACCCAGTCCTACGGTGTGGCGGGCATGGTGTTCAGCGCGCTGGCCGTCGGCGCGGCGTGCGGTCTGCTCAACGGCGTGCTCATCGCCTACGGCACGCTGGTGCCGTTCATCGTCACTCTGGCCATGATGGTGGCCGCGCGCGGTCTGGCGGAGGAGATCTCGGGGCGGCAGTCACAGCTGGTGACCACCGATCTGCTGAGGCTGGCCCAGGACCGGGTGCTCGGTGTCCCGCTGCTGGTGTATCTGTTCCTGGTCGTGGTCGCGCTCGGCTGGATCCTGTTGGAGCGCACCACCTTCGGGCGGCGCAGCTGTGCGGTCGGCGGCAATCCGGAAGCGGCGCGGCTGGCCGGTATCGACGTGCGCCGCCACACCCTGCTGCTGTATGTGATCTCGGGGGTGTGCTGCGGGATCGCCGCGGTCATGCTCACCGCGCAGACCACCACCGGCGCCAGCACCAACGGCCAGCTCTACGAACTGGACGCGATCGCCGCGGTGGTCATCGGCGGCACCCTGCTCAGCGGTGGCTACGGCACCATCACCGGGTCGATCCTCGGCGTACTGGTGTTCACCGTGATCGAGGATCTGTTCATCCTCAACAACCTGGCCCAACCCATCCAGGCGATCGGCAAGGGCGCGATCATCGTCGCCGTCCTGCTGTTCCAGCGCTTCGGCCGCGCTCGGGCCGTCCCCGTTCTCACTTGAGAATCGTTCACGCACAAAGGAATACGATGAGCACCCTGTCTTCTCCTTCCCGTCGCGGTCTGCTGCTGGGCACCTTGGCCGCAGGCGCCGGTCTGGCCGCGGCGGCCTGCACCTCCAACGAGACCACCTCGAGCACCCAGGTCGCCGGGCCCGGCGCCGACAACGCCGCCGCCGGGCCCGAGGTGCGGATCGGGTTCTCCGCACCCGCCGCCGACCACGGCTGGACCGCCGCCATCACCCGCAACGCTCGCGCCCAGGCGCAGGGGTTCGAGGATGTGGAACTCGACCTGACCGAGGGCACCAACGATGTCGCCCGCCAGATCGAACAGGTGCAGACCCTGATCAACCAGAAGGTCGGGGTGCTGGTGATCCTGCCCTTCGACGGCAACGCGCTCACCGAGGTCGCGAAAAAGGCGATGGCCGCGGGGATTCCGGTGATCAACCTGGACCGGGTGTTCGCTTCCGCGCTGGCCTACCGCACCTGGATCGGCGGTGACAACTACGGCATGGGCGTGAACGCCGGTAACTTCCTGGCCGCGCGGATGCGGGAGCAGAAGATCGCCGACCCGGTGATCGTGGAGATCGCAGGCATCGACAACCTGGCGCTGACCCAGGAGCGCAGCGCCGGATTCCGGGATGCGATCGCGGCGGCCGGATTCCGGATCGCGGCCCGCCAATCCACCGATTTCACCGCTGCGGGCGGGCAGCAGGTGGCCAGTCAGATGTTGCAGGCGGTCAAGAAGATCGACGCCATGTGGAATCACGACGACGACCAGGGCATCGGCGTGCTGGCCGCGATCCGCCAGGCCAGTCGGGCCGGGGAATTCGTGATGGCCGGCGGCGGCGGATCCACCCAGGCGATGAACGAGATCAAATCCGGCAATTCGCCGTTGCGGGCGACGGTGCTCTACAGCCCGGCCATGGCCTCCTCGGCGGTGGCGTGCGCGCGGCTGCTGGGTCAGCGCAAAGCCCTCGGCGATCTCGCCGAACACGATGTGCCCGCGAAGATCACCACCTACTCCGCGGTCGTCACGAAAGACAATGTGGATCAGTACTTGGCCAACGGGTACTGATCCGGGACGGAGCCCGATGAGTTCGACCAATCGCCCGAGGCTCGGCGTCGCCGTGGTCGGCCACGCGTTCATGGGCCGCGTCCACTCCCACGCCTGGCGCAGCGTCGACGCGATCTTCGAATTGCCCGCGCGGCCGGTGCTTTCGGTGCTGGCCGGCCGCGACATCGGCCGGACGCGAGCGGCGGCGACGCGGCTGGGCTGGGCCGACGCGGTCGATGACTGGCGTGCGCTGCTCGAACGCGACGATGTCGATCTGATCGACATCTGCACCCCCGGTGACACGCACGCGGAGATCGCGCTGGCCGCGCTGGCCGCTGGAAAACATGTGCTGTGCGAGAAGCCGCTGGCCAATTCGGTGGCGCAGGCGCAGGCGATGGCGGCTGCTGCCGAACGCGCGGCCCGTGACGGGGTGCGTTCGATGGTCGGATTCACCTACCGGCGGGTGCCCGCGCTGGCCTTGGCGCGCGACCTGGTGGCGCGGGGCCGGCTCGGCGCCATCCGGCACGTGCGGGCGCAGTATCTGCAGGATTGGCTGGCCGACCCGGACGCGCCGCTGAGCTGGCGGCTGGATCGGCAGCGGGCCGGGTCGGGCGCGCTGGGCGATATCGGCGCGCACATCATCGACGCGACCCAGTTCGTCACCGGGGAGGCGGTGACGGGGGTGTCGGCGTTGCTGGACACCTTCGTCACCGAACGGCCGCGCCCCGACGGGCCGGGCCGGGGCCCGGTCACCGTCGACGACGCCGCGCTGTTCCTGGGCCGGTTGTCCGGTGGCGGGCTGGCCTCGTTCGAAGCCAGCCGGGTCGCGACCGGTCGCAAGAACGCTTTGCGGCTCGAGCTCAACGGGACTCGCGGCAGCCTGTCCTTCGATCTGGAGGAGATGAACGTGCTGTGGTTCCACGATCAGGACGAGCGGGCCGAGACCGCGGGATTCCGGCGCATCCTGGTCACCGAATCCGAGCACCCGTACGCGGGTGCGTGGTGGCCGCCCGGGCACGGCCTGGGCTACGACCATGCCTTCGGCAACGAGATCGCCGATCTGGTCGTCGCGATCGCCGCGGGCAAGGACCCCGACCCGAGCTTCGCCGACGGTCTGGCGGTGCAGCGGGTGCTGGCCGCCGTGCAAGCCAGTGCCGCCGACGCCGGTCGCTGGCACCCGATCGCAGGAGCCCGGCCATGAGACCGATCACGTTGTTCACCGGACAGTGGGCGGATCTGCCCTTCGAGCAGGTGTGCGCGCTGGCCGCCGACTGGGGCTACGACGGCCTCGAGATCGCGTGCTCGGGCGATCATTTCGAGGTCGACCGGGCACTGGCCGAACCGGGGTATGTGCACGAGAAGCGAAAAACGTTGCGACGGTACGGGTTACAGGTGTTCGCGATCTCCAACCATCTGGTCGGCCAAGCGGTCTGCGATCACCTCATCGACGCGCGCCACCGCGCCATCCTGCCCGCGCGGATCTGGGCCGACGGCGACCCGGAGGGTGTGCGGCGGCGTGCGGCCGCCGATATGGCCGACGCCGCCCGGGCCGCGCGCGCCTTCGGGGTCGACACGGTCGTCGGATTCACCGGGTCCGCGATCTGGCACACGGTGGCCATGTTCCCGCCGGTGCCCGCGGAGACGATCGCGGCGGGCTACCAGGATTTCGCCGACCGCTGGAATCCGATCCTGGACGTCTTCGACGCCGAGGGGGTGCGTTTCGCCCACGAGGTCCATCCCGGAGAGATCGCCTACGACTACTGGAGTACCGCGGCCGCACTGGACGCCCTCGATCATCGTCCGGCCTTCGGATTGAACTGGGATCCTTCACATTTCGTGTGGCAGGAGCTCGACCCGGTGGCTTTCATCCTGGATTTCGCGGACCGGATCTACCACGTGGACTGCAAGGACACGCGGCTGCGCTGCGGTGACGGCCGCCGCGGCAGGCTGTCCTCGCACCTGCCGTGGGGTGATCTGCGCCGCGGCTGGGATTTCGTGTCCACCGGTCGAGGGGATGTGCCGTGGGAGGACTGTTTTCGCGCGTTGAACGCCATCGGCTACACCGGCCCGATCTCGGTCGAATGGGAGGACGCCGGTATGGACCGGCTGGCCGGCGCCCCCGAAGCGCTGGCTTTCATCCGCGCCCGCAACGCGATCACCCCACCGGCGACCGCCTTCGATGCCGCGTTCACCCACCGGGATTCGCGCGGCGGGTAGATTCCGCTTCGACCTGGGCTTCGATTGCCGATGGATAGCCGTACGCTCGTACTGGGAAATCTCTACCAGGTCGAGTTGGCCGTGCAGAGTCCTTTTTGCCAGCATCGATGCAGCGAACCGGATATCTGCGCCGGGCAGCTGAAAGGCCTTGGTAACCAGTCCCTATCAAGCGATTGGCCGGGCATTCGCCAGAATTCGATTTCGCTCCAAGTGAATGGCTTGGAGCGATCGAATCCCTACTTGGAGAATCGAAGTCGACTCATAGGCCCTGGTCAAGATGTGTTGGAGTTGTCGGGCGGTAGAGTTTGCCCGAGTTGGGTGAGTCCAGCGTTGTCTTCGCCTCCGCAGCGGGGCAGACTGGTTGATGCCTCCGGTGCAGCAGGAGGTAACGCGCTTGTTGCTGACATGCGGTCAGCGGCGCGATCGGAGTTGCCGCGACCTCGGATCCGGGCTGCACCCGCGACGAGGGACACGTTGCTCGCGCTCGGGCCTGGCGCGCATACCTGGACCCGTGCAGCTGAGCGGCTCGGATTCGAGTCTGCGCGTGTGTACGGCATCTCCGATATCCCAATTGGAGGAAACCCGAAGTGCTGAACGCCCGTGTGTGGGGGCCGGTCTCCTTATCCGTGCGCGGTGTCGAGTGTGTGGGAGCGCGACTAGCCGGTACCGCCGGAGTCGGGCGCGGGCATCCAGCGACAGAACGGTGAGCGCGCCGGCGTCGGCGCGCGCGCACCAACTCGCCGGCGAGGGCCATGCCGCGGTCGCGCTGCTGGTGCTCGACCCGAAGTTCGCCTGCTTTGCGGATCTTCGAGTCGAATACCGCCAATTCCTTGCCGCGGTCCTGGAACAGTCCGGGTTGACGGCCACTGCCCTCGCCCGCGCATCCCATGGCAAGCTCAGCGACAGCACGATCCACAACTACACCAAAGATCCCGCCTACAAGTACCTTCCGACCAAGCCCCGTGTCATGGCCTTCCTGCAAGGATGCGGCTTGTCGGCCGAGGACCTGCGGATCGGGCTTGACCGCTGGCAGTCGATCCAGGATCGGCGTGCCGCCGAAACCGCCGGTACGGTGGGCGCGACGTCGCAGCCGCCGCCCGACCCGACGCCGAAGTCGATGGTGGAGCGGGCGCTGGCGGCGCTCGCGGCCTTGGAGGTGCCGATTTCCGCGGCAGCGGTCGAATTCCTGCGCACGGCGGCGGCGGACGCGGCGCTGGATCCGGAGATCGCCGCGTTCCGCCGGGACAACGCCGCCCTGTTGAAGCCGCCCCTGACATGTACGTTCCCGCACCGGCGCGTGGCCGAGGAGGATCGGCCACCGGAGCCGGAGCCGCCGCCCGAGCCGGTCGCCTCCGCCCCGGAATCGGCCGCGCAATCCTCGCAGCCGGAAGCGATGGCGCTCAGGGTGGATTCGATGCCGGTCACGCAAGCCCGGCGGCCGCGGTGGCGCTACAGCGTGGCGACGGCGGTGTTCTCCGCGGCCCTGCTGACAATGCTGTTGACATTGCATGTGGTGCACGAGATCCATGAGCGGGTCCAAGCCGTGGCGGAGTCCGTGCTGAGCGTTCCGGCGATGTACGCGGTGGGCGTGTTGTCCGTGATGGTGGTGTTGGTGGCCCGGGGTGTGCTTCCGATGCCGGGTCACCGTGCCGAATGGGCCCGGCTGCGTAGCTGGCCGCCGCTGTTGGTGTTCACCACGGTTCCCCTGGGAGTGGCATGGGCGGTGAGCTACCACTTCACCGGTGAGATGCCGGCGGCGCTCATCGCGATCGTGATGCTGGTGACCCTGCTCTACACGGCCTGGTGGGTGGCTACCGTCGACGTGGCGGGCCTGCGGAAGCTCTCGGAGTGCGCGCGCGGGCTGGTGGCGCTGTGCCTGACCCTGTGCGTGACCGCGGGTGCCGCGGTCGGCGTCGTGCTGGCGGTTGTGGAGTTCGGTCACCACCGGGTGCCGCTGCCGACCGCGAGCTGTGCGGGCATGCTGGTGGTGGCGACGGGCCTGCATCTACTCGGCGCCGCGGGCGCGGAGATGCTCGATCACCTGCACCGTGCCGCCGCCGCGCCCCGGATCGCACGGCCGCAACCACCAGCGCGCGACCAGCCGCGCGCCGCGGCCGTGGCAACGCGCGTGCGGCGGGCGCACGCGTTGCCGCAGCGGCCGTCGCGCTGGAAGATGATGTGGCTGTTGCGCCGTTGGCAGCGTGGGCTGGCGATCGAGGCGCGGCCGCTGTCGCTGGCCGTCCCGGGGTTGACGGCCCCAGAGGTACCTGCGAGTTCCGGTGTGGCCGAGCTGATTCGGTACGCGCGCTCGGGAATCGGTCGCGGTCTGGGGCCTTACACGCCGATCATCAGGCTGCGTTCGCCCGGCGAGCTCGCGGCCGCGGTGGCGCTGTCGCGGCTGGGTGAGCGCTGTCTGCTTTCGGCGATAGTGGTGCGCGATGCCTTCGCCGAGATCGGTATCGCGTTGCCGGGGAACACCTTCGAGCAGTCGCTGGCGGGAGATCCGGTGTCGTTGGACATGATCGAGATCGGCGATTTGATCGTCTCCAGCGATCACCGGGTCAGCGGTCTGTACGTCGGCCAGGACGTCATCGTGACGGTCCGGACGGACCGGGAACCTCGGGTCGACCTCGTCGGCTTCGAACGGCACGAACCCCTCGAGGGTCGTTTCACGGTGCGCCGACTTGCCCGCTGGGAGTGCCCGGCGACCGACATCGTCCGAGGCCGAACGCTGCTCGGGAATGCACCGCGCAATGCCGAGGCGGGGCCGCGACGTGCCTCATCCAACGCCGGTGTCCTGATCGGCCGTGCCACCCCACCACGGTCCGATACGAGCCCGAAGCCGCAGGGAGAGGCGGCACGGGCGAGCGGCGGTGCCACCGCGCCGGCGCCGCAGAAGAACTTTGTCGCACGGTCGGCAGCCACGCTGCGCCATTTCATCACCCCGGGCACAGCGGAGAAACGGTCGGTACCCGAGGCGGGTGCTGAACACACCCCGGTCGAGGTTCAGGACGATTTGCGGGCACTGGAACGGGATTCGCCGCGGCCCGCGGACACATCACCTGATGAGGTTCCGTTCACCGCGGTGGTGGGTAGAGAGCACATCGTGCGGCCGGAATCGATGGCTCATACCCAGCCAATGCCTGCGGTCGATGCGACAGCCGGCGTCCCGGTGGCGCCGACCTCGCGCTCACGCTCGCGTCAGGCCCGGAGGCTCGAGCCGGGTGCCCGTCAGATATCGGTCGCCGAACTGGTGGCCAAGCATGGTCAAGGCCCCAGCCAAGGCCGGCGAAAGCACCACCGGAGACCGCCGACATCCGAGTCGACCACCGAGCGCCCCGGGAAGTAGGCGTCACTCGTTGTGCGGTAGGGGCGAATGCGGCTACTCATCCCCCCATGCCTGCCGCGGGGCAGGAATTCACGCTGAGGGTGGACCGCCGTAGCCAACGGCAGTCCACCGGTTCACCCCGATTCTCGGTCACGTTCCGTCGCGTGAGGTCCGGGGGAGCGTCCGTGCAATTGTGCGAACGAAGCGCTCAGGGATCAGCATCACGGGGCACGAGGTGGGTGTCAACCCTGATCGGCGTGTCCGTTGCTGTTGCCCGGAGGTCGAGTCGCGTGCTTTCTATCTCCAATTGCGCTGTTCCCGACCGTATTCCAATTCGAATCATCGTCTGTTGGGCCCGGGCGAAACGCTCGTAATTGGAGAGTTGGAGAAACGGTCGCACCGTGGCTGTGGTTCTCCCCGTGCTGGCGCTGACTGGCGGAAATGTGCTGCGATTAGTTGAGCCTTACCTGTTGGAACAATCCAATTGTGAACTGGATCACGAACCGATTCTTTGGGTCTGCTCTCGGCTTGCTTTTGCGCATGTTGGGCGCGTTAGACTTTCGGGGCATCGCTTCCGCGGCGATGTGGATTCCGGCCTAGCCGACCGGGATTCGGGAAACAGTGCAGTACCTCCTCTGACAGATCGCCTTCGGGTGTCCGGTCACGTTCCAGAAGAAAATGCGTGTGGTCCGCATTCGAACGTCGAATCAACCGCGTTCGAATGCGGACCAATCGAACTGTCGTCGCGCTACGTCGCGTCGGGAAAGTGAGATAGGTCAGGAAATGACGAATCCTCCAGTCGTTGCCGAAGGCGAAGACGGGCAGGACGGCGCCGAACTGCCGAACATCGCCGCCGAGCCTCCGTACCCGGTTCGGATCGGCACTCCTTGCACTGGATGTGCTGGTGACGCCGAGCCGGTCGGCTCGGCGAATCCGCTCGCGGCCGGGCTTGTCGCCACGACGTCCGAGGCCGCCGCGCAGCCCGCGGTCCAGGCTCTGCGGGAGCAGGAGTCGCAGCGAGTCGAAGCGTGGCTGCTGGTCGCGCTGGTCGCACTGGTATTGGTCTTTCTCGGATTTCAGATGTGGCTGGGTACCGAGATCGATTCGCGCAGTGTCGCGATCCTGATGGGGATCGTCGCCGCGCTGGCCACCGTCGCGTTCCGCAAACGTGTCGGCGCGACGACGGCCAAGGTGGTGCTGCTGTCGATGATCGGGTTCGCGGTCGGTGCGATCGCGATGGCCACGGTGGTGAAGGCAGGTGCCGACGGCGTGATCTCGGTGGCGACCTGGATGAAGTCCACTGCGCAAAGGAGGTCGTCGATCGGCGCTCACGCGGCCGCCGTCGACGTCGGGGAGGATGCAGGCTAGGGCATTCAGGTCTTGCGACCGTCGAGAACAGCTCAGCTCACTGTTGTCGCGCCCGGCAGGGCGCGGACGTAGCGGCGGCCGGTGTCGGATTGGTCGGGTCGGCCGAGGCGGATGAGGGCGTGGGGGTAGGCGCATTCGTAGAGGACGTTGTCGCGGACGCCGGAGCGGACGTCGGGGACGGTCATGGTCTGGGTGAGCAGCGAGCTGGCCAGGCCGTGGCCGGCGGCGGTGAGCACGATGGAGCTGGCGGCGGCGCCCGCGCTCAGGTGCGAGGCCGGGTCGTCGATGGGCGTGCACAGCACGAGCAGCTCGGCGGCGTCGGGGCTGCGGTCGGCGAAGGGGTCCTCGGGGGCTTCGCGTTCGATGCGTTCCGACGCCCAGGTGGGGGTTTCGGGTTCGAGGACGGGCTCGCGTTGATCGACGCGACCGGCGACGCCGGTGAGGAATTCGCCGAAGTCGGTGTTGCGGTCGGCGGCCCGGCGGTAGGCGGCGGCCAGGTCGCTGCGCAGCCCGTCGGGGACGTGGCGGGCGGCGGCGCGGGTGCCGGCGGCGCCGCGGCTGATCGAGCGGATCAGATTGCTGGGCATCTCCCAGGGGCGGAACCGGTTGTGCTGGAACTGCCGCTGGAAGATCGCTCCCGCCAGCTCGATCTGGTCGCGGGTGGCGGTGGCGGGTGTGAGATGCAGTACCGCAAGGTAATTCGGGTCGATCGGGTCCGGTAGCGGTACGGTGTCGGCCACTGCCCAGCCGAAGGCGGGCAGTGCGGTGGCCAGGTGGTGCAGTGCCGCGCCGTGGCCGATCATCTGGGTGCGCCGGATCGCTGGATCGATGCTGACCGCGATTCGCGAATCGTCGAGGCGAATATGGAGTGCGGCCCCGTTCAGCCACCATTTCCAGGGCAGCGTGGCGCCGGCCAGTGGAGCTTCTTGCGCCATGTCCAGTGCGGCGCGAATTGTTTCCTCGGTGGGTAGATGCATGACTCGGTTTCCTGTTGGGATTGTGCCGCTGACCGACGAATTCAGGCCGCGGCAGTCAGAAAATCTGAAAAGCCGATACGTCATACAGTGAAACAGCTGGTAGAAGACCTGTCTACCCGTGGAGACCTGCATCACCCGGCAATCGGGACATTTTCTCGGCCGACGAGAGGCACCTCACACGAATTACAGCCCGAGTTTGGTGACCGCGTTGTCCTCGAGCGGATTGGCCGTGCGAATGTAATTGTGCACGGTACGCGGATTCGTCCAGCGTCCCTGCCGCATGATTTCACGATCGGACGCGCCGCCGAGCGCGGCCTGGGTCGCGAATCCGGCGCGCAGCGAATGCCCGGAGAACAGATCGGGATCCAGTCCGGCACGGGCGGCATACCGTTTGACGAGTTCGGCGACCGCGCGCCCGGACATGGCGGTCGCGCCGATCCCGCCGTGCCGGGTGATGGCGGGAAACAGTGGCAGGTCCGGGTTCTCGGCCAGCGCGGTTCCGGTGAAGCCGTGGCAGCGGTGCACCGCCGTCGCGGCCGGTGCCTGCGCGAGCCACTGCCGGACGCCGAGTGTGCCTGTGGCGTAGTGGATTTCCAGCAGCGCGAGCCAATCGGCGAACGCGCACACCGGGCAGGTGCGCGGATGTTGCCCACGCGGCAGCGCCACCCGCTGCTCACCGACACCGGTGGGGTCGGTCTTGGTCGTGGGCAGATGCACCAGCAGCAGCGGTTCCCCGGTGCTGTGATCCACGCTCACCCGCACATCCACGACCCGCAGACCCGCCAGTTCGCTGCGGCGCAGCGCCCCCGCGAAGCCGATGAGCAGCGCGAGGCGGTCGCGGCGGCGGGCGGGTTCGGTGGGCCAGCCCGGTTCGGGCAACCCGGCCAGCAACTGTTCGAGCGTGTGCAGCAACACCGGGCGTTTGCGCGTCGGCGGCGTACGGCGAGTGCGGCGGATACCGCGCAATGTCAACCGCACCACATCCGAGCGGGTCGGCGAGACGAGCCCGTTGGCGGCGTGCACGGCCGCGATCGCCGCCGACTTGCGTTCCAGGCTTGCCGGGCTGAACGCCCACTCGCCGTTGTCGCGGCGCGCGTCGGCGGCAGCGGCCAGATAGACCGCCACATCGAGCGGGTCCGCGGGCAGCGCCTGCCGGTGTTCACCGGCACACCAGCCCGCCCAGGCGATCCAGTCGGTGCGATAGGCGCGCAACGTGTTCGCCGACTGCGACGCCTCCAGATACCGGCGCAGCGACCCGGCCTGCCCGTCGTCGAACCGCTCCCGCACCAGCCGCAGCGCCGCCGCGTCGACCAGCACACTGCGCACACCCCGGCGCAACTCGTCGCGCACCAGCTCGGGAACCGCTTCCACCGCACCGCCTTTCCAGTCGGCTCAACCCTAGGCGCTCGACACCTCCTTCGACAGGAACGCCAGCACGGTCAGCCACGTCCAGCCGGCGACGATCGCGATCCGCTGCCACAATCCGCCGACCTCGACCAGGTTCGGCGCCTGCGCGAATCCGCTGCCGGCCAACATGAATGCCACTCCGAACACCAGTCCCGAGGCCAGCGAATAGCCCAGCCACAGCCAGCCCCGGTCCCCGGCGAACACGAAACACGCCGCGGTGAGCCCGATCAGCACCAGCACCGAACACAGGTTGTGCAGGGTGGAATGCAGGCTGGTGTCCGGTGGCGCGGCCACACCCGGCGGGTAGCCGCTGACCGGGTCGGTGTCGAAGACGCCCAGTCCGAGCAATCCCACCGACCAGATCCCGACCATGATCGCCGCCGCTACCGCGCCCGCCCGCCACAAACCGGTCGCGAACACCAGTCCCAGCAGCCCGCAGGAGGTGAACACGATCCCGGCGGTCCAGCCCCACGGCCCCAGCGACAGCGCGCTCACCGGATGCCGCACCGGACTGTAGCCGTCGCGGACCGCGCCCAGCACGCCGAACGCGAGGATGAACAGCGGGCCGGTCGAGAGCCCGCACCAGCGGTGCACCGTCGTCATGGGGTCAACCGCGGGAGTTCGCGGGGGAGCCGTATCGGCGCACGAAAATGCCTGTCACAGTGACGATTCCCCGACCAGTCGTGCACTGTCTCGCCACAACGCCTGACCGGTCTTCTCCTCGCGCGCCAGCTCCGAGGGTTGCAGCCCGACCAGCCTTCCGTGTCGCAGCGCGGCGTATCCGCCTGGACTTTGGAGTCGGAAAACCAAGTCCGCCAACGCGTTACCGGCCTCGGAGACCGTATTGCGGGTCGCGCTGAACCGGCGCACCGGCCAGCCGACCGGCGTGCCCATGACCTTCCACGCGATGCGCAACGGCAGCGCCAGATCCTTGGCGAGCCCGGTGCCGAACACCTGCCCCGGATCGAAAGCCACCGCCGTTACCCCGCGTTCGCTCAGTGCGCGAGCGGTGAGCACCGTGCACAGTTTGGACGCGGTGTACGCATGCTGCCCGGCCCGGCTCGGTTTCGGGTCTGCGCCGCGGTCGCGGTCCGGGTGCGCGAGCAGATCGGCATCGGCGTGGCGGGGCGTGACCAGGGCCGCTTTCGTGGCCGGATCGTGGGTGCCGCTGGTGGTGAGCACCACGATCGCGTCCTCGGCCAAGGCGTCGAGCAGCAGGCGCAGCAGCAGATAGTGCCCGAGATGATTGACCGCGAAGGTCGTCTCGAATCCGTCGACGGTGCGGCCGTCGGAGTCGGGACGGACCAGCCCCGCGTTGAGGATCAGCGCGTCGATCGGGGTGTCGCCGAGTTCGGTGCGGACGGCGGCGGCGAATCCGCGCACCGAGGACAGATCGGCCAGGTCGAGCGGGAACACGTCGGTACCGGGCCGCCGGGCACCGAGCAGGAGCCGGGCATTGCCGCCGCGCAGACGCCGCGCCGCGACCGCTCCGAAGCCGGACGTGCCGCCGGTCATCACCATCGTGGTCACGGTGCCCCCTTGTGGAGCCGACATCGATTTCCCTCCAAACTACGCCGGCCCGGTGCACACGGCGGCGATACCGGGATGTCGGTCAATCCGCTCCGCCGGTCTGTGGCCGGGCGTACCGTCACGAGTGTCGTTATGCGGGAAGGACATCCAGTGATGATGGTTCGGCAGATGGCAGCAATCGCAGGAATCGGTGCGGCCGTTCTCGCCGCCGCGCCCGCGCAAGCGGATCCGCTTCCCCAATTCGCACCCTTCGGTGCCACCCTGTTCAATTTCGGCGACGCCAACTTCTGCGCGGGCGCGGTGAGCATCGCCTTGGAGGCGGCGCCGCAGCGGCCCGGTTTCGTTCGCGCCCATGTGCGTTCGCTCGGTTACCAGCGTGGGCCGTGCGGCAATCAGGTCTCGCTGGGCTGGGTGGGATCTGCGGGGGCCCGCCACCACAACCTCTACGTGCGCGCGGCCGCGGGCCCCGGCCAGGTCGTGACCGCCGACCTGTTCATCGGCATGGGCCCCGCCAAGATCATGGCGGCGAGCTGGCCGATGCAGGGGACCTTCGCGGAGTGGTACCTGTACGTGCCGTAGCACCCCTTGACTCCGTATGTAACGATCCCTACAGTCGGGTTGTGGCGAAGAAACCCGGCATCTCACGGGACCAGATACTGGACGTGGCCGAACAGCTCATGAGCGTGAACGGCTATGCCGGCACGGCGGTGTCGGCGATCTGCAAGGAGGCCGGAGTCGCACCGACGTCCCTGTACTGGCACTTCGGCAGCAAAGAAGGGTTGCTGGCGGCCGTCATGGAACGTGGTGCGGCGCGCTGGTTCGACGCACTGCCCCGGTGGGCCGGTGAGAACCCCGGCGAGCAGGTCCTCATCGAACACGGTGCCGCCGCGGTCGGCGCGCACCCCATGTTCCTGCGCCTGTTCTATCTGCTGGCACTCGAAGGCGACGCGGTCGCGCGCGAACTGGTGGACCGGGTGCGCGAACGCGCCCGCGACTACTTCACCGACGCCATCGCCGGACTGCTCAGCTCGGTCGTCGACGCCGAGATCGCCCGTGCCGCCGCCACTGAGCTGGCGCGGTTCGCGGTCGCGTACTCCGACGGCTGCTTCTTCGCGAGCCAGCTCGAACCCGGCGAGGTCGACCTGGCACGCATGTACACCGATCTCGTGACCGCGCTGCGGGCCCTGGCTCCGGCCGCGATCGAACGCGCGGCCCGATGAACACCGTGCTGATCACCGGCGGCACCGGCAGTCTCGGCTATCAGGCCGCCGCGGCGATCCTCGCGGCGGACCAGCGCCGGCAGGTCGTGCTCACCGGACGCCGCGGCGTTCAGGAGGCGGCCCGGAGCCTGGGCGAGCGCGCCCTCGGCCTGCCGCTGGATCTGGCCTCACTCGAGGACGTGCGCCGGTTCGCGCGCGAATTCGCCGGACACCGGCTGCCGCCCCTGCACGGGATCATCTGCAACGCCGGCACGCAGATCGTCTCCGGCACGGTCTGGACCGTCGACGGCTTCGAACAGACCTTCGCGGTCAACCATCTCGCCCACTTCCTGCTGGTCCAGGAGTTGCTGCCGCAGCTGCGGTCCCCGGGCCGAATCATCTTCGTCGCCAGCGACACGCACGACCCGGCCAAGCCGACCGGCATGCCTGCCCCGGTCTATCGCACTGCCCGCGAGCTGGCCTGTCCGCCGCAGACCGGCGAGGACTCGCCCGGCCCGACCGGCCGCCGCCGCTACACCACCTCCAAGCTGTGCAATGTGCTGACCGCCTATGAACTGGCCCGCCGGCTCGACACGGTCACCGTCAACGCGTTCGACCCCGGCCTGATGCCCGGTACCGGACTCGGGCGCGACTACTCCGGGGTCCAAGGGCTGGCCTGGCGTCATCTGCTTCCCGCGCTCACCGTGGTGCCCGGGCTGAATGTGCACACCGCGCGGCGGTCGGGGCGGGCGTTGGCCCGGCTGCTGCTCAGCCCGGAACTGAACGACGTTACAGGGCAATACTTCTCCGGTTATCGTCGAATCCGATCATCGGCGGACTCCTACGATCCGGTCAAGGCCCGCGACCTGTGGACCACCAGCCTCGAACTCACCACCTCAGCGCAGCACGCCGCGCGATACCCGGCAGTACCAGGCGAATCCCACCGTCAGCAGGAGCACGACGAGGTCGAACAGGGCGAGGTGGGGGCCCAGCGCCTGCCAACGATCACGGAAGCCGAAGGTCAGGATATCGAGGGTGATCACGGCGGCCAGCGCGGTAGCGGCGACGGTCGGGGCCCAGCGGCGGCGCAGTAGCAGCAGGGCCGCCCTGAGCGGCGCACCCCACACGCGAACACCGCGGGCAGCAGCGGAAAGTCGGTGAAGCAGCGGATCGGCGGGGTGTCGTAGTTCTGCGACCGGAAGTAGTCGGCGGTCTCGCTGGCGGCTCATCGGTCGCCGACCGCTCTCTGATTGCGTGAAATACATGGATTGCATGATGACGCGTGTGATTTCGTGTGCCGTCCAGTGCGATGCGATCGTGGCGGCAATGCCCGAGAATGGTCGAATTGTTCGGACGGAGGGAATCGGAAGATGTCGATGCAGCACGCTCGCTGGAGCGTCCGGCCGCTGGGACCCCTTGCGGTCGCCGCGATCTCGCTGATCGGGCTGGGGTTGGTGCTGAGCCTGATCAGCGTGATCGCCGACGGCATCGCGCTCGCGGATTTCGAAAGCAGCTGGGATCGGCTCGGGCGGACGGGCGCATGGCCGGCCGGGGCGCAACAGGAATGGAACTCCGATACCTGGCTTCGAAGCATCGCGGTGGCTCTGCAATTCGCGGGTGCGGTCGTGTTCCTGTGCTGGCTGTGGCGGGCCCGCCGCAATGCCGAGGCGTTGTTCGCCGGACGGCACCGGCTCTCGATCGGGTGGGTGATCGGGGCCTGGGTGTGCCCGATCGTGAATCTGTGGTTCCCGCGCACGATCATGGCCGATGTGGTGCGGGCCAGCGACCCGCGCACTCCGGACGGTGACCTGCGCGCCTGGCCCGGCGGCGGACTGGTCAACGGGTGGTGGGCGACGATGCTGCTCAGCTGGTTGCTGACTTTCGTCGCGCTGGTGCTGCGCCTGCCGGTCACGCGAACCGAATCCACCGACACCTACATCGCTTTCGGCGTCGCGCCCCTGGGCGGGTTCGGCCTGATCGTGGTGGAGTTGATCGAGATCGGCGCTCTGGTATTCGGCGCGGTCCTGCTGTGCGCCCTCATGTTCCGGGTGCGGCGTGGGCAGGAGGTGCGCGCGGCCAACCTTTCCGCGGGGCTGCCGGGCACCGCCGCGCAGCAGGGGTACTGGGCGCAGCCCGCGGTGCCCGACCGGCAGCCACCGGGCGTGCCGGTCGGCGGCTCGCAGCCGGGAAGCGGTGCCGTAGCGCAGGCGGGCGGTGCATCCGATCAGCCGCGATCGGGCCGTGCGACGGCGGCCACCGGCGTGGCGCCGGACTGGCGCTGGTGGAGTGGCGCTGGTGCATTCGCGGGCGCGGCGTCCGAGCAGGCGTTGGCGACCGGTGCGCCGGCTGAGCCTCGATTCGGGTCCGGTACCGAACCGGGATCGCTGGCGAAGGGGTCCGCCGAACCGCCTACGCTGCCGATGCGAGACGGCGACCCCGCCATGATCGGTCGGTTCACGCTGCTCGGCAGACTCGGGTCCGCCGGTATCGGTACGAGCTATCTGGCTCGGGGCGAGGATGCCGGACCGGCCGTCGTGCGGACCGTGCGCCTCGATCCGTTGGACCGTACTGAACTCGCGCGCACTTTCGCTGCGGCGCGCACACTGCCCGGGACCTGCGCTCCGGTGGTGCTCGACGCCGATTCGGAGGCCGAACATCCTTGGATTGCAACCGAATACGCCGCCGGGGCGACCCTGCGCGACCTGGTGGACACGCGCGGACCGCTACCGTATCCGGTGGTCGAGGCCCTTGCCGCCGAGCTCGCGCGTGTGCTGTCCACGGTGCACGCCGCCGGTCTCGTGCACGGCGATCTCACCCCTGACACGGTGGTGGTGACCGAGGCCGGTCCCCGGCTGCTCGCCGTCGGTCTTCCGGCTCTGCCGTCCTCGTCGTTCGGCGCACCCGAACAGCTCACCGGCGACGCGGCCGGGCCCGCGGCCGATATGTGGTCCTTCGGCGGCGTCCTGGCGTACGCGCTCACCGGCCGCGCACCATTCGGTGACGGCAGCGGTCCGAACTTGCTGCACCGCATGACAACTCGACCGCCCGACCTCACCGGCATCCCCGAATCCGGACTGCGCCTGCTGCTCGTCGGATGCCTGGTCGGCGCGCCGGACGCGCGACTCACCACCGCGCAGGTCATCGGACAACTCGCCGCGGCAACGCATGCGGGTGGTCCCTTGCCGTCGGCCGGTTCTCCATCGAGCGGTTCGGCTGTGCCGTCGCAGGACCCTGGGCCGTCGCCTGGTCCGCCGTCGTCGGCGGGCTCGTCGTCCTCGGGCGTTGCGCCTGCTTCGCAGGGCCGACCGGCAGCGCCGGGGAATCCACCGGGCGGTTTGATCGAGTCGGGTCCCTGGGACGGCGGGCCCACGCCGTCGGGCGCGACATTCGGGCCGACGACACCGGCGGGCGGGCCGCGTGGCCCGGGGCGGCGGGTCGTGCTCGCGGCCGGAATCGCTGTGGGGCTCGGCGTCGCGGGGGTCGGCGCGTTCGCGGTCACCCGGTTCCGGGGTGGCCCCGAATCAGGTGCGGCCGTTGCCGGTTCGGGGCCGGGCCGGGTGCGCTGGAAGGCTGCTATGTCCGCACATTTGGATCTCGTCGCGCGCGGGCCGGCGGTGGCCCGGGGGAAGGTCTTCGTCGCCGGCGACGGGTGGTTGACCGCGCTGGACACCGCCACCGGCCGAACCGTGTGGCAGAGCCCGCTCGGGGACATCAATGTCGCGACCGGCCCCGTGACCAGCGGCGGTGACACGGTGATAGTCGGTGACATCGGCGCTGTGGCGGGGTTCGACGTCGATTCCGGTGCCCGGCGCTGGCAGGCCGCGGCGAGTGCGCTGTGGACCCTGCACGCCACCGACGAGCCTGCGAATGTCTACACCCGAGCCCGTGCCGAGGACCGGGTGATCGCCCTGGATGCCCGAACCGGCCGGCAACGCTGGGGCGCGCCGCAGAACACCCCCAGCAACGGCGGTCTCGCTGCCGCCGGCAACGCCGTGGCCGTCATCGACGGGACCGCGCTCGTGTTGCTGGACGCGACAACCGGTGTGCAGCGGTGGCGCGTCGAACTCGGCGGTCAGCCGATCGGCACCGAGACCGCGATCGTGGGCGACACCGTCCTGGTACAGCTGCTCATCGATGACAACTTCCGCGTCTTCGACCTGGCCACCGGTCAGCGCCTGTGGACCTCGGCGTCCAAGGCCGCCTTCGGCGTCGCCGTCGGCGACATCGCCTATATCGGTGGGGCCTACCGCAACTACGGTGGCGGCGACCCTCAGTTCGCGCCGCTGAAAGCCTACGACCAGCGCACGGGCAGATCGCTGTGGCGGGCATTCGAGCGGGTTGTGGGTGCACCGGCGGTCGCCGACGGGAAGGTCTATGCCGTCTGGGACTCCGAATTGCACGCCCTCGACGCCGCGACCGGCGACCTCCGGTGGAGCACGGCCGCGCTCGATGTCACCTCGGGCCCTGTCGTCGTCGATCGAACCGCCTTCGTATACACCCGCTCCGGTATCGCTGCCATCGACCTATGACGCGTCCACTGCTGTTCCTCGACGTCGACGGACCACTGCTGCCGTTCGGTGCGGGGCCCACGCCCGAGGTCATAGTTCGCGTCGACGCGAAACTCGGCGACCTCGCCCGCGCGCGGCGTGGCGAGCTCGGCGGCTCGGGCGAAGAAACGAATCCCCTGGTGGCGCAGCTGGATTACCGGCTCGGGCCGCTACTGGCGGCTCTGCCCTGCCAGCTGGTGTGGGCGACGACCTGGACGCACGAGGCGAACCGGACGCTGAGCCCACTGCTGGGCCTGCCCGAGCTCCCGGTGGTGGACTGGCCGGAGCCGGTCGACGATCGGGTCGACGCGTGGTTCGGCCTGCACTGGAAGACGCGCCCGCTGATCGACTGGGCGGCCGGTCGATCCTTCGTCTGGATCGACGACGAGCTCACCGACGCCGACCGTGCCTGGGTGGCCGAGTGGCACGACGGGAGCGCGCTGCTGCACCGCGTCGATTCCCGGATCGGTTTGCGCCGCGGCGACTTCGAGGCGATAGCGGAGTGGATCGGCGGTTAGGGACGTGGGTCGGCGGGCCGGTCGAGGATGAGCGCGGAGGCTCGGGCGCGGACCTGGGCGCGGGTGCGCTCGCCGTGGTCGGCGGCGAGGAGGTGGGCGCCGATCGCCAGGCAGAAGGCCAGCAGGCTGCGTGCTTCGACCTCGTCGGGGTCGGCGCAGAAGGTGCCGATCATGGTGCGCAGCAAGTCGATTCGGGCATTGTCGACGCGGCGCAGGCGTTCGGCGACCGCCGCGTCGCGCCGGGCCCAGTCCCGGACCGCGAGGTCGACAGGGCGCAGGTCGTCGGAGAAGGTGAGCAGCCCGGCGCGGCGGATCATGGCTTTCGGGTCGCTGCCTTCGCGTTCGGCGCGCGCGATGGTCTCCTCGGTGCTCGCCCGCTCCCAGCGGTCGAGTATGGCCTCGAGCAGGGCGTTGCGGTCGGCGAAGGAGCCGTAGAACCCGCCCTTGGTGACGCCGAGGTTCTTGGCGAGCACCTCGATGCGGACGGCGTCCGGGCCGCCGGCGCCCAGTGCCCGCAACCCTTCCTCGATCCATTTGTCGCCTGGCGTGCGAGCCGTCTCGATGCCGTGGTCCACCTCACTCCTTTCCGTATATACGCTGCCGTATATACGGGCTAACCTCGTCGTATACGCTACCGTGCAAGGAGGTCGTGACCGTGAGGCTCTCGAACAGCGCGCACACCACCCGTCCGTGGCGGATCCATGACATCGCCCCCGACTTCCTTATCGAAGACGTCTGGGCACTGCCCACTCCCGGCGGGCCCGACGATCTGGAATGGCTGGTCCGCCAGATCGCCGACGGGGTCAGCGACGGCGTGAACGGCGACGGTTTCCTCGCCCGCGCGCTCTTCGCGATCCGCTGGAAGCTCGGCGCGCTGCTCGGCTGGGACGCGCCCGGCACCGGCGTCGGCGGGCGGGTGCGGTCGCTGCGCGAACGGATGTCCGCCGACCTGCGTGACGGCCCCCGAGGCCCCGACCTCGGTTCGTCTCCGTTCAGCTCGCTCTATCAGCTGCACGACGAGTGGGCCGCCGAGATGGGCAACAAGACCGTGCACTCGGTGATGCACATCGGCTGGGTCTCCGACGGCGCCGGGGGTTATCGCGGTCAGATGGCGGTGCTGGTCAAGCCGAACGGAGTGTTCGGGCGGCTCTATATGGCCGGCATCAAGTCCTTTCGCTACATCGGCGTCTACCCGGCGCTGCTGCGCGCCATCGGCCGCGAATGGGAGGACAACGCCGCCGCGCGGGGTGCGCGCCGACCTTCGATCAGCCTGCGCGCCAATGCATTCCGATCAAGGTCCGGGCGTGGCGGGACGGAGTTCGGTCCAGCCGGTCCAGCCGCGTTCGGTCAGCAGCTCGATCAGGCGGCGAGCCGGCGGGGCGGTGCCGAGAACGAGCGCGTCCAGCAGCTCGACCAGCTCGGGTTCGAAATCGCCGCCGACATGGTCCGCGCCCTGCTCCTCGGCCAGGCGGGTGAGGTAGGCGGCCAGTTCGTCGACGGCCTCGACCAGGATCGGGTCGTCCTCGGGCCGGTCGAGGACGTGGCCGAGCGCACGGTAGAAGGTGAGCAGCGGCGGATGGTCGAGCTGATCGCTTTTGCGGGCGATCAGTTCGGGGATCCGTTCGGGTATGTGAGCGGCCAGCGGGATCCAGCCGTCGCGCTCGACCCGGATGATCCGCTTGTCGACGCCCAGCGCCCGCAACCGATCCAGGAACTCGACCACCTCCGGTGGCAGCGCGAGACTGTCCCCGGCCGCCAGCCGCGCGATGCGCGCACGGTGTCGCTGCCGCTGGCGGATCTCGGCACGCAACCGGGCGTCGATCTCGGCGATCGCCGCCGCGAAATCCGCCGGATCGGCCTCGAGCAGTGCGCCGACGCGGGCCAGCGGAACCCCGGCCGCGGCGAGCGTGCGGATCTTGATCAACTCGACGACCACGCCGGCGTCGTAGCGGCGATAGCCCGAATGGTCGCGTTGCGGTTCGGGCAGCAGCCCTTTGGCGTGATAGTGGCGTATCGCGCGCACCGTCACCCCGGCATGCGCGGCCAGTTCGCCGATCGTCAGCATCGAACCAGTCTTCACCGAATCCGCCGGATCAGCCCGGCGATCTCCGCGGCGTGGGTCAGTACCAGTGCGTGCGTGGCGTCGACCCAGGTCACCGACACGCGCGGCTGTTCGCGCACGAGGCGTTCGACCCCCGCCCGCCAGAGTCGATTGTGCCGCGCCGCACGGCCTTCGACGCCGGCCATCGTCGTCGACATGATCAGCTGGATCGGGCAGTCGATGGCGCGGTAGCGGTCCAGGATTCCGGGTCCGTCGAGATCGATGCCGCAGCGCAGGATATCCAGTTCCACGTTGAGGTCGAGGATCTCCTGCGGGGTGAGCAGTACCTGGCGACCGGTGCCCCGGGTGGTTTCCAGCCAGCGCGCCTGCTCCTGCCACACCGCGCGGAGTTCGGGCAGATCGGCGGCGGTGAGGAACGGCGCCGGAATCGGGTTCGCGCCATCGATGACGATCAGTTCACCGACCGCGCCGGGGTTTTCGGCGGCGTAGTGCACGATCAGGTCGGCCCCGTAGGAATGTCCGGCCAGCACCGGCGAGTCCAGCGGGCCGACCGCGGTCATGACCGCGGCGAAATCGTCGAGGAACGAGCCGAAGTCGTAGCGGGCGGCGGGGGAGAAGCCGTGGCCGCGCAGATCGAGGGACACCACATCGAAGTCGCGGCGCAGTAGGTCGAGGAGTTCACGCAGTTCGGTTTGCGTCGAGGTCAGGCCCGGGCAGAAGACCAGGGGACGGCCGTGGCCGCCGCGGGACACCTGGATCGCGGTGTCTGCGCGGCGGACGGTGAAATGATCGGTTGTCATGGCGACCATGGTGCGAGGTTGACCCTGCGTCAGGGTCAAGCCCGCGATCAGTACACAGAAGTCGCGTTCTCGCGCGCCCAGGTCCGTTCGGCCTCCGAACCCCCTGGGGGCGGGACGATTCCGTTGATCATCCAGAGGTCGGCGCTGGTCTCGTCGACATGGAACTCCCAGTGCAGACCGGTGTGCTGTTCGAGGTGAGGCCCGAGAATGCCCTTGATCCACTGCGCAGTTCGACGGCGCGACTCCTGGTCGGGGTTGTGCCGGGCGATGTGGTCGATGACGACCCGCACGCCCGCCCGGGTCGGTTCCCCGCCGACGTAGCAGTCCTCGGGACGGGTTTCCTGGAACAGGGTGACCACATAGAACCGGGGCAGGCCGACCTTCTCGTAGTGGTCGGCGATGCGGGCGGCGAGCTGGTGTTTGTCGTCGGCGGTGAAGACCGCGGGGGTGTGGTGGATGGTCCACAGCGGCATGATCGGTGCTCCTTCGGATGAACTCAGCCGGCGGCCGAGAAGGTCAGGTGTTCCACGGGGCCGGACAGCGCCGCTTTGACGGTGTGGGTGACCTCGTCGGCGAGCACCTCGGTGGCGCCGGATTCGAGGCCGTCGATGATGCGCGCCGCGATCGCCGCGGGTGTGGCCTTGGGCCGTCGGATGGCCGCGACCATGTCGGTGTCGATGAATCCCGCGTGCACGCCGACGACCTGGGTGTGCTGGGCTGCCAGTTCGAGTCGCAACGAGTTGGTGACCGACCAGGCCGCGGCCTTGGACGCTCCGTAGGCGCCGCTACCAGCCAGCCAGGACAGCACCGAGTGCATGTTGATCAGCGCACCGCCGCCGTGCCCGGCCAGGATGGGCGCGAACGCGCGCGCCACCCGCAGCGGGCCGAAGACATTGACGTCGAATGTTTCGGTGGCGGAGTCGATATCACCGGTCAGCAGCGCGGCCGGACGTAGGACCCCGGCATTGTTGAAGACGAGCTCGGCATCGGCGGCGCGCGCCGCCAGCGCGGCGATCGACTCCGCCGAGCGGACCTCCAGTTCCGCGGTCACCACCTCGCGGCGCGCATCGGCGAAGGCCGTGCGGCCGGTGGCATACACCTTGCGCGCCCCGCGTGCGAGCAGTTCGTCCACCAGCGCCGCGCCGAGCCCGCGCCGACCGCCGGTCACCACGGCCACCCGGCCCGCTACGTCCACCATTGCGCCTCCTCCAACTGAGTAACGATGTCGTTAGTTAGACTCAACCACGCGACTGCTGGATAACGCAAGCGTTAGTTACACTGGGGTGGTGGCGATGGAATTCGAGGAAGCCCTGCGCGACCGGAGCACCTGGTCGATCGGCGACGGCTGCTCGGCCGAGCGGGTGCTCGGCCTGCTGAGCACCAAGACCGTGTTCCTGATCGTCCGCGAATGCTTCTACGGCACAACACGATTCGAAGACTTCGTGACGCGGATCGGGACTTCCGCGCCTGCCGTGTCCCGGGCGCTCAAGCAGCTGGAATCCGCGCGGATCATCGAGCGCACGCCCTATCGGGAACAGGGCAGACGAGCCCACGACGAATACCGGCTGACCGCGTCCGGCGAGGACCTGCTGCCGGTGTTCATGTCCCTGATGCAGTGGGGAAACCGGTATCTACAGGACGGCCGTCCGCCCCTGTCGTTCGTCGAAGCCGGCAGCGGGCGCGCGGTGCGAGTTGCCGTGACAGCCGAGCCCGCTTCGGAGGCGGCGTCCGGAGAGATCGAGATCCGTCTCAATCCGGATCGGCGTAGGTGAGCCCTCGGATGCGATGAGGGGGTGGCACCGCCGCGCGGTGCCACCCCTCATTCACTTCCGGCAGAACCTAGACGATCTCCGAGGTTCCCGAGCAGGTGACCGTCTGGGGGACGAACCCGCTGTTGTGCACGGTGAAGTCGGTGCGGACCATGCCGGTGCCGGTGGGGGGACGGAAATGCAGGGTGCTGCCGTTACCGAGGATGAATCCCACGTTGCCGCTCTGGGTTTCCGAGCCGGACGCGCCGGTGGTGAGGTTCGTCCAGTTCAGGGTGACCGTCGTTCCGTAGCCACCCCAGAGGCTGCCGCCCGCGTGGACGGTGAAGTACGGAACGCCCGGGACGCTGTAGGGCTGCGCCCCGATGACCTGACCGGAGTACGGCTGGTCGACGATATTCGGGCTGGTGCCCCGGCATACCGTCACCTCCCAGCTGCCGGGGGCCGCCGCCGCTGTCCCCGCGCCGGACAGCGCCATCACTGCCGCGACCGCTCCGATCGCCGCTGTCTTCCACCCGATCTTCTTCTGTGTCACCGTTTCTCGACTTTCTTCGAGTTGAACATCAACACCCGAAACGCTACAGGAGTCGCGTCTGGGGTCATCGCTTCGGCGGTCCGGGAACATTGACGAGAAAAGTCACGCTAAGGAGTTATCGCACATAGTGACATACTATGTGCGATAACTCCTGAGTCGTCCTGGCACTATCGGCATTCCACACACCCGCGACTCCGGAAACTATCTGCGGTAGCGGTATTGGGAGGCGCGATGGGACGAGTGCGGATGTTGCCACGGCCGGTCACCGGCGTGCGGTTGGCCGATGCGGTCCGGATCTACTTGGACACCATCACCGTGGCGAACACGCGCGCGACCTATGCGCCGGCGCTGGAGCGCCTGGTCGCCGATTTCGGCGCTGATACTGATGTGGCGTTGCTGGATTCGGAGCCGGACCGGGTCAGTGGCTGGTTCACCTACGTGTGGGGCGCCAAGTCGGCGAAGACCTTCAACATTCGGTTGACCGCGCTGGGTTCGGCGTTCGGTTACTGGCGCGAGCAGAACTGGCTCTCCGGTGACCCGCTGGTGCGGTTGCGGGCTCGGCCCGCCCCGCCGGACACCAGCAAGGCGCTGAGCCGGGACCGGATCGCGCAGATCCTCGGATCGGATGCGCCGTTGCGGGAACGGGTGTTGTGGCATCTGCTTTACGAATCCTCCGCTCGCGCCGAGGAAGTGCTGATGCTCGACGTGGGCGACCTCGATACCGGTAACCGGTGCGCGGTGGTGAGCCGCAAGGGCGGCGCCCGCGAGGTCATCGCGTGGCAGACCGGCACGGCCCGGCTGTTGCCGCGGATGCTGGCCGGGCGCAAGTCTGGCCCGGTGTTCCTCACCGACCGCAAGGCCCGTCCCTCGGTGGCGGTCAACGATGTCGACCCGACCACGGGACGGGCGCGGTTGTCGTATCGGCGCGCCGCCGAGCTGTTCGAGGAACACACCACCGGTTTCGACACCGGCCCCCACACGCTGCACCAGCTGCGTCATTCCCGGCTGACCCACGCCGCGGAGGAAGGCGCGTCGACGCCGGTGCTGATGAAGCTGTCCGGGCACACCTCGGTGCGCAGCCTGGTGAAGTACGCGCGGGTCTCCGACGAGGGCCTGCGCCGGTTCCAGGCCGACACCGATCCCGTTGCGCGGCGGCGGGGCCGCTGACTCGAATTCATTCCCGGGGCAAGCGAATTCGAGGGGTGGGAGAAGCGCGCTGGGCTCTACTGCTCGCCCTCGTGAGATTGCTGGCCGCGTAGTTGCTGCTCAGCTCGTTCCAGCAGTACCCGGACGTGGCCGTAGGCGGCCAGGTAGTCCTCGGTGGTAGGTCGGGCATCGACGCCGCGGGCCTGCGCTGCTGCGGTGTGGGCGTGGGCATCGATTTCGCGTTCGGCTTCGGCTTCGAGGACGTGGCGGGCGTCTTCGGCGCGTGCGGCGCCGGCCTGGGCCGGATGCTGTTGCTCCCACGCGCGGGCCGATTCCACGCCCTGACGCAGTAGCCGAGACAGGCACGCGGTGGCGATCCATCCCGACAGATCATCTCCGGCCGCCTGCTGAACCTGGGCCAGCAGCGCGTCGTCGATCGAAATCGTTGCGGTTGCCATGCCCGGCAAGGATAGGCCCTCGACGGCACCGGCTCACCGAGATTGCTCCCGGGGTTCCGGTAGCAATCGCCGAAAATCGGGCGGATATGACATAGTCTCCGCCTGAACAGGCACCGACGACCCGGCTCGACCTGGAACCGCAAGTGCTGTTCGCGTCCGTCGGTGCTGGCTGATCCCCGCACTCGGTGCGGGTGGGGCGAATCTGTTCGCAAACCTCGATCGCGGCGGCGAAACCGGACGTACGAAACAAGAACTTCGTGCGGGCTGCGGAACTCCACGCCGTGGCTGCGAAGCCCGGTGACTATGGAGAGGAGGATGTCAGGTAAGGGCCTGGAATTCGGTGACGGCTCGAGGAGTGAGCCGAAGAATGGTGACGGCTCGCGACTTGGTCGTGTCGATGGGTGGGGGTGGTGGCGTGTTAGTGCTTGTTCGGCAGACGGTCGCGGTCCAGCGGTCGTCCCAGTCGCTGGTGCGAGTCCACCCCATTTTGCTGAGCGCGGTGTCGAAGGCTTCCGGATCGAGGTCGTCGGGTGCATCGATCCACTGCCGGTCGTGGTGCTGATGGCCGCCCTCGTCCCAGGTGACGGTGATCGGCGTGCGGTTGATCTCTGCCGCTGCGGCACTGTCAGCGGGGTCGGGTGCAGTGTATGCAGAGGCTGATGGGGCCTTGGCGGCTGCCGCTTCCCGCGCTGCATCGACTGTGGTCTTGTCCAAGACTTCCAGGAAGGCCCGGCCGTGAACTGTCGATTGCGACGGTGTCATAGCCATCGAGTATTCAACGACGTGCGGGAGTAGTCAACGACGTGCGGGGCGGTCGGCTGCGCCGCCCCGCACGTCAAATGGCTGTTGGGTCAGATGTGATACAGCAGCAGCAGCCACACCGTTGCACCATTGCTGGTTTGGTGGGGGACACACATGGGGACGGTGCCGGGGCGCTGATACGCGCGAGTACTGCCCAGGCACTCCTGTTCCGAATTGAAGACACGGACAACCAGATCCCAATCGATCTGGGTTCTCAGGATTCGCGTCGAATGCACGGGTTCCGCCGGTACGGCATGGGAGGCCGCGGTGGCCGGAACGAGGGTGAACAGGACGAGTGCGACAGTGGCGAGAATCGTGCGATGCATAGCAGCCCCCCGGCTATGTTGTAGGTCGCTACCCTCGGAGGGGCGGCAGACCCTACATGATGGCTTTCCCTCATCGTTTGGAACGATCTTGCGATCGATTCGGAGTTTACACGGGTATCTGATTGCAGCGCCGCGGTTTTCGTGTCCCAGGATTCGTTGCGCGTGCCGAATGGAGCTGCCCGGTCGCTGAGTGCGGGGATCGGCCAACTCTGGTAATGCTCAATGGCCGAAGGGCTCGTCGGGGTCCTCGGTCAGCAAGTAGTGCAGAATTTTCTCTGGGGCGGAAAGGAATTCGCGGGTCAGGCGGACCGGCATCGCCTCATCGTAGGAGACGGGGCCGATCGTGCCGTCGTCGGCGATCTCGAGGATGGCCGCACCCGGCAACGCGAGAAGGATCGGCGAGTGGGTGGCCACGATGATCTGGCAACTCTGGTTTGCGAGCTCGGTCAGTCGTGCCAGCACGGCCATGCATCCACGCACCGACAACGCCGCCTCGGGCTCGTCGAGCAGATACAGCCCACAAGGGTGGAAACGATGCACCATGAGATCGACAAAAGACTCTCCGTGCGAGCGTTCGTGCGGGGAAATCCCCCCGAGAGCTGCCAATTGGTCCGGCCCGAGCCGCTCGCTCTCGGTGGCCACGTTGTAGTAGCTCTCCGCCCGCAAGAAGAACCTGCTCCGAGGCTTGTCCACACCCCAGCGCACCACCAGCTGCTCACCCAGCAGTGATTCGGTGGATCGCGTCGCGAACCGGTAGTTCTGACTGCCGCCTTCTGGATTGAGACCGGTGGCGACGGCGATCGCCTCGAGGAGAGTGGACTTGCCGCTGCCGTTTTCCCCCACCAGGAAGGTGACCCCCGGCTGCAACGACAGGCCTCCCGAGTCGGCCAGGTACCGGACCGCCGGCAGTATGAACGGGTACGAGCCGGTCACAGCCCGTGACGGAAGCGCGACCTGCCGGATGAAGCCCCCGGGCGACCTGAAACGCTCGTCGGTCATCGGATTGAGCCGGTCTCCGTGCGGGAGTCGTTGCCGGGCAACGACTCGTCGGAACCGCCGGGCGCGGCGTAGGAGACTCGCTGCTCATGGGGTTGTCGGTCGGGCCGATCAGGATCTTCGGTCACAGCGTCGATCTTAGGCGGCAGCTCGGATACGAATTCGTTGCTGGTGGTGGCCGTGGGGACGCGGCGCTGGACGGCGGTGGCCATGAGTGGCACGTCCCGGCCAGCAGCGCCGACCAACAACATCACCGGCAGCCAAGCATCAACCCGGCCCGCGCGCACCTCGAAGCCGAAAACTGGTGTCTACCAGTCAGCTACGCCATACCCGCCCGATTTTCGGCGAATGCTACGGAGACCCCGAGCCGGTGCCGTCGAGCGTTGTATCCCGCTGCCCCGCCGGGCGATCCCGGCGGGGCAACGGCGATCACGCCGTGGCGGTGGCGGTGCTGCTGGTGCCGGGGAACGACAGCGCTCGGACGCCGCGCTCGACGGGTGCCAGGTCCTTCAGCGTGGCGTCGGCTCCGCGCAGTTCGGCCATCTTGCGGGCCCCGGGAAGTACGCGCCCTTCGAATGAGCCGACCGTTTTGTTGAAGTTCTCGACCGCCTTGCCCAGGCTGGCGCCCGTGGCGTTGAGGTGCTCGACCATCGTGGCGATCCGCTTGTAGAGGTCGGCGCCGAGTTGCGCTATCTGCTCGGCGTTTTCGGCGAGAGCCTGCTGCTGCCACATGTAGGCGACCGTTCGCAGCGACATCAGCAGATTCGCCGGGGTCGCGATGATGACCTTGCTGCGGATAGCGTGATCCCACAGCGTTGGGTCGTGCTCGAGTGCCGCGTGCAGGAAGGCATCGGCGGGCAAGAACATCACCACGAATTCCGGGGTGCAGGTGAACTGGGCCCAATACTGTTTGCCCGCCAGCTGGTCGACGTGGCGGCGGACATTGCGCGCATGGGCGAGTGCGCGCTCGTGGCGGGCAGCATCGTCTTCGGCATCCTGTGCTTCCAGGAACGCTCCGAATGGTGCTTTCGCATCGACCACGATCGTTCTGCCGCCACCGAGGTTGATCACCATGTCCGGCCGTACGTGGGTCTCGTCGGTGGCGACACGGACCTGCTGTTCGAAGTTCACGTGCTCGACCATGCCGGCCGCTTCGACGATGGTGCGCAGTTTCAGTTCGCCCCACTGCCCACGCACGCCCGGTTTACGCAGCGCGGTGACCAGGTGTTCGGTCTCCTTGCGCAGCCGCTCGCTGGTGTGGTTGGCCATTTTCACCTGCTCGCTGACCTTCGAGAACGTCCCGACGCTGCTTTCCTGGAAGGTCTGGACCTTGGTGTCGAGTTTGTCGAGCACCTGACGCAGCGGCGCGACCATGGCCTCGATCGCCGTCTTGCGCTGATCCATCTCCCCGGCGGCGGCCTTCGCGCGATGATCGGTCATCTCGGTGAACCGCGCGATCAATTGTGAACCGGACTGCGCCAGCACCTCCCCGGCCATCTGCCGGACGGTGTGCTGTATCTGCTCCTGCGCGTTTTCGAGCACACCGAGCTGCTCGGCGAAGCGCCGCCGCTCGCCGTCCAGCTCGGCTTGCAGGGACCCCTGGGTGGCCGCCGCCTCCCGCAGCTGCTGTTGCAGCTCCTGAACCTGCGCCGTCGCGGTGTCGCGTTCGCTGCGGGCGCGTTCAGCTTGTTGATGTTCTTGCCGGGCCTGCTCTTGGCAGGCGTCGGCGCGCCCGCGCGCGAGCATGTAACCGGCTGCGGCCGCCAGCGCGGCGACGAGAACAACGACGAGAATGAAAGCAAGTGAACTGATCACACCAAACCCTCCATAACTCAAGTGATTTCGGGTACCGGCTCGTCGAGCACAGCCGGTCGAGGTGACGCAGGTGATCGGCGCGAGCTTTCACCGGTGCCGATCGGCGCAGAGCATCCCACAGGGCACCGACACGCTGCGCTGGGCGAGGGTTGTTGCGGTGCGGCAATATCGAGGTGCGGTCGTGCTAGGTTGCGAGGTTTCAATCCTCGGCGTCGGCGTCCGGATCGCGCAGCGGGCGGTGGGTTCCGCCAAGATCGGGCAGGTGGAAGCTGTAGTGGCCGTCGATGCCGATGTGGGTGCGGACGAACGGGGACAGCCGCGCGATATCGGCATCGAGCACCGGATACTGCTGGGCGCGTAGTTCGGTCAGGGCGCGGTCCATGTAGACGGTGTTCCACAGCACCACGCAGTTCAGCACCAGTCCGAGCCCGCCGAGCTGGTCTTCCATGCCGGCGTAGTAGGCACGGAACACTTCGCCCTTGCGGCCGTGGAAGATCCGGCGCGCGAGATCGTGGCGGCCTTCCTGGAGATTGGCCTGGGCCTTGATCTCACGGCGGTAGGGTTCGTCGTCTGCCGGGCGCAGCACGTGCAGGGTCTTGAAGATCCGCCCGAAGTGCGCGACCGCGTGCCCGAGCGAACTCGGTTGCCCGTCACGGGAAATCATGCGAGTGACCTCGTGCGCGGACACTTCGCCGGTGTGGATCGAGACCGCGATCCGGCACATGTCCTCCCAATGGCGTTCGATCCGGTCGACATCGATGCGCCCGCGCGCGGCCTTGTCCAGCGGCCCGTAGTCCGCGGCCGCGTCGATGCGCCACAGCCGCTGGTCGGGCAGGTTCGCCAGCTGTGGCCGGTATTGGCGGCCGAGCAGGTGCAGCAGCCCGAACACGATGTCGCTGTAGGAGCCGGTGTCGGTGATGATCGCCTCAGGCACCACACCGCCGGACTGGCGCAGCACCACATCCACGGCATGCAGCGAATCGCGCGGGGTACCCGAAAGTACTTGGGCGGCAAGCCCGGCGGCTTGGTCGTTGATCATGTTCAGCCAGGTGATGCCGCGTTTCCGGCCGAAGTATTTCGGGTTGGGGCGGGCGTGGATGGTGCGCACCGGCACCACGAACCGCAACCCGTCCACGCTGGCGACCAGCCCGCCACCCCAGGCTTGGGCGAGCGGGATCCGCGCCTGGGCCTCGACAAGGGCCACGTTGGCCGCAGTGAGCGTGTCGAACCGGATGTAGGACTGCTCGACGTGGTGCAGACGATCGCGGGTCAGCGCTTCGACACCGGGGCTGATCACCGGCGCGAAGCCGACGTTCATCGCGTGCGCGCACAGTACCGCCGCGACCGAGAGCCCGAGATCGGAGACCCGCGCGGGGTTTCCGGAGGCGTGGGTGAACGCCTCGGTGAAGCCGGGCTGCCACGACATCACCTCCAACACCAGCTCCGGCAGGTCGATACGCGGCAGCATTGCCTCCACCCGGCGGCGCAGATCGGTCAGGCTCGGCGGATCCGGAGTCGCGGTCAGCGCAGCCGCGTGCAGCTTGCCCTCGTCATCGACGGTGGCCGGGGTGTCGGCGTCCAGGCGGGCGGCGACTTCCCGGAACGCGGTGTCGAGCGCTTCGGCGTGCACCCGCAGCAGGGCGGCGGCGTCGCCGGGAAGCCCGAGCGCGTTCAGCCCGGCCTCGCGGGCGGCGTCCCAGCTCGCGCCGGTAAGCAGGTGCGCGCGTGGATCCCGCCACTTCGAGGAGGATTCGGCGAAGATGTTGCGGTGCTTGAGATGGCGGTGGAACTGTTCGAGCACGCAGAAGGTGTAGGCCGCGCGATCGACAGTCTCGGGCGGGCGCCCGGCCGGGTACACCAGCCGCGTCCAGGCCCCGCCGATCAGGTCGTGGTCGACGGCGCGCGCATCCAGCCACCGGGCACCGACCTTGGTCGATCTCGCGGTGATCATCTGCCCGAGCCCTCGCATCGCCGCGAGCACCGGTGCGCCGTCGGCGGTCGCGCCGAACTCGAGGGTGGCCATCAACCTCGGCAGAAACGGACGCACCGTGGCGAAGCGCCCGGCCAGCTCGACCGCGCGTTGCCCGTCGAGTTCGGCGTCCCCCGCTGGGACGAGTTCACCGATGACAGCGACCGCTGAACGTAGCTCGGCGCCAGAGACTTTCGCTTCGATCAGATCCCACACCACCGACAACTCGACCTGCTGATCGATCTCCACCATCTCCAGCAGCACCGCCACCGCCTCGGCCAGCCGGCCCGCGTTGCGTGAGATCCGCGGATACCGGTTCAGCTTCTCCTCTTTGGATTCACGTTCGGCCTTCGACAGCAGTTCGGTGGTCATCAGCAGGTCGAAAAGCTCGAGCACGTCATCGGCAGCGCGAGCGGACAGGATCTCGATCGTGGCCACCAGCACCGCGAGCCGGTGCTCACGGCTCATCCGCCGCAACCCGGTCGCCTTGCCCGCCAGGCCGTGCTGAGCCAGACCCAGCAACCTTCTCGGCGGCACGGACGAGACATCCACACGCGCCGACCCGGCGGCAGTGAGATCGGTGACCCGCTCGAGCGCGGACAGCAGCCCTTTCGACGAAGCCCGGAACACGCCCTTGCGCAACCGATCCAGCTCGCTGACCCGCTGCTTGGTCCCGGCCGGGACCTCCAGCAAGCCGAGCAGAGCAGCGGCTTGCGGCGCGGTGAGCTGGTCGGCCAGCTGCGACCACAGCCGCTGCTCGGCCGCCTCACGGCCGGCGGCGACGAGTTTCTCCAGCGTCGTGATTCCCGGCAGCAGGACCTGGCGGGCCCGGCACCACGCCACCGCGCCGTCGAAGATCGCTTTCGGCCCGTCACCGGTGATCCACGCCTGATCAGCAATCCACGTGCCCAGTTCGGGCTCGGCATCGGCGAACGCCCTCAGCCCGTACTCGGCGACGATCTCGGCCTGGTGCTCGAAACGGGTGGTCCGGCGCACCATGTACTCGTCCAGACAGCCCGGATCAGCGATCTCGAGCTGTTCGGCCAGGTAGGCGACCAGCTCGGACAGGACCGCGATCGGGTCGGACAGGAACATTCCCAGGTAGCGGACCGTGACCGCTTGCACCGCGAACCCGAGCCGGTTGTAGTCGCGGCGCCGGGCCGCGATCAACCTCTGGTCCTCGTCATCGAGGTAGCAGAACCGTTCGAGTTCCACGCGGGACAACGCACCGAAACGCCCGTACTCGGGCAATACCTGATCAGTCACGCCGACATGAAATCACCAGCACAGCAACAGGATTCACCCTGTCGGCTTAGCGTGACTTTCCTCCCAGATGTTCCTCAACCCCCGCTTCGGCAGCACAGTTTTCGGTGGCTTTCGTTGATGTTTCGTTTCGTTTGATTCAACCAAACGTAAACGTAATAACTTCAAGGTCGACAAGAGGGCTCCCAGGTTCTGACTTCCGATAATGTTCACTTATCGGAGGTCAGTACGAGATGAGTCGCTTTGGTGCGACACGGATTTCGTTTCGTGTGAATACGTTGGATTTGACGGAAACAACGCTACGATTTCGAGGTGTCCAGCGTATGCAGCTATCCGGGATGTGTCCGACCGATCACGCGCGGCGGTGGGCCGGGCCGCCCATCGGAATACTGTGATCACCCCGAACACACGCGGTGGCGGGCGTGGCGGGAAAGGCAACGGCAACAACAGGAGTCGCAGGTACCCGAGGGTTCCGTCACTGTGACGCCACAGGGGCCGGTGACGGTGGCGCGCTTGCGAGCCGACGAGCTGCTCGGTCAATTCCGCCTGCTCGCCGACCAATTGAGCGTCAACCTCACCGCCGCCGTCGCCGAACTCTCCACCCTGGCCGACCCGTCGGTAGCCGAAGCCCAAGTCCAGGCGGTGCAGGCCGAGGCCGGGCGGCGGATCGCCGAAGCCGAGATCGCGGCCGTCGCCGCCGAACAGGCCCGCCGCGACGCCGAAGAAGCCCGGACCCTGGCCGAATCCGCCGCCGACGACGCGGCGAACGCGGCCGAAGAAGCCGAAACCCTGGTGGCCGAGGCGAACACCGCTCGCGACGACGCGCTGCGCGAAGTGGAGCGGGCCAGTAAACAGGCCGCCGACGACGTGTTCGCCGCCCGCAGTGCCGCCGAAACCGAGATCCGCACCGTGCGCCGCGACGCCGCCGACGATATCGCCCGCGCGCGCGAACAAGCGGAGGAGGAGATCGAGAAGGCGCGCCGCAAGGCCGCCACCGAGATCGAGCAGATCCGCCGGGAAGCTGCCCAGCAGGTCACCGCTGCGAGCGCCGAACGCGACCTGGCCGTCCAACGCGCTGCCGACGCCGAACGCGCCATCGACCGCGCCGAACAAGCCGCAGCAGAACGCGCGGCCGCCGCCACCGAGGCCCGCGACGAATCCCGGCGCATGCGGACCGAGCTCGACTCCGTCCGCGCCGAACTCGCAGAGGCTCGCCGTATTGCGGCCGAGGAAGCCGCGGCCGCCCGCACGGAAGCCGGCGCTTCGCTCGAGCAGGTCCGGGCCGAAACCGCCATCGCGCTCGAGCAGGTCCGGGCCGAAACCGCCCAGCGCATCGCCGCGCTCGATCAGGCCCGCGCCCAAACCCAGGCCCGCGCCGAACGCGCCGAATCCCAACTCGACGAACTACTCGCCACCACCCGGCGCACCGCACCCCGGACCGCCGACCGCGACGCGGGATAACCGGTCCGCAGGCGTGAATTCTGCCGCGTTCGAATGTCTCGGCGGGCGACCACCGGTACGCGCGCACCCCGGAGGCTGACGCCTACGCCACCTGCGCCGATCCCGCACTGGCCGAACCGATTCCCGCTGTGGGCCGACAGGTCGTATACGAGCGCGTCGGCGGGTCGCCGCTTCGGTCTGCGGGTCGAGCTCGACGTACCCGCCGCCACGCTGTCGGTCGGGCCGGATGACACGATCGCCTGGCTCCGGCAGTGGCTTCCTCGGCGAGTGAGATCAGCGACGCCGGCGAGTGACCGATCCGGTCATTCCGGGTCCGCGGGTATCGGCCGAAACATCTCCGCCGGGTGATCCGGCGGAAGCTCGCGGCTGAAACTGGCGTACACCTCGCCCCAGCGGGTCGGGATGGTGAGGTGCTCGAACTGGTCGAGTTCGCTGGTGCACCAGCGTTGCAACAGGCGGAAGAAGAGTTCCCTGTCGGCTTGGTTCATCGGCGCGCCGGTCATCGTGGGGCGCGTGATCCGACGGCGGCGGTCAGTGTGTCCAGTGTCCATGCGGTGTCGCGGGTGACCCGGACTTCCGGCATCGCCTCGCCGTGCAGGAAGTGGACTGTGACGGTGTGGTCGAGGTCGGTGCCCGATATCGCGCACACCGCGCCGATCTCGAAGGCGAGTTCGGCGAAGAACCGGCGAAAGGTGCTGGACCAGCAGAAGATCGGATGCAGCGATCGGGAGAAGGTCGTGAAGTGCAGCTCGGCGTAGCCGGGGTCCAGATCGGCCGAGGTGGAGACGAGCAGGCTCAGGCCGACAGCGGTGGTGCCGGTCGCGACGATGATGCCGTGGTCACGTAATTCTTCCTTGTCGTGCAGGTCGGCCATCATGTCCAGCTCGGGGGCGGTCAGGTCGTCGCGATAGCGGTAGCACCGGCCATCGATCTCGGTGAAGACGGTGTGGGAGGTGTACAGGCCCAGTGCTGTCGCGATGTGTTCGTCGATCGGGATCTGTGGGCGCACCCGGAACCGCGCCCGCGTGGGCGGATCGGTAAGGGATACGGTGTCGCCGTCCGGGTCGGCTTCGAACGGCACGGTGATGCGTTGCCCGCGCGGAAGATTCACCGTTGTCGATTCCTCCGCGCCCGCCGCGGTGTGCTCGGCGAGCGCACGCAACGCTCGCGGAATGTTCTCCTGCGGAATGACCAGGTCGTAGCTGAACTGCGCACCCATAGCGGCAAACCTATGGGGCGGTCAGGCTCGGCGACAAGTGAGTTCCTCGCCTCGAGCACGGCGGGTCGTGCTGACACCACAGCACGAAGCTTGTCGCCGACGCGGAACAATCTGGTTGCACAGTCGAACTAAATAGTTGTATCGTCGAACTATGTCGGATGCACGTGAACTCCAGGACGCCGTAGGGCGTTTCGTGCGCGCCTTCGGTCTGCACCAGCCGGACCGGACGCCGTGCGGGCAGCCCATCCCGGTGTCGGAGGCGCACGCGCTGGCCGAGCTGGCCCGGTGCGGTGCATTGCGGCAAAGCGATCTGGCACAGCGGCTGCGGCTGACGAAAAGCACAACCAGCCGTCTGGTCACGCAACTGGTGGAGCGGGAATGGGTCGGGCGTTCTCCGGCCTCGGAGGACGGGCGCGGCGTGCTGGTCCAGGTCACGCCCGCGGGTTCGGCCGCCGCCGTGCAGTTGGCCGAGGCCAGGGCGGCGCGTTTCGCCGCGGTCCTGGACCGCGTGCCACCGGAGGAGCGGGCCGGTGTCGTGCACGCGCTGGAAGTACTGACCGAGGCAATCGATGAAAGGTGAGAAGTTGAGCGAGAGACGGATTCCGCTGCTCGTCGCCGGGCTGGCGGTGGTTGCCGCCGCAATGGCCGGTTACGTGTTCGCCGGTCAGAACGACGGCCCGGGTAATCCGCAATCGTCCGAACGGCACGCGGAGGTCGCGGCCAAGGGACAGCAAGTGATGCCGTTCGACCTGAATCGCACAACACACCAGTTCACGAAGTCGGCCACCGGCGGCGTCCAGTCGGTCACCGCCGACGACCCCGCCGACACCGAGCAGATCACGCTCATCCGCGGGCACCTGACCGAGGCGGCCGCCGGCTTCGGCCACGGCGACTACGGCGACCCGGCCGCCATCCACGGAACCGGCATGCCGGGCCTGCGCGAACTCCAACAGGGCCACACCCGCATCGAGATCCGCTACGCGGAAACACCGGCCGGAGCGCAGATCACCTACACCAGCTCCGACCCGTCCCTGGTGACAGCCCTGCACACCTGGTTCGACGCCCAGGTCTCCGACCACGGATCCCACGCCGAACACGGCTGACCGCCCGCCGAGGGTTCCGCCCACAGGCTGGGCGGGACCAGGTCAGGGGCTGATCGGGTAGATGGATTGGAAGATCAGGCGATGATCGGCGGTGGCGGCGATGTCGGTGAGTTCGTCGTCGAGGTCATGAACACGTGCCATGGCTGTTCGTGGGGGCCAGGTGCTGTACCACGAGTTGTTCGAGGTCGGGGACGCGCTGTGCCTTGTGGGGCCTCGAGGTTTACCAGGAGAACCTCGACTTGCTCCGGTAGCGACCGCAGCTCCGAATTTCCGGGGTCGGTCAGCGCTCGTCGCAGCAGCGGCGTGTGTTGCTGGTTCACGATGTTGTCAGGCCGAACATCGGGAGGCATTCGGTGAGGCCGGTGACGTGTACGGGGGTGGTGCGGTGGGATTCCCAGCGGTCGCGGGGCAGGCGCAGGCGGTGGATGACGGCTGGTTCGCCGCGGACGGCGTGGGTTTCCAGGCCGTCGGGTTCGTAGCCGAATTTGCGGGAGACGGCGAGGGAGCCGTGGTTGTCGGCGAAGGCGCCGGAGACAGCGGTGGCGGCCCCGAGGTGGGTGAAGGCGAAGTCCAGGACGGCGGCGCGCATTTCCGAACCGATGCCCTGACGCTGATGGGTGCGGCCGACCCACGAGCCGGTGCTCACCTGCGAGCAGACGGCGAAGTCTTTCGCCGCGACGGTCTGGGTGCCGACGATCTCGCCGTCGCGCGCCGCGACCAGGTTGAGCCGCCAGTCCTCGGGCCGCCAATCGGCCCAGCACTGCCAATGCCAGCGCAGCACGCGCTGCGCACGTTCGTCCGGTTCGGAGTCGGTCCAGGCCGCGGTGAACGGCTGCATCGCCGGATCGTGGACACCTTCGGCCGCCAGCCCGGCGAGCGCGGCCAGATCCTCGAGACCGGGCATCCGCAATTCCAGACGCGGTGTGCGCAGCCGCAATCCGGCCAGTGGCCAATAGGCGAGAAGTGTCATGCCGCTCATGATGGGCGGCGGAGCAGGTTCGCGGCCACCGGATTTCGGCGCACCTACCCGAACTCGGCCTTGCGGCGGGCGAGATAGGCGGGCCAGTCGGCGCGAGCCGCGAGCACATCGTCGATGGACAGTTTGATCACCGCACAGTGGCTCAGCGAACACGCGCGCGGCGCGGTGGCGTCGATGAGCGAGATGCCGCCGATCTCGTCACCGTCCTCGATGTAGGTGCACAGGACCGGGTGGAAATGGCAGTCCTCGTAGATGTCTCCCGGGCGGATCGCGCCCGGCCGATCGACGGTCATGAACCAAGCATGGTGGTGCTGCCCGCGGCGAGCAAACGCGCGGCGAGCTCGCGGGATCGCGCGGCGAGCTGCGCGGGTTCGAGGATGTCGAAGTCGTGACCGAGCAGCAGCACGTGCATGAGGACCGCGTCGAGATTGTCCGCGCCGCTGGTGATCTCGCAGCGATCCGCACCCGCCGGGCGCACCACCGCGGCCGAAGCGGGGACCTGGGTGCGCACGAGCTCGGCGGGAGCGTGCACCAGGAAACGGGCTCGATGACGATAGGCGCGGCTGGCGACGCCCTCCTGCACGTAGGTGGCCGCGTCGGGGGCCGGCCGGGGACGGAACCGCCAGGTGCGGGGTGTCACCGCGGTCATCTTGTCGACCCGGAAACTGCGCCAGTCCTGCCGGTCGAGGTCGTAGGCGAGCAGATACCAGCGGCGATCGGAGGCGACCAGCCGATAGGGCTCGACTCCGCGGGTGCGCCGCTGCTCGCCGGAGGGGTAGTCGAAGCGGATCTCGACGGCGTCGCGGCAGGTCCGGGCCAGCGTCATCAGTACCTCGGGATCGACCGGAGTGCGTCCGCCGCCGAAGGATTCGACCGCACCCGAGAGCGCCTGGACCTCGTGGCGCAGCCGGGCGGGCAGCACCCGGTCGAGTTTGGTGAGCGCGCGCAACGCGGCATCACCCGCTCCGGCGACGGCGCCGCCCGCGCCCAGCAGCAGCGCGACCGCGGTGACGATCGCCTCCTCGTCGTCGAGCAGCAGCGGCGGCAGCGCCTGACCCGCGCCGAGCTGATATCCGCCGCCGACACCGTGGCCGGCGTGCACGGGATAGCCCAGCACGCGTAACCGTTCGACATCGCGGCGGACGGTGCGTGCCGTGACCCCGAGCCGTTCGGCCAGTTCGGGACCGGTCCACACCTGGCGCTGCTGCAACAGCCCGAGCAGGGTGAGCACCCGCTCGGTCGTTCCTCGATCCATTTCGCTCACGATAGCGGACCGATTCTGTCCGCTAGTCGTGTCAGGCTGTCGGCATGGACACCACCGAGATCGATTGGAATCAGACACTGCGCGAGCAGTGGGAGTTCCACTGGAACCACCAGATCCGGGCCCGGCTCGACGGTCTGACCGACGAGGAGTACTTCTGGTCGCCGGTGCCCGAGGCCTGGAGTGTGCGCCCGCGCGGCAGTTCGACCGCGCCGGTGCAGGCCGGCGGCGGCGATTTCACGATCGACTTCGCGTTCCCGCCACCGGAGCCCGCGCCGCTGACCACGATCGCGTGGCGGCTCGGGCACGTCGTCGTCGGTGTCCTGGCGCTGCGCAACGCGGCCCATTTCGGTGCCGCGCCCGCATCGTATGAGACCTGGGAGTACGCGCCCGACGCCGCGACCGCGCTGGCACAGCTCGATCAGCAGCTCGAGCGCTGGCTGACCGGGGTGCGCGGGCTCGACGAGGCCGCGTTGCGGGCACCGGTCGGCGCGAAAGAGCCCTACCCCGATCTGCCCATGGCCGCGCTGGTGCTACATATCCATCGCGAACTTATTCACCACCTGTCCGAGGTCTGCCTGCTGCGCGACCTGTACCTGCACATGAACGGAGCCACCCGATGAGCCGCCGGATCCAGATCACCTTCGACGCCCGCGATCCCAGGGCGCTGTCCCTGTTCTGGCGCGAAGTCCTCGGCTACGTCCATCCCGGACCGCCCGGAGTCGAGGTGCCCGCGGGCACCGATCCGCTCGATGCGTGGGAGGAGTTCCTCGCCCGTATCGGGGTGCCGCCCGAGCAGCGCAATACGCGCTCGGCGATCGAGGACCCGCAGGGCAACGGCCCGCGCGTGTTCTTCCAGCAGGTGCCCGAGGACAAGATCGCCAAGAATCGGGTGCACCTGGATGTGCGTGCGGCGCCGGGACTTCAGGGCGCGGAGCGGATGGCCGCGCTCGAGGCCGAATGCGATCGGCTCGTCGGCCTGGGCGCCGTGCGTCTGCGGCGGTTCGAGCCCGAGCCGCCGCTGAGCGCGGGGCACATCGTGCTGGCCGACCCGGAGGGCAATGAGTTCTGCTTGGACTGAGCGGGTTTCAGCGGCGCACGGCGGTGGTGGCGAGCGTGGTGTATTCCATGGTGAAGCTGCCGCCGAGCGCGTCGATGGCCGCGCCGACGGCGTCGAGGACGACGGTGAGCTGTTCGGGGCGCAGCCGGGTCAGGCCGCCGGTGGTGGGCAGCAGTGCCAGCCATTCGTCACGGGTGTAGGGCCGCTGCCAGTCGAACTGCCACAGGTGCGGTTCATCGAACCGGCCGGTGGCGCGGAGCTGGTCGGCGAAGGCGGTGTAGCCGGCGCGGTAGAGCTCGAGCGGGCGTCGCGCCGGTTGCGTGCTCAGCGGTGAGTCGGGTGCGGCCTGTGCGAACGCGGCCGCGAAGGGTGCGGCCACGGCGTCGGGTGGTTCGTAGACGTGGCCGAAGATCGCCAATCGTCCGCCGGGGCGCAGTAGTTCGGCGGCCTTGGTGGGCCCGGTCGTCGCGTCGACCCAGTGCCAGGACTGGGCGGCGATGATCGTGTCGAAGGTGCGGGTGCCGGGCTGCCAGGTCTCGAAGGTGGCGACCTCGACATCCAGGCCGCGGTCGCGGGCGTATTCGGCCATGCGGGCGTCGGGTTCGACGCCGAGCACCGTGCAGCCCGCCGCCTGGAATTGGCGGGCGGCGATGCCGGTGCCGCAGCCGATGTCGAGCAGGTCCGGGCCGGGCGATCCGGTGCGGATCGCGGTGATCAGTGCCGCGGGATAGGCGGGCCGGGCCCGGTCGTAGCGCGGGGCGTCCACGCCGAACGATTGGGCCATGCCCTGGGACGACGCGGGTTCGGGCGATAGTATGGGCATGCGCCCACTCTAGTGGGCGTATGCCCACTAGGTAAAGGATGCCCGCGTGCCGACCGGAGTGCACCTGCGCGACGCCCGACAGCAACTCTTCGACGCCGCCGAGCGCATCCTGCTGCGCGAGGGCCCGAACGCGCTGACCAGCCGCGCGGTCACCGACGAGGCCGGATGCGCCAAAGGTGTGCTGCACCGCCACTTCAGCGACTTCGACGCCTTCCTCACCGATCTCGTGCTCGACCGCGCCGCGGTCCTGCGGGAGCAGGTGAGCGCGCTGCACGCGGGGGAGGCGACGGTGGTCGCCAATCTGACCGGCGCACTGGGCATCCTGTTCGGGCCCGTGCCGGTCGCGATCATCCCGCTCATCACCTTCCGGGACGAACTGCGCGCCCGGCTGCGGCAAGCCCGCCCCGGCGGCGGCATGGCGATTCTGGCCGAGGCGACCGCGGCGATCTCGGCCTACCTGGCCCAGGAGCGCGAACTGGGCCGCCTCTCCGCCACCGCGGATCTGGATGCGCTGACCCTGTCGCTCGTGGGCGGCGGGCACCTGATGTTCGCCGACCGCGATCTCGGCGGGCCGGAGCCCGCGGCGATCGAGAAGTTCGTGGCCGCAACGATTTACGGGGTTACTCGCTGACTCGGAGTGTGGTCGGTCGGCGTGTCAATTCGGGCGCAAGTCGAGGTCGGTGGGCCCCAGGACCTTGCGCAGGGCGGTGCCCAGCGCGCCGAGTTCGGCCTCGTCGAGACCGGTGAAGCGACGCTGGATCGCCGCGAGGTAGTGGGGAGCGGTGGCCCGCAGGCGTTCGCGGCCGGTGTCGGTGATGGCGACGAAAGCCGAGCGCCCGTCGTCGGGATTGGATTCGCGCCGGACCAGGTCGTGGGTTTCGAGTTCGGTGACCAGCCGGCTGACCCGGGTGCGGCTGAGCACCACGCGTTCGCCGAGATCGCTCATCCGCAGCGGGGCCGGGCCGTCGAGTTCCAGGAGGACGTCGTACCAGCTCAGGGGAATTCCGGTGCGGCGGCGCAGTTCCGCGTCCAGGTCGGGGACGAGCCGGGCGTGCACTTGCAGCAGTGCGGCCCAGGCGCTGACTGCCGGGTGGGAGCGGTTCACGGGGTTCGGCACGGTGCCATCCTAGCGGTTGCGTGCGTGCGCACGCATCGATAGTATCGTGCGCACGCACATAAATTCGTTCGAGAAAGGCAAGACCCATGACCGTCCTGATCACCCGCGACGAACTGGTGAAAGAACTCGAGACCGGATCGGTGATCGTGCTCGACACCCTCGGTGGCGAGTACTACGCGAAGGCGCACCTGCCCGGCGCGCTCGAACTCGTCGAAGCCGATGTGGAATCGCGTGCGGCACAGCTGCTTCCGGACAAGGCGGCGGCCATCGTCACCTACTGCTCGAACCCGGCGTGCGCCAACAGCGGATACGTCGCGACCAAGCTGGAAGCCCTGGGTTACACCAACGTGCGCAAGTACCGCGAGGGCATCCAGGACTGGGTCGAGGCGGGCCTGCCGGTCGAACCCTGATCGCCGCTTCCGTGTGTCCGCGGCCCGCCGCGGACACACGGAAGAACAGCGACGCACCGCGAATGCGGGCAAACCGCAGGTTATTGCGACCTAGCGCCCATATCATTGCGCTATGCCCGACAACGGTGTGGTGCCGAGGGTGCTGGGTGGGCGAGCGGCGGTGCTGGCCTCCGGGCTGATCACCGGGATTCTCGGCGTCGTGATCGCGGTGTGGCCGGACAAGACGGTCGCGGTGACCGAACTGCTCGCGGGTTCCTATCTCCTCGTCAGCGGGTTGCTGCAACTGTGGATCGCGGTCGCCGCCAGGTTTGCTGTCCCATTGCGGCTACTGGTGCTCGTCGGTGGCGTGGTCTCGCTGCTCCTGGCGGCGCTCGCGGCGCGCGGCGGCAATTCGATTCTGCTGGTGGCCCTGTGGCTGGGCATCGGCTGGGCGGTGCGCGGCGTCATCCACGCCACCGTCGCCGTATGGGACGACCGGCTACCCGGCGCGGGACGCCACGAACTGCTCGGCCTGTTCACCATGCTGCTCGGTATCGCCCTGCTGGCCATCCCCTTCGACTCCGTCGAGGCGCTGACCCTGGCCGCCGGCGGCGCGATGATCGTGCTCGGGATCCTGGAGTTGCTCAGCGCGGGAATCGCGGCGCCGGCCGGTCGGCCGTCGCTCAGTCCTGGCGCGGTGCACTGAGATCGCGTACCTCACGCAGATGGCGTTCCATCGCCGCCGCGGCCGCGGCACCGTCGTGGCGGGCGACGGCATCGTAGATCAGCCGATGTCCCTGGATCGACACCCGCCGGGCCTCTCGGGTGCGATGCGAGAGCCGCCGGGTACGGCGCGTCCACTCGGTGGTCATGGTGCACAGGGTGACCAGCAGTGGATTCTGTGCCGCGTGCGCCAGCAGCGTGTGGAATTCGATATCCAGTCGCAGGGATTCGGCCGGGGAGAGGTGATCGGTCGAGCGCGCGAGTACCTCGCTCAGTGACAGTAGATTCGAGTCGACCGCACGCAACGCGGCCAACGCGGCGATCCGCGGCTCCACCAGATCACGCAACTCGGTGGCATGGGCGAGCTCGGTGTCGAGTTCGGCGAGATCGCCGAGCAGGCGCGCGGCCTCCGGCGGCTGAACCACCGTACTGCCGCGTCCCTGCCGCCGTTCGATGAGCTTCTTGGACTCCAGTTCGAACATGGCCTGCCGCAAGGACGAACGCGAGACGTTCATCGACGCCGCGAGCTCGCGCTCCGGGGGCAGCCGATCACCGGCCCGCAGCTCCCCGTTGATGATGAGCCCTTCCAGATGAGCCGCGACCTCCGTGCTCACACTGCGGGAACGCCGCCGCGGCGGCGGTATCGATGCGGTCATCGGCCCACTCTAAATCGGTTCTCGGGCAGGCTATTTCCGAGCGGTAAAGCACGCGTAACGTTCGGTTTCCTGCGCTGCACCTGGTCGTTCATCTGGCTTACGGTCGGTTGGTCCGACCAATCGAGAGGCTGACAGTGACATCGAGCACGCAGGACATCGCCCCCGCGTTTCCGGCTCTGCAACCGGGTGCGGGCATCGACCGCGACGCGATCTACGTCCCGGCCGACCCGTCGACCGTGCTGTGGGGCCGGCTGCCCTGCGCGCGCGAAAGCGCGGTCGCCACCGTCGATTCCGGGCAGACGCTACTCGTGGACACCATCAGTCACGAGGGCATCCTCGAAGATCAGGGATCGGATCCGCTGGCCTACTTCGGCCGCCACGGCGTCGAACCCGATCAGGTACTCGCCGATGCCGTCGAGGTGACCGCCGCGCTCCGCCGCGATCCGCAGGCGGGTCCGCACATCGTCACCGGTCCGATCGCGGTGCGCGGCGCGAAACCCGGTGACCTGCTCGCGGTTCGGGTCGAGGAGCTCACCATGCGGGCGCCCTACGGCGTGATCTCCACCCGGCACGGTCGCGGCGTGCTCACCGCGCACTCCGATTTCGACGGTGACTACGGCCAGTTCTGCACCGTGCGCCGCCACGACGACGGCTGGTTCGCGAGCATGCCACTGCGCGACGGGCAGCCGCCCACCCGGTTCCCGCTCGCTCCGTTCCTGGGCATCATCGGCGTGGCCACCGATACCGTGTCCCGCGTCTCCTCGGTGCCGCCCGGCCGCCACGGCGGCAATATCGACATCCGCCGATTGACCGCCGGTGCGACACTCTTCCTGCCCGTCCAGGTGCCCGAAGCGCAGCTCTACATCGGCGACCCGCACTTCGCCCAGGGCAACGGCGAGGTCGCCCTCACCGCGCTGGAGGCCCCGCTGCGGGCGCGCCTGAGCGTAGAGGTGATCACAGCCGCGCAGGTGCGCGCGGGCCTGGGCCGTTCGGTGGGTCCGTTCGCGGCCGCGCACGGCCTGCTCATCCCCACCGGCTTGGACGCCGACTTGAACGAGGCGCTGTCACTGTGTGTCGGCAATGCGGTGGAATTACTGGTCTCGCTGTTCGACGCCGATCCGCGCCGGGCCTACCTCTATCTCAGTGCCGCCACGGATTTCACGATCTCGCAGGCGGTGGATCAGGTGCGCGGCGTACACGGTGAGATCCGGGTCGCCGATTTCGCGCGACGGGCCGACACCGAACTCGCCCGCCGGATCCTGGAGCGGGTGTAGTGGACGAGACGGTCTGGCGCGCGCTGGGCGCACCGCTGGTGGCGGGTTCGGGCGGCGGGGTGCTGCGCGGGCACACCGTCGCGGTGAAGGATCTCTACGCCGTGGCCGGCTTCGCGGTGGAGGCCGGCGTGCCCGGCTACGCCGGTGCGCCGGAGACCGAGCACGCCGCCGCGGTCGCGGCGCTGCTCGCGGCCGGCGCCGACCTCACCGGAATCGCGCGCACCGACGAGTTCGCGTACAGCATCACCGGCGGCAACGGAGCAACCGGCATGCCGGTCAATCCCGCTGCGCCGGACCGGATTCCGGGCGGTTCCACCAGCGGCCCGGCCGTCGCGGTGGCCAGCGGGCAGGTCAGCGTCGGGCTCGGCACCGACACGGCCGGATCCATCCGGGTGCCCGCCGCGTATCAGGGACTGTGGGGAATCCGCACCACTCACGGCCGGATCGACACCCGCGGCCTGCTGGCGCTGGCGCAGTCCTTCGACAGCGTCGGCTGGCTGACCAGGGATCCGGAAACCCTTGCCGCAGTGGGCGATGTCCTGCTGCCCGAGGACGTGACCAGCGGACCCGCGCGGGTGAGCATCGCACCGGGACTCTGCGCGCTCGCCGATCCCGACCAGGCGGCCCCGGCGCTCGCGGCGGCCGCGGCGCTGGACGCGGAACGCCTCGACCTCGACGCCGACCTCGACAGCTGGTTCGCCGCGTTCCGCACTGTCCAGGCCCACGAAGCCTGGGGCAACCACGGCCCGTGGATCACCGCCCATCCCGATGCCCTGAGCGCGGAGGTCGCCCAGCGCTTCGCCTACGCGGCCACGGTCACCACCGCGGCCGCGACGATCGCCCGGGCATTGCTCGCCACCGCCGCCACCACCCTGCGCTCGGCCCTGCGCGGCCGAATCCTGTTGCTGCCGACCGTCGCCCGCGCGCCTTCGCACCGCAGGGCCGCACCGGCCGTGCTGGAGGCCGATCGCGCGCACACCCTGCGTCTGACCTGCCTGGCCGCCCTGGCGGGACTGCCCGCCGTGACCCTGCCCGCGCACCGTGCCGGCCATCCGCCCGCGGGGCTGTGCCTGCTCGGCGCGCCGGGCACCGACCGTTCCCTGATCCGCCAGGCCCGCAGCAGCGCCGCTGCCGTGACCGACGCGCTCGCCCAGTAAGGATCCACCATGCCCAGACCCGTCCACCGGTTGCTCACGGCGCTGCTCACCGCGGCGCTGCTCGTGCTCGGACTCACCGCCTGCATCGCCACCCCGGACAGCGCCGCGTCCGGCGCCACCATCCGGATCGGCACGCTGCGCGGCCAACCTCACCTGTACGCACCGTATTTCATGCAGCGATTCGCCCCGGACGACAAGTTCGAGATCGTACTGTTCAACAGCTCCCCGGACATCAAGAACGCGCTGGCCTCCGGCGCGGTCGACTTCGGCGTACTCGGTGCACCCTCCACACTGAGTGCCATCGCCGCCGGTCAGCGGCTCAAGATCGTGGCCTCGGCCGCCGACGGCGGATCCGGCTTCGTCGGCCGCCCCGAGATCACCGACGTCGCGGCGCTGCGCGGCAAGAAGATCGGCTTCCCGGCGGGCTCCTCGCAGGAGATCGCGCTGCGGCTGACCCTGGGCGCGCACGGCCTGGACCCCGAGACCGATGTCGAGCTGGTGAATCTGGAGTACTCGGACATGGTCAACGCCTACACCTCCGGTCGCATCGACGCGTTCCTCAGCGCCGAGACCGGCGTCTCGATCGCCCTGCGATCCGGTGCGCACCGGATCGTCTCACCGTATGACACCCCGATCGGCGCGGTGAACATCGTGTTCGCCACTCGAGAGCAGCTGATCGAGCAGGACCGCGACCGGGTGCGCCGCACCGTGGACAGTTTCGTCAAGGCGATCGGTCACATGCGCGGTGACCGCGCGGCCTGGGCACAGGGACTGGTCGACACCTTCGGGGTGGACCGCGCGGTCACCGAGACCGCCATCGACAATGTCACGCTGCGGTACGCGCTCGACGAGGAATACCGCCGGCGGGTGGGCGCGCTGGCCGCCCAGATGGTCGCGTTCGACCAGCTGGCACAGGCGCCGGACATGACCACGGTGTTCGATGCCGGATTCCTGCCGGGCGGTGCGCCGTGATCGTGCTCGAAGTGCCCGTGCGGGCCGAAGCCTGCGAACCGGAAACCGCCACGCGCGCAACGGGACTGCGCGACCGCCTGATCACCCTGCTGTGGGCACTGCCGGTCCCGGTGCTGGCGATCGTGCTCTGGGATCGCGGTGTCACCGGCGGCTGGCGACTGCCGTTCGGCATCCAGATGGGCTTTCTGCCCACGCCCTGGGAGGTGGGCCGGCGACTGGTCGATCTCGCGGTCGGGGGAGTGCTCGACGACAGCTACAGCGGCACCCTGTGGCTGCATGCCTACGCCAGCGCGATCCGGGTAGCGCAGGGTTTCGCGATCGCGGTGGCCGTGGCGGTCCCGCTCGGTATCGCGATGGGCCGCTCGCGCACCGCGTATCGGATGCTCGAGCCCACGCTCAACCTGATCCGTCCCATCCCGGTGACGGCGTGGGCGCCGCTGGCGCTGCTGATCATCGGCTTCGGCGACCGCTCGACCATCTTCCTGGTCTTCCTGGCCGCGATCTTCGCGATCCTGCTGAACACGATCGCCGGCGTCCAGGCGGTGCCGCCACGGCTGTTCGAGGCCGCCGCCATGCTCGGCACCCGCCGCTCCCGCACGCTGTACACGGTGGTGCTGCCCGCCGCGATGCCCGGCATCGTAGCCGGTCTGCGGATCGCGCTCGGGCTGTCCTGGGTGATCCTGGTGGTCGGTGAAACCGTCGGCATCCGCGTGGGATTGGGCGCGCTGATCACCCAGGCCCGCGAACAGTCGCGCACCGATCTGATCGTCGCGGTCATGATCGTCATCGGCCTGGCCGGATTCCTGGCCGACCGTCTGCTCATGCTGGTGATCCGTCTGATCGCCGGCCGTCGCCCCCTGCTCCCGTGAGGCCGCCTGTGACCATCGAGCCCGCCACCGCCGTCCACCCGGCCCGGATCCGCCTCGAGCGGCTGGCCAAACGCTATCCCGGTGCGGCGCTGGACGCCGTCACCGGCATCGACCTCGAGATCGACCCCGGCGAATTCGTCTGCGTGGTCGGGGCCAGTGGATGCGGTAAATCCACACTGCTGCGCATCCTCGCCGGATTCGAGTCCGCCACCGCGGGCACGGCGATCGTCGGCGCGGCCCGCATCACCCGCCCGGGCCCCGATCGCGGCGTCGTCTTCCAGGACTACGGCTTGTTCCCGTGGCTCACCGTGGCCGAGAACATCGCCTACGGCCCACGTCAGGCCCGCATACCGCGCGCGCAGACCCGCACCCGCACCGACGAAGCCCTGGCCGCCGTCGGGTTGACCCGGGTGCGGGATTCGTTCCCGCACCAGCTCTCCGGCGGTATGCAACAGCGGGTGGCGATCGCGCGGGTACTGGCCAACCGGCCCGCGGTGCTGCTGATGGACGAACCCTTCGGCGCGCTCGACGCGCTCACCCGCACGACGATGCAGGCCGAACTCGAACGCCTGCACCGCGACACCGGTGTGACGGTGGTGCTGATCACCCACAGCGTCGAGGAGGCCGTCTACCTCGCCGATCGGGTGGTCGTCATGGTCGGCGGCGTCGCCCACGGCAGCCCGGGCCGGATCCGCGAGATCGTCCCCGTCACGCTGCCCCGGCGTCGCGACACCAGCACTCCGGAGTTCAACGAGTGCGAGCGTCGCATCGACGCGCTGATCCACGACGGCGGAAGCTGAGTCATCGGATCGGCAGCAGTTCCCGAATCCGGCTGGTACGTGCCACGATTCGGCCCGCCTTGATCACATAGCAGCGATCCGGGCGATCCAGCAGCGCGTCGGCGACGCGGTGGCTGGACAGCACCACCAGATCGGCTACGGCCCCCGCGCGCAGGCCGTAGCGATCGGCGATGCCGATCACGGTGGCGGCCTCGGTGGTGGCCATCGCCAGCACCCGGGTCAGATCCCGCGCGCCGGACAGGTGACAGGTCTGGGCCAGGAACAATCCGATGTCGAGCAGGTCGGCATTGCCGTAGGGGGTGAAGGCATTGCGGATGTTGTTGGAGGAGTAGGCGGTGGTGATGCCGGCGGCCCAGAGTTCGCGCACGGGCGCGATACCGCGCCGCACGACGCCGACATCGCAGCGACCACCCAGGTGCATGTCGGTGGCAGGCAGCGGAACCACCGCCACACCGGCCTCGGCCAGCAGGGCCAGGGTGCGCGCCCGCGCGGCCGGAGCGCGCCCGGCCAGGGAGGTCATGTGCCCCAGGGTGACCCGGCCGCCCATACCGGTGCGCGCGGTGGTCTCGGCGATGTAGTCGGCCATCGCGAAGCGGGGGTCGGCGGGGTCGTCGGCGAAGTCGGCGTGCATATCGACCGGGACGCCGAATTCGGCGGCCAGTTCGAAGACCAGGTCGACGTGGCGGCGGCAGTCGGCCACCGTGCGTTCGTTGTAGGCGCAGCCGCCGATCACCTCGGCGCCGCGGCGCAGGCTCGTGCGCAGCAGATCGAGCGTGCCGGGGGCTTGCAGGATGCCTTCCTGGGGGAAGGCCACGATCTGGATGTCGATGCGGTCGCGGTATTCCTCGCGCAGTTCGAGCAGCGCGTCGACACCGCGCAGGCCGACGATCGGATCGACATCGGGGTGGGCGCGAATCACGGTGGTGCCGTTGCCGATCGCCAGATCCAGGACCCGGCGGGCGCGTTCGCGAATGGCGGCCACGGTGAAACCGGCCTTGAGTTCGGCGGTCACCGCGATGGCACCGGCCAAGCCGGCGTCGTGGGCGGGGCGGTCGGCGTCGAGCAGCGCCTTGTCCAGGTGCAGGTGTGATTCGATCAGGCCGGGAATGACAACCCGGGCGGCACAGTCGATTTCGGTGCTGCCGCGGTCGGGCAGGTGCGGGCCGAGCGCGGTGATCAGGCCGTCGCTGACGGCGATGTCGACCAGCTCGCCCGCATCGTCGACGCGGGCCGCGCGCAGTACCAGATCCGCCATGGATTACCTCCCGAGAGCACTAGGTGACAACGGTTGTATACGACCGATGTGTTTCCAGTGGTGGCGGCGGATGCTGCCGCGAGGTTACGAACTGCGCTGGCGCAGCCGGTAGGCGGAGGCTGCGTGGGCGATGTGCTCGCCGACCACCCGCGCCGCGCGCTCGGGATCCCCGGCTTCCAGTGCGGCACAGATCTCTTCGTGCTCGTGCCAGGAATCGCCGGCCCGCCGCGGCAGCTCCACCGCGTACACCCACGCGATCTTCCAGCTCAGCTGGGTGATCAGCTGGGTGAGCAGCGCACTGCCGGAGGCTTCGGCCAGCACCTCGTGGAAGCGGCTGTTCAGGCGGGTCAGCTCGTCGAGGCGTCCCTCGCGCACGGCCTCGAGCCCCAGGGCGGTGAGTTCCTTGAGCCGGCCGAGGTGTTCGGGAGTGCGGCGCAGGGCGGCACGGCTCGCGCACAGGGGTTCCAGACGGGCGCGGATCTCGAGCAGGTCGGCGGCCTCGGCCTCGCTCAGCTCGGCCACCACCACGCCCGCGTAGGGGCGTGAGGTGGCGAAACCTTCGGTCTCGAGCACGCGCAACGCTTCGCGCACCGGGACGCGGGACACTCCGTAGCTCTCGGCCAGCGCGTCCTCGGTCAGCCGCTGGCCGGGTGCGAAGACACCGCGAACGATGTCGTCGCGGATGGCGCGGCACAGCTGCTGGGGGGTCATGCGCCGGACGGTGCTGCTCACAACGGCCTCACAGGCGATTCGGGGACGGGTCGGTTGCATACGATCCGGAGCGAATTCGGATCGATTGCCCGTAAATCTACGCCGGTAGCGGCCCCGGACGTCGCGCCGGTGCGGCCGGCTCGCCGCTTGTCCGTGCTTTGTATACGATCGTCGGCACGTTCGTTCCGGAAGGAAGTCATGGATTCCGCGCATGTGATCCTGCTGCTCGTCGCCGGTTTCGGGGCCGGGGTGTGCAATGCCGTCGCCGGTGGCGGCAGCCTGCTCTCGTTCCCGGCCCTGCTGGCCACCGGCATGCCCCCGGTGCTGGCCACCGTCACCAACTCGGTCGCGGTCTGGCCCGGCTACCTCGGTGGCGCGGCCGCGCTGCGCACCCGGCTGGCCGAGCACCGGTCGCTGCTGCCCCGGCTCGTGCTCACCGGGGCGCTCGGTGCGACCGGCGGTGCGATCGCCCTGCTCGCGGCGCCGCCACAGGTTTTCGCGGCCCTGGTGCCCTATCTGATCCTGTCGGCCACCGCCCTGTTCGCGGCCCAACCGGCACTGTCACGTCGGCTGGCGGCGCACCGGGCGGGCGAGTCGCGCCTGCCGCTGTTCGCCGGGATCTTCCTCGGCGCCGCCTACGGCGCGTACTTCAACGGCGGCATGGGCATCGTGCTGCTCGCCGCGCTGGCCCTGGGCATCGACGCCTCGATCACCGCGCTCAACGGATTGAAGAGCGCGCTGACTCTGACCGTGTCGAGCACCGCGGTGTGCGCGGTGGCGCTGTTCGGGCCGGTGCAGTGGCTCGCGGTGGCGGTGCTGGCCCCGGCCTGCCTGCTCGGCGGCGTCGCCGGGGCGCGCCTGGCGGACCGGTTGCGGCCGAGCGCCTTCCGCGCTGTGGTCATCGTCTTCGGGGTCGGCGCGGGTGCCGCGATGCTGGCCTCCTGACCGGCCCGCCGCGCCGAATTCGGCCCGTTCGACGCCGACTGCGTGGCGAACCGGGTGCCCGCCGTGATTCCCGCGGACAGATCGTATACGAAACAGGCATGTAATCGTCTGGACCGCGAATGGCAACGCGTCGCCGATACAACTGACAGCCATGAGCACCATCGCTACCTCGGGCCTGGCCTTCGAGCAGGTCGGGCTGGTCTTCGACAACGGCACCCACGCGCTGGCGGGCATCGACATCACCGTCGGCGCAGGCGAATTCGTGTCGCTGGTCGGCCCGTCCGGCTGCGGCAAATCCACACTGCTGCGGCTGGCGGCCGGCTTCGAGCAGCCGACGCAGGGGGCAGTGCGGCTCGGCGGCGGCACACTCGGCTACGTCTTCCAGGACCCGACCCTGCTCGCGTGGCGGTCGGTGTTGCGCAATGTCGAACTGCCGGCCGAACTGGCGGGCGTGGACAAACGCACCCGCCGCGCCGCCGCCCGCGCGGCCATCGAGCTGGTCGGACTGGGCGGCTTCGAGAACCACAAGCCCGCACAGCTTTCCGGCGGCATGCGGATGCGCGCCTCCATCGCCCGCGCCCTGACCGGGGCACCGGAGCTGTTCCTGTTCGACGAGCCGTTCGGCGCGCTCGACGAGATCACCCGCCAGCGGCTCAACGAGGAGGTCAGCGCACTGCACCGCCGGTCGGGTTTCACCGGGGTGTTCGTCACGCACTCGATCGCCGAGGCGGTGTTCCTGTCCACCCGGGTGGTGGTGCTCACCGGCCGACCCGGCCGGGTGGCCGCGGATATCGCGGTGCCCCTGGACTTTCCGCGGACTCCGCAGTTGCGCTACAGCCCGGAGTTCGGCCGGATCGCCGCCACCGTCTCGGCCGCCCTGCACGAGGCCGAGCAGCCCCGAGAGATCGGGCACGCGGCATGATCGCCGCCGCCACCGCGGCGCCGTCGCGCAGACTCCGGTGGCCGTTCGCGATCGCCCCGATGCGGGTGCTCGCTCCGGTACTCGTGTTCGTCCTCGTGCTGAGCGCCTGGTCGGTCGCCTCGCACCAGCTGATCGCCGAGGACTCCCGTTTTCTGCTGCCCCCACCCGAATCGGTGCTGGCCAAGGGCCTGTTCGACAGCGCGACCCGCACCGAGATCCTGACCGCCCTCGGTTCCACCGTGCAGATCGCGCTGCTCGGGCTGGCCCTCGCCCTGGCCCTGGGGGTCGGTTTCGCGGTGGTGATGAGCCAGGCGCGGTGGGCCGAGTTCTCGCTCTACCCGTATGCGGTGATTCTGCAGACCATTCCGGTACTGGCCGTGGTGCCGCTGTTCGGGTTCTGGTTCGGTTACGAGTTCGGCAGCCGGATCATCGTCTGCGTGATGGTCTCCCTGTTCCCGGTCATCACCAACACCCTGTTCGGGCTGAAATCGGTGCGCGAAGCAGAACATGACCTGTTCACCCTGCACGGCGCCGGTCGCTGGCAGCGCCTGCGCAAACTCCAGCTCCCCGCGGCGCTGCCGGCGATGATCTCCGGATTCAAGATCTCCGGCGGGATGGCGGTGATCGGCTCCATCGTCGCCGACTTCTTCTTCCGCCAGGGCCGGCCGGGCATCGGCCGCATGATCGATGTCTACCGGCAGCGTCTGGCCACCGAGGAGCTGCTCACCGCGCTGCTGCTGTCGTCGCTGGTCGGGCTGATCCTGTTCTGGTTCTTCGACTTCCTGGCCGGGCGCGTGGACCGCGCGCACGGCACCACCCGGGCTCGCCCGTAGCCGACTCCCACTCGCACCAAGGACATCTCGTGAACACACGCGCACTCGCCGCGGCCGCCTTGGCCTCCGGTCTGGTTCTCACCGGCTGTAGCGGCGGCTCCAGCACCCCGAAGCCCACCGGACACGGTGAACTCGCCGGTGTCTGCCCGGACACCGTGGTCATCCAAACCGATTGGTTCGCGACACCGGAACGCGCCGCCGCGTACCAGCTCGTCGGCCCGGGCGGCACCGTCGACGTAGCCAAGGGCGCCTACATCGGCCCGCTCGGCGACACCGGCGTCAATGTCGAAGTGCGCCTGGGTGGTCCGTTCCTGGGCGGTCAGCCGGTGCCCGCGCAGATGTATCAGGACACCGGCATCACCTTGGGAATGGTGCCGACCGACGAACAGGTCCGTGCCCGCGCCAAGACGCCGGTGACCGGTGTCTTCGCCTCCCTCGACATCAACCCGCAGATCATCATGTGGGATCCGGCCAACTATCGGATCACCGCCTGGCCCGATATCGCCGCCAGCAATGCCCCCGTCGTGTACTCCGAGGGCAAGATCTTCATGGACTTCCTGATCGCGCAGGGCTATGTCGGCAAGGACCAGGCCGACTCCTCCTTCGACGGCACGCCCAGCCGTTTCGTCGCCGAGAAGGGCCGGGTCATGCAGCAGGGCTACATCTCCAACGAACCCTATCGCTGGCGCCACGACGTCAAGGGCTGGCAGAAACCCACCGGACAGTTGCTCGTCCATCAGGCCGGCTACGAGATCTATCCGCACGCCTGGTCGGTGCGCAGCGGCGAGCTCGAGGCCCTGCGCCCCTGCCTGCGCGCACTGGTTCCGATGCTGCAACAGGCCGAAATCGACTATGCCGCAGACCCCGGCCCCACCAACGCGACGCTGCTGCGCATCGCCGAGTCCATCCCGGACGGTCCGCCGATGACCGCCGCCGGCAACACCGACTCGGTGAAAGTGCAACTGGCCGAGCAGATCATCGGCAACGGCCCCGACACCACACTGGGCGATTTCGACCCGGCCCGCGTGGATCGCGTGATCGCCGCCGTCACCCCGATCCTGCGTGCGCGCGGCCAGCAGATCCCCGACGGGCTCTCCGCCGCCGACCTGATCACCAACGAGTTCATCGACCCCGCGCGCGGATTGCGCACGCCGAGTTAGGGACTGGCGGGGGATGCGCGCAGCGGGTTCACTGTGTCTATGGCACCTACTGATCAACGTCGGAGTTCGGCGCACCCGCAGGCCCCGGCCACGATGCCCGCGCCCGCGGAACTGATCGTCGTCACCCACGGCACGGGCGCGCCGATCCGGGCGAGCGCCCTGCGTGAGACCGTGGCCGCCGCCGAGCATCTGGACACGTTGCTGCCGCCGGGCGCGCGGCTGCGGCGAATCTTCGGCCCGCCCAACCGGTTACCCGATCGGCTGCTGGGCACCGATCAGGAACCGGTCGGGGCCGAGTATCTGAACTACTTCGCCGTCGACGGCGCGGTCCACGACCTCGAGGCGGTCGCCGCGCGGCTGCGCGCCGATGACGCGGTCGACGGCGCCTATGTCAAACCCGGCGCCGAAGCGCCGCTGGCCCCGCTGCACACCCCGGCCCGCTCGATCGCCGACGCGCCGCCGGTCACTCCCGATTTCCAAGCGCGGCAAGGGTATCTGGATCCGGCCCCGGCCGGTATCGACGCGCGCTGGGCCTGGACGCAGGCCGGCGGGCGCGGCACCGGGGTGCGGGTGATCGATATCGAGGGCGCGTGGTTGTTCAGCCACGAGGACCTCACCCAGAACCAGGGCGGTGTGATCGGCGGCGAGGCCAGCGCAGACGAGGGCTGGCGCAATCACGGCACGGCGGTCGCGGGGGAGATCAGCGGCGATGTCAACGCCTTCGGCATCACCGGGATAGCGCCCGAGGCCGCGATCCGGGCGGTGTCGATCTTCGGCGCCGGGTCGGCCGCGGCGATCCGCACGGCCGCCGACGCGCTCGATCCCGGCGACATCATCCTGCTCGAACTGCATCGTCCCGGGCCGCGCCACAATTTCGCCGACCGCCCCGATCAGGCCGGTTACATCGCCATCGAATGGTGGCCCGATGATCTGGCCGCGGTCCGCTACGCGCACGCACGCGGGGTGATCGTGGTGGGAGCCGCGGGCAACGGCGGCGAGGACCTGGACGCCGCGATCTATGACACCGCGCCCACCGGGTTCCCGGCGACCTGGCGTAATCCGTTCCGCGCCGCGGATTCGGGGGCGATCATCGTCGGGGCGGGCGCGCCGCCGCCGGGCACGCACGGGCGTGACCACGGTCCGGCCCGCTCGCGACTGGATTTCTCCAATTACGGCAGCCGGGTCGACACCCAGGGCTGGGGCCGGGAGGTGACGACCACCGGCTACGGCGATCTGCAAGGCGGCGGCGACGAAGAGTGCTGGTACACCGACACCTTCAGCGGCACCTCGAGCGCCTCGCCGATCGTGGTGGGCGCGCTGGCGTGCGCGCAGGGGATTCTCGCGGCCGGTGCGGGCCGGCGCACACCGGGCGAGCTGCGGGCCCGGCTGCGGGCATCGGGGTCACCGCAGGCCGACGCACCGGGGCGGCCGCTGACCCAGCGGATCGGGAATCTGCCCGATATCGGATCGCTGGTCGCCGGCGGTTGAGCGGCTGCGGCCGAGGGGCCGGCCGCAGATCGGGCGGCGTCCCGGGCCGATCAGCCGCGATGCCGGTGCCGGCCCGAGTGAGAACCGGCACCGGATTTCGCCGATCCGGCCCATTTCGAGAACGTGTTCTAGGTACGGTTCCGGGCGTGAGCAAGAGCGAGTCCCTGGTTCGGGTCGGCGTCGTCTATGTGGTGGCGTTCGCCGCGGGGGGCGCCTGGCTGGCCTGGGGCCCCGACACCGCGTACCTGTGGCTGGACGGATTGATCGCCGACGCGCTCGCCACGGTCGTGGTCTTCGGCGCCAGTCGCCTGCACCGGAATTCGAGCTTCTACGACGCCTACTGGAGTGTGCTGCCGCCGTTGCTGATGGCGGCGTGGTGGCTCGAACTCGGCGGCGCGAGCGCACGCGCCTGGCTGTTGCTGGGCGTGATCGTGGTCTGGTCGCTGCGCCTGACCGGCAACTGGATCTACGCCTATCCCGGTCTGCCGCACGAGGATTGGCGTTACCCGAGCCTGCGTGCGCGCGCGGGGCGAGCGGAGGCGGCAGCCGATCTGCTCGGTATCCACCTCTTCCCGACCGTGCAGGTCTTCGCGGCGATGCTGCCGGTGTATGTCGTGCTGACCCACCCGGGCCGTGGCCTCGGGTGGCTGGACTGTCTCGCCGCCGCGGTGGGCCTGGGGGCGGTGGCGCTGTCGTTCACCGCGGACTGGCAGATGTATCGGTTCGTCGCCCGCCGCCGCCCCGGCCAGGCCATGGAGCAGGGCCTGTGGAGCTGGTCGCGGCACCCGAACTACTTCGGCGAGTTCGCCTTCTGGTGTGCACTGGCGCTGTTCGGCCTGGCCGCCGCACCCGCCACCTGGTGGTGGGTCGGAGTGGGCGCGCTCGGCATGTTCGTGATGTTCCAGGCCGCGAGCATCCCGATGATGGAAACCCGCAGCCTCGAACGCCGGCCCGGCTATCGGGACGTCATCGACCGGGTGCCGCGTTTCGTGCCGCGCCCGCCGGGGATCAGGACGCCGTTCAGTACGGGGCGGGCACGTCGATGACGACCTCGGGCGGAGTGGGGTTGGTGCTGACCTGGACCGCGACCCGGCCCGCACCCTCGAGGGTGAAGAAGGCGGCGTGCCAACCGTAGTGGCCGTCGTACTGGGTGGTGCGGGTCTCGGTACGCGTGGCGCCGGTGTCGAGGTTGTGCAGGGTGACCGTGGCCGAGACCTCGCAGCTCTGGGCCGACAGCGAGGTGAGCGGGTTGGGGTCGGGGGTGAAGTTGACCGCGACCCGGGCCGCGCTGTCGATGAAATCGGCGAACTCGCGGGCCTGCTGGCCCCGGCTGGCCGAGACCTCGGCCCGGACCGTGCCCGCGCATCCTGGTGTGGTGCCCGCGGCGTGCGCGGATTCGAAGTACACCGGCTCCTGCGCGACGGCCTGACCGGTGGGTATGACGAACGCGAACAGCGGTAGCAACAACGCGGCGACTCGCATGGGGATCTCCCGTCCTCGCACACTCGGCGGACTGGCTGACGACCTAGCGAATTTCCACGCTAGCACCGGGAATCGCCGCCCCTCAACCCGGTGAACTCGCGGACAACACCGGGTAGCGCGAAGTGAGAGGGTGTTGAATTCTGCGCGTCGGCGCGTCGCGGCGCAACGGCGGTGCGGTCGGCGGCGCGCGGCCCGCTGACCTGGGCGCAGAGCCCGTCGAGAGCGCTTCCGCCGCACCGAATTCCGCACTCGATGCGATCGTGCGCCGACTGTCACGCCGCGCGATTGCCGGTAGGGTTCGGCCGGATTTGATCATGTGGCCGGGCTGCGCGCGCGAGGAGAAACGGTGGCTGTCGATACTGTCCGCGAAGAACAGGCGATCCGCCGGTTGATCGACAGTCTGCTCGAGACCTATGCGGACTCGCATTCCCCGGACGACATCCAGACGACGGTGACCGCGGTGCGCGCCCGCTTCGACGGGCATCCGGTGCGGGAGTTCGTGCCGATCCTGGTCGAGCGCATCGTGCATCGCGAGCTGGCGCCGCCGGCCCCGGGCAGCGTCATCGAGGAGGCCGCCGCGGCGGTCGAGCAGCCCGCGGCGGCGAGCAGCCGGGCCGATCGCCGGCGGGCGGCGCGCGGCGCGGGCCTGGTGATCGACCGGCGCACCCTGGTGGGTGCCGGTGCGGCGGTGATGGTCGGGATCGTGGTGGTGGCGCTGGTGACTCGTGATCGCGAGCCCACGCCGTCGGCGACACCGGCGATCCCGGGGCCGACGGTGGTGCGCGGGGTGGTCGGTTCGGAGAAGTTGGCCTACTTCGAGGATGCGCGCGTGGTCGAGGCGCTGGCCCGGCACGGGTTGCGGGTCGAGGCGCAGCCGGCGGGGTCGCGCCAGATCGCGCAGTCGGTGGATCTGAGCGCGTTCGATTTCGCGTTCCCCTCGAGCAGCCCGGCCGCCGAGCGGATTCAGCGCGCCCGCAACATCAACACCAAATACACCCCGTTCTCCTCGCCGATGGCGATCGCGACCTTCCAGCCGATCGCAGATCTGCTGACCGAGGCGCGGGTGCTGCGGCCCGGCCCGGTGCCGACCTTCGACATGGCCCGCTATCTGGAGTTGGTGAACACCAACACCGAGTGGGCGCATCTGGCGAACAACACCACCTACCCGGTGCGCAAGAACATCCTGGTCTCCACCACCGACCCGCGGACCTCCAATTCCGCGGCCATGTACGCCGCGATCGCCAGCTTCGTCGCCAACGACCGCGCGGTCGTGCAGGACGAGCGGGCCACGCAGGCGGTGCTGCCCACGTTGCAGCGGCTGTTCGCCGGTCAGGGCTACACCGAGAACTCCACGCAGGGCCCGTTCCAGGAGTACCTGGCCGCGGGCATGGGCCCGTCGCCGCTGGTGCTGATCTACGAGGCGCAGTTCGTGGAGGCCGCCGTGCAGGGCCGCACCGCCCCGGGCATGGTGCTCACCTATCCGTCGCCGACGGTACTGTCGCGCCACACCCTGGTCCCGCTGCGCGCCGACGGTGACCGGCTCGGGCGGCTGCTGTCCACCGACCCGGACCTGCAGCGCCTGGCCGCCGAGCACGGGTTCCGCACCGGCGATGCCGACCGGTTCGCGAAGGTCACCGCCGAACACCGGGTTCCGGTGCAGCCGGACCTGATCGACGTGGTGGACACACCGACCTACGACACGCTCGAAGCGTTGCTGGACGCGGTCGCCAAGTCCTACAACTGATTCCGAGTAGTACCGCGGACGGATTCGAGTAGCGCGGCACTCGGGAGTTCGGGACGGTTTCGTGTCACGGTTCAGAGGCAGGGCTGAACCGGAAGGAGCCTTCCGCATGAACGGGATCCACACACCGACACCCGAACGCGCCGGTGGCCCGGCCGAGACGACGAGCAGCCACGCCATGCTGGTCTTCGGGACCGGGGTCGACTGCTATCTGTCGAACCTGGCGAGATTCTCACCGCCACACAATGCCCAGGCCGTGCTGGCTGTCGAGCTCGACGACCGCGGGCGGCGCGCGCTGGGCGCGGATCGCCGCCGCGGCTACGACGGCCTGCACACCTTCGTGCCGGAGGAGTTCGCGCCGGCCGAGCTCGCCGACGGTAGCCGGAAGTCGCTGCGCGGCACCCTGTTCCGCGGACATGTGCGCCGTGCCTCGAGCGCGCCGGTCGCCGAGGTGGCGGCCGATATCCGGCAGGTGGTGTACTTTCACGAGCTCGCCCCGCGCCGGGCCCCGACCGCACTGACGCACCTGGTGTTCGGCGCGCCCGGCCGGTTGTATGTGGCGCACCGGATCGGGGCGCGTCCGAGCTTCGATCAGATCGTGGCCGCCCGGCTCGTCCCGGGCACCGTCACCGACCTGCTCGGCGTGCCGGATCCGGCCAGAGCCCAGGCGGCGGACTCGGGTTTCGAACGCGCCCAGGAGATCATCCTGGGCCGGCGCGACTTCGCCGGGCAGCGGCTGCGGGCGGGCGAACGCGCGGTCGCCGCGTTCGGCTCCGACGACGACGGCTATCTCGCCGAACTCGAGGTGCTGCGGCAGATCTACCTCGAGGTCGCCGATCTGGTCTAGCCGTCGAGGAGTATGGCCGCCGCCGCCTCGAGCCCCTCGGCGGTGCCGACGACGATCAGCAGATCACCGGTGGTGAACTCGAAATCCGGGCCGGGGGAGGGAATCGGGTTGCCCGCGCGCATCACCGCGACGATGGAGGTGGTGGTGCGGGTGCGCATCTCGGTAGCGCCGAGGCGGCGGCCCGCATACGGTGAGCCCTTGCGGATCGCGAGCTGCCTGGTGGTGACCCCGTCGAACTCGCGGTGCTCCTCGCGCAGCTGCGCCACCAGCTGCGGCGCGCCGAGCAGGTTGGCCAGCACCGACGCTTCGGTGGCCGACAGCGGGATCTGCTCGCTGTCTTCCGGATCGCCGGACTTGCCGACGATCAGGTCGATCGATCCGTCCCTGTGATCGATGATCCCGATGCGGCGCCGTCCGCGTCCGAGCGCGAACTCCTTGCGCACGCCGATACCGGGCAAGGGGGTTACCTCGACGTTCACCTCACCAGGTTAGCCGCCGCGAGCGGTCCCGAAACCAGTGGTGATCGGAAGGGATTAGCACGCAACCGATTCCGGGCGGCTAGGTGGTCCTGGCGCGGCGGCGACGGCCCTTGGCGACGAGTTCGGGGTCGAAATCGGGGTCGGACCACTGCTCGGCCAGCGCCATGCTCAGTGCGCGACCGGCCGCGACGTGGGCCAGCGCGCACGCGGCGGCGGCCTCGGCGCGACCGGCGGCGATCAGCGCGTAGAGCTCCTCGTGTTCGGAGCACTGCTCGCCCGGATCCCGGGATGCGGTCAGGCGGAACAGCCATTCGGTGCGCGCGGCGAGCGGGCTGAGCAGCGTGCTCAACAGCGGATTGGCGGCCAGGTCGACGATCTGGGTGTGGAAGGCCGCGTTGGCGGCCGCGATCCGGGGCAGGTCGGCGGCGGCGGTGGCGGCGCGGGCGGCGGCGAGGCGTGCGGTGAGCGGGGCCAGGGTCGCGGGGGTGGCGCGTTCGGCGGCCAGGCGCGCGGCCAGTGATTCGAGCACTTCGCGGATGTCGAACAGATCGCGCACGTCGGCGGGAGAGAACGTGGCCACCAGGGCGCCCTTGTGCGGTACCAGCAGCACCAGCCCCTCGGCGGCGAGCATGCGCAGGGCCTCGCGCAGCGGGATGCGCGAGACCTCGAGTTCGGCGGCGAGGTCGCGTTCGACCAGGCGGGCGCCGGGATGCAGTTCGACCTCGACGATGCGGCGTTTGAGCACCTGGTAGGCGTGGTCTCGGCGCGAGGGGGCAGTCACGAGAATCCACAGTATCGGTATCCCGCACGGGTTTTCACAGACGAAACACGGCCGGAATACGCCCGCCACACCGTACCGTCAATTTAACGGTATACCAATACTTGGAGGTGACCGTGGCGGCGACACTGGAGCTGACCGGCGTCGGCAAGACCTACGGCGCGGTGCGCGCCCTGGCCGAGGTGGACCTGAGCGTGCACCCGGGCGAAGTGCACTGCGTGCTCGGCGAGAACGGGGCGGGCAAATCCACGCTGTGCAATCTCGTCTACGGCGGTGCGCGCCTGGACACCGGCCAGATGCGGCTGTTCGGCGCGCCCTATCGGCCGCGGCGACCCGCCGACGCGCTCGGGCGCGGAATCGCCATGGTGCATCAGCATTTCAGCTTGGTGCCGGAGCTGACGGTCGCCGAGAATCTCGTCCTGGGCACCCGCTCCTGGCTGCGGGTGCCGCGACGCGAACTCGCCACGCGGGTGGCGGTGCTCGGGCAGGAGTTCGGTCTGCGGGTCGAACTCGACGCACCCGCCGCCACGCTGTCGGTCGGTGATCGCCAGCAGGTGGAGATCGTGAAATGCCTGCTCCGGGACCCGCGGCTGGTGCTGTTGGACGAGCCGACCGCGGTGCTCGGCCCCGCCGAGATCGCGGCCCTGCTCGACACCTGCCGCCGGATCGCCGACTCCGGCCGGGCCGTGGTCCTGGTGACGCACAAGCTCGGCGAGATCGAGAAAGCCGGAGACCGCGCGACCGTGCTGCGCGGCGGGCGGGTCGCCGGGAGCGGGCCGCTGCGCGAGTTCAGCCGGAACACGCTGGTGGAGTTGATGATCGGCCGCCCAGCCGGTGCGTTGAATCCCGCGCTGATCCTGGGGGCGAACGCGGGCATGAGCGAGGGCGGCGCTGAGGGGGCAGACAGCGTTTCGGGCACAGCGCGGCGCGGCAACCACGACAGCGCGGAGCAACCGGCGCCGACACGTCCGGATCGAGAGGTGGTGCGGGTCGACGGGTTGCGATCGACCACGCCGAGTGGAGGATTCGCCCTCGACGGACTCGACCTGCGGTTGCGGCCGGGAGAGATCACCGGGATCGCCGGGGTGGAGGGCAACGGACAGAGCGAACTGGTGGCGGTGCTCAGCGGGGCGCGGCGGGCGGAGGCGGGCAGCGTCGAACTCGACGGTCGCGACCTCACCCATGCCACGCCCGCGGCCCGCACGGCCGCCGGACTGGGCGTGATCCCGGAGGATCGACACCACGAAGGCTGCATACCGGCGATGAGCGTAGCCGAGAACCTGTATCTTGGCCGGCTGTCGGAATTCCGGCGGCGCGGCCTGCTGGATCGACGGGCCCTGCACGCGGCGGCCGCGCGGGTCATCGCCGCGCACGACATCAAAGCCGCCGGGCCGGGCGCGGCGATGGCCACCCTGTCCGGCGGCAACCAGCAGAAGGTGGTGGTGGCGCGCGAACTCGCGCTGGATCCGCTGCGCTGCCTGGTCGCCGCGCATCCCACCCGCGGCCTGGACCTCGGCGCGGTCGACAGCGTGCTGACCCGATTGCGGGCCGCGGCCGCCGCCGGTGCCGCGGTGCTGATCGTCTCCCACGAGGTCCCCGAACTGCTCACCCTGTGCGACCGGATTCTGGTCGCCTATCGGGGCCGGCTGCACGGCCCCGTCGACCCGGCCGACCCCTCGGCCACCGACCGGATCGCCCATCTCATGCTCGGAACCGCCTCATGAACACTGTTCTTCGCCGCGCGAACTCCGCGCCGGTCCTGGCCGCGCGCCGTGATATCGCCGTCTACGGCGGTGCGGTGGCCGTGACACTGCTGGTCGCGGTGGTGCTCGTCGTCGTCGGTGGTGCGCAACCGGGCGCGGCCGCGAATGCCCTGTGGACCGGCATGTTCGGCTCGCCCTACGGTCTCGGCAGCGCGCTGAACGCGGCCGCGGTGCTGGCGCTGATCGGCACCGGGTTCACGATCGCCTACCGGGCCGGACTGGTCAACGTCGGCGCGGAAGGCCAACTGGCGCTGGGCGGTATCGCCGCGACCGCCGTCGGCGTGCACCTGCCCGCCGCGACTCCCGCCGTGCTCGGCGTGCCGCTGATCCTGCTCGCCGGGTTCGCTTCGGGTGCGGCGTGGGCGGGCATCGCCGCCGGGCTGACGGTGTGGCGCGGCACCAGCGAGGTCATCACCACGCTGCTGCTCAACTTCGTCGGCCTGGGGGTGGTGACGCTGGTGGTGCACGAACCGGCGCTGCTGCGCCAGCCCGTCACCTCCGCCGACACGCTGCCGCAGTCCGCGCCCCTGATCGAGGGCGCGCGCCTGCCGCTGCTCGGCCTGCCCGATTCGCCCGCGACCATCGCGGTCGCGCTGGCCGTCATCGCCGCCGTGGGCGCGTCGATCCTGTTGCGCCGCACCGCGATCGGCACTCGGCTGGCCGCGGTCGGCCTGTCCGAACCCGCGGCCGCGCGGCTGGGCCTGCCGGTGGCGCGGCTGCGTTTCGGTGCGCTGGCCGGTGCGGGCGGGCTGGCCGGAGTGGCGGGGGCCGGGCTGGTCGCGGCGGTGCCGTTCGTGCTGGCCGAACACTTCACGTCCGGCTACGGGTTCGCCGGGCTGGTGGTCGGGTTGCTGGCGCGTGGCTCGTTGACCGCGGTCGCGGGCATCGCGCTGGCGTTCGGGCTGCTGGCCTCGGGCGGGATCAATCTGCAACTGGCCGCGGGGGTTCCGGCCTCGAGCGTCCAGGTGGTGCAGAGCGTGCTGATCATTCTGGTGGCCGGTGCGGTCATCCTGCGGCGAGGTGGGCTGCGATGAGCGAGCGAACAGCAGGCACAGCCGCAGTCGCGGTCGGGCCGGAGCCGAGCGGCAGCGAGGTGCAGGCATGAGCGCGATCGGTGAACTGCTCGACGGCGGTGTACGCCTGGCAATTCCGCTGCTGCTCGCCTCGGCGGGCGAGCTGGTCAGCGAGCGGGCCGGTGTGCTCAACCTCAGCGTCGAGGCGATGATGTTGACCGGCGCGTTCGCCGGGGCCGTCGGCGCGCACGCCAGCGGCAACGCCGGGGCCGGTCTGCTGTGCGCGGTGATCGCCGGTCTGCTGGTGGCGTCGTTGCAAGCGGTCCTCAGTGTGACGTTGCGGGCCGATCAGATCGTCACCGGTATCGCCGCCAACGCGCTGGCGCTGGGCGCCACCACCTACGGCTCGCGGCTGTACTTCACCGGCGACCGCACCGTCGCGGGGTTCGACCGGCTGGAAATCCCTCTGCTGCACGAGATTCCGTTGCTCGGTCCGGCGCTGTTCGCGCAGACCGCGCTCGGCTACCTCGGAATCGCCGTGGCGGTGGTGCTGGCGGTGCTGTTCAGTCACCGCAGCGGTCTCGGGCTGGCGGTGACCGCGATCGGCGCCGACCCGGTCACCGCCGATCGCAGCGGCCTGCCGGTCACGGCGATTCGCTACGCGGTGGTACTGCTGACCGGGCTCACCGCGGGGCTGGCGGGTGCGCACCTGGCGCTGGCCGACGTGCACGCCTTCACCGACAATCTCACCGCCGGCGCCGGATATCTGGCGGTGGTCGCGGTGATCGCCGGGCGCTGGAAGGCGTGGCCGACCATGCTGGCCTGCCTGTTCTTCGGCATCGCCCAGGCGCTGCAATTCGCGGCGCCGTCCTTCGGCTGGCATCTGCCGACCGCCGTGCTGGTGATGTCGCCGTACCTGCTGGCCGTGCTGGCCGTCAGCGGACTGGTCGGCGCGTCGCGCGCACCGGCCGCGCTGACCCGCCCCTTCCTGCGCGAGGCCAAGGCGTGACGGCCCTGGTCACAGTGCTCGCCCTGCGCACCCAACCGTTTCCGCGAGAGGCCACCGTCCGATGACACTGATCCTGACCCGCTCCGAGGTGCTGGCGATGCTGCGGCTGCCCGAGGTGATCGCCGCGGTGCGCGCGGCCCATATCGAGCTCGCGCGCGGCGACGCGGTCGCGCCCGCGCCACCGGCGATGCGGCTGCCCGGTGCGCAGGCCAGTTTCCTGGCGATGGTGGCGGCCTCACGCGGTACGGGGCTGGCGGCGGTGAAACTGCTCGCCGACATACCCGCAAACCGTGAGATCGGTTTGCCCGCACAGCGTTCGGCGATTCTGACCGTCGACACCGCCGACGGTGCGTGCGCGGCGCTCATCGACGGCGCGGCGGTCACCCGATTCCGGACCGCGGCCGCCTCGGCGGTCGCCACCGCCGCGCTGGCCCGCCCCGACGCCCGGGTGCTCGGGTTCGTGGGGGCCGGGGCGCTGGCACATACGCATCTGCAAGCCTTGCGCGCGGTGCGCGAATTCGAGCGGGTGCTGGTGTGGAGCCGCAGCACCGCGACGGTGCGCGCGTTCGCGGAGGCGACCGGAGCCGAGATCGCCGAGTCGCCCGAACAGGTGGTGCGGGCATCGGAGGTGCTGTGCACCCTCACCCCGTCGCGGCGGCCGGTGGTGCGCGGGGCGTGGTTCCGGCCCGGCCTGCACGTCAACGCGGTCGGTGCGCCGCCGCGCCCGGATCATCGCGAAATCGACTCCGAGGGGATCGCGCGGGCGCGAGTGATCGTGGACAGCCGCTCGACCGCCCTGCACGAATCCGGTGACGTGCTGATTCCGCTGGGCGAGGGCGTGATCGACGCGGCGCACGTCGGCGACGAGATCGGAGAGGTGCTGCTGGGCTCCAAGCCCGGGCGCGGCGACGCCGAGCAGATCACCCTCTACAACTCTCTCGGTGTCGGGTTGCAGGACCTGGCCGTGGCGCGGCTGCTCATCGACGCCGCGCGCCAGCGCGGGCTGGGCACCGAGATCGACCTGGCGAGATGAGAAACGCGCACGAAATGCGCTGGTAATCACCCACTTCTACGTTAATGGCATACCGCAAAGTTATAAGGAAACGCCCATGAAGAAACTCGCCGTCACCGCCCTGCTCGCCCTCACGGCCGGCACGCTCACCGCCTGCGGCACCAGCGCCGACACCGACGGCCTGAAGGTCGGCGTGATGTTCCCCGGCTCGCTCTCCGACGACGGATTCATGCAATCCGGATACGAGGGCTATCAGCGGCTGCAACAGAACCTGACCGGCAAGGCCGCGCTCACCAAGGTCGAACAGGTGCCCGCCGCCGACTACCAGCAGGTCCTGACCCGCCTGGCCACCGGCTCGGATCTGGTCGTATCCTTCGGCGGCCAAACCGATTCCGTACTGCGCCAGGTCGCGCCGGCCTTCCCGAAGGTCAAATTCGTGGAGATCGGCGGCCCCGCCGACGCCGCACCCCTGGCCAACCTCGCCTACTACGACCCGGTCCAGGCCGACGGCGGCTTCCTGGCCGGCGCGTACGCGGCGCTGGTGACCAAGACCGGCAAGGTGGCCTTCGTCGGCGGTATGGAACTACCCGCGATCGTCAAGACCGCCAAAGCCTTCGAACAGGGTGCCCGGCACGTGCGGCCGGAGGTGAACGTGCTCGCGCCGCAGTACGTCGGCGACTTCAACGACGTCGCCAAGGCCAAACAGGCCGCCCAGGCCGGGGTCGGCGCCGGAGCGGGCGCCTTCGGCCAGCAACTCAACCTGGGCCGGCAGGGACTGGCGCAGGCGGCCAGGGAAGGCGAGGCCGCCGTCGTCGGCGGGCCGCTGGTCAAGCCGTGCGAGACGGGATACGCCGGGTATGTGAAAAGCGATACCGGCGCCGAACTCGAGTACGCGGTGCAGGCGGTACTGAACAACACGTTCAAGGCCGAGCAGGTGCGGTTCGGGCTGGCCTCGGGCACCGGGGCCACCGACATCGTGCTGTGCGCGGCCAGCCCGGAGGCGGCCGCGGTGATGGACAAGGTGAAAGCCGATATCGCCGCCGGGGCGATCACGGTCGGCTGAGCCGAGAGCGCGGCGGGTCAATCGTCGCGGACGACGACACCTGCCGCGTGCGCGAACGCGGGCGCCAGATCCAGCAGCTGGGTGTGGTTGATGGTGGCCCCGCGCAAGGCGTCCATGCCGCTGGCGACGTCGATGGAGCGGGCGCCGCGCAGATCGACATCCTGGAGGCGGGCACGGTCCAGCGCCAGGCGGGTCAGCGTCGAGCCCGCGAAGGTGAGCCCGCGCAGGGTGGCTTCCGCGAAATCGACATCGCGCAGCACACAGTCGACGAACTCGATATCGCGCAGCGTGCAATCGCGGAAGTTCACCGACTCGAACTTGCAGCTCTCGAAACGGATCCGCCGCATGCCGGCGCTGACGATCTCCACACCGGACCAGGCGGAATCGATGAGCTCGGTGTCCTGCCAATCGCTCTGCCCCAGGTTCGTACCGACCAGCCGCACACCGCGCAACCACGCATCGGTGAACCTGCCGAACCGGAAGCTGCCGCGCAGCACCGTCAGCTCGGTCAGCGCTGATTCGACGAAACGCGTACCGCGGCAATCGGGTTCGTCGAACTCGCGCCCGTCCAGATGGAGATTGTCGTACTCCTGATCGGGTTCGAGGTCACCGTCGAAGGACGCGAGGCGGCGCGCATAGGGGAGATCGGCCAGCACACGAGACATCCCACGAGCGTAATCGGCACGCGGACCCGGTAACCGCACGGTCCTGTTCGCGCTGTACCACTTCTGGTCACCGTGGGTGGTGCTGTCCCGGGTCGTCTTCACTCTGGATCTCCTGTAGGGCAGAGAACCATGGCCCGTGCGATAGGCTGGGCGGCGATGTCTACCGGGACGGCCTTGCGCCACACACGGATCGGCGACCCGGTGCTGTTCTGAGCACCGGGCGGGCCGGTGCGTGCCCGCTGTCGATATCGCGCGGACCTGCGCGGGCACCCCCCGTCGTCGCGATTGATCGCCGACTCGAAATATCAATCACGACAGGATGATTCATGCGTATCGAAACACTGCTCGTTCCGACCGCCGATGGCCGGGCCGACGCATTGGCCGTCCACCCCGGCGACGGCGCGTCCCACCCGGGTGTGCTGATGTATCCGGACGGGTTCGGTATCCGGCCCGTGCTGCGGGAGCTGGCCGTCGAACTGGCCGGGCACGGATACTTCGTGCTGGTGCCCAACCCGTTCTATCGCCACGGCCCCACACCACTGCTGGACCTGCCCGAGCACATCGGCGACGATCTCCGGCCGCAGATCTTCGCCCAGGTGATGCCGTTGATCCGGGCGCACACCCCCGACCGGGCGCGCCGCGACGCCGCGGCATACCTGGACCACCTCACGAGCCGCCCCGAGGTGAGCGCCGGGCCGGTCGCGGTGACCGGCTACTGCATCGGTGGCCTGCTGGCCGCGCGCACGGCCGCCGCGCACCCCGGCCGGGTAGCCGCCGTCGCGGGATTCCACAGCCCGTTCGGCGCCGACGAGACCGAGCGGCACGAACTGCTCGCGACGCTCACCGCCGAACTCCATCTCGGTCACGCCGCCTCCGATCTCACACCCGAGACACTCGCCGACCTCAATCGGGACCTGGACGCGGCGGGAGTGAAGTACTGCTCCGAGATCTACCCCGGCACGGTTCACGGGTACACGATGGCCGACACCGACAGCTTCGATGCCGCGGCACTGCAACGGCACTGGGACGACCTGCTGGCGCTACTGGCTCGCACACTCGCGGGCTGACCTCGCTCGTAGTCGCGTTCGCGGCCCGTGCGACACGAGCTCCATGCCTGCGCACCGACGGCTGGACCGGAATTCCGGATGAGCGAAACGGTTGACATTCCCTCGATGCCCGATTCGCCCAGCTCGGCGATGGGGTGGGCGGGGTGATCGGTGGTCGCTGGACCGGCCCGGGGCGCACCGGCCGCGATCACACCTCTACCCTCGAATCATGCAGTCCTGGTCCGATACCGCCCTACCCGCCGTGCCCGGAGCGGGGCCGCCGCTGCGCCTGTACGACACCGCCGACCGCCAGGTGCGCCCGGTCACGCCCGGCGCCACGGCCGGGCTGTACGTCTGCGGGATCACCCCCTACGACGCCACCCATCTCGGCCACGCCGCCACCTACCTGACCTTCGATCTGGTCAACCGGGTGTGGCGGGACGCGGGTCACGAGGTGCACTACGTGCAGAACGTCACCGACGTCGACGACCCGCTGTTCGAACGCGCCGACCGTGACGGTATCGACTGGCGGGATCTGGGCACCCGTGAGATCGACCTGTTCCGCGAGGACATGACCGCGCTGCGTATCCTGCCGCCCCGCGAATACGTCGGCGCCATCGAATCGGTGGACGAGGTCGTCGAACTGGTCGAGAAGCTGCTCGCCGCGGGCGCCGCGTACACGGTCGAGGACGCCGAGTACCCCGACATCTACTTCCGGGCCGACGCCACCGAGCAGTTCGGCTACGAATCCGGCTACGACCGCGCCACCATGGAACGCCTGTTCGCCGAACGTGGCGGTGACCCGGATCGTCCCGGCAAACGCGACATCATCGACGCGCTGCTGTGGCGGGCGGCGCGCCCGGGTGAACCGTCGTGGCCCGCGCCGTTCGGCGCCGGTCGCCCCGGCTGGCACATCGAGTGCGCGGCGATCGCGTTGAACCGGCTCGGCCCCGAATTCGATGTGCAGGGCGGCGGCAGCGACCTGATCTACCCGCATCACGAGTACTCCGCCGCGCACGCCGAGGCGCTGGGCGACACCCGCCGGTTCGCCCGCCACTACGTGCACGCCGGGCTGATCGGGCTCGACGGGGAGAAGATGTCGAAGTCCAAGGGCAATCTGGTGCTGGTCTCCACCCTGCGCCGCGGCGGCACCGATCCCGGCGCCATCCGCCTGGGCCTGCTCGCCGGTCACTACCGCGCCGACCGCATGTGGACCGCCGAGGTCCTGACCGAGGCCGAGGCCCGCCTGGACCGCTGGCGCCGCGCCGCCGCCCTTACCGCGGGCCCCGACGCCACCGACACCGTCGCCCGCCTGCGCCAGCACCTGGCCGACGACCTCGACACCCCCAAAGCCCTTGCCGCCGTGGACAACTGGGCCGACCAGGCGCTCACCTACGGCGGCCCCGACCGGTCCGCGCCGCCGGTGATCCGCACCGCCGTCGACGCCCTGCTCGGCATCGCCCTCTGAGCCGTACCCGGGCGGTCCGGACGCCGTCGCGCGTGCGGACCGCGCCGGAGGTGTTGTGCGCGTAGGAGTTCCGAGTGTCGACTGCGGTATCGGTCAGGCCGGGTCGCCAGGCCGCGGATCGGAATCGGATACCGCCGCAGGGCGGGTTCGGCTGCGAAGCCACAGGTAGCCGACGGTTATTCCGGCGAGAACGACGAAGTGGAACACGATGTCATCGGTCCGTCCGCCATTGGCGACCAGGAAGAGACCGAACAGCCACAACGCCAGCACGGCGCCGAGACAGCCGTTGAGTCGATGTCGCCGGCTCCAGCCCGGTCGCGCCGCCCAGCGGCGCATGATCCCGGCGAGGGCCGCGGCGAATACCAGCGCTGCGAGTGTCCACACCACGAAGGGCGCCGGGCTGCCGATGAACGCGACCAGATACAGCATCAGCCACGCCAGTCCCGCACCGAATCCGAGCCAGCCGACGGTCGCAGGTTCGGGGCTGCGCTTCGTCGAGGTGGTGGCCCACGGTCGCCGGCACCTGCCCGCCGACCACACCAGGATGATCACCGCGGCGCAGCCGCCGACGATCTGCGCGGCGGACAGGCGGAAGTCGGACCGAACGAGCGAGATGAACACGAACAAGGCGAACCCGACGGCGAACACACCCGCGAAAACGCTCAGCATCGAACGCGACAGCCAGGCGGCGTGCCGCTCGGCGGGAAAGGCCAGGTGCGTCAGCACAATCGGAACGACGATGCTCCACACCGCGTGGTATCCGGCGACCACGACCGCCCACAGCCAGTTCACATCGAATGCCCGCCCGTAGACGGTTTCGCCGTCCATCCCTTGCGGATCGAAGATCGTCTGTAGCCCGAGCCCTTCCTCGAGTACTGCGAACGCGAGGGCGAGCAACAACAACCCCCACCCGTCGAGGCCCCGGCGTCGCACTGCTTCCCGGACCAACAGCACACCCGCACCGTAGAAGCACACGATCGCCGCGGCCCGCAGCGGCTGGGCGAGATAGCTGAATCGAAACGCCGCACCGACGATTTCGCCGATCAGCGGCGACAGCAGGAAAAGCACCAGGACCGGCCCGGGGTGAGCGTGCTGGTCCCCACCCGGCTTCGTGGAGCGGTTGCGACCGGCACCCATGATCGTCACCCCTCGTCGTCCCGAACGGCGAGAGCATTGACGAACAGCAACGGCCAATCGCGTTCGAACACTGACCGGTCGGCGTCGCCCCGGTCGCGGATTTCGCGCGGCAGATCCGTCATCGCGTTCATCAGCACCGAGGCGACGAGCCGGGCGTCCACCGGTCGGAACTGGCCATACTGCTGTCCTTCGGCGATGAACGTGCGCAATTCCGCCAAGCCCTCGGCCTGCTCTGCGTCCCGGGCCGCCCCGCCTGCCTGGTCGTGGCGTTCGAACTGCGTCGACACGAGCATGGCCGGCAAGTTGTCGAGGCAGTGCGCGGCGAACCGCCGAAGCATTCCTTCGAGCGCCGAGACGTAGCTGTCGTCCTCCTCGACGGGCTTCATGGCTTCGTCGACTCGCTGCTGGATCGTTGCGCGCATCTGATCGATCAGCCCCTGCCGAGATCCGAAGTGGTAGCTGATCAGTGCCGGGCTCACCTGCGCGCGAGCCGCTATCGCGGCGTTCGACGCCTTGGCCAGCCCTAGATCCGCGATCGTCTCGATCGCGGCATCCACGATCTGGCGTCGACGCGCCAGCTCGATGAAGCTCGGCCGCTCGCGTGCTGATTGCATAATCAGAATTTTAATCGCAACAACAGGAATTCTGCCTCGGGGCTCCCTCGAGCACGTCGACTATCGAAAAGCGCTGGTCAGGGGTGTCAGCTGAGGTTCAGCAGGATCGAGTCGGCGGTGGCGGGCGCGAGGGCGCTGACCGCGCCGATCATCGGGACATAGCGGGGGCGCAGGTGGCGGGCGCGGGTGCGGATGGCGGTGATCATCCACTCCGAGGCCTGTTCGGGAGTGAGCGCGGGCTTGGCGCGATAGGTGGCGGTGGGTGCGATCATCGGCGTGCGCACCAGCGGGAAGTGCACGGCTGTCACGTGGATTCCGTGTTCGGCGACCTCGGCGGCGAGGCTGTGACCGAAGGCGGTCAGCGCCGACTTGGAGGCGTGGTAGGCGGCGAACTTCGGCATCCGCTCGGCCGGCACGCCCCAGGTCGCGACATTGACGATGTGGCCGTCGCCGCGCTCGATCATGGACGGCAGCAGTTCGAGGGTGAGTGCGACGGGCCCGTAGTAGTTCACGGCCATCGTGCGTTCGAAGTCGTGGAATCGCGTGCACGACTCGAGCACGGTCCGGCGGATCGAACGCCCGGCGTTGTTGATCAGGATGTCGACCTGCCCCCAGGTGCCGAGCAGTTCGGCGGCCAGCTCGTGCACGGCGGCGCGGTCGGTGAGATCGCACGGGAGGACCAGCGCACGCCCGCCATGACGGGCGATCTCGGCGCCGACCTGCTCGAGTTCGTCGCGGCGCCGGGCCACCAGGGCCACCTCGGCGCCGAGTTCGGCCAGCCGCAGCGCGGTCGCGCGCCCGATTCCCGAGGAGGCGCCGGTGATCACGACGCGCTTTCCCGGCAGCGCGACCGCGCCGGCCGTGCGCAGTCGCCAGGGCGCGCAGAGGGGTTGCAGGGCGGCGGTCAGCGCCCGGTCGCGGATTCTGGCGAGCATGTCGGCCTCCCGAGTGAGTTTCGATTCGAGACCCACCTTGGCAGGGTAGGTTTTGTTTCGCAACCCACCTGGGTAGGCTGAGCGAATGAGCGAACCCCGCGACGACCTGCCGCGCCTGCGCCACGATCCGGTCGCCGCGGCCGTCGACCACGTGGGGGATCGCTGGACCTTCCTGATCCTGCGCGAGGCGTTCTTCGGCGTCCGCCGGTTCGCCGATATGCGCCGCAACCTGGGCGTGGCCCGCAATATCCTGACCGAACGCCTGAAGAAACTCGTCGACAACGGCATCCTGGAGCGCCGCCGCTACAGCGAGCGGCCACCCCGTGACGAATACCGGCTCACCGACAAGGGCCGCGATCTCTACGGAATCACCGTCGCCCTCATGCGCTGGGGCAACCGGTGGGGCCCGGACGGTCCCACCCTGCGCCTGCTGCACGCCGCCGACGACGGCGACCTCGAGCAGGTGATCCGCTGCACCTGCTGCGGCCGCGACGTCGACGCGCGCGAGGTGCGCTACGAGTACCCCGGCCCGCACTGAACATCCCGTGACCGAACCGTATTCGATACCGCAGCCCAGCGAAGTTTGCTGAAAGTACGCTGACGTGGGTGGGATCGGTGCCCTCGCCCATGCTGGCGACCCCCGGACAGCCGCCGGACGAACCCGGCCGGTGGGCCATCGAGATGAAATGGGACGGCGTACGCGCCCTGGCCGTCTGCGACGGCGGCGCCTGCCGGCTCTACAGCCGCAACAGCCGCGACATCAGCGGCTCCTACCCGGAACTCACCACCGCCCTGACGAAGGCCGCCGCGGGCCGGACCCTGCTGCTCGACGGCGAGATCACCGCACCCGACCCGGCCACCGGCGCACCCTCCTTCGCGCGACTGCAACGACGCATGCACGTCCGACAGCCGACCCCGACGCTGCGCGCGCAGATCCCCGTCGAATACTTCCTGTTCGACGTGCTCGAAGCCGACGGCGCGACACTGCTCGGCCTGCCGTATCGGCAACGCCGCGAACACCTGGCCGGACTCGGCGTGGAGGGCCCCGGCATCCGGCTGTCCCCGTACTGGATCGACCGCGACGCCGACACCCTGCTGACCCTGGCCCACGAGCACCACCTCGAAGGCATCGTCAGCAAACTGCTCACCGCCCCCTACCGGCCCGGCACCCGCTCACCGGCCTGGATCAAGACCCCGTTCCGCCACACCACCGAAGCCGTCATCGCCGGCTGGCTCCCCGGAAACGGCCGCTACACCGGCACTTTCGGCTCCCTGATCCTGGGCGCCCACGACGCCGCCGGTCACCTGGTCCACATCGGCAATGTCGGCACCGGCTGGACCCTGCCCGCCCGCCGCGCCCTGCAAGCCGACCTCGACCGCCTCGCCCGGCCCGACCCCCCGTTCGACACTCCGCCCACACTGCCCACCGCCCACTGGGTCGCCCCGACCCTGGTCGCCGACATCGAATACCGCGAAGCCACCCCCGAGGGCCTGCGCCACCCCAGCTGGCGCGGCCTGCGCACCGACAAGTCCCCGCGGGAGGTGACGGTGCCCGAATCCGGATAGCCGAGCGGGATTCTCGACCGTCGTCTCGCGTTGTCAACGGCACCGACAACGACCGGGCTATCCGGTGAACTCGGTGCCCGGCATCAGCGCTGGGCCGAACCCGTGGGCACCGACACCGTCGCTTGCCACCGATCGGTCAGGCCGAGTTCCGTACGGAGCATTCCGAGATTCGCCTCGTCACCGAGAAAAGACACGGGTTCGTTCTCGGCGGCGATCCGGTCACCAACGGCCGCGAGAGCGAAGATCAACGCCTGCATCGCGTCGATACCCATCGCGAAACTCGCGATCGGCCCGTCCTCGGATCCCTCGATGGTCCACGGGCAGAACCAGTCCGGCCGGTCGTCCGGTTGCACCGGTCTGCCGATGTGTGCGGTGATCTCTCCGTGAGGGGAGTCGAACACACGGGTGGCTATCGATTCCTCGAACTCGATCATGTCGAGATTCTCCTCCTGGACCCGCGCTGATGATCGATGACGGCTTGCACGCGAGATGCGGGCGCCGGATAGTCCATCTCGGCGACGATGTCGGCCGTGGGGCCCTCGTCCTGGCCGTCGGTGATCGGGACGATGTTGCCGTAGCGGCGGCTGTCGCTGAACACATCCGATCATCAGTGAACACCAGGCCGATGAGTTCGCGGGTGCGGCGCCGTCTGTAGTGGCGATCATCGAAACTGCTGCCATGCAGGCGGTCGAAGTGGAAGGTTCCCCGATGTCGTACTCGCGCGCCGAACTGTGGGCGCTGGCGCACGCCGAACGTGTGGCGCTGGCCGAGGATCTCGTCGGCCTGACCGACGAACAGTGGGCGCGGCAGTCGCTGTGCGGTAGCTGGTGTGTCGAGGAGGTGGTAGCGCATCTGACCGCCGCGGCGAGTATCGGGCGATGGCGGTGGCTGGTCAGTGTGCTGGGCGCCCGGTTCGACTTCGCCGAGCACAACGCGCGGCGGCTGGCCGAGCATCGCGGGGCCACCCCGACCGAGACCCTGCGGCGATTCCGTCGGGTGCTCTACAGCACCACCGGCGCGTCCGGTCACACCGCGGCCTGGGTCGGCGAGGTGATCGTGCACGCCCAGGACATCCGCCGGCCACTGGGACTGCCGGGCAAACCCTCGATCGAAGCCGCGACCGCGGTGGCCGAGTTCTACGCCGGCCGCGACTTCACCGTCACCGGCCGCACCGCCACCGCCGGGCTGCGCCTCGAGGCCACCGACGGCGAGTTCCGCACCGGGTCCGGCCCGCTGGTCACCGGCACGACGCTCGCGCTGACCATGGCGATGGCCGGCCGCGCCGTCTACTGCGACGAACTCACCGGCCCCGGCCTGGACACGCTGCGCAGCCGTCTCTGATGCGCTCGGCCGAGGACGTGCGCGATAGCGGGCAGCGCATCCGGCAGCAGGCAGCACGTACCCCGGATACCGCGCGGCTCAGCCCGGCACTGCGGTTGTCGGCCGGGCCGCGCGAACACAGCGCCCGGCAAGCCGATTCGCGCGTGCTGCCCGGGTAGGGCAGGGTTGTGCCCACCATGACTGACCTCGAGGAGCCCGGCAGCCGGTGGCGCGACGGTGTGCGGCTGGCGGTGTTCGCCGCCTTCCTGCTCGTGACGTTCTATCTGGTGGCGGTGGCCCGCGTCATCGACGTCGACGGGGTGCGGGCGGCGGTGGCCGCGACCGGTCCGGCGGCTCCGGTGGTGTACGCGGCGGCCGCGGCGCTGCTGGGTGCGGCGCTGGTGCCGGGCCCGATCCTGGCGGCCGGCAGCGGACTGCTGTTCGGGCCGTTGACCGGAACGTTCGTCACCTTGTCCGCGACCATCGGCGCGGCGGTGGTGTGCGGATTCCTCGGGCGCCGGGCCGGGCGCGGTAGCGCGCGCCGGCTACTCGGGCCCGAACGCGCGCAGCGGCTCGACGCGCAGATCGCCCGGCGCGGGCTGTGGGTGGTGGTGGGGCAGCGGTTCGTGCCCGGCGCCCCGGACGCGCTGGCCTCCTACAGCTTCGGCGCGCTGGGAATTCCGCTGTGGCAGTTGGCCGCCGGGGCGTTCATCGGATCCGCGCCGCGCTCGTTCGTCTACACCGCGCTCGGCGCCTCGCTCGGGGATCTGTCGGCGCCGCTGGCCTATTCGGCGATCGCGGTGTGGTGTGTGGTCGCGATCATCGGCACGTTCGCCGCGCATCGCGGCTGGCGCAGCTGGCGACGCGAACGCGCTCAGCCCAGCAGTTCGTCCTCGTAGCACCACCGCCACGCCTCACCCGGTTCGATACTGCGGATCACCGGATGCCCGCTGTCGGTGTGGTGGCGGGTGGCGTGGTTACCGGGGGAGGAATCGCAGCAGCCGATCTGCCCGCAGGTCAGACACATTCGCAGATGCACCCAGGTCAGCCCCTCGGCGATGCACTGCGCGCATTCGTCGGGGCCCTGCGGTTGCGAGAGCAGCGGCGCGGCGCGCAGGTGCGCGCACTCGTCGGCGCCGGGCCCGGCCAGCGGTTCGACCCGATCGTCCTCGGATTCGTCGAACCGGTCGATCATGGACTCCTCGAGGTCCAGACGTGCCATCACATGTTGCAGGATCTCGTAATCCATGCCGCCGGCGTCGCGTACGGCGAGCACGGTGTCGCGTTCGGCGGTCAGCATCGCCAGGCGCAGCCGCCGGTATTCGGCGGTGGGCGTGGCCTGTTCGGATTCCGCGCGCCCCAGCCGCTCCCAGGCGGCGTTGGTCTTCCAGGTGACCCGTTCGCGCAGTGACTGCACGACCGCATCGGGTGTCTCGGCGGTGACCTCGGCGTCGAGCACGGCCAGTCCCGCGGTCGTGGCCTGCGAGAGCAGGCTCGCCTTGGCGAGCGCGTCCTCGGCACGGCTGGGCCCGCGCAGTTTCAGCATGCGCACCAGCCACGGCAACGAGGTCCCCTGCAACAGCAGGGTGCCGCCCACCACAACCAGCGCCAGCAGTTTCAGCACCGCCAGCTGCGGGGTGTCCTCGGGCAGCAGCAGCACCGCGGCCAGGGTGACCACGCCGCGCATCCCCGCCCACGACACCACCGTCGCGTGTCGCAGCGCCTCTTCCGGCGGTGCGCTGGCCTCCCCGATGCGGCGCATGAGCAGCGACCACGGGAACACCCACAGCGGCCGAGCCAGCATCACCGCCGCCAGCACCGCGACCGCGGCCACCAGCAGGGTGGTGTGGTCCAGACCGCTGCTCCAGGCGTCCTCGACGATGCCGCGCACCTGCAATCCGATGATCAGGAACACCGCGCTTTCCAGGATGAACTGGATGGTGCGCCAGTTGGTGCGCTCGGCGATCCGTGAGGCCGCGCTCTGCCAGTGCGGCGCGTTGTGGCCGAGGATCATCCCGCACACCACGACCGCGATGACACCGGAGGCGTGGATCTCCTCGGCGGGCAGATAGGCGATGAACGGCGCCAGGAACGACAGCGTCGTGTCCAACACCGGGTCGGCGATGCGGCGGCGCAGCAACGCCAGCAGATAGGCCACCGCCATCCCGACCAGCGCGCCGCCACCGGCCGCGAGCAGGAAATCCCCGCCGGCGTTCCACACCGACACCGTGCCCGCCGACGCCGCGATCGCGGTGCGCAGCGCCACCAGCGCGGTCGCGTCGTTGAACAGCGACTCGTCCTCGAGAATGGTGACGATCCGGCGCGGCATCCCGATTCGCCGCGCCACCGCGGTGGCGGCGACGGCGTCCGGCGGCGCCACCACCGCACCCAGGGCGACGGCCACCGCGAACGGCACCGGCAACAGCAGCCACACCACCGCGGCCACCGCGAAGGTCGAGAACAGCACCAACCCCACCGACAGCAGCGCGATGGTGCGCAGATTCGCCCGGAAATCGACCAGCGAGGTGCGGATCGCTGCGGTGTAGAGCAGCGGCGGCAGCAACCCGAGCAGCACCACCTCCGGATCCAGGTGCACGGTCGGCACGAACGGCAGATACGACGCCGCCACGCCCGCCACCGTCAGCACCAGCGGCTCGGACACCCCGAACCGGCGCGCCACGGCCGCCAACCCGGCTGCCGCCGCCACGAGAATCACCAGGCCGATCGCCATATGCACCGCAGCATTCTCCCATCACCGCGACAGTTGACATGTCCCGCAGCAGGCGAACCGGCTGTGGGCGTAGCGTGCACGCGCAATGCTGGTCGCCACGAGGAGGTTTCGACATGGACGAGTTCGCGCGCTGGCGCGCCACCGGCCGCCGGTTCACCCACCGCGGGCATCAGATCTTCTACCGCGACAGCGCCTTCGACGCCGGCCCGCCGGCCACCGGCACCGACGGTGCGCGGGTGCTGCTGTGCGTGCACGGTTTCCCGACCGCCTCCTGGGACTGGCACGCCCTGTGGCCCGGGCTGTGCGCGGAGTTCACCCGGGTGCTGGCGGCGGACATGATCGGCTTCGGCTGGTCGGCCAAACCGCGTGATTACCGGTACTCGATTCTCGATCAGGCCGACCTACAGGAGCGGCTGCTGCGTGAGCAGGGGGTGCGCCGGGTGCACATCCTGGCCCACGACTACGGCGACACCGTCGCCCAGGAGTTGCTGGCCCGCGCCGCCGAACGCCGCCACGCCGGGGACGACTCGCTGGTCATCGAGTCGGTGTGCCTGCTCAACGGGGGATTGTTCCCCGAAACCCATCGCGCCCGCCCGATCCAGCGGCTGCTGGCGGGCCCGCTGGGGCCGCTGGCCTCGGCGCTGGCCAGCCGGGCGGCGTTCGAGCGGAGTCTGGGCGCGGTGTTCGGGCCCGAGACCAAACCGTCGGCGGCCGATCTCGATCGGTTCTGGCTGCTGTGGTGCGGGCGGCGCGGAAAACGCAACGGCCACAAGCTGATCCGGTATATGGCCGAGCGACGGGTGCATCGGCGGCGGTGGGTCGCGGCATTGACCGAGACGCCGGTTCCGCTGCGGTTGCTCGACGGCATGCTCGATCCGGTCTCCGGCGGGCACATGGTGGCTCGCTACCGGGAACTCGTTCCCGAACCGGACGTGGTGGAATTGGCCGATGTGGGGCATTACCCGCAGTTGGAAGCCCCCGAGGAGACGCTGGCCGGTGTGCTGGAATTCCATCGCACACGGGTGGGCTGAGCATCAAAAGCCCGAGCGCCAACCAGATAACCGAGGGTTACCATTGGTGGCGTTCGGGGTGGAAAGACTGCGGCGTCACCGAACCCGGCGCCGCGTGCGCGGGGCTCAGAGGAAGATACCAATTCCCGAGAGCAGAACTGTTGCCACAAACACGATGCCTGCGACGAGTAGCTCGATGAGCATGGAACCTTTCCTTTCCTTCTATTCGTGTGTCATCCGCAATGAGCGGACATGGAGTTAATCTCCAGCTAAACGTGATCTGTTTCACTTTTTCGGGCATAAAACCGAAATAGCCACCTGACCAGCGGCCGTTCGACCGACCTCCGGCAACCCATCCGTTATGGCATCGGCCATAGAATGTCGGGTGTGGCAGCCACCCGCCGAGCACGCACCGGAACCCGTCCGCGCCTACCCGACGCCCGCGCGCGCATGATCACCGGCGCCATCGACTCCCTGCGCGTGCACGGCGCCAGCGCCACCAGCATCGACCGCGTCCTGGCCGCCACCGGCGCGCCCCGCGGCTCGGTCTACCACCATTTCCCGGGCGGCCGCACCGAACTGCTGGGCCGCGCCCTGGATGCCGCGGGCGCCACCATGAGCGAATACATCGAACACCTCACCCGCACCCACGACCCGATGACCGCGCTCGAACAGTTCGCCGCCCTGTGGCGGCACACCTTGTGCGAGAGCGACTTCCGCGCGGGCTGCCCGGTCTTCGCGATCGCCGTCGAAACCAACGACGACGCACCCGAACTCGCCGGGACCGCCGCCGAGATCTTCGCCCGCTGGCACCGCGCCCTCACCGAACAGCTGCTGCGCCACGACTATCCGCCCGCACGCGCCACACGCCTGGCCTCGCTGACCGTCGCCGCGATCGAAGGCGCGATCGTGCTGTGCCGCATCCACCGCGAAACGACCCCGCTCGAGGACACCGTCACCGAACTACGCGTCCTCTACACCGGCGGTCAGTGAGACATCCATCCCGTTGTGCGTGACGGGCTTTCGTGCCCGCGCCGAACAACCGGTCCATGATCCCCGGCGTGACCTGGGCCGAGCCTGTTTCGGGCGAAACGGCCCGCTGAATCGGGCTCATCCATTGCGCGAACGACCGTTTTATGTCCTGCGCGGCAGGTCGTTAGCGTCGAATTCATGCGGTGGAGCTACCTTTCAGCACAAGAACAGTCGGCCGCGTTGCGGGCCGGTGCGGTGACCTCGGTGACGCTGACCGAGGAGGCGATCGCCCGGATCGAACAATACGATCCGGCGATCAACGCGATCTGCGTACCGGATTTCGATCGCGCGCTGACCGCCGCGCGGGCGGCGGATGCGGCACGCGCCCGCGGCGCGGACCGGCCGCTGCTCGGTGTGCCGGTGACGGTCAAGGAGTCCTACGACATGGCCGGTCTGCCCACGACCTGGGGTATGACACGGCATGCGCACCATATCCCCGATCAGGACGCGGTGCAGGTGGCCCGGGTGCGGGCCGCGGGCGCGGTGGTACTCGGCAAGACGAATGTGCCGGAGACACTGCGCGATATCCAGAGTTTCAACGACATCTACGGCACCACCGCCAATCCGTGGGATCTCACGCGCACCTCGGGCGGGTCCTCCGGCGGTTCGGCGGCGGCCCTGGCGGCCGGGTTCGGTGCGCTGTCGCTGGGTTCGGATCTGGCCGGTTCGCTGCGCACCCCCGCGCATTTCTGCGGTGTCTACGCGCACAAACCCACCCTCGGGCTGGCGCCGGTGCGCGGCATGGTCGCCCCGACCGCACCGCCCCTGCCGATCGACCTCGATCTGGCTGTCGTGGGCCCGATGGCTCGCACCGCCGCCGATCTCACGCTGCTGCTCGAGGTGATGGCCGGGCCCGATCCGCTGACCCACGGCCTGGCCTACGACCTGACCCTGCCGCCGGCCCGGCACGAGCGGCTGGCCGACTTCCGGGTCCTGGTCCTCGAGGACCATCCGCTCATCGCGACCGGTGCGGCGGTGCGAGCGGGCGTGAACCGGGTCGCCGACGCGCTCGCCGACGCCGGCGCGCACGTGCGGCGCCACAGTCGGTTGCTGCCGGATCCGATCGAAGCGGCAACGATCTACATGCAGCTGATGCTGTCCAATGCCGCCGCGGGGCTACCCGACGAGCTCTACGAACAGCTGCGCGACCGCGCCGCCGCCCGGGACCCGGCGGACCGGAGTCTGGACGCGGCCCGGGCGCGCGGCATGGTGCTCAGCCATCGCGAGTGGGTGCGAGCCGACCACCGGCGCGAACACCACCGCCACGGCTGGCGGCGGCTGTTCGCCGAATTCGACGCCGTGCTGTGCCCGATCACGCCCACGCCCGCCTTCCCGCACGACCACACCGGCGGGCTCGAGGACCGGCGCATCGAGATCGACGGCGCGACCTACCCGTATTTCGACCAGCTCGTCTGGGCCGGTACCGCCACCATGCCCGGCCTGCCCGCCACCGCCGTCCCCGCGGGCCGCTCACCCGAGGGTTTGCCGGTGGGCGTGCAGCTCATCGGGCCGATGTTCGAGGACCGCACGCCGCTGCGGCTGGCCGAACTGCTCGAACAGGCCATCGGCGGCTTCGACCCGCCCGCGGGTTACCGGGACTCGGCCAGGACCCGGGCCCGGTAGATCGAGAACACCGCGACGATGGCCAGGACCGCCGTCGCGAGCGAGGCGGCGATCCGGAACCCGTGTCCGACAAGGAATTCCGTCACCGCGCTCTCGATCTCGGCCACCGGGCGCTGCTCGTGTTCGCCGATGATGTCGGCGCGCGGCCACTGATACAGGATCGACAGCAGGAACTGGCCACTGACCAAGAACACCAGCGACGCGGCCAGCCACCGGCGCGCCTGCCGCGCCCACAGCGCCACCGCGATCGCGATCAGCGCGGACACCGTCATCACCGCACCCATCGGGCGCATCACCCCGCCGATGTCGACCACCGTCAGGAACTCGTCGGACAGCGCCAGCGACTGCGGCACGTCCCGAAACATGTTCGGGTACAAGAAGATCGTCTCGGCGGCGGTGACCGCGAAGACCAGAGCGGCGAGCGTCGCATACAGGCCGGTCGTCACGAGTGGGATGGTGGTCGGTTTCATGCACTCGACGCTACGACGGGGCCGCCGCCGCCACATCCGGCGCGAACCCCCACCTCGGATCAGGGTGTCCCCTGACCCCGGCTTCGACACCGGCCCCGCACGCGCGGCCACCTCCGAGGGCGCCCGCCGCATGCACCCTGCCCACCGTGCAACAGCCGATCCGGGTCGCCGAGTTCGACCGGTTCTTCGCCACCTCCGTGCGCGCGGTCCGCCGGCTCGACCCGGTTCGGCTGGAACTGCTCCTCACCTCCGACGCCGAAGCGGCGGCGCATGCGCTCGCCGCCCGCGAGACGAATTGCTGCGCGTTCTTCACCTTTCTGCTCGAGGGTGGATCCCGCCATCCCGATCATGCCTGCCACAGATCGGTCTCGTGCGACCCGATCAGACCCCGGATCCGGGCGATCGCGTCCTGGACCCCGAGCGCGGGCAGACGACGTCCGTCACGCAACCGGATCGCCACCTGCCGCGCCGCCTCCTCGGCCGGACCGAGAACGAACCGGTACGGCACCAGACGGGTCTCGCGTACCCGCGCCGAGAGGCTTCCGTCGCCGACGACCCGCACCCGCAGATCGGCGCGCACGCACTCCGCGCGCAGACCCTCCGCGGCCGCCTCCTGGGCGGGGGAGACCGGCAGGATCGCCACCTGCACCGGCGCCAGCCAGGCCGGGAACGCGCCACCGTGCACCTCGAGCAGCTGAGCGACCGCGCGTTCGACGCTGCCGATGATGCTGCGGTGCACCATGACCGGGCGGTGCGCGGCCCCGTCGGCGCCGATGTAGCGCAGATCGAACCGCTCGGGTTGATGGAAGTCGACCTGCACGGTGGACAGGGTGGATTCGCGCCCGGCATGGTCGCTGATCTGGATGTCGATCTTCGGGCCGTAGAACGCCGCCTCACCCTCGACCGCCTCGTAGGGCACACCGCAACCGTCGAGCACCTCGGTCAGGATCCTGCTCGACTCCCGCCACAGCCGGGGCTCCGCAACATATTTCCCGCCCGCGCCGGGCAGCGACAGCCGATAGCGGGCGGGCGCGATACCCATGGCCCGGTAGGCGGAACCGATGAGTTCCAGCGCGGCGGCGGCCTCACCGGCCACCTGGTCCAGGGTGCAGAAGATGTGCGCGTCGTTGAGCTGGATGCCGCGCACCCGGGTCAACCCGCCCAGCACACCGGAGAGCTCCGAGCGGTACATGCCGCCGAGTTCGGCCATCCGCAACGGCAATTCGCGGTAGCTGTGCGAGCGCGACCGGAACATCACCGCGTGATGCGGGCACAGGCTCGGCCGCAACAGCACCTGTTCACCACCGAGAGCCATCGGCGGATACATCTCGTCGCGATAATGCGCCCAATGCCCGGATATCTCGTACAGTTCGCGTTTGCCGAGCACCGGCGAATACACGTGCTGATAGCCCGCCCGCCGTTCGAGCCCGCGAATGTAGTCCTCGAGACTGTGCCGCACGATCGCGCCGTCGGGCAGCCAGTACGGCAGCCCCGATCCGATCAGCGGGTCGGTGTCGAACAAGCCGAGCTCACGGCCGAGTTTGCGATGGTCGTGCACGGGTCTTCCTTCCGGTGAAGGCGGATGACCACATGCGAAAGCCCCGGGCATCCGCCCGGGGCTTGGATTCGGAAACAGCAATCAGCGCGCCGGGACAAACTCCGGCGTCGTGGTGACACAAGCGCGCTGCATGCCGATCAACGTACACCGCGGCAATCCACCGAACAAGGCGGACAAACTATTCGGCGCGCCCCGGATACCGGATGACCTCCACCTCGTCGAGAACGACCAGCCCCTCGGTGACCAGCTCGTCGAGTTCGGGCAGGAACTCCCGCACTCGTTGCGCGTCGTCGACGATGACGATCGCGACCGGCAGATCCTCGCTCAGCGACAGCAGCCGGGTGGTGTGGATCCGCGAGGACGCCCCGAATCCTTCGACACCGCGGAACACGCTCGCCCCCGCCAGCCCGGCTCGCTGCGCACGGTGCACGATCTCGCTGTGCAGCGGACGGTGCCCGACGGTGTCGCTTTCGCCGACGAACACCGTCAGGCGCAGTGCCGATCCCATGACATCCCTCCAAGCGGTACGCGAGGCCAGACGATGCCGACAGGCTACCGCGACGAAGCCCCCGCGGCCCGCACCCGCACCCAGGTGCTGTTCACCGCCGCCGCTCCGGAGAACATGTCGGTCAGGCCCGGATCGTGCAGCAGGTTGACGTTCTTGCCCGGCACCGACGCCGCCACCTGCCAGCCGACGCCGGGTTCGCCGTGGCCCCACCCGTGCGGAACGGCCACCGTCCCGGGACGGATATCGGCACTGATCTCCACCGGGACCTCGATCTGCCCGGTCGCCGAGGCCACCGTGACCGCCACACCCGCAGCCAGGCCGCGCGCGGCAGCGTCCTCGGGATGCATGAGCACCGTGCACCGATCCCGGCCCTTGACCATCTCCGGCACATTGTGCAGCCAGGAATTGTTGCTGCGCAGATGCCGTCGCCCGATCAGCCGCAGATCGAAACCGTCGGTGCGCGGCTCGGCGTCGACGCGCAACGCGCGCGCGGCGGTCACGAAATCCGGTGGAGCCAAACACACCCGGTGATCGCCGGTACCGATCAACTGCCGCAGCCGCGGACGCAACGCACCCAGATCCATCCCGCCCGCGCTCGCGCGCACCTTCGCGATCGTCAGGCCCCGCATGCCCTTGCGCAGCACACCGTAGGGTCCGGCCGCGACTCCGAGCGCCGACAACCGCATCGGACTCGCCTGATCGAACACTCGCCGCAACACCCCGGCACTCCACCGGCGCGCCGGTAGCGGCAGCACCTCGGTGATCAACCGCGCCAGGATCTCCCAATCCTCGAGCCCGTCGGCCGGCGGATCGAACACCCGCGCGCTGTAGCGCATGTTGTTGCGCACACTGAACACCGGCAACAGCACGTCGACCTCCTCGCGCTCCAACGGCGAGATCGGCGGCAGGATGATATCGGCGTGGCGGGTCGTCTCGGTGACGTACATGTCCACCGCCACATAGAAATCCAGGCCCGCCAGCGCCGCGTCCAGCTCGCCCCGGTTCGGGGTCGAAAGCACCGGATTACCGGCGTAGGTGACCATCGCCCGGATCGCGCCACCGCGGATCTCCCCGGTCAGCGCCGCCACCGGCAACTCCGACCGGAACGATTTGAACCGTCCCGAACTGTCGGTCCACGCGCCGTGGCCCATCGGCAGATACTTGCCCAGCCGCGGCGCGTCGATCGGCGGCGTCGCGAACATCTGCCCGCCGGCCCGATCCAGATTCCCGGTCACCGCGTTCACGACATTGACCAGCCAGTGCGTCAGCGTGCCCGTCACCTGCAGGCACACCCCCAGCCGGGCATACAGCACCGCCGACCGCGCGGCGGCGTGCTCGCGCGCCAGCCGGCGGATCACCTCCGCGGGCACACCCGCGGGGCCCGCCATCCGCTCCGGCGTCAGATCCGAGACCAGCGCCCGGATCTCACCCCACCCCGAACACTGGCGCGCGATCGCCGCCTCGTCGCACAGCTTCTCGGTGACCAGCACATGCAACATGCCCAGCAGCAGATACGGGTCACCGCCGGCCGCGACCGCCACATGCTCGTCGGCCAGCCGTGCGGTCTCCGTGCGCCGCGGATCGATCACCACCACCGTGCCGCCGCGTCCACGCACATCCTTGATGCGCTGCTTGGCATTCGGCATGGTCGAGATCGACCCGTTCGACACCGCCGGATTCGCGCCCAGCACCACCAGCCGGTCCGTGCGATCGATATCGGCCACCGGCATCAGCAGATTCGACCCGAACATCCGCCATGCCGCGAACTCCTGCGGGAACTGATCGATCGAGGACGCGGTGAAGAAATGCTTGGTCGCCAGCACCGCCCGCAGCAGCGCCCCGTAGATCACCGAGGAACTGTGCGCGGCGGGATTGCCCAGATACATGCCGATCGCGCTCGCGCCGTGCTCGGCGCGCACCGCCCGCAAGCGCCTCCCGATCTCGTCGAACGCCTCGTCCCAGCCGATCGGCTCGAACGTCGACCCGACCCGGCGCACCGGGGTACGCAGGCGATCCGGGTCGTGGTGCAGCCCACCCATCGCGGTGGCCTTCGGACAGATGTAGCCCTTGGACAGGACATCGTCGGGATTGCCCTCGATCCGGCGCACCCGCTGCTCCTCGACGGTGACCAGGATGCCGCAGTGGGCTTCGCACAGGGTGCATTGGCGGGCAATTGTCTTGGCGCTCACGGGAATCAGGCTACCCCGACTGGCCCAGACGGTCGATCCGTCCGTGGGTGGATCTCAGCGGCCCAGCACCGCCAGCACAGTGCGCGCCTGATGATCGGCGCCCAGCTGATTCGGATGGAACGGCACCGCCGGTCCCGCCGGATCACTGGTGAGCGGCCACAGACCCTCACCCCAGCGCACACCCGGCGCCTGGCACGCGTCGTGACCGTGACTGCCCGCGAAGGTGTCCACCAGCTCCACCCCGCTCGCCTGCGCCACCCGAGCCAGCATCGAATTCAGTTCGAGCAACCGGTGACCCAGCCAGCTCGCATCCGGATCCGAGATCGGGATGCGCGGGAAACAGCCGCCCGTCGTGCCCACGATCTCGAAATAGTTCAGCAGCAGGATCCGGGCCCGCGGAGAGCGCTCCCGGATACCCGCGAGCACCGCGGCCACCCTCGGCTCCGCCGCGACGATCGCCGCCGACATCCGATCCGAACCGCCGGGGGAGTAGCGATCCAGGCACGGTGTGGCCGTCGCACTCGTCGTCACGCACCCCATCACCGCCGCCGCCAGCCCCGCGTCGTTACCGCCGATCAGTACCGTCACCAGATCCGTCGCCGGGCTCAGCTGGTCGAACTGCGGGGGATTGCCGACCGAGGTCGTCGAGGACTGCGTGCGGGTCATGTCGCCGGTCATCGCCCCACCGCAGGACGCGTCGCGGAACCGCGCCACCGCCAGCGCCCGCGCCACCTGCCGCGCGTAATTGCTGCCGCTCTGCAGACACGACAGCGGCGCGAACTCCGCACTCACCAGCGCCGGATTCAGCGTCACATCCGCGGCCCAGGAATCACCCAGCGCCACATACTCGGTGACCGCGGGCGCCGCCTGCGCGGCCGGTACCCACCCCAGCAGCACAGCACACGCCGCCACCGCCGACCACGCCTTCATCATGACCCTCCCAGCAACCCCGGCACTGGTGAAAGTAGCAGTCGCGCAACCGCTTCGCCAGCGTTCAATCCGGACGCCGGCCCACGATCCCGTACAGCAGCAGGTCCTCGAGCGATTCGGCGAACCCGTCCAGATCCTCGACATCACGAATGCACATCGCGAACAACGCCGCCCCGGCGATGGTGTCCAACAGGGTGTCCGGATCCAGCCCCGCTCGCCGCGGCTGTTCGGCGAGGAACTCGCCCAGCTCGGCACGGGTAGGGGAGTCCAGGCGCGCCGACAACTTCTCGTAGAGGGTCGCGTCCTGGCGCATCTCGGTCATCAGGCCCGGCATCGCCGCGCGGGTCTCGGGAGAGCCGAACAGCTGGATGGTCCCGCGGATCACCTTGCGGATCTCACCGATCAGATCCGCGGCCGTCTGCGCCGATCCGACATCGGGGAACACCGCCTGCGCGATCAGATGCGCCTTGGAGGGCCAGCGCCGGTAGATCGCCGGGCGACTCACCCCCGCGCGGGCCGCGATCGCATCGATCGAGGTTGCGGCGTAACCGTTTTCGACCAGCAGCCCGCGCGCGGCATCGAGCACCGCGGTATCGACCGCGGGGTCGCGGCGCGGGCCGAGGCGATGGCGGGTGGTCACGAAATCTCGTCCTTGTGAGGGTGGGCAGCAGTCGTTACAGTCTGTCACAACAAAGTCGTTACAGAGTGTAACTGCTGCGGACTTCGAGGAGGAGCCGTGTCAGCCATCCACCCCACCGCACCCGCGGACGCCTACACCCCCGTCCCGCTACTCCAGGGCAAAGTCATCGTCATCTCCGGCGTCGGCCCCGGCCTCGGCCACGCCCTGGCCACCGAAGCCGCCCGCATGGGCGCCACCCTCATCCTCGCCGCCCGCACCGAACAACGCCTGAAACACCTCGCCGAGGAAATCCGCCAACTCGGCGCCGAAGCCACCACCATCACCGCCGACATCACCGACGAACAGCAGCGCACCCACCTCGCCGAACACGCACTCCACGCCTACGGCCGCATCGACTGCCTGATCAACAACGCCTTCGCCATCCCCCCGATGCACCCCATCACCCAGATCGAGCTCGACGACCTGCGCAAGGTCAACGAAACCAACGTCTTCGCACCCCTGCGCCTGAGCACCCTGTTCGCCGACGCCCTCGAAACCACCCGCGGCTCGATCATCATGCTCAACTCCTGCGTCGCCTACAGCTCCCAACCCGAATACTCCGGCTACAAACTCTCCAAAGGCACCCTCGCGCACCTCGCCTCCTCACTGGCCACCGAACTCGGCCCGCGCGGCATCCGCGTCAACAGCATCGCCCCCTCCTACGTCTACGAAGACATCAACAAGGCCTACTTCGACTGGCTCGCCGGCCAAGCCGGCGTCGACCACGCCGAGATCTACCGCCGCAAAGCCGAACCCACCGACCTCAAACGCCTCGCCGGACCCGAAGAAGTCGCCCGCGCCACCCTGTTCCTGGCCAGCGACCTCGCCACCGCCATCACCGGCCAGATGCTGACCGTCGACTGCGGGGAGTTCCACCGATGAGCACCAAACGCATCGCGCTGTGGGGGACCGGCGTCGTCGGCACCATGGTGCTCGCCGAAATCCTGCGCCACCCGAACTTCGAACTCGTCGGCGTCGGCGTCAACAACCCCGACAAGGTCGGCAAAGACGCGGGCGCACTGTGCGGCGCCGACGAAACCGGTGTACTGGCCACCGACTCCATCGAACAGCTCATCGCCCTGCGACCCGACGCACTGGTCCACTACGGGCCCACCGCCGCACTCGCCGACGACAACATCCGCGTCATCGGCGCCTTCCTGCGCGCGGGCATCGACGTCTGCTCCACCGCCATGACCCCCTGGGTGTGGCCGCAGATGAAACAACTACCCGACGTCTGGCGCGACCCCATCACCGCCGCCTGCGCCGAAGGCGGCGCCTCCTGCTTCACCACCGGCATCGACCCCGGCTTCGCCAACGACCTGTTCCCGATGACCCTCATGGGCCTGTGCGGCGAAGTCACCTCGGTGCGCGCCTCCGAACTGCTCGACTACACCGACTACGAAGGCGACTACGAATTCGAGATGGGCATCGGACACCCACCCGAATTCACCGCGCTACTCGAACATCCCGACATGCTCATCATGGCGTGGGGCGCCACCGTGCCCATGATCGCCGCCTCGGCCGGCATCGAACTCGACGACATCACCACCACCTGGGACAAATGGGTCACTCCCACCGACCGGCCCACCGCCAAGGGCGCCGTGAAAGCCGGAACCGTCGCCGCCATCCGCTTCACCATCAACGGCATCTACCGCGGACGCGAGGTCATCACCCTCGAACACGTCAACCGGATCGGCCTCGACGCCGCCCCCGACTGGCCCGCCGGCACCCGCGACGACGTCTACCGCGTCGACATCCTCGGCTCACCGTCGATCTCCCAGGAAACCTCCTTCCGGTTCACCGACGGCTCCGGCCGCACACCCGCCGTCGCCGGATGCCTCGCCACCGGACTACGCGCCCTCAACGCCGTCCCCGCCGTCAACGACCTCCCGCCCGGCTGGGTGACACCACTGGACCTCCCACTGATCCCTGGTGCGGGCACCATTCGCTGACCGCACGGCGCTGGTTCATCGCACGGAATGAACCAGCAGGCTCTTGGGCAGCAACTGACGGCTGGCCAACCTGACGATCCGGGCACTGCCCTAGTCAAGTGAAATCCCGTGGCGCTCGACACCGCGGCCGGAGATGATGAGTCCACAGTTCGCTCAGTGAGATACGGGGACAGCGGAATGAAGAAGAAGGTCGTCGCCGCGGTCGCGGCAGTGTTCGCGGGCGGCATACTGCTCGGCTGCTCGAGCGACGCCGATGTCGTATCGGAGAACCTCTCCAAGGAATCCGACCAGTTCAAGATCGACCGCCGGGTCGTGTTCTTCAACGGAATCACCGACAAGTACCTGCTGTCCATCGAAGGCAGGTGCTCGATCAAGGACGAGAACAACCAGCTCGAGGTCACCTGCAAGACCGGCGAGAACGAGTACAAGAAACACTTCCTCGGCCTGTCGGACAACGTGAGCTACTTCGTCGAACAACTCGAAGCGGTCGAGGTGAGCCGCTACCACTACAAGGTCATCTTCAAGCCGGAAGCGATCATCCCGGACGTCGACCGTCCTTGAGTGCTCGGGCGACAGACAATACGTCACAGTGACGTTTTATCGATGAGTGATCGGGTCGTGGGGAAGTGGGGTGTCGACCTCGAATTAGAGCCAGAGGCAATAATTGCGGCAAAAACGTGAGTTCGCAGGAATTTTTACACGGCGAGTTGATCGGTGACGCGGAGCGATCCAGCGCTCGGCACGCACCGCATCGACGCAGTGGCTGCCGTAGGCGCGTCGAGGTTCAGCCATGACACATGCGCCGGAACGCATATGTTCGTATCGTTCGGTCACTTCCGCGAGCTCATTATTCAACCGATAATCGACATTATGTCAAGCACGCCTGGTAGATCACTCCTCCGGCCGCTAACCTCTCGAGCATGCATCGAATGCCAGTTCGTGAGATAACCGACCTGATAGTCGAACTCGGCCTCACCGACACGGCCACGGTGCACTCGGCACTCACCCCTGACGAACTCGACTCGCCACTGGACGACTTCGGTGACACCGCGCAGCAGTCCGTGCTGCTCGTGCTCGACTACCTGACGATTCGATACAGCACTGAACGCAAGACCTTCCGCCACGCCTGCACCGACAACGCGTGGGTGTATCGAGCGGAGCTGGAACGGATCGCTGCCTGCGGACAGGGCCTGCTCCCTCTCGCCGAGATCGAGGTGACCGATACACCCGCCGGTCACCACCTGATCCGATTCCAGTGCAACGGCCGCTCGCACGAGTGGCCGATCGCCCACGGACCCGACGAGGAATTCGACGCCCAGCAGATATTCTGCTGGTCCGTCGGCGAGCTCGTGCCGCCCGCCGCGCCCGCACGCTGGTGCACCGTGGACCCGGGCGACCCGGACGTGACCGCGGAAGCATTCTTCGGCGACCCGGCGGCACTGAACGCGCTGGGCCACAAGTTCGGCCTGACCTTCACGCCGATCGCGATCTCCCCCGCCACACCCGAATCCGAATACCTCCAGAACTGGTTGCAGGCCCGGCAAGCCGGATTCGACCACTGGAGCGCGACCTATGGCGCCGGAGTCACCTGGGACCATTCCCCCGCGTCGCTCGAAGCCCTGGGCGCCCTCGTCCTGCGCCGCACACCGACACTCGACACCCTCGACGATCCGGCGAACAAGGACTTCCTCGAGGGTGCGAGCTGGTACCTCGGTGAAGCACTGCTCCGAGTGGACGGCGGCCAGTGGGTCTATCGTGACGGTGATCCCATGATCAACCCATTCGACGGCTATCCGTTCATCGAACAGTACGGTCCCTTCCCCAACAGCGCCGTGCCCTACCGGGCACTGCGCGTGCTGATCAAACGCGCGGACCCACACCACCTCCGCCGGCGCTACGACGACTTCACGGCGTGATCGGGTCCGGCACCGTACGGGCGCGACACAGCGCCATCACGTGGGTTCCCGCGTCGTGAGCGGAATCCCCCACCGTGGCATGCACACGCTGATGCTCGAGCACCTCCAGACCCTCCGAGCGGGCCATGGCGAGAAAATTGCGCAGATACGTCTTAGGTTCCACGTCGTAGTCGATACCGGCCACCAGAGCCTCGAGTTCCAGTACAGCGAAACGCACACGCTGCCAAGGACTACGAATTCCGACGGGCTGGGCCAGGTGCTTCATGGCCCGGAAGAACAGCCGCATATCAGATGGTGTGACGCGCCCACCGACACCACCACCGGATAGCGGTCATGGCCGGGAAATTCGGTGATGCCACAGTGATGCGCCGCCCAGCCGCATTGGCCACCAGGTACGGAAACGCGGCGCGACTCGGCTCGACCGCATCGATCCGGGTATCCGGGAAGAGCTCGGTCAGCATCACCGTCGGCAATCCGGGACCACTACCCACATCCAGCATGGTCGCGGGCACGCTCGCCGCATGCCGCCGCACCATTCGGGCGAGTTCGACCACCTGCACCGCGTAAGCCGGATGCGTGGCCTCGTAGAGCGCGTACTCGTCCACATCGATGCGCGACTCCCACATCTGAGAGGCTGGAACCTGCTCGTGCCGCACGACCTCGCGCGGGACGTGCTCCCGCACGAACCGGGGCACGCGCGCCACACCCGCCGAACGCCTGGAGAATCCGGCCCCGGCCTCGGCCGCGATCGCTACCCAGGACTTCTTAAGCGTGACAAGTACTCTCAGGGATTTCGCCGTACCAGCTCGGCGCAGGTCAGGGCGGCGAACATCGCCGCTTCCCCCGCATTGCCGAGCGGCGGGCAGGCCACTGCCGCACCCGAGGCGACGATCAGTGCGCCGACGCCGATCAGCGGGAAACGCAGCCCCTCGCGCCGCCACAGGATCACGCCCACCGCCAGTAGCGCCACCGATACCACCAGTGCGGGGATCGGCACAGCCGGATGCTCGGCGCCGTAGCGAACCGTATCGGCGAACGACCGCGGTATCAGGCGCACATGTGCCAGCTCGCCCGCCAAGCCCCACAGCACCAGGCCCGCCGTGCTCACCGCCGCGACCAACCGCCAGCGCGCACCCGCACCGACCCGATCGACCGCCCACCACAGCAGTAGCGGCGTGAGCACAGCGTGGCCGGCGAAACGCCCGACGCTCAGCCCATGTAGCAGCGCGCCTTCACCGATCGACGTGCCCAGGCCGAAAACCGCGGAATCATAGGCGATCCCGACACCGACCACCGCGAGGAGCAGGACCCGGCCCGACTGTTCGGCGCTCCGCCACAGCCGAACCACACACCACATCTCGATACCCGCGACCACGAGCAGTACGACTGAGACCACGACAAACCTCCCCCTCGGACAATAGGGACATCGAATACAGGCGTGCGGCGCCGCATGATCTATATCTACATACAGCATTGTATGTAACCGTCAGTATCGTTAAGCTGCGGATAGTCAGATCACCAGAAGGAGACATCACCGATGCTGTCCGCCACCTCGACCGACGCGTCCTACCACGAAATCCTGCGGAATCTCTCCGACGGGTCGGTGAACAAGCACTTCGACCCCTATCTCGACATCGACTGGGACTCACCGGAGTTCGCCGTCGATACCGCCGATACGCGGTGGATCATGCCGGAGGAAGACCCACTGGGCCGCCACCCCTGGTACAAGGCGCAGACAGTGGAACGGCAGATCGCCATGGGTATGTGGCGACAGGCCGGCATCGCCAAGGTCGGCCTGGACTTCGAACAACTGCTGATCCGCGGCCTCATGCAGTACTCGACCGCGATCCCCAACGGTGACCCGGAATTCCGGTACGTCGCCCACGAGGCCGCCGAAGAGTGCAATCACACGATGATGTTCCAGGAGATGATCAATCGCATCGGCGAGGACGTCGTCGGCATGGGGTCGATCGACCGGAAGCTGACGATGATCATCTGGCCGGCGGTGAAGTACTTCCCCGCCGCGTTCTTCACGATGGTGCTCGGCGGAGAGGAGCCCATCGACCACCTCCAGAAGTCGCTGCTGCGAGCGGGAGCCGACCTGCACCCGATGGTGCAACGGGTCATGCAGATCCACGTCGCCGAGGAAGCGCGGCACATCTCGTTCGCGCACGAGTATCTGCGCCGCGAGGTCCCTGGGCTCGCCACGATGCCGAAACTCGCGCTATCTGTGGCGTTTCCGATCGCCATGCGCGTGATGCTGAGCATGATCATGACCCCGCCCAAGGAGTTCGCCGAGAAATTCGAGATCCCCGCCGAGGTGATGCGCGAGGCGTACTGGCAGGCACCGCACTCGCGCACCCTCAAGCGAGACATCTTCGCCGATGTCCGTGCCCTGGCCACGGACATCGGCTTGATGAACCCGGTCGCGAAGTCGACGTGGCGTCTGCTCGGCATCGACGGCCGAGTTTCGCGCTACCGCAGCGAACCGGCCCGCGAGACAGCCTGATCCGGGCGTCGGGAACAGCGATCGGTCAGCCGCCGGTCGGCACACCCCAGACAATGGGGACATGGAAGACAGACAAGCGACGCCGACGGTCCATCTCTCGGTGGTGGAGTTCGTCGAGAACTACCTCAGCCTGATCTATCGGCGCGACGTCAGCGAGCAGGCGCGGCGCAGCTGGTGCCCGGAATGGTGGAAGCATGCCGAGGCAGTCGTACGGCTCGACGCGCTGTGGCGCACCTGGGAGCACTACCGCTTGATTCCGGCCACCGGGCTGAGCATCTGGATGCTCGACCATGCCGACCCGCACATGCGTGAACTGTTCGACCCGGAAGGCCCCTTCCTGCACTGCTCCCCCACGCGTGGACACCGGGATCAGCTCCCCCCGCTCCCGCTGAAATCCCCGGAACGCGGCATGTTCGGCGAGCCCCTCACACGATCCGACGACACCTAGGGCACGAAACGGCCGCACGGCAAGAGCCGTGCGGCCGTTCAGGATCCGGGTTCAGTTGTAGACGGCCCCGAAGGACGGAATCGAGATGGTGCCCAGCTGATACTGGAAACCGTCCGGGTTGGCCTCGCTCACCGGAACCGACCAGCGATGCCACAGCGAACCGTAAACGGCCGCCACGACCATGCCCGGGCCCGTATCCAGGACGCGGGTGCGGATCGTGGTGTCGACCGGAACATCGTTGTGCTCGTACAGCAGATCGGTCGCACTACGTCCGTTGGACAGGTTGTACCAGACGACCTCCATCTTCGCGCCGGTCTGATTCGGGGCGATGGTGCCGGGGCCACCGAAGAAACCGAGCCGGAAACCGTCCACGCCCAGCGCGATTCCCGAACCGTAGACGCCGGGGCCGCCACCCCGGCCGATATCGGACTGCGCCGGAATCTGGAACGGCTGCGCCGGCAACGCCGCCTTCTGCATGGCCAGCTGCTGGTTGGAGGCGATCAACCGGTCCACCGCTGCCAGCGCGGCCGGGTTGTCGGCCGCCGCCGCACGCAGATGGCGCATGGCCGAGGACCAGTCCACCGATTCTCTCTCGGCGGTGGCGTGCCCGACGCCGGTGAGCATGAGCAGAGCGGAGGCGGCAGCGGCTGCCGCCAGTCGTATCGAACGCACACGATGCATAACCGAGTTCTCCTGCGGTCGAAGGAATATCACGGAGCCAGCGAACGAATGTGCCGAAAGCATGCCAGCCACACGGCGCGCCGAAGGCCCGACACGCCGAGAATTCGGCTGTCCGTCCACCGCCGCACTCGCGGGTGATCTTGATTACTGGGCCGTATTACGTTGCGTGACAGCGCCATTCCCCCACTACCGTGAACCGGTGCTTGGACATTCTCACGCGACCAGTGGCGCTCTGGCCTGGTCGGGGGCGGCGGCGCTGCTGCCCGTTACCGTATTGAGCTACCCCGCATTACCGGACGCCACCGGCCATATAGGCACCGTGGAACTGGTTCTCGGGGTCTTCCTCACCGCCGGCGCGGCCCTGCTCCCCGACGCCGACCACCCGAAGAGCTCGATCGCGCATGTGCTGGGGCCGGTTTCGTACTTCCTGTGCGTACTCATCAGCAAACTCTCCGGCGGACACCGCCGCGGCACGCACTCGCTGCTGTTCGTCGGGGTCGCGGCCGCCACGACCTGGGCCGGCATGCACTGGATCGGCCGCCCGTTCACCCTCGCGCTGGTCTTCTTCCTGCTTGCCCTCGCGGTCCGCGCACTGCACCTGTGCCCGCCCGGCGACAGCGTCCGCACCTACGGCGCGGTCATCGTGCTCGCCGCCTCCGGCACCTTCGTCATGGACCACTACATCAGCGACAAACCTGCCTGGCTGCCGTTCTGCGTCGGCCTCGGCGCCCTGGCCCACATCCTGGGCGACTGCCTCACCGATCGCGGCTGCCGCCTGTTCTGGCCGATCGACCTGCGGGTGCGCTTCCCCATCATCGAACGCACCGGGAACAAGGTCGAAACCTGGGTGCTGTCACCGCTGTTCGTGATCGGAACGATGGCGGTGCTCTGGTACTGCATCACTCAGCAACCCTGATGGCCCCACGGCAGCTGCCCCCTCTCTTCGTTGCTGTCTTTTGGAGAAGTGCGGGGGCACTGTCGCGAGGGTCCATAGGTGCAGCAATACATAGTTCAATGCGCATATCTACACACTAGGATGTTTTAGTGCGACAGTGGGTTGCCGAGACGGCAACCTCACTTCAGCTCAGAACAACTGTTCCGAGTGCGCCTCCGCCTCGGCGCGGACATCGTCGGCGAACTGCTCCTCCAACTCGTCCTCCTCCCCTGCCCCGTGCGCGATGTACAGCAGCAGACAGCCGCGGATTCCGTCGAGCAGGTCCTCCAGCAGATCCAGCGCGGGGCGCACCGGATCGAGCCGGCTGATCCGGAACTCGGCCAGCAACGCCGCCCGGGTCGCGCTGTCGGCCTCGGATTTGCGTGCCTGCTCCTCGATTTCGGCCACCCGCGCGACGACGGCCCAGGGGGCGGGCACCCGACCTTCCGACACCGACATGGCCTCGGCGATGAGGTCGGCGACGATCTCGGTCGGGGTCTCCCCCGCTACCAGCCGCTCCAGCACCAGCGTCGGAGTCTCCACCTGTAATGCTTCGATCTCGTCCGCCTCCACGACCACGTCGGCGGTCGGAACACCGGCGAGTTCGCCCGCGACCTCCGCGGCGGCGTAGAGCCAGTGTGCGGCGGCCACCGACGCGGAGGCGGGGTCGAGTTCGGTGAACAGTTCGGCGCTCCCGAGCGGGTCGGCGCGCAGCAGTTCGTCGGCGGCCTGGACCTGGGCCGGTGAGACGTCGGGCCGGGACAGTTCGACAGCTTGGCGCGCCCGTCCGGACAGGTCGCCGAGTTCTGCGTTCTCGATGGCGCGCTGTTCGCGATCGACCTCGGCGACAATCGTCGCGGTGAGCTGGTCGTCGCCGATGACGTGCAGGGCGCGACCGACCCGGTGCGCGGATTCGACGATGCCGCTGTAGGAGATGACCAGGCCGTGGTCGGTGGGCAGGTGCGGCCGGCGCAGTCCCGCTTCGACGTCTTTGAAGTTGCGGCGTTCTTCGGCGCGGCGCCACGCTTCGCTGTTGGGGACGTCGGGGTCGCCCGCGGCGCTGGCCGGGTGGGTGTAGGTGCGCCAGTGGAAACGGGACAGGGTGGTGAGATTCGACGCCAGGCCGGCGGCCTGCTCGTGGCTGACGGGTGGCAGTACGGCCACGGTCTGGGTCAGGTCACCGCGCCCGGTCGCCCAGATGGCGACGAGGGCGTTGCGGTCGGTGTCGAATGCGTATCGGGTCACGCCGGACAGTGTCGCTTATCGGGTGTTCTCGCGCCTGGCAATGGGGTCATTGCCGTTCGGGGAGTGGCGATTCCGCAGGGGCGGTTTCGCGGGCGGATCAGCCGGATCTCTTGACGGAGGGCGGTGCGGGGTGGTTGGTTGAGATGGTGAATCTAGAACACGTTGCAGTTGAGTGCCGGTCCGGGAGCGGCCGGTGACGATTGCGCGTGGGCCGATCTTCCAGCTGTGCTGGGTCGTCACCGATCTCGCGGCGGCCACCCGGGAGTTCGGCGAGCGCTACGGGGTCGACCGGTGGACGACCTTCCCGGATGTGCGATTCGGTCCGGATCGGTGCGAGCTGCGTGGCGCGCCCGCCGACTACACGATCAGCGTCGCCCTGGGATATGCGGGCGGGCAGCAGCTGGAGCTGATCGAGCCGCGCTCGGGCGTGAGCCTGTACTCCGAGCACGGTCCCGGCCTGCACCATGTCGGGTGGATACCGGAGGACTTCGACGCGGCGGTCGCCGAGGCGGGCCCGGACATCGTGGCGCGCGGGGCGTCGGAGGGCATGGAGTTCGTCTATCTGGCGGGCGGGCCGCTCGGTTCGTATGTGGAGCTGATGCGGTTGTCGGAGCCGATGCGGGCTTTGTTCGATCAGCTCGTCCCGGACGGTTACCGCAACCCGTGGACCTAGTTTTCCGGCACACCAACAGAAAGGCCGCACATTGCGTTTCACCTATGCCGAGGCGATGACGAATCCCGAGTACTACGTGCCGTTGGCGCAGGCGGCCGAGGCGGCGGGGTACTCCTCGATCACGGTGGCCGACAGCATCGCCTACCCCAAGGAATCCGACGCCACCTATCCGTACACGCCGGACGGTAATCGGGAGTTCCTGGAGAACAAGCCGTTCATCGAGGCGTTCGTGCTGTCGGCGGCGATTCTCGCGGCGACCAAGACGCTGCGGGCGACGCCGTTCGTGGTGAAGTTGCCGATCCGGCCGCCGGTGCTGGTGGCCAAGCAGGCGGCGTCGGTGGCGGCGCTGAGCGGCAACCGGTTCGGGTTCGGTGTGGGTATCAGCCCGTGGCCGGACGATTTCGAGATCCTGGATGTGCCGTTCGAGAAGCGTGGCGCGCGTATGGACGAGTGCATCGATATCGTGCGCGGGCTGTGTGCGGGCGGGTATTTCGAGTTCCACGGCGAGTTCTACGATCTGCCGCCGATCAAGATCAACCCGGTGCCGACGGAACCGATGCCGATTCTGATCGGCGGGCACAGCGGCCCGGCGCTGCGGCGCGCGGCCCAGCGCGGCGACGGCTGGATGCACGCCGGCGGTGACGGCGAGGAGCTGGATCGGCTGCTGGTCAAGCTGGACAAGCTGCGCGAGGAGTACGGGACGCGCAAGGATTTCGAGGTGCATGTCATCTCACTGGACGCCTACACCGTCGATGGGATCAAGCGGCTCGAGGACAAGGGGGTGACCGATGTGATCGTCGGTTTCCGGGTGCCCTATACCCGCGAGCCGGATACCGAGTCGCTGGACACCAAGATCGCGAATCTGTCCCGGTTCGCCGAGCGGGTCATCGCGAAGACAGCGTCCTGAGCGTTTCGCGGGTGGCGTCGTCGGCGGGCAGGAAGGATTCGATCGCCAGTTCGGCGACGGTGACGTTCATCGGCGTGCCGAACACGGTGCTGACGCTGAGCAGCGACAGGACCTGCCCGTCGTGCTCGAGGCGCAGCGGTACCACGACCTGATGGGGTTCGGGTAGGACGAGTTCGGTTTCGCCACCGGGGTATTCGCGGACTTCGGCGCACAGGTCGGCGAGCTCGGGTGAGCCGGTGACCTCGACCTGGCGGGTGAGCCGGGCCAGCAGATGTCCGCGCCATTCGGCCAGGTTGCGGATTCGCGGGGCCAGCCCGTCGGGGTGCAGGCTCAGGCGTAGCGCGTTCACCGGCGGTGTGAGCAGTGCCGGGTCGACGCCCGCGAGCAGTACCGTCACTCCGGCGTTGGCGTCGACCATGGTCCAGGCCTGGTCGATCGCCAGCGCCGGGTAGGGCGCGTGCCCGGCCAGGATCTGCCCCATCGCCGCCCGTACGGGCGCCATCTCGGGCGCGTCTATGGCCGGTTCGGCGAAGGCGGGCGCGTATCCCGCGGCGAGCAGCAGCCGATTGCGTTCGCGCAGCGGGATCTGGAGGTGCTCGCACAGGTTGGCCAGCATGGCCCGGCTCGGTGTGGCGCGGCCGGTTTCGATGAAGCTCAGATGCCGGGTGGAGGTTTCGGCGCGGCCGGCCAGTTCGAGCTGGCTCAGGCGGCGTCGCAACCGCCAGTGGCGGAGCAGGTCGCCGGCGGTGAGAGTGGGCATGTCGTGCAGCCTAGGATTTTCGGCGGGGCTGAGCCATTACCCGGTAGGTCATGCCAGCAGTTCCCGGGCCAGGATGTCGGCCCACCAGTTCTCGACCTGGTCGGGTGACCAGCCGCGTTCGGTGATGAGCGTGGTGTAGACGTCGATGGCGCACAGGGCGGCGTAGATGTCGACCGAGGTTTCCAGATCGGTGCGCAGTGTCCCGTCGGGCCAGGAGGTGAAGACCTGGATGCGGGTGGCGTCGGCGCGGCGGCGGGCACGGCATGGTCGGTCGTCGGATCGGCCGGATTGCTGTTGCAGAACGCCACATTCACGGTGATCATCGCGATCCGCTACGCACTCGGCAGCACCGACGACGGCCGGGCACTGTGGTCGTTGTGCGACGCCCTCCTCGCACTCAACGGCACCTTCCTGGCACTGGCACTGGTCGGACTGAACGTCGCCGGTCGACTCGGCGGACTGCTCCCCCGCTGGCAGACCGTCATCGGGTTCCTGGCCGCCGCACTGCAATTCACCGCCGCCACGATCGCGCCGCTCACCATCGACGCGAACGGGCCACTCGGGCTGATCGGGTTGGCCGGGTGGCTGCTGTGGGTGATCTGGTTCGCGGCGTACGGGCTCACGCTGCTCCGGTCCACGGGCGAGCGCACGCCGGGGATGGCTTAGACCGTCCGGTAGGGCGTGGCCGAATCTGTTGTGTAGCGGGCAATGTCGGTGTCGCCCATAGGATGACGCCATGGATATCGACTCGGTGCGGATTCTCGAACTCGAACCCGAACAGTGGGATCGCTTCCGCGCCATCCGGTTACGCGCGCTCGCCGAGGCACCCTACGCTTTCGCCTACACGCTGGCCGACGCGCGCGGACGCCCGGAGCAGAGCTGGCGCGACCTGCTCGCCGCACGCACCCTGTTCCTCGCCACCACCGGCGAGCTCGATCTCGGCACCATCGGTGTGGCCACCATCGGCGGCGGCGCGCACATCATGGCGATGTGGGTGGCCCCCGATGCCCGCGGGACCGGGGTTGCCGATCTGCTGGTCCGCACGGTCCTGGATTGGGCCACTCGCACCGGCCATCCGCGAGCCGATCTCGAGGTGTCCGACGGCAACATCGCCGCCGAACGCCTCTATCACCGTCACGGGTTCCGCCGCACCGGCGCAGTGCGGCCGATCTCCGACACCGATCCCCGGCTCGAATTCGATATGACGCTCACGCTGGCGCAGGGCTGATTCAGAGGCCCTCGGCCCGGCCTCGCCCGGTCTGCGATGCCGGCTTCGGAGGGGAACCCCGACCGGGCCGCACAGTGTCGACTCCGGCACATGGATCATGACCGGATCAGGGTTGATACGCCCGCTCGTTCAGTTCTCACTCGGGTCGGCGGCCAGACCCCGAGTGGGGCGGAACGCGCCGACGAGTACCGCTATGCCGCCGAGGCCGAACAGCGATCCGAGGACCAGGCAGAAGGCACCGATGAAGACGGTGACGAAAAGCAGGCTTCCCCAGCCTTGCCCAGGCTCGAAGGCGGTGTCGGCGCGGTTCGCCGAATTCCAGTTACCCGGATCGCCTTTCACCAGTTCGGCACGGACCTGTCGGCCGGGCACGCAGGACTCGACGGAGACTCGTATCGTCGACCGGACCGGCCCACCGTCATCGGGGGTGAAGTCGCCTCGGCAGATGATCTCACTGCTACGCCCGCTGCCACGCTTCTTCTGGGTGACCGTGATAGTTCCCGCGCTGTCGCCCCATCCCGCCCACGTTGCGCCGAGTCCACGCGCGGCATGTCCTGGCAGGTCGACAAGAGCTCGAAGGAAGAAGCACCCGACAACCAGGCACACCAGCGCCAGTGCTACCGCGAACCATCGTTCCGACGATCGCTTCGGTCCGGTCCCGCCCATCAGCGCTCTCCTACCATGCATGCAGTAGAAACGCGTGCCCGTTCGATTCACGCCACCGACCGGACTTCCCGGCACAGCTGCGGAGAGAATGCCCGGTCGCGTCGAGTTTCGCAATCCCGACGTCACTGATCAGCGGGTCGGATCTAGCAGCTCCGAGCGGATATCGGCTGGCGACCGATATCACTCGCTCGTACGCGGGGTGGTTGTCCGCTAGGCGGTCAGCGCGGTGAGCAGGCGGGTGATCACCACTTCGATCTGGGCGACCGCGTGTTCGATCGGGCCCAGCGGCTGGAACAGGTGGCTGAGGGTGAGCCGGACCAGGATTTCGATCAGTGATTCCAGGTCGTCGTCGGAAACCGTCGGCAGGTCGTAGTTCTCGCGCATCGCGGGCAGTAGGGCGGTGAGTGCGCGGCCCAGGACGGGTTCGGGTTCGGTGACCAGGGCGGGCAGCAGGGTGGTGTCGCTGCTGTGACGGCCGGACAGTACGGCTTTGAGCAGTGTGTTGTCGGCGCCGGTGCGCAGGGTGTATTCGGCGGCGCGGGTCATGCCGACGATCGGGTCGCCGGGGTGGCGGGCGACGGTGTCGAGGATGCCGCCGACGAAGACGGCGAGTTCGCGGGCGATGAGCGCGTCGGCGAGCGCCTGTTTGGTGCCGATCTCCTTGTAGAGCACGGGCCGGCTGATGCCGACGTCCTTGGCGATGCGGGACATGTTGACCGCGCCCCAGCCCTCGGTGCACACCACCTCGCGGGCCGCGTCGAGGGCGCGTTCGCGCAGGAGCAGGCGCATCTCCATCTGAAAGTTCGGCGCTTCAGCCACGTCGGCAATCGTACATCAGCAGCACATCTGACTTCACCGTTGACAATCAACCATGAGTTGTTTCTACTGAATACAGATCGACCGAAAGTGTAAACGGAGTGGGAACATGACCTCTACAACCGGCGACGCGGTGCTCGCGCCCCCGTGGCGGGACCGCAAGCGATACCTGTGGCTGCTCGGACTGGTGGCGCCGACCGCGCTGCTCATCGCGGTCGCCCTGGTCTGGGCGTTCAACCAGCTCGGCTGGAACGCCGTCGCGCCGGTCTGGTGGTGGATCGGCCCGATCCTGGTCTACGGCCTGCTGCCCACCCTCGACCTGTTCTTCGGCCCCGACGGCCAGAACCCGCCGGAAGAGGTGATGGAACAGCTCGAGCACGACAAGTACTACCGCTACTGCACCTACGCCTACATTCCGCTGCAACTGGCCAGCCTCACCGCCGCCTGCTACCTGTGGACGGCCACCGACCTGTCCTGGCTCGGCATCGACGGCGGGCTGGGCCTGATCTCCAAGATCGGGCTGGCCATCAGCATGGGCGCCATGGGCGGCGTCGGCATCAACACCGCGCACGAGCTCGGGCACAAGAAGGACAGCCTGGAACGCTGGCTGTCCAAGATCACCCTCGCCCAAACCGCCTACGGCCACTTCTACATCGAGCACAACCGCGGCCACCACGTCCGCGTCGCCACCCCCGAGGACCCGGCCAGCGCCCGCATGGGCGAAACCTTCTGGGCCTTCCTGCCGCGCAGCGTGTGGGGCAGCCTGCGCTCGTCCTGGGAACTCGAACGCGCGCGACTACAGCGGCTCGGGCACAGCCCGTGGACCCCGCGCAACGACATCCTCAACGCCTGGGCCATGACCGTGGTGCTGTGGGGCGCACTCGCACTCGCCTTCGGCCCGATGGTGCTGCCGTTCCTGGCGCTGCAAGCCGTCTACGGGTTCTCGCTGCTCGAGACCGTCAACTATCTCGAGCACTACGGGCTGCTGCGCCAGCGCACCGCCAGCGGTCGCTACGAGCGCTGCACCCCCGAGCACAGCTGGAACTCCGACCACATCGTCACCAACATCTTCCTCTACCACCTGCAACGGCACAGCGACCATCACGCCAACCCGACCCGCCGCTACCAGACCCTGCGCAGCATGGACGGCGCACCCAACCTGCCCAGCGGCTACGCCAGCATGATCGGGCTGGCCTACTTCCCGCCGCTGTGGCGCCGGGTCATGGATCACCGCGTGCTCGAGCACTACGACGGCGACATCACGCGGGTCAATCTGCACCCGCGCGCCCGCCGGCGCCTGCTCGCCCGGTACGGGACACGCTGATGGCCGCCTACCGCTGCCCGGTCTGCGAGTACGTCTACGACGAGGCCACCGGCGCACCCCGCGAAGGATTCCCGGCCGGAACCCCGTGGTCGGCGGTGCCCGACGACTGGTGCTGCCCCGACTGCGGCGTCCGGGAGAAGATCGACTTCGAACAGGAGAAGCCATGAACTACAAGCTGTTCCGCTGCCTGCAATGCGGTTTCGAGTACGACGAGGCGCTCGGCTGGCCCGAGGACGGCATCGAGCCGGGCACCCGCTGGGACGACATCCCCGCCGACTGGTCCTGCCCCGACTGTGGAGCCGCCAAGAGCGACTTCGAGATGGTGGAGGTCAGCCGCTCGTGACCGGACAGATCGTGATCGTGGGCGCGGGCGTCGCGGGCGCGACCGCGGCGCGCACCCTGCGCAGCTCGGGCTACACCGGCCGGATCGTGCTCGTCGGCGCCGAGCAGCACGCGCCCTACCGGCGGCCGATGGTGTCCAAGGACCTGCTGGCCGGGACCCGGGAACTCGAGCGTTGCCTGCTCGAATCCGAGAGTTACTGGGCCGGAAGCGATATCGAGCTACGGGTGGGGACCACGGTCACCGATCTGTGCACCGATCGCGGGCGGGTGTGCCTGAGCACCGGCGAGTCGCTGGGCTACGACAGTCTGCTGCTGGCCACGGGCGCGCGGGCACGTCGGCTGGAACACCATCCGCCGCTGCGGGTGCGGACCCTGCGCGGTGTCGCCGATATCGCGGCGCTGCGGGCCGCGATCGCGACTGGCCCGCTGCTGATCGTCGGCGCCGGACTGGTCGGGCTCGAGGTCGCGGCGACCGTGCGTGGCCTCGGCGGGCAGGCGCAGGTCGTGAACGCGAGCGCGGGGCCGCTGGATCGCGTCGTCCCCCACGAGGTCTCGGCACTGGTCCGGGATCTGCACGCCGAACACGGTGTACGGATCGACAACGATGTCGAATTGACCGGCATCGAGCAGATCGACTCGCACGGCGTGGTCGCGACCGCCACCGACGGGCGCACCTGGAGCGCCGCCTCGGCGCTGGTCGCGATCGGCGCCGACCCCGACACCGCCCTCGCCCGCACCGCCGGCCTCGAGATCAGCGACGGCATCCTCGTCGACGCCCACTTCCACACCTCCGCGCCCGGCGTGTTCGCCGCCGGTGACGTCGCCGCCCGCTTCACACCCCAGCGCCGCCGCCACGAACGCGACCAGCACTGGAACAGCGCCCAGGCCCAGGGCGCCGCGGCCGCCAAATCCATGCTGGGACAACCGGACACCGACCTGGAGATCCCCTGGGGCTGGTCCACGCAGTACGGCGTGAACCTGCAATTCGCGGGCTGGCCGCACCCGTGCGAGGACCTGGTCGTGCGCGGATCCATCGCCGACCGCGACTTCATCGCCCTGGCCCTGACCGAGGGCGCCCTCGTCGGCGCGGTAGCCGTCGGGCGCCCACGCGATCTGCGCACCGCACGCGAACTCATCGCCGGGGGCGCGGTGCATCCTCGCGCCGACTGGGCCGAGGCGGCCGAGCTGGCGGAGCTCAAGCGTGAGGTTCAGCCCGTACGACAGTGAACCCGCCAGTCCTCGGGTGCCCCTGCTGAACGCACGATATTGCCGATCACTCCTCGTCCAGACGTTGGAGAACCGCCGTGAGGCCATCGTCATCGTCATGAAGGCCGATGAGGACAGCGGTCATGGCACGCACACCCGGATCACCGACGATGACACCGTCCCTGCACCAGAAGTAGGCGCCGCCCCCGCATTCCCCGGTCTGCGACCAGCGCGCCATCAACCTCTGGACCTCCGCCACAGTGAACATCGTCGCGCTCCACCGTGAACCATCGGTCAACCGCACCTCGACGTCCACGTTCTCCACTCGTTCGGGATCCGCATCCGCGCTGATGATGAACCTGGCATCGAACGATGTCGTCTGGACACGGTAGAAGATTCCGTCGAAGCTCTGCGATAGCACGGATGTAGCGGTGGCCATGGATGGACACCGTACGGACGGACGCACTGAACTGCCGAATAGCGTGTCGATAGCGGACTCGGATCGAACCGGTAACGCTAGTGTGGGCGGACCTCGACAGCGGCGGATGCTGCGCGAGAACGGGTAACCCACAAAGGAGACGAGGGCGGTGACGAGCGTGGCCGGCGACGAAGAGTTCCCACGATCGGTGCAGGACATCGAGGGCGTCGTTTGGCCGGTATCCACCCCGGAGGACACCTACGTGGTTCGGACGATCCATCGGCTGCGGCAGACTCCGATCGGAGAACTGGGTATCGAAGACCTGCGAATCATGTTGTCGCAGAACGTTGGAACAGCGGCAATATTGCCTCGGGCGCTCGACCAGCTGGAGCTGAATCCACTCGCAGCCGGTCACTATTACCCAGGCGATCTGTTGCGGGCCGTACTCCGGCTTCCTCGCGACCAATGGTCACGCTCGGCCGGGCTCTCGGGCAGAGCACGGGGCATCGCTGATCGAGCGGACGCGATGGTCGCCGAACTGGACGGCGCGCCATATCCAGAACTCCGCGGCCTGGTCAAACACTTCCTGTCAGACCCACTACGGACGGAACTCTTTCGGTCAGCGGCGCGGCTTCGGGGACCAGAGCCCGGCCGCAGTCCCATCCTCGACGTGCTTGCGGTAGGTGACGACCTTGCTGTGGATGATCTCCAGACTTGCCGTCAACTCCGCGATCTTGTCTTGGACGGTCCGTTCGTGGTGCGTTAGAAGTGCGAGGCGCTCACGCTCATTGCCAGGCCCCGACCGGACGAGTTGAGCGAACTTTCGCACAGTGGCGATGGGCATGCCGGAGTCGCGCAGCCGATTGCACAGCAGGAGCCACTCCACATCCGTCGAATCGTAGATCCGCTGCCCTCCAGCGGTACGCGGGATGGGGCGCAGGAAAAGCTCCTCGCGTTCGAAGAAGCGCAACGCGTGGACTCCGAGCCCGGTCGCCCTCGCGACATCTCCGATGGAAAGACCATCCATGTGATTGCCCAAACCGCCCCTCATAACTTGACCTAGATCGCACTCTAGATCTTAGCGTCGAGGGCATGCCACCAACTCAGCAGCACAAGCTCGGTTCAGGGTTCGGCGCCTCCAGCACAGCGGACGAAGTTCTGGCCGAGATCGACCTGACCGGCAAGACCGTTCTGATCACCGGCGGCTACTCGGGTCTGGGCAAAGAGACCACTGCGGCACTGGTTCGCGCTGGAGCGAAGGTCATCGTGACCGCGCGCCGGCCCGACCTGGCCCGGGAAGCGCTGCGCGATACAGCACAGACCGAAATAGCCGAACTCGACCTGGCCGACCTCGACAGCGTCCGAACCTTCAGCGACCAATTCCTCGACACCGGCCGCACCCTCGACATCATCATCAACAACGCCGGCGTCATGGCCTACCCGCACCAGCTCATCGGCCCCGGCTGGGAAGCACATTTCGCCATCAACCACCTCGGCCACTTCGCCCTCGTCAACCGACTACGCCCAGCCATGTCCACTACCGGCTCGCGCGTCGTTTCAGTCGCGTCCTCAGGGCACTTCCTGACCGACATCCGCTGGGACGACATACATCTGCGCCACGGCTACGACCACTGGATCGCGTACGGGCAGTCCAAGACCGCCAACGCATTGTTCGCCACCCATCTCGACGCACTCGGCACGGCCACCGGTCTGCATGCCTTTTCGGTGCATCCGGGCAGCATCCTCACCCCGCTGCAACGAAACATCCCCCACGCGGAACAGCTCGCTCAGGGCTGGATCACCCGAGACGGCCGCGCCGCCACCGGGTTCAAGACTCCCGCACAAGGCGCAGCGACAACAGTCTGGGCGGCCACCTCACCCCTACTCGATCAACACGGCGGCCTCTACTGCCAGGACTGCGATATCGCTGAATCCGCCACCACCGACGACATGCTCGTCGGCGGCGTGAAACCATGGGCTGTCGACCCCAGTTCCGCCGCCCGCCTCTGGGCAGTGTCCAGCGAACTGACCGGGCTGGACAGCTTCTCGTGACCTCGGAGCGTGACGCTGGCGGGTTCGAGCCGCATCAGCCGAATTCTCGGACGGGTGGCGGCCGTTCCGGGCCACGATCGCTACCGTGGGTGCGGTGACCTTGCTTGCCCGGCTGGACCGGTTCAACCAGCGGCACCCGTGGAGCCACAACGACTTCTACGGTCGATGGGTCCTCGGCCGGGTGCGTTCGGCCCGTGCCCGCGAGGTTCTCGATATCGGCTGCGGCACAGGCAATCTCATCGATCGACTCCGACCGGACGTCGAACGGGTGACGGGAGTGGAGCCGGACCCGGACAGCGCGCGGGCCGCGGCGGATCGTTTCGCGGGCGACGCCGCGGTCGTCATCGAGCAGCTCCGCTTCGATCAGCTGCCACCCCGGCGGTGGGACGCGATCACGCTGGTCGCGAGCCTGCACCATCTACCGCTGCACGAGAGCATCCCGGTCCTGGACCGCAGCCTGAACCCCGGCGGCCGCCTGATCGTCATCGGCTGCTACCGCGCGTCGAGCCTGCTCGACCACTTCGTCGGCGGGGTGGCCGCACTCGCCAATCCCCTGCTGGGCCTGCTGAAACATCCCCGCGTCGCGGAACGGCTCCCCCACGCGATGACCGCCCCGACCGCCCCACCCCGCGAAACCCTCACCGACATCCGTGCCGCCGCGCGAGCCCACCTGCCGGGGGCTCGCATTCGCCGCCGCCTGTTCTGGCGCTACTCCCTCGTCTACGACAAGCCCGGCCGCCTACCCACGCCGCCGGGCTGAGATCTGCTCGCGCGCAAGCATTCCCGGCTGGAACGGGCGGCCGCACAGCAGACGCAGGCAGAGGGCGGCGAAGCGGAGGTGGCCGAGGGCTTCGCGGGGGCGCCAGGCGACCGACCAGACGGTGCGGGTCGCCGGTGGCGGGAGCGGCGTGCCGGCGAAGCGGTCGGCGAGCCAATTCATGGTGAGCGGGGTGCCCAGGTACAGCAGTGGCAGGTGCAGGCTCAGGCGGTCGCGCACGTAATGGATCGCCGCGCCCGCGGCGCGGTAGCGGTCGACGTGGTCGTCGATATCGGCGACGGCGATCAGTTCGTCGTGGACGCCCTGCAGGATCAGGACCGGCATGGCGGGCGGGTGGGCGCCGGGGCGGATGTCGTCGAGGACGCCGCGCATGTCCGGGCCCGTGAGCAGATCGGTGAAACTCGTGCGGCTGTAGCGGTCGAGGTTCTTGCCGGCCAGGCGCGGCAGCAGGGCGAGGGTGGTGTGGGCGGCGGCGGTCGCGAGTACCGCCTGGAATTCGGGAGTGCCGTGCGTGTCGACCGCACGGGCCACCTCGGGGTAGGCGCGCTGGAGCGCCGCCACGCAGACTGTCGAGAAGCCCGACAGCAGTGAGCCGTTCAGGCGCGCGAACGCCGCCCCCGGGTCCCCCACCGGGGAACCGGCCACCGCGCCGACGATCCGCAGTTCCGGGGCGTAGTCGGCGGCCAGTTCCGCGGCCCAGGCGGTCGCCAGTCCCCCACCCGAATAGCCCCACAGCCCCACCGGACACTCACGGTCCACCCCGAGCGGCGCGAAATCCAGGCTCGCCCGCACCGCGTCCAGCGCCCGGTATCCGGGTTCGCGCGCCACCCCGAAATGCCCGCCCATCCCGCCGTGATCCGGGATCGACACCGCCCACCCTCGCGCCACCGCCTCCGCGATCACGGGCAGCTCCAGCTGCGGGATCGCCCCGAGCGCCCGCGCGCCTCGCCGCAACGCGTAGGACGGGAAACACCGGGAACTCACACCGTCGATCGCGCATTGGAACGACACCAGTGCCCGCACCGGCCCTGCGGGCACCAGCACCGTGGTCACCGCCGCGTCCGGCACACCGTGCAGATCGCTGGTCCGATACAGCAGCTGCCAGGCCCGCACCCGCATCGGCACCAGCCCGAAAACAGCCAACTGCACCGGACGGCTCCGTAGCATAGCGCCGGGCTCCGATCGTTCGAATCCCCTTGGTGGACAATAGAAGTCGTCATCATGAGGCAGTGGCGGCGCGGGCGGGGACGTTATCGGCCGAGGTGTTCGGCGGTCATCGGAGGAACGGACGGCCGAATCCACCCCGGCCACCGGCGAACCCGAAGCGCGCGGCACGCTCATGCGCGCCTACCGCGTACAGCCGCAGGGAACGCGCGAGGTGCGGGCAGGCGGTCGCGAGACGAGGTCATGGTGTGAGTGTGCTGGCGCGGTGGCGGGACGTCACTGCACTGGCGCACGAACTCCGGCGCTACCGGATTGTGTCCGGTGACAAAGAATTCGGCGCATCGCACGCGCGGCTATGCCGAATCGCTGTGCTCGGTGACAATCGAGCGCATGCTCGCTGCTTCGTCGTCGACCGCACACACCGCCCTGCTCACCCGGCTGCTCACCCGGTGGCCCCAGATCGCGGAACGGTTGCTGGCCGAAGGGCTCGATGCCAGTGCGCCCGCCGCCGAATTGCCCGCGGGCCATTTCCGGCCCGAGGTGCTGCCCGCCATCTACGCGTGCGGGCGGGCGGTCCTACAGGCGATCTCGCAGGGACGCACGCTCAGCCGCGCCGAAGTGGCGGCATTCGTGACACCGGTCGCCGAACGCCACGCCGAGGACCGGTTCCCGCTGCCGGTCCTGATCGAGGCGATCCACGCCTCCGCGCAGGCGGTGCTGGCCGTGGCCGCGGAGCTCGCCGAACCGCAGGAGACCGAGCAGCTGGTCGTCATCGGATCGGGGCTGCTCGATCTGCTCATGCACATCAATGTCACCGTGATGCAGACCTATCTGGAGGTCGGCCAGTCCATCCATCACGCCGAACGTGAAGCGCGCCGCGAACTGTGTTCGGCGCTGCTGCGCGGCCGGCCCGCCGAGGAACTGTCCGCTCGCGCCGACACTCCGCTCTCGGACCGCTACACCGTGGTCGCCGTCCACACCGGTCCCGCCATGCCCGCTGCCGCGGACCTGGTGGCGCGCAGGCGGATCCGGATCGTGCACCGCACCCTGGACGCGGCCACCAACGGCGCCGCACTGATCTCCTTCGACGGCTCGACCGGGATCGCGCTGCTACCCACCCACGCCGAGACCGGCCCCGACGCCCGCATCGAAGGACTCGCCGCCGAACTCACCGCCGAACTGGGCGCACCCGTCTACCTCGCGGAATGCGCGGGAGTGCGCCGCCCCGAACTGCCCCGGGCCGCCGCCGAGGTCACCGAACTCGCCACGCTCGCCCGGGTATTGGGCCGCGACCCGGGCGTGTACCGGCTCGACGACCTGCTGCTGGAATACCAGCTCACCCGTCCCGGCGCCGCCCGCGACCGGCTCGCCGCCCGCATCCGCCCGCTGCTGCGCACCCCGCATCTGCTCGAGGCCCTCGAAGCCCACCTGCGGTTCGGCGCCGACCGCAAGTCCGCCTCCGCGCACCTGCACGTGCACCCCAACACGCTCAGCTACCGGCTGCGCCGGGTCGGTGAGCTCACCGGCATCGACCCGTCCGAACCCGGCAACTCCCGGCTGCTGGCCGCCGCTGTCACCGTGCACCACCTGTACTCACGCTGAACTGTTCACTGCTCCAGACGGATACGACCCGCGTTTGTGATCTATCCCGCAAATCGCGTCCGGAATACCGGTTGCGGCCACACACCGCATACCGTCGCGGAGGCACAACTGAGGGAGGCACACGAGCGTGGTCGGAACGCGGTCGAAACTCGATGAACTGGAACAGATCCTGGCTCTCGCCACGGAACCGGCGGGCGCGGGCGGAATCGCCAAACGCGCGAAAAAGGGCATACCCAGTGTCCGTGACCGCATCAACCTGCTGCTCGATCGCGGCACCTTCCTCGAGACCGGCGCGCTGGCGCGCCAACCCGGTCAGGCCGACGCCCTCTACGGCGACGGCCTGGTCACCGGCCGCGGCCTGATCGACGGCCGCCCCGTGGTGGTGATCGCCCACGATCAGACCGTCTACGGCGGCTCGGTCGGCATCACCTCCGCGCGCAAGTTCATGCGGGCGCTACAACTGGCCTTCGACACCGCCTGCCCGGTGGTCACGATCAACGATTCCGGTGGCGCGCGGATCCAGGACGCGGTCGGCTCGATCGCCTCCTTCGGCGATATCTCGCGGGTGCTCGAGAAGCTGTCCGGCTATGTGCCGCAGGTGTCGATCATTCTCGGCAAATGCGCGGCCGGCTCGGTGTACGGGCCGATCAACACCGATGTGCTGATCGGCACCGGGGACTCCTACATGTTCGTCACCGGGCCCGAGGTGATCAAGGCCGTCAACGGCGAGGACATCACCGCCGAGGAGCTGGGCGGTGCGGCCGTGCAGGCGCGGCGCGGCACCCTGCACCATGTCGCCGACACCGAAGCCGACGCCTACGAGTGGGCACGCAAATATCTGAGCTATATGCCGACCAGCTGCCTGGAGCAGCCGCCGATCGTGAACCCGGGCCTGGAACCCGAGATCACCGCCTACGACCGCGAACTCGACGCGATCATCCCCGATTCCGATCGCACCGGCTACGACATGCACGAGATCCTGCTGCGGATCTTCGACGACGGCGACTTCCACGAGGTGCGCGCGGAATTCGCGCCCAATCTGATCACCGGATTCGCCCGCGTCGACGGGTATCCGGTCGGGGTGATCGCGAATCAGCCACTGGTGCTGGGCGGTTCGATCGACGCCGCCTGCTCGGACAAGTCGACCTATTTCATCCGGCTCTGCGACGCGTTCAACATTCCGCTGGTCTTCGTCGTCGACACCCCGGGTGTGCTGCCGGGCCTGGACCAGGAAGCCAGCGGTGTGATCATCCGCGGTGGCCGGGTGCCGCGCGCCATCATCGAGGCGACGGTGCCGATCATCAATCTGGTGGTGCGCAAATCCTATGGCGGCGCCTACGGCATGATGGCGGCCCGCCAGGTCGGCGCGGACCTCAGTTTCGCGTGGCCGACCGCCCGGATCGCGGTGATCGGCGCCGAGAGCGCGGTCGATCTGATCGGTAAACGGCAGCTGGCCGCGGTGCCCGAGGAGCAGCGCGCCGCGGCCCGCGAATTCATGGTCAACCACTACAACGAGACCATCGCGACGCCGTGGATCGCGGCCGAACGCGGCTACATCGACGCGGTCATCGAACCGGTGCGCACCCGGCTCGAGATCCGCAGCGCGTTGCGGCTACTGCGGGACAAGCCGCCGGTCAAGCCGGAATTCAATCCGCGCAAGCACGCGGTCTACCCGATGTAGGTCACTGGAGTTGCTTGCGGATCCCGGCGAACCACGCCTGGGTGTCGACCAGGCCCGCCGCGATGTCCTTGCGCGCGCCGTGGAATCCGTACAGTTCGCCGGCGAAGCGGGTCAGCACCGAGCCCTCGGGTTCGCCGAGTTCCTCCAGCAGCGCGGTGTCGCCGAGCAGGTAGGCGACACCGGCGAGTTCGCCCTCGGTCCAGGTGCCGCGGTAGTCGTCCCAGCCGTGCGCGCGGACCAGGCGGGCGCGCTCGAGCAGGGTGGTGCCCACGGCGGCGCGTTCGGCGTCGCTCGGGTGGCGGGTTTTCAGGTGCTTCCAGTCGACCGGCGCCGCATCCGACACGTCCGAACTCCTCTGCGGGTGGGTGGATTCGCCTCGGCGCGGCGGCTGCCGCGCCGAGGTGAGCCTACGCGTCAGTGCTGGCAGAGCCATTCGGTGCCGTAGTGCTCGGCATTGCTGCCCTCGAGGTGCACCCAGTGTCCGTCACCCTCGCAGGGCGCGCCCGCCACCGGACCGGCCTCGGCGCTGGTGGTCACCGGCGGCGGGCTGGGCACCGGTGTGGTCGTGGGCACGACCGGCACGGAGGTGGGGTCCGGGCCCGCGCCGTGGTTGGGGTTGGTGCAGATCGTGCCCTCGCACGGCACCCAGGTTCCGTCGCCGTTGGGGCTGGGGACGGCGTCGGCGCCGATGTAGCTGCCGGGCGGGCAGCCCGGATCCTGGTTCTTCGCACAGTATTCCGCGCTCATCGGGTGACCGCTGTGCTGCGGTGAGCTCGTCGCGGGCGCGCTCGACGGTGTGCTCGCCGCGGGCGTCACTGCCAGCAAACGCTTCATCAACGCTTCCTTTCTCGATCGATACTCGGAGAGCACGCGAATCTCGCATTAGCTGCCAGTTTGCCATCCGAGTATGCGATCGAGCAGATGATCGACGAGTTCGACTGCGGCGTCTGCGGTCCAATACCCCTGGAGCATGCCTTGAGCGAGTCCACCGATCGCCATCGCGACGAGCTCGGCATCCAGTTCGGGATTTCTCGGGCTCGAGCCGTCCGTGTGCCGTGCCCGTCCGAGTTGATCCGCAACCACCATGACCAGTGCCCTCGGTGCGGCGAAGGTTTCCTCCGCGGTGATGTCTCGGCTCGTGACAGCCGCCCAGCCGAAGGCGCCGAGCACGAGAGCTTCCTCCCGACGTCGATCGTCGAGCGGCAGCAGTTCGGTCAAAACCGCCCGGAGGGCTTCGCGAGGCGCGGCGTCCGGGCCGAGGGCGGTCCACCGTTGCATGAACCGAGCGCCGGCGTCCTCCATGACCGATCGGTGCGTCGCCAGGAGGAATTCTTTCTTGGTGCCGAAGTAGTACTGGACCAGCCGAACCGAGATCCCGGCCTCGGCGGCAACCGTTTGAAAGGTCACCCCTTCCAAGCCGCCGGTGACAATGACCCGCCGAACGGCATCGATGATGTGACGTCGCCGAACCTCGTGGTCGACCAATCGTGGCACGTGACCTGCCGCCTTCCTGCCGCATCGCGGAATCTTCGGTCTATATGGTACGCACATACCGCATCCGTGGTACGGTCGTACCGCATTAAGTGATACGAACATACCGTAACGATGACGAAGGGGAGGCTCGTGCCGAAGATCGGGCGATTCACCAACACCGAGGCAAAGGCCGCCTTCATGGCCGCGTACGACGCGGTGGCAGCGCAATGGCCGGTGCCCTCGGTCGACCTCGATGTCGAAACACCGTTCGGGACAACGCGAGTACGAAAGTCCGGATCCGGAGCGGGCGCACCGATCGTGCTGCTACCGGGCATCGGCGGCAACGGAATGGTGTGGCACCGGTTCATCGACGAGCTGTCGCGCGACCACACGGTGTACACGCCGGATGTCATCGGATGGGCCGGGCTGTGCGAACAGACTGCACCGCTGCACGATGCACAGGATGTAGCGACGTGGCTGGTCGCTGTGCTCGACGGTCTCGGCGAGAAGCGAGTACACCTCGCCGGAAATTCCTTCGGCGCCTGGCTGGCAGGTGTCGTCGCGGCGTACCACTGCGAGCGCCTCGCCAGCCTCACCATGTTCGAGCCGAGCGGAGCCACATTCGCCAAACCGAGCTGGGGGCTGTTGCTCAAATTCCTCAAGGCAGGCATGCGGCCGACACCGGAACGCATGAGAAAACTCAACAAATGGCTGATGCCCGGGTTCGAAATGACCGACCACGAATTCGCGGTAGCCATGGCGACGACGAAGTACCGCCCGGGAATGCCGTGGGATCGCCCCCTCACCGACGAACAGCTGGCCGCTGTCACCGCGCCGAGTCTGATCCTCTACGGCGCCGAGACCGTCGTCAGCGATCCGGTACATGGGGCCGCTCGCATCCGCGCCCACATCCCGACAGCCGAAGTCGAAACCTATCCGGGCATCGGACACGATCTGCTGTGGGCCAATCCGGACCAGGTGATTCCGCGCTTCTTGAACTTCATCGACAGCCACGATCCCGTACGGGCACAAGGCCGGCCGACGTTCGAGACATCCTGAAATGCCGCGCGGCGCGGTTCGAACGGGAAAGAGCTGTTGGGGAACTCGCCGACGCGAACCAGACTCCGGCCCCCGTTACAGGAGAGGCACTGCCGCTGGAGACGTCCGCATCTGCCGATGTCAGGATGGAAACAGAACCAAATGAAGGCGTCGAAGCCGACAGTGAGAATGTCGAATCCGAGGCGCCCGCGCAGACATCCGTACCGGTGGTTCGTGCCGGTAGTCACCAGATCGGTATGGCCCTGGAGTTAGCGCCAAAGTCGGCGGATCCCAGCCAGCGCGCAGTGTCCAAGTAGCCGCGGCCCACGCGTTGGGCGCCCGTCCAAAACTTCGGGCCGACAGGGTTTCCCGACACACCATCATGCCGAGTTGCGTATGGTCCGGCTTCGAGCAGACTGTGCTGATGCGAGGGGAGCGTTCGGTCGCGGGTGCAGTTCAGGCAGTTGCGTATGTCGCGTCGAGATCCGTTGGGCTCCCGCTGGATTCGTCGGTGTCGGTGACGGTGAACTTTCATCCGGACTGGCTGGTTGCCGATCGGATGGTTCTGGAAGCTTTGGCGAATGACGGAAGCTACCGCTCGCAATTCGTCACCGGGACGAGCAATGGCGGGTTGACCGCACACCCCGGTGGCGACCGCTGGCACTGGGAGAGCCGAATGTTCGGCGGTGCCTATGACCGCGCTCCTTCGGAAGATCGGCCTGTATACGGTGCGTTGAACTTTCGGCGAGCACCTGTCGGCGCCGCACCCCGGTTCGGCTCGGCACACCTGCGATTGGCTGCGACTGTGTTGGACCGGGCGACGTTCTGCTACCCCGACAGCTACCTGAACCCCTCGAACTTCGGAGTGGCGTCACACATGGGTCTGATTGCGCTGGCCGAGGCCGACAACCAAGACCCACTCGACAACTACGTCGAAGCGCATATTCATGGTCCGGTCCAACTCGATTGCGATGTCGAGGCGATTGTGCTCGACTCTAGTCACCGGGGCACCGACATCGAAGTGGTCGCGCACCGACTGCCCTGTGCAGTGGAGTGGCACAACGGATTCCGTCTCACCGTCGATCGTTTGCGACGGCATCCCGACTATCGGGGTCAGCAATATGTCGAACTGGGTATCTCGTTGGCCGTCGATGGTGTGCTGGACGCTCGCCTGGTAGGGCAAGCCGCACAATCCCGTCGATACGATCCGCAGGCGTTGAAGCGAGTCTGGCATTACCTCGCCCGCTTCGGGACCGGGCCGACGTGAGGGGGGCGACGCACTGTCATGCCGCTTATCGCGCTGACCTGAACGATTGACCTGGAAATCTGCGCACCCAGTAGGTTCGGGGCCGTGATTTCGGCAGCGGTGTTCGACGGGGGCACACTCGTGGACTAGACCCGCGAGTATTATTCCGTTGTCTCCCAGGTCACTTCAGCTCGGCACTGGTCTTGCCGAGCACCCGCCGCGCCACGATGAGCTGCTGGATCTGCTGGGTGCCTTCGAAGATGTCGAGAATCTTCGCGTCGCGGGCCCATTTCTCCAGCAGCGTGCGTTCGGAATAGCCTGTCGCGCCCGCCAATTCGACGGCCTTCGAGGTGATGTCGGTTCCGATCCGGCCCGCTTTGGCCTTGGACATCGACGCCTCGAGCGAATTGGGCCGCTTGTTGTCGGCCATCCAGGTGGCGCGCAACGCGAGCAGGTAGGCGGCCTCCCACTCCGCCTCCATGCGCAGGAATTCCGCGGCGGCGGCGGGCTGATTGCCGGGCGGGATGTCGTAGGAGGGCTCGATACCGGCCGTCCGCAACACCGCGCGCAGTTCCTCCAGTGCGGCACGCGCGACACCGACGGCCATCGCCGCGACCAGCGGCCGGGTGTTGTCGAAGGTCTGCATGACCCCGGCGAAACCCTTGTCCACGGCGACCTCCGGGCTGCCAAGGATGTTGTCCGCAGGGATCCGGCACTGTTCGAGGCGCAGTTCGGCGGTATCGGAGGCCCGGATGCCCAGTTTGTGCTCGAGGCGGGTCACGCTCAGGCCCGGGGCGTCGCGCGGCACCACGAACGACTTGATCGCGGCGCGACCGGCCGACCGGTCCAGGGTCGCCCACACCACGATGTGGGTGGCGCGGGCACCGGCGGTGACGAAGATCTTGGTGCCGTCGAGTACCCATTCGTCACCGTCGCGCACGGCGGTGGTGCCGACCGCCGCCGAGTCCGACCCGAAGCCGGGCTCGGTGATGGCCATGGCCGCCCAGATCTTGCCGAAGCGCGCCAACTGCTCCTCGGTGGCCACGGCCATGATCGCCGCATTGCCCAGCCCCTGGTAGGGAATGGTCATCATCAGCGCGGCGTCACCCCAGCAGGCTTCCATGGCGCTGACCATCGCCGTCATATTGCCGCCGTTGACATTGCCGAAGGCCGTTGCGCCGCCCGGGTTCCGGGTGCCTGCCGCGCCGACGGCCTGCCGGCTGCCGGAATCGGCCAGGCCCGCCATCAGCGCCGCCATCAGGTCGAGTTCGACCGGGTACTCGTGTTCGGCGCGATCGTATTTGCGCGAGATGGGGCGGAAGATCTGGGCCCCGACCTGATGGGCCAGATCGGCGGTGGCCCGCAGCTTCCTGGAGAGTTCGAGGTTGATCACGGCTGTACCGAACGCGCGGGTTCGCTGCGGTAGCGCGAAGCCCTGCCGTCGACCCGCAGCAGCCGCCACAGCTGCGCGGACACCGGGTTCATCAGGCCGCAGGCGTGCGCCAGGCCGCGCACATCGGAGAGCATGTCACGGCGCATCTGCCGCGATGCCGGCGAACGCCAGAACGCCTCGCGCATGGCGTGGCGCGGAATCCCCTGCTGCGCCGCCCACTTCGGTGACGGCTTCGCGATCAGATCACACGCGATGGCGAACATCACCGGGAACAGCAGCGACAGCAGCGTGCGTCCCGCCGGGTGCAGCGCGGGCACGGTCCGGCGCAGGTACTCGTGCGCGAAGGAGATGTGCCGGGCTTCCTCGGCGACGTGGATCTGCATGATGCGCAGCATCAGCGGATGATTCGCGCTGCCGGCCCGCAGGATCGTCTTCTGCATGTGGTCGATCGGTTCCTCGCCGCACAGCACCATGGAGAAGAAGAACGCGGGCACGACCTGCACCGTCATCGGGATGAACGACTGCACCGACCGCACCAGCCAGTGCACGCCGGGAGTGTCGACACCCGCGCGGTTGACGAACTCCTGGAACATCTGGGTGTGGTGGCTCTCCTCGGTGACCTCGTGGGTGAGGTACCGGAATTCCGGGTCGCCGTTGGGTAACGCGAAGACGTATTCGAGGATGCCGCGCATCAGCAGGTTCTCGAATTGCAGACCGACTTTGGCGGTATTGGCCTGGCGGGCCAGCCCGATCCGGATCCGGTCGGCCAGCGGCTGGGCCTGATACCACGCCGAGGCGCCCAGCGGTTCGCAGTCCGGCAGCACCCAGCGGGGGTCGTCCGGATCGATCGCGAATTCCGGGTCGTCCCAGGCGATATCGGTGAACGCGTCGAAATGACGGTGCACCGACCCCTCCGAGAGGGTTCGCAGGATTTCCTCGTAGCCGGGTGCTGAGGTCATGGCATCCACTCCTGAGATCGCTGCGGTGCGGGCCGGCAGCACCCACATCCACCCATAGAACAGTAGACAGTTTCTGCATTTCTGTCTACGCCGTAGGATTCCAGCCATGCACGCACTGCGGATCGGCGCGACACCCGACACCAGGGACATCCGCACGCGCATCATCGATGCCGTCGTGTCCGCGGCCGCCGCGACCGGGCTGCGCAAGCTGTCGATGGACGAGATCGCCCGCAGCGCCGGCGTCGGCCGCGCGACCCTGTACAAGTACTTTCCCGGCCGCGACGCCCTCATCGCCGCCGCCGTCGACTCCGAACTGGCCGCGTTCTTCGCCGAGGTCGCCGCCGTCCGCGACCGCCACGACGATCAGGACGACCAACTGATCCACGGCTTCGCGCACGCCTACCGGCTGCTGCGCCACCATCCCGCCCTACAGGCCGTGCTGCGCCTCAACCCCACCCTGCTGCTGCCCTACCTGATCACCGACGCCAGCCCCGCCCTGGACTTCGGCCGCTTCTTCGTCGAATCCGCGACCCACCTGGACGAGACCGTCCCCGCCGCGACCCGGGCACAGTTCGCCGAACAGGTCGCCCGCGCCTTCCACACCCTGATCCTCATCCCCACCACCACCTTCGACCTCGACGCCCCCGAAGGCCCGGAGAACTACGCCCGCAACTTCCTGCTCCCGGTCAAGGACCACCTGCTGAAAACGGCTGCGGAGCACTAGGCGATAAAGCCTTGCCCGGCAAGAACACTCGCGAGTGTTCCGGTCGGTCTCACTTCTCGAACGGTCGGACGACTCCTCTGGACACCACTTCGCACGCTCAGCAAGATTGGCCTGGCGACGAGTCCGGAGACATCAGAGGAATCGACTACAAGATACGAGGTGCCGGCATGACCGCAGCGTGGCCCAATTCCTTCGGATCGCTCAATTCCGGCGACCCGTTCGACGGAATCTTCGATCGGTTCTTCGGCTCGGGAATGTCGGCCCGGCCGCCGGTACAGCGCACCGACCTCGGACGACTGCTCAGCAACAACGCCAAAGAGTTGGTCGCCAAGGCCGACGCGGCAGCCCAGGAGTGGGGAAACGCGGAGATCACCCCCGAGCACCTGCTCTACGCGGCCACCGAGGTCGAGCCCGCGCGCAGCGTCATCGGCCAACTCGACCTGGACCCCGACCAGGTCGCCGCGCAGATGCGCGCCGCCGCGGGCAGCGGCCAGGCCACCGCGACCACAGCGGGCGGTGTCGTGCTCGGTCCGGCCGCCAAACTGGCCTTGCGCAACGCGCAGCGCGGCGCTGCCGAGTCCGGCTCCAGCTACATCGGGCCGGAACATATTCTGCTCGGCATCGCCGCCAACCCGGAAAGCCCGGCCGCGCAGATCCTGGCCGGTGCCCGGCCCAGCGGCCCCGAAGGCCGCAAGACCACTGGCAACACACCGACATTGGACGAATACGGTCGCGATCTGACCGCCGAAGCGCGCGCCGGCAAAGTCGATCCGGTGGTCGGACGCGCCGAGGAGATCGAGCAGACCGTCGAGGTGCTGTCGCGGCGGCGCAAGAACAATCCGGTGCTGATCGGAGATCCCGGCGTCGGCAAGACGGCCATCGTCGAAGGGCTGGCGCAGCGCATCGTCAACGGCGACGTCCCGAGCACTCTCGCCGATCGCCGGGTCATCGCCCTGGATGTCGGCGCACTGGTGGCGGGCAGCAAATACCGTGGTGAGTTCGAGGAACGCCTGACCAAGATCCTCGACGAAGTCCGCGCGCACACCGACGAACTGGTGCTGTTCATCGACGAATTGCACACCATCGTCGGCGCGGGCAGCGGCGGCGAGGGCGCCATGGACGCGGGCAACCTGCTCAAACCCGCGCTGGCACGCGGCGAACTGCACTGCATCGGCGCCACCACGATCGACGAATACCGCAAGCACATCGAGAAGGACGCCGCGCTGGAACGTCGATTCCAGCCGGTGCTGGTCGCCGAGCCGTCCGTCGCCGACACCATCGAGATCCTGCGCGGACTCACCGACGCCTACGAAGAGCACCATCAGGTCCGCTACGACGACAGCGCGCTGGTCGCCGCGGCTCAGCTCTCCGACCGCTACATCACCGACCGCTTCATGCCGGACAAGGCGATCGATCTGATCGACCAGGCCGGCGCCCGGGTACGGCTGCGCAACCGCACACCCGGACCTGACCTGCGCGACGCCGAGGAGCAACTGGCGCGTCTGCGCCGCGAGAAGGACGCCGCTGTCGCGGCCGAGGACTATTCGAAAGCCGACGAGCTCAAGGACCGGATCAGCGCCGCCGAGACGCGAGTGGATCGGATCGAGAGCGACGACTCGCCGGTGGTCGGCGTCGACGATGTCGCCGCGGTGGTGTCCAAGCAGACCGGCATCCCGGTGTCGGAACTCACCACCGAGGAACGACAGCGACTGCTGCGCCTCGAGGACGTCCTGCACCGGCGGGTCGTCGGCCAGGACGAGGCGATCGTAGCCGTCGCCGAAGCCGTGCGCCGCGCCCGCGCGGGCATGCAGGATCCGAAGCGCCCGATCGGCTCGTTCCTGTTCCTCGGCCCCACCGGCGTCGGCAAGACCGAACTCGCGAAAGCGTTGGCGGAGGCGGTATTCGGTGACGAGGACCGGATGATCCGGTTCGATATGAGCGAATTCCAGGAGAAGCACACCGTCGCGCGGCTGGTCGGCGCGCCGCCGGGGTATGTCGGCTACGACGATGCCGCCCAGCTCACCGACAAGGTTCGGCGGCAACCGTATTCGGTCATCCTGTTCGACGAGGTGGAGAAAGCCCACCCCGACGTGTTCAATGTCCTGCTGCAACTGCTCGACGACGGCCGGGTGACCGATTCCAAGGGCCGCACCGTGGATTTCAAGAACACCATCGTGATCATGACCAGCAATATCGGCTCCGACCTGATCCTCGATGCTCCGGCCGGTGACCTGGATTCGATCGTGCCGCAGCTGGAGGAGCGGCTGCGGCAGCATTTCCGGCCGGAATTCCTCAACCGCATCGACGAGCAGATCGTCTTCCACCGCCTGGACCAGGCCCAGCTGCGCCACATCGTCGATCTGGTCCTCGACGGACCGCGACGTCGGCTGCACGCGCAGGACATCGGGCTCGAGGTGAGCGACGGTGCACGGGATTGGCTGGCGGACAACGGTTACCGGCCCGAATTCGGGGCCCGCCCGCTCAAGCGCGCCGTGCAGAAGGAACTGGAGAACCGCATCGCCACGCTGGTGCTCTCCGATGAGGTCGACCCCGGCGACACCGTTCGCGTCGACACCGGCGACAACGCTCTGGCCGTCAGCGTGATCGGCGGTGCCGGCAGCGAACCGCAATAGTTTCCACCTAGGCCCCCACGTGATTCGCTCGAATGAGAGGACGCTGTGATGACCGATCCGCACGCAGGCTGCCCCGTCGGCGCCGGAACATTCAGCCGCCCCGAGGCTCTGGGCGGCGTACCGGACTGGTGGCCGGGCCAATTGAATTTGCGCATGCTGCAACAGAATCCGCCGGCGATCAACCCGATGGACGACGACTTCGACTACGGCGCCGCTTTCGACACCCTCGACCTCGCCGCGGTCCAAGCCGACCTCGAAACGCTGATGACCACCTCGCAGGACTGGTGGCCCGCCGATTTCGGCCACTACGGACCGTTCTTCATCCGGATGGCCTGGCACGCCGCGGGCACCTACCGCATCGAGGACGGCCGCGGCGGAGCCGGGCACGGCATGCAGCGATTCACCCCGATCAACAGCTGGCCCGACAACGCCAACCTCGACAAGGCCCGGCGGCTGCTGTGGCCGATCAAAGAAAAGTACGGCGACGCACTCTCCTGGGCAGACCTGATGGAATTCGCCGGCAACTGCGCACTGGAATCCATGGGCTTGCAGACGATGGGCTTCGGCGGCGGACGCATCGACTGGTGGCAGGGCGACGACACCTACTGGGGCCCCGAACGCACCTGGATGACCAATGAGCGGTTCTCCCCCACCCGCGAGCTCGAACAGCCCCTTGCCGCAGCGCAGATGGGCTTGATCTACGTCAATCCCGAAGGCCCGGACGGCAATCCGGATCCGCAGGCATCCGCGAACGACATCCGCGAGACGTTCCGCCGGATGGCCATGAACGACATCGAGACCTGCGCGCTGATCGTCGGCGGCCACACCATCGGCAAGACCCACGGCGCGGGCCCGCAGGACGCGATCGGCCCCGCACCGGCAGCGGCGGAGCTCGAGGAACAGGGCCTCGGCTGGCGCAACTCCTTCGGCACCGGAGTCGGCGCCGACACCACCAGCAGCGGCATCGAGGTGACCTGGACCCCCACCCCGACCACCTTCGACAACACCTTCCTCGAGAACCTCTACGGCTACGACTGGGAGAAATGGCGCGGCCCCGGCGGCCTGTGGCAATGGCGGCCCAAGGGCAACGCCGGGACCGACACCACCCCCGCACCGGATGACCCGCACCGCAAGCATCAGCCCGGCATGCTCACCTCCGATATCGCGTTGAAGGTCGACCCGGTCTATCAGGAGATCACCCGGCGCTGGCTGCACAACCCCGAGGAGATGTACGAGGAATTCCGCAAGGCCTGGTTCAAACTCATCCACCGCGACCTGGGCCCGATCGCCCGGTATCGGGGATCACGGGTCCCGCGCACACCACAGTTGTTCCAGGACCCGATCGAACCGGTCACCCACGCCCTCATCGGCCCTGACGACATCGAGACGCTGAAGGCCGAATTGCTGGCCTCGGGTCCCACCCCGCAGCAGCTGATCTACACCGCCTGGTCGGCGGCATCGACCTTCCGCGGCAGCGACATGCGCGGCGGCGCCAACGGTGGCCGGATCCGGCTTGCGCCGCAACGCAATTGGGAACGCAACCAGCCCGATCAGCTCGCCCGGGTGATCACCGCGATCGAGCGGGTTCAGCAGCGATTCAACGACGATCGCACCGACGACGTCCGGGTCTCCTTCGCCGATCTGGTGGTGCTCGGCGGCTGCGCCGCGATCGAGCAGGCCGCACGGGCGGCCGGACACGAGGTCACCGTGCCGTTCACCCCCGGCCGCGGTGACGCGGTCCAGGAATGGACCGAGATCGAATCCTTCGACGCGCTCGAGGGTGTCGCGGACGGATTCCGCAATTACGTTGCCAAGGGCGCGCCGCTGGAACCGGAGTACCTGCTGATCGATAAGGCGAACCTGCTGAACCTGACCGTGCCGGAGATGACCGTCCTGCTCGGCGGTCTGCGAGTACTGGACGTGAACTACCAGCAGTCCCCCCTCGGTGTGCTGACCGACAAGCCCGGATCGCTGACCAACGATTTCTTCGTCAATCTCCTCGACATCGGCACGACCTGGCAACCCGCGCCTGCCGAGGACGGCACCTACCTCGGAATCGACCGCCGCACCGGTCAACACCGCTGGACCGCCAGCCGGGTCGATCTCGCCTTCGGCTGGGATGCCCAGCTGCGTGCGATCTGCGAGGTCTACGCGGCCCGGACCGCGACCCCGAAATTCCTGCGCGACTTTCTCCGCACCTGGGACAAGGTCATGAACCTCGACCGTTTCGACCTGCATCCCTGACAGGAATTCGGCGCTCGGCCGAGGTTCGCGGGCGTAGAGTGGGTGATCCGAGGCGACAGGAGCCGACGATGTCTATAGCCACCGGTCCAGCGATAGTCCGTTCTGCCGCGATCGCCGTGGCCGCCGGCGCCACCGTGCTCTTCGGCGCCGGCCAAGCATCCGCCGAGGTCGAACCGGGCTCCTACACCTCCACCACCTGGTCCTCCGGCATCGTGCTCCTGCAACGCGACGCACGCGTCGCGGACGGCCACCTGGTCCTCATCGGGAGCTACCCCATTCACCCGACACCCGACGGTGGCTACGTGGACCTGTTCCCCGGCCACCGAGTCGTCCTGATCGACGACGGACACGGCGGATACCAGGGACCGGCGTTTTTCGGTGGAGCGGTGATCGGCTCGATCACGCTGACGCCCCACCGCTGACCGGTCTCCGATGCTTCCCGGGCGCGGCGATTCGATCGAAGAGCCCGCGCACCAGGCGGCGCTGTTCGCCCCTTCGTGCGAGGCTGCTCCGGCTAGACTTCGCGTTGTGCCGCAACGTCGTTCGCTATTTCATGTCGGCCTCACGTGAGAGCTGTCGTGTACGACCGCTACGGCGGTCCCGAGGTGCTGTCGATCGCGGAGATCCCCGTGCCTTCTCCCGGGCCGAAACAGGTGCTCGTCCAGGTGCACGCGACCTCGATCAACCTCTCCGATTGGGAGACGCTGCTAGGGACGCCGCTGTATTCACGCATCGGAGGGCTCCGGGCACCGAGACGCCCGGTTCTCGGATCCGATATCGCCGGCCGGGTCGAGGCGGTCGGCTCCGAGGTCACCCGGTTCGCGCCGGGCGATGCGGTCTACGGCGACAATCTCGCGCTCAAAGGCGGTTTCGCGGAATACGCGGTGGCACCCGAATCGGCGCTGGCCGGTAAACCTGCGTCCCTGAGCTTCGCCGAGGCATCGGCCCTGCCGCAGGCAGCCGCAATCGCGCTACAGGGCACCGCCGATATCACCGCCGGAATGTCGGTGCTGATCAACGGTGCGGGCGGGGGCTCCGGCGCATTCGCGATCCAGTTGGCCAAGCGCGCGGGAGCGCACGTGACCGGAGTGGACAACGCGGCCAAACTGGCGTTCATGCGCACGCTCGGCGCCGACGAGGTCATCGACTATCGGGCCGGGGACTTCACCCGAACCGGCCCCTACGACCGGATACTCGACCTCGTCGCCCACCGGTCGGTCTTCGCCTGTCGCCGGTCGCTCGCACGCGGCGGCCGCTACCGTTGCGTCGGCGGCACCACCCGCGCATTGCTGCGGACGACGACGGTCGGCGCGGTCGCCGGGTTGCTGACCGGCCGCCGCCTCGGTGTCCTCGCGGTGCGAGAAGGACCCACGCACTTCACACCACTCGCGGACCTGTGTGTCGCCGGCCGGATCGATATCCACATCGACCGCAGCTTTCCCCTCGACAAGACCGCGGCCGCGCTGGCGCATGTCGGCGCTGGGCACGCCCTGGGCAAAGCGGTGGTCGAGATCCGCGGTACGGGCTGAGTGCAGGCTTCGTCCGGGGCCCTGGTTCGACCGGGGCATAGCGAATCGCTCCACAGAGGGCTGCTTGCCGGGTGTGTCCTCCGCCCCCTCGAGGAGGACACCATGGGAATCAGATCGACCATGCTGACCGTGGCGGTCGCCGCGCCCGACTACGTGGTCCACATCTACGACGGCAGCTACTGCCCGCGCTGACAACGGCTGTCGCCCGATTCCCTTTCGGCACTCGCGGCGGCTTCTTCGACACGGTCGCGGACCCATGCCAGGAAGGTCCGTACGTGTGTGGCGGGCAGGTCGAGCGCTGCCGTGCGTGGGCGCTCGAAGCTGCGCACCGCGGTTTCGAGGAGGGGACGGAATTGCGGTTCCGATTCCGAGATCAGTTGGGCGGACTCACGTTTGGCGAACCACCGGCCTGTGCGGCAGTAGACGACAGAGCGACAGCCGTTGAGGACCTGATTGTCGGTCAGGTGGCCGACGCCGGTGGCGTGCTCACGCACCGAGGCCAGGATCGCTGCGATGAGATCGCGCTGGGATGGTGCGGCGAGCACCTGGCGCACCGGACGCCCGTGCAGGACACGTCCGGCCTGGCAGGCGATCGAGCGATCGATGACGTACCAGAATGCCGGTGCCGACGCGGGATCGAAATCGGCGCGGTCCGGCAGTAGCGGCCCGGTGTTGAGATCCAGCAGGTACCCGGCGCGATCGGAAGGCCGCTCGGCGAAAGACGAGTCGTAGACGACAAGTTCCAGACCTGCCGCAGGGCACGGCAACGCCGCATGGGCCAGCGATTCGGCCAGCTCGCGCACGACCTCGCCGGTAACAGGCGGCCGCACGACCACGTTCACGTCGACGTCGCTGCGCCCGTGGCGGTAATCCCCGAGCGCGATCGACCCGACCGCGAACACACTCAGGAGATGGGGGCCACAGATCGTGCGGGTGCGTTGAACGAGTTCCTCCAGGTAAGGCCGCAATTCGGAGGGAACTGCGGCGGGGTCGAGGAGTGCGCGGGTCATCCGGCCAGTATCCCGGCCGTCGAGGTCACGGCACAGCGCCTTGGACACCGTGGCGGTGCCGCGGCATCGGCGGCGGCCGATGCGCGCCGAGCAGAGCTGAGGACTGTTGCGCGCGATCGGCACCGAAAATCGTGAAAGCTGTTGGCGGCTCGGCTTACCTGCGACCATAGTCGACCATGACCGGCGACGTGCTTGCGATCGATCTCGGAAAGACCGGCTGCCGGGGCTCGCTGCGCAGCGACGGGCGGCAGCGGCGCTTCGCCGAAGGGGCGGGTGCGCCCGGTGTGGCCGCTGCGACGGGCGTCGACACCGCTGAGCGCGCGATTCGGGCCGTGGTCGAGCAGATCGCGCCGGCAACGGATTTCGCGCTGTCGGTCGGGGCCGCGGGAGCCGCGTCCGCGCCGGAGGCGGCCGCACGGCTGGCCCGGCGGCTGGCCGGACTCGCGGGCGTACGCGCGGTAGCCATGACCTCCGATGCGGTGACCGCGCATGCCGGGGCGCTCGGTGGCGCGCCCGGTGTCGTGCTCGCTGCCGGTACCGGAGCCGTCGTGACCGCGGTCGACGACGCGGGATGTTTCACCCGGGTCGACGGCTGGGGTCCGCTGCTGGGCGACGAGGGCAGCGGCGGATGGATCGGTCTCGAGGGTTTGCGGGCGGCGTTGCGCGCGCACGACGGGCGCGCACCGGGCACGGCGCTGGTCGAGGCCGTCGGCTCCCGGTACGACATCGGCCCGGGCGACCTGCCGAGATTTCTCGGGCAGCAAGAGAATTCGGCCTCGACCGCCGCACGGTTCGCACCCGATGTGGCGGCGGCGGCCCCGACCGATGCGACCGCCGCGGCCATCATGACTGCGGCGGGCCGGGCCCTGGGCCGTTCGGTGCTGGCCGCGGTCGAGCGGTCCGGGCTCCGGCGACCGGTGCCCTGCGCGCTGACCGGCGGCTTGATCAATCTGGGTGCGACGCTGCTGGATCCACTCGATCGCGTGATCGCGCACGCCACCGACCGGCGCACTCCCCTCGGCTCATCGATCGACGGTGCCGCACTGCTGGCCGTCGACACCAGCACCGCGCTGGAAACACTGATCACCAGAATTCGCTGACACATATTGACAGCATTCATGTGACATCTGACACTTACTTGCAATCGATCCACCGCGTCACCGGGGAGCTGCGATGAACGCACTCAATCTCGCCGTCATCGTCATCTATCTGATCACCGTCGCGTGGATCGGCCTACGGCTGTCCGGCAAGCAGAAATCCAGTACCGACTACTTCGTCGGCGAGAGCCGAATGCCTTGGTGGACAGTGTGTTTCTCGGTCGTGGCCACCGAGACCAGCGTGCTCACCGTCATCTCCATTCCCGGCGGCGCCTACACCGACCAGGGTTTCGGCAATGTCGAGCTGGCCATCGGCTACATCATCGGGCGCACGGTCGTCGCCGTGGTGCTGATCCCGCTGTACAAGCGCGGCGGTTTCGTCAGCGCCTACCAGTACCTCGAACTGCGTTTCGGCCGCTATCTCCAGGGGGTCGCGGCCGTGACGTTCGTCTTCACCCGGCTGCTCGCCGAAGGGGTGCGGCTGTTCGCCTCCGCCATCCCGATCAAGTTGCTGCTCAGCGAGTTCGGCCTCACTATCGGCTACGACGTCATCATCATCGCGCTGACCCTGGTGACCGTGGTCTACACCTACCTCGGCGGCATCAAGGCCGTCATCTGGACCGACGCACTGCAAATGGGCCTGTACCTGCTCGGCGCGGTCATCGCGATCTGCGTGCTCACCGGCAAGGTCGGCGTCGACGGCTACGCGGATGCGTTGCAGGCGGGCAAGTTCCGCGTCTTCGACACCGATTTCGACCTCGCACACATACTCACCAGCACCTTCGCCCTGCCGACCGCGATCCTGGGCGGCGCCATCTTCGCCATGGCCTCGCACGGCTCCGACCAGCTGATCGTGCAGCGCATCCTGGCGACGCGATCACTGCGCGACAGTCAGAAGGCGATGATCGCCTCCGGGGTCTTCGTGGCGGTGCAGTTCGCGGCTTTCTCCCTGGTCGGTGCGCTGCTGTGGTCCTACAACGACGGCAAGTCGCCCAAGGAGCTCGGCCTGACCAGCGCGGACGGTTTCTACCCCGACTTCATCCTGCACGGGCTGCCGGTCGTGATCTCCGGACTGCTGGTCGCGGGCATTCTCGGCGCGGCCATGGGATCGTTGTCCGCGGCGCTGAACTCGATGGCGAATTCGACTGTCGCGGACATCATTCGAAGTTTCAGCCGCACGGAGATCTCCGACGCGTCCATGCTGCGCCTGGCGCGCGTCATGACGCTGGTGTGGGCCGTGCTGATGGCGCTGTTCGCGATGGGGTTCAGCGCGACCACCGGCAATGTGTACCTCACCGCGCTGACCATCGCCGGATACACCTACGGCGCCCTGCTCGGCGCGTTCCTGCTCGGCCGGATCGTCAAGCGCGCCAATCAGTTCGACGCGATTATCGCCTTCGTGGTCACCGTGCTCGTGATGACGTTCGTGGTGCGCGTGATCAAGATCGATGTGACGGTGGCCGGGAAGGTCGTCGAGAAGGGCATCGCCGCGCAGTGGCTGGTGCCGATCGGCGTGCTCGTCACGCTGGTCGTCGGCGGGATCAGCTCGCGCTCGCATCCCGCGCCCGCCGCCACCGAGCCGGACCCCGTGGCGGTCGCCTGATGCGCGTCATCGGGTTGATGTCGGGGACCTCGCACGACGCGATCGACGCGGCGGGCGTGGACATCCGGCTGCGCGCGGACACCCTGGAGGTCCGCCTCGCGGGTCTGCTGAGCCGGCCCTACCCCGAGCCACTACGCGCGGACCTGATCGCGGCGTTGCCGCCGGGACCGGTCGACATGGCCGCGGTATGCCGCCTGGACACCGGGATCGGCCGGGCCTTCGCCGCGGTCGCCGCCGACGCGAACACCGAATTCTTCGGCGGTGCAGCCGATCTCGTCGCCTCGCACGGGCAGACGGTCTATCACTGGGTATCCGGCGGCACGGTGCACGGCACACTCCAACTCGGTCAGCCCGCCTGGATCGCCGAACGGACCGGCCTGCCGGTGGTGAGCGATTTCCGGTCCCGTGACATCGCCGCGGGCGGTCAGGGCGCGCCGCTGGTCGGGTTGTTCGACGTGCTGTGGCTGGCCGGACGGCCGGGCCGCGCGGCCGCGCTCAATATCGGCGGCATCGCGAACGTGACCCTCACCGGCGCTTCCCCGGTCGCGTTCGACACCGGACCGGGTAACGCGCTGATCGATGCCGCGGTCGCCCGCGCCACCGGTGACGTCGAGCACTTCGACCGCGCTGGCGCCCGCGCCGAACGCGGCAGCGTCGACGGCGAACTGCTGAAACAACTTCTCGCCGAACCGTATTACGCCGGGCACGCACCCAAGTCCACCGGCAAGGAGCTGTTCAACCGCGACTACCTCGAGCGCGTGTTGCGTGGCCACGCGCTCGCGCCCGACGATATCGTCGCCACTGTGACCGCCTCGACCGCACACACCATCGCCACCGCGCTCGAACCCTTCGCACCCACCGAGGTGATCGCCTCGGGCGGCGGGATCCGCAATCCGGTGCTGCTGGCGATGCTGCGCGAGCGGCTGGGCCCGGCGCGGCTGCGCACCTCCGACGAACTCGGCCTGCCTTCGGCGGCGAAGGAGGCCACCGCGTTCGCCGTCCTCGGCTTCCTCACCGCGCACGGGCTCACCGGCAGCCATCCGGCCTGCACCGGCGCCGCACACGCCGGCGTGCTGGGCTCGATCACCCCCGGCGCGGCCGGATTCGCCCTACCCGCGACACCGGCCACGCCACCTCGGCGATTGACGGTGCGGGCATGAGCGCGCGGATCACGCGCCGGTGCGAGGCGCGGATATGAGCGCCACGGCGGACGATGTCCGCACCCGGCTGCTCGCGGCGATCCCGCGGCTGCCGCCCAGCGGGCTGAAGGTCGCGCGGGTGATCCAGCAGGATCCCTCCGGGGTCGCGCAGCTGACCGTGCACCAGCTCGCGCAGCGGTCCGCCACCAGCACTTCCGCGGTGGTGCGGCTGGCCAAGACGCTCGGCTACGACGGCTATCCACAGCTGCGCCTCGCGCTGGCGGCCACCGGCACCGACGCCGGAACTCCGGTGTTCGCCACCGATATCGCCGCCGACGACGAGCTGTCGAAGGTGCTGCACAAACTGACCGCGTTCGAGACCGAGGGGATGCTGGCCACCGCGGAACTCGCCGACCCGGCGAGCATGCAGGCCGTCGTCGAGGCGCTGGTCGGGGCGCGGCGCGTGCAACTGGTGGGTATCGGCGCGTCCGGGCTGGTCGCCATGGACATGGCGCAGAAACTGACCCGGATCGGAATGTGGTGCACCGCATGTACTTCCGAGGACGACGCGCTGGTGCAGGCCAGCCTGCTCGAGCCGGGTGACGTGATCGTCGCCTTCTCCCATTCCGGTGAGACCGCCGCCGTCGTCGAGGCGGTCGAACACGCCGGGGAGGCGACCGCGGTCGCCGTGACGGCGGGCAGCCGGTCGAAACTGGCACGCGCGGCGCGGCACACCGTGCTCGTCGCCGGACGGGAGGACGGTTTCCGCTCCGCCGCCCTGGCCAGCCGGATGAGTCAGCTACTCGTCGTCGATGCGCTCTATGTCGGTGTCCTGCAACGTATTCCGTCCGCCCATGCCGCCTTGCATCGTACCTACGACGCGGTCGCGGATCGCCGGAAGAAGGAGGTTCGATGAGCCGGATCGCGGCGCTGTCCACCGAACTCGCCAATCCGCGCACCGCCCGGCTCGATTCGATGCCGATCGAGGAGTTGCTGCGCACCATGAACGCCGAGGACGCGAGAGTGACATCAGCTGTGGCGCAAGCGATTCCGCAGATCACCCGGGCGGTCGAACGCATCGTCGACGCCAGGCGTCGCGGTGGCCGGCTGATCTATATCGGGGCCGGTACCAGCGGCCGGCTCGGCGTCCTCGACTCGGTCGAATGCCCGCCCACCTTCGGCATCGCCCCCGGCGAGGTGCTCGGCCTCATCGCGGGCGGCCCGGACGCCCTCACCCGTGCCGTCGAAGGCGCGGAGGACGATCCGCGACAGGCCGAAAGCGACCTGGCCGCAGTGCATCTCACCGCCGCCGACGCCGTGGTAGGTCTGGCCGCGAGCGGCCGCACCCCCTACACCCTCGCAGCGCTGCGCTACGGGCGCACCGTCGGCGCCACCACGATCGCGATCTCCTGTAATCGCAACGCCGAGACCAGCGCCCACGCCGACGTGGCCATCGAGATCGAGACCGGCCCGGAGGTCCTGACCGGTTCCACCCGGCTCAAGGCCGGCACCGCGCAGAAACTGGTCTGCAATATGCTCACGACGGCGACCATGGTCCAGGACGGCAAGGTCTACGGCAACCTCATGGTGGACCTGCATCCGACCAACGCCAAACTCGTCGACCGCGCCCGCCGCATCGTCGCCGAGGCGACCGGCGTCGACCTCCCCACCGCCACCGCTGTCCTCGAGGCCGCGGGCGGCCATGCCAAAACCGCCATCGTCATGCAATTGGCCGGAGTCGACGCCGTGACCGCCGGTACGCTCCTGGCCCGGTCGAACGGATTCGTTCGACCGGCGATCGGCTGACTCGGCCGCGCTGTCGTCTCCCGGCTCCCGGCCTGGGGCACTGGGCGAATTCCTAGATCCGCCGCGCCCGTTTTCCGCCATATCCAGGACATTGGTGACGTGACCCAGTTCATTCCGGGCGTCCATGTGAAATCTCCAAGCAGTTGATCGAATCTGTTCACGGGCTCATTGCCGTGACGCAGCCTGTAGAGCCGACGGAGCAGGTGTTGTCGAGACGGAAAAGGAGTCGTCGATGACGGTCACGAGCGAGGACAGGCCGGGGCTGACCATGTCCGGAAAGCCGATGTCGCAGCCATTGCAGGACGTCCGCGGACTGGCACGGCACATGGTCGGGCATTTCGTCGAGAATGTGGTGCCGTGCGGAACGCTGCCGGGCGAGGCGATCCGCGGTGACGTCACCAGCATCACCCGGATCTGTCTCGAGCTGGCGGTGAGCATGCTCGACGGCCGGAATCTGCCCACCAAGATCCAGCGGCTGCAGGACGCCGCCGCCCGCTGGGCCCGTGAGGGCGTACCCATCGATACGATCCACCACGCCATCCACGAGGGCTTCAAGATCGGCGTGGATCTGGTCGTCGCCGCCAACGCCTCGGCCGGCCGCCCCGGAACGGACGACGACCTGCTGGTGCTCACGAAAGCGGATTACGGCAGCCTGATCGACGGGGTCAAACTCGGCGTGGAAATCCTCAATCGGATGACGACCGCCGTCTCGCTGGCGTATGTGCGCGAACTGCGCGCGGTGGTCAGCGAGCACCACACCGCGGTGCACACCCTCACCTCTGCCCTGCTCGCCGGACATCCGACCTCGACCATGGCCCGCGAATGCGGAATCCAGGTGGCCGGCTCGTACGCCGTGCTGGCACTGGCTATTCCGCCGCACCCCGAGGAATCCGACACCAGGCTCGACGGGAAGGTGGTGGCGCGCCGAAAGCTCCGCAGGGTGCAGGCCGAACTCGCGATCCGCTGTGGCGACAAGGCCCTCTCCCTGCTCAGTGTCGATGGCGGCACCATCCTGATCCCCGAGACCACCCCCGCCGCGGACCTCGACGAACTGATCGGCCGGCTGTCGTCGGCGGCCGGTGTCGCGATCGTGGCGACCACGCTGACCGTCGCCGCCCGTACGATCCCTACCGCCGCCGATCAGGCCCACGAACTCCTCGACATGGCCCAGCAGATGCACTGCCCGGGCGGGCTCTACCGCTTCGACGACCTGGCATTGGAATTCCAGCTCACGCGCCCGGGGCCCGGACGCGAGCACCTCGGCTCGCTCCTGGCCCCCCTGGACGAGCATCCCGAACTTCTCGAAACACTGCGGTGCCACATCGCCAACGACCTGAACCGCAGGCTCACAGCCCGAGCCATGCACGTGCACACCAACACCGTGGACTACCGGCTGCGTCGAATAGCGCAGCTGACCGGGATCGACCCCGCGAAGAGTTCCGGGCTCTGGCACCTGCGCTCGGCTCTGGTGGCCCGAACCCAGGCCGCCGAGTGAGCGCAGGGCAGAACGACCTGGCGATCGATTCGATTCTCGACCGCCGGATCGCACCGATCGGCATCTCGGGCGGCCGGGCCGCCTCGGCGTTCCTGGGCGAACTCCATTCCCTGGCAACGGAAATGGTCACCCATTTCGCCACCAACGTCGTGCCGTGCGGCACGCTTCCCGGTGAGGAGCTGCACGGAGACGTCACCTCGATCACCCGCGACTGCCTCGTGCTGGTCCGGGAGATGCTGGACTCGCGTCGTCCGCCCACCGATTCGCAGCTCGCCGCTGTCCGAACCGCCTCGGCCCAGTGGGCGCGCGAAGGCGTCCCGCTGGAGACGATCATCGGCACCTACTACGAGGGTTTCCGCATCGGTTTCGATCTCGTCATCGGACATGTCACGGCCGACGACCTCGCCGAGGTGGTCGCGGGTACCCGCCTGGTCCTGCAGCTGCTCCAAGCGATCAACACCGCGGTGGCCGCGGCGTACGCGGACGAACAGCGGGAGGTGGCGCGCGAGCACCAGACGAGCATGCAGGCACTGGTTTCGGCGTTGCTCAGCGGGCACGGCGTCACGTCGATCGCCCGGACCACCGGCATCCGGGTCCACGATTCGTATCAGGTCGCCGCGGTGATGATTCCGCGCCACCCCGATGAGCGAAATCCCCGCGTCGACCCGCGGATCGCCGCGCGCCGCAAACTCCGGCGGGTGCAGGCCGGTCTGGCCGGCGCCTTCGATTCCCACGCGCTGGCGTTGTTGAATCCACAGGGTGGGACGCTGCTGATTCCGCTCGATCCCGAGCTGCCGCGACTCACCGGCGAGACGCTCGAAATTCTCAGCGCGGCCGCCGAAGTCGAACTCACCGCGACCGTTGTCGACACCAGCACCGAACTCATTCCGGCCGCCGCCGAGGACGCGCACGAACTGCTCGATCTGGTGCGGGGCATGGGGCGATCGGCCGGGTTGTATCGGCTCGCCGATCTCGCCATCGAGTATCAGCTGACCCGTCCCGGGCCTGCCCGAGACCAGCTCGCCGATGTGCTGGCGCCCTTGGAGCCACACCCCGAATTGATGGCGACCCTGCGGGCCTATGTCGCCGCCGGGTTGAATCGCAAGGCGGCCGGGCGACGGCTGAACGTGCATCCGAACACCGTCGACTACCGGCTGCGCCGAGTCGCCGCGGTGACCGGGCTCGATCTCACGACGGCGGAGGGGATTCTGCGGGCCCGGGTGGCGATGCTGGCGGCGGATCTACCGCATGATCGGCGCGCGTCCTGAACGCTCGAGCAGCTGTTCGGCGGCCAGCCGGCCGCTCCGAAAGCAGGCTTCCAACTGCGCGCCCGCCAGGTAGTCCCCCGCGAGCTGCAACCCGGTGACAGTGGCCAGGCTCTCCCGTACTCCTGCCCGAAAGCGGCTGCCGTAGGGAACGTATGCGCAGTGCGCCGCCGACCAGCCGCGCGACCGGACCTCGAGCCGCGGGACCTCGGCCAGACCGAGGTCACGGCGGACCCGCGACTCCGCCTCCTCGATCCAGCCATCGAGCACATTCCGCTCCGGCAGTGGCCGGGCCGCACGCCCGCTGAAGGTATAGCGGACGATATCGCGATCGTTGGCACCGTAGACCCCCACCGCGCTGCACGGTCCGGAATCCAGTGCCAGGGAACGTATCTCGGAACCGAAGAACGGTCGCGCGTACCGCACGACGGCGACCGTCGACGGGAAGTAGCGCACCGAGTCCAGTAACGAGCCCAGGGCAGGCAGCCCGAATTCCAGCAAGCGGGCCGCGGCCCACGCGGGTGTCGCGACCACCACAGCGTCGAATTCCCGCAGCCGGGCAGACGTCCCGTTCTCGCCCAGCATCAGCCCCCGGACGCGTCCGTCCCGGATCAGGACTTCTCGCACCGGCGTACGCAATCGGACGGTGACGCGACCGGCGAACCAATCCAGCACCGGCTGAATCCCCTCGACGAGCTGGTCGTAGCGGTCCATCACCATTCCCAAACTCACGCCGAACGCGCCCATGAACACCTCGTCCGGCTCGGCGGCGTTGAGCCGCAAGGACAGCGGACGCACCACATCGCGGGTGAAGTCACCGGTGAAGTGGTGGTCGAGCGCCCTTCCGTCGGCGGCCAGACCGATGCGGTCGAAGACTTCCGTGCCGAGATATCGGTTCCGCTCGTCCAGCCGGACCAGCGCCCCGACAGTCAGCATCTTGGCGACATCCGCGGGCGAACCGAGCCGGAGCAGGTGCCGGATCAGCGCGAGCACCCCCGGGTTGTCGAGAGTGCGTGGTCTGCCGTCGATGATCTGCGCGGAGTTGATGCCGAAGGGCTCGTACTCGTACGGCCCCGCCTCGGCGACGAATGCGCGTAACTCGTGGTATCGACGCCCGATATTCTTGCCCCCCAGCATGATCGGACGCTCACCGAGCCGGTCGGGACCGCATCGACCGCCGAGCACGTCGTCGCGCTCGAACAGCTCGACCTCATGGCCTGCGCACCGCAGGTGGTGCGCGGCGGCGATTCCCGAGAAACCGCCGCCGACCACGGCGAAACGTTGTCCGGTCACAGTGTTCCCATCCCTTCCCGCTGCGTCCCGCCCGGGTAGGGCGTCAATTCGACTCGGGCTGTGGCTATTCGAGTGCCGTGCTGATGCAACTCGACCCGCACGGCGATCTCACCGAACGCGAGGTCCCCGGCCAGCACCGCGGTACAGGACACGTCGGCGTCGAGCTCTGCGAAGCTGCTCAGTTCGGCTGTGACGGCGGTGGGCATCGCCAGCGGCGTGGGCAGGGCATCCGCTGTGGTCGCGGTGTACAGCGCGGCCTGGCGAAACACCTCGAGCATGAGAGGCCCGGGCAGATGGTCGTAGGGGTGGTCGAAGAAGCTGGGATGCCGGCGATCGGCCACCACGATCAGGTCGTGCGGTGCGGCGGCGGTGTGCGCGAGCACCACATTGCGTGGATCGCGGCGGCCGACCCGATCGGGTTCCAGCGTCAGATGACCCGGGCAGCCGTTCGGCGGTGGCGACGGCTGTTGTCGGCGCTGCCAGTCCCGGAAATCGTCGTACACGGCGCGCGGGAAGGTGATTCCGCTGCCGTGCACGGTCAGTGCGCGCGCCCCGGCGATCGTCAGGACCGCTTCGAAAGACTGGTTCCGGAAGTAGGACAGGGTCGCGTCGTCTCCATCGGGGCGCAATCGGACCACCCCCTCGAGCGGTTCGCGCTCGTTGTCCCGGAAGGCGCTGAGATCTTCGACCTCGAAGCGCAGGTGCTGCAATGTCGCCTGCGCGTCACCGGGGACACCCAGATGTCGCTGTCCGATGACCAGCAGCGATTGCCGGACAGCCTCCAGCGCGGCCATCGGATCGTGGTACTCGACCGATCGGTCGAACCACAGGGAGTGCGCGCGCGGCAGTTGTATCGCGGCGAGGAATTCGTTGTCCCCGACGGGCGCGGTATCGGCGACGAATACCTCGGCCAGCGCGCGACGGTGCGCCAGCGCACGCGGCACGAGCTGTTCGAAGGACAGTCCGTCGCCGCGTCCGGCAGGTGAGCTGGTCCAGGAACCGGTCACGTGAGCACCGCCGCCGAATCCGCTGTGGCACCCCACATCTCGCCGACGAGCAACGTCGCCAAAGCGCGCGGCGTCGGATGTGTGAACAGGTCCTCGACCGTGATCGAGGTGCCCGCCGCGGCGTTGATCCGGCTCCGCAGCTCGAGCGCGGACAACGACGTGAGCCCGATCTCGAGAATCGTCGCGTCGAGTGCGATGTCCTCCTCGCGGATATCGATCAGGATCTCGCGAATCCGGGCCAGCACCAATCGAAGAGCGAACTCTTCCCGTTCACCGACTTCGACACTGTCCCGAGTGGCGTGCGGAGCTGCCACCTGCGCTGCCTGCCCGGGACCGGGCCCGGCCAGCGCGCTGCCCGCTGCCCCGAGCAGGCGTTCCAGGACCGTGGCGTCGGTGCGCACCCAGTAGTCGCGTCGTTGGAACGCATAGGTGGGCAGGTCCGCCGGCCGAACCGGGACGCCGTCGAAGACCTTGGCCCACGTCACCTCTGCCCCGTGCACCCACGCGCCGGCGAGGCCGTGCAGCGCGCAGGCTGTTTCCTCCGCACCCGGCCGCAGCAGCGGCAGCGCGCTGACATCCGCGTCGGCCAGCGTTTCGCGTACCAGCGCGCAGAGCGTGTCTCCGTAGCCGATCTCGAGGAATGTTCGCACTCCTGCGGCGTAGGCGGTGCGCACGGCGCGCTGGAATTCGACCGGTTCGCGAGCGTGGCGGGGCCAGTAGCCGGTCGCGGTCAACAGACCGGGCGCCGCGATGTCGCCGGTTACCGTGGACACCAAGGGGATTCGCGGCTCGCGCGGCCGCACCGCCGCGGCGGCGCGCGACAGGTCCGGGAGAATCGCCTCGACCTGGGGCGAGTGGAAGGCCCGATCGACAGCCAGCGGCCGCACCCGCCGACCCTGCCGGCGCCAGTATCCGGCTATCGCGTCGATCGCCGCGGGATCACCCGAGACCACGGTCGCATTCGGTGCGTTGTCCGCGGCGACGGCGGCCACCGCAGCGTAGCCGGACAGGGACGCGCGAACCTCGGCGACCGTGCCGCGCACCGAAATCATCGCGCCGGGCGGCATATCCCGCATCGCGCGGGCGCGAGCCGCCACCAGTGACACCGCATCGGGGAGGTCCAGCGCCCCGCAGACATGGGCCGCGGCCAACTCGCCGATCGAGTGGCCGATGACGAAATCCGTTCGCAGGCCCCAGGCTTCGAGCGTGCGGAACAGCGAAACCGTCACGGCGAAGACAGCGGGCTGGGTGTACTCGGTACGCGCGAGCAGTCCCTCGGCGTCGTCGAACACGACGGCGCGCAGCGGGTGCTCCAGATGCGCGGCGAACGCGTCGCAGACACGATCGAAGGTCTCCGCGAAGACGCCGTAACGCCGATAGAGCTGCCTCCCCATGCCGGCACGCTGCGTACCCTGACCAGGAATGAGCAGGGCCACCCGGCCACGGATGGCGCCCACGGCTCGGACGACCGTCGCCGAGTGCCTGCCATCCCGGAGGGCCGCGAGTCCGTCGAGGAGCCGGTCCGGGGACGCGCCCAGCACGACCGCGCGGTGCTCGAAGGTCGTGCGGGTGGTGGCGAGCGCGTGCCCGATATCGACCGGATCACCCTTCGGATCCGCCGTACAGCGCGCGAGCAGTCGAGCCGCTTGGCCACACAGCGCATCGGATGTCTTCGCGGACAGCACCCAGGGCACAGCGCCGAACTCCCCGCCGCCGGACACGGGACCGGTCACCGCGAGCTCGCTTCCCGGGCCGGCTTCCTCGACGATCACATGCGCATTGGTCCCGCTGATCCCGAAGGAGGACACCGCACCCCGGTGCGGCCGTTCGCCGTCGGACAGCGGCTGAGCTCGCGTAGTGAGACACATCGTTTCGGCGGACCAGTCCGCGTGCGGGGTGGGAGTATCCACGTGCAGGGTGGGCGGAACCACGCCGTGGCGCAGGGTTTGCACCATCTTGATCAGACCGGCCACCCCGGCCGCCGACTGTGTGTGGCCCATATTCGATTTCACCGAGCCCAGCAGCAATGGCGGCGCGCCGCAGCGCGCACGGCCGTAGGTCTCCTGAAGCGCCCGCACCTCCACCGGATCGCCGAGCACCGTTCCGGTGCCGTGGCCTTCGACCACATCCACCTCCGCCGGCTCGACACCGGCATCGGCCAACGCGCTCTCGATCACCCGCCGTTGGGCCAGGCCGCGCGGAGCGGTGATCCCGTTGGACGCACCGTCGGCGTTCACCGCGGAGCCACGCACCACCGCGAGGACCGGGTGGGCGAGCCGACGGGCATCGGAAAGTCGTTCCAGCACCAGGATTCCGGCGCCCTCACCCCAGGCCGTACCGTCGGCGTTCGACGAGTAGGACTTGCATCGGCCGTCCGGCGCCAGCGCCCGCTGCCGGGAGAACAGCGCGAACGGCCCCGGAGTGGCCATGACGGCCACACCACCCGCCAACGCCATATCGCATTCGCCGCCGCGCAACGCGCGCGCCGCGTGATGAACCGCGACGAGCGACGACGAACACGCGGTGTCCAGGGTGACGGCCGGACCTTCCAGGCCGAGCACGTAGGAAACCCGTCCCGCGGCCATGGCCGCGGCGTTGCCGGTGAAGTAATAGGTCTCCGCGCCGTCCCAGGCCTGTGTGGCGCCGAAGCCGTAGCCCTGGTCGCTGAGCCCCAGATAGACCCCGGTCACCGATCCCCGTAACGTCGCCGGATCCACTCGCGCGTGCTCGACGGCCTCCCACGCCACCTCCAGCAGCAGCCGTTGCTGTGGGTCCATCGCTTCGGCCTCGAGCGGGCCGATCCCGAAGAAGCCCGCGTCGAAGGCCGCTGGGTCGGTGAGGAAACCACCCTCACGCACATAGGATTTCGCGAAAGCGTCGGGATCGGGGTCGTAGAGGGCCTCGATATCCCAGCCACGATCCCCGGGGAACGTCGTGATCAGATCACGCCCCTCGAGCAGTGCGGTCCAGTAGTCGTCGGCATTCTCGATGCCTCCGGGAAAGCGGCACGCCATACCCACGATCGCGATCGGCTCGTGCGCGCGGGCCCGCTCCTCGGCCAGTTGCTGTCGGGTCTGCCGCAGTTGCCTGGTCGCCCGGCGCAGGTATTCACGGAGCTCGGCTTCGTTCGCCATCGACTTCTGCCTTTCAGCCCAGCGCCGCGGGATGGACCTGGTCGATCAACCCGAAGAGCTCGTCGTCGTCGGCACTGTCGAGATCGTCGATATCCTCCGCGGCCGCACCGCGCAGGGCGCGCACGATCGTGTCGATCTTGCCCATGACGGTGTTCACCTCGTGCGAAGCGAGTTCGATGCCGGCACAGCTGGCCGCCAGCGCGTCCAGTTGATCGGTGATTCGAGCGGCCGGATCGTCGACGGGCGCGATCTCGGTGCGCAGATAACGGGCCAGCGCGGCGGCGTACGGGTAGTCGAAAACGACTGTGGTGGGCAGCTTCGCGCCCGTGGCCGCCTTGAGCCGGTTCCGGAATTCGACCGCACCGAGCGAGTCGAACCCCAGATCGGTGAAGGCGGTGTCGGCCGGTACCGCATCGGGTGTTTCGTGTCCCAGGACCGCCGCCGCGTGGGTACGGATCAGGTCGAGTATCACTCGTTCCTGTTCCGCTGGCGCCAGACCGGTCAGTGCGGCGACCAGATCGGCGGCTGCTCGGGGGCCCGCCTGGGCGGCGCGGCGGATCCCCGTCGACAGTGATCGCAGTACCGCCGGCAGCTCGTCCGGGTCCGAGTGTCCGCGCAGCGCGGGCAGATCCAACCGGGCCGCAACGATATGCGGGCGGCCCAGCGCCACGGCCGAGTCGAAGAGCGCGAGTCCCTCCGTGTCGGAGAGTGCGATCAGGCCCTCCCGGCGTATCCGCGCTCGATCACGCTCGGCGAGATGTCCGGTGATTCCGGTGGCACGGTCCCAGAGCCCCCAGGACACGGCGGTAGCCGCGAGCCCCGAGCGGGCGCGGCGCTGCGCGAGCGCGTCCAGGAAGCTGTTGGCGGCGGCGTAATTCGACTGTCCCGGCGAACCGAGCACTCCCGCGATCGAGGAATACAGCACGAAGGCCGACAGCGGCAGCCCGCGGGTCGCCTCATGCAGATTCCACGCGGCATCGACCTTGGCGCGGAACACCTTCGCGAGATGATCGGGAGTCTGCGCGGTGAACACCGCATCCTCGACCACGCCGGCGGCATGGACGACCGCGATCAGGGGATGCTGATCGGGTATCGCACGCAGCAATCGGTCGACCGCGGTGCGCTCGCCGAGATCGCACGCGGCGATCTCGACTTCGGCCCCGAGCGCGGCCAGCTCCGCCGCCAGTTCGCCGGCCCCTTCGGCCTCGGCGCCACGCCGGCTGGCGAGCAGCACACGCCGCACGCCGTGCGCCACGACCAGGTGCCGAGCCGTCAGCGCACCCAGGCCGCCGGTGCCGCCGGCCACCAGGAGGGTCCCCGCCGGGTCCGGCGGGACCGGCATCGTGAGGACGTACTTGCCGGTGTGCCGTGCCTGACTCAGCTGCCGGAACGCCTCGGGCGCCCGGCGCACATCCCAGGTGGTAACCGGAAGCGGTTGCAGCACACCGGATTCGAACAGCGAGACCAGTTCGGCCAGAATCTCGGCGAGTCGGTCCGGCCCCGCGTCCATCAGGATGAAGTTCTGGTAGCGCACGCCGGGATGCGCGGCGCCCACCTGCGCGGCGTCGCGGACATCGGTAAGTCCCATCTCGATGAATCGGCCGCCGCGTGGCAGCAATCGCAGGGACGCGTCGACCTTGTCACCGGCCAGCGAGTTGAGCACGATATCGACCCCGCGTCCGCCGGTCGCGGCGCCGACGTGCCGCTCGAACTCCACGGTGCGGCTGTTCGAGATCCGATCGTCGGGGAATCCCTGCTGCCGCAGCACTTCCCACTTACCCACACTGGCGCTGACGTGGAGATCCAATCCGAGGTGGCGGGCGAGCTGTACCGCCGCCATACCCACGCCGCCGGTCGCGGCGTGAATCAGCAGCGATTCACCCCGCTGGGCGACCGCGAGGTCCACCAGCGCGTAGTAGGCGGTCGCGAAGACGATCGGTGTCGCCGCCGCCTGTTCGTAGGACCAGCCCGCCGGTATCCGCGCCACAGTGCGCCGGTCGGCGACCACGGTCGCGGCGACGCCGGTGAAGATACCCATCACCTGATCACCGGGCCGCAGGTCCACGACATCGGAGGCCACCTCGACGACGACACCCGCGCCCTCACCGCCGACCGGAGTGTCCGGGATGGGATACATCCCCAGCACGATGAGCACATCCCGGAAGTTGACCCCCGTCGCGCGAACGGACACCCGGACCTGCCCCGGCCGGAGCCGGCGCCCTGCCGCGAGGTCGGCGGCGAGCACCATGTTGTCACCGTGCAGGGTTCCGCGCCCACGAGTGGTCAGCAGCCAATCACCACCGATCAGCTCCGGCGAGCCGACGGTGTCGGCGCCCGCCCGGACCAGTCTGGGGACGAATGCGCCCGCGCCGCGAATCGCCAGCTGCGGCTCCGCCAGCGAGGCCGCGATCAGAGCCGCCTCCCGACACTCCCCCGGATCGCCGACATCGAGCAGCCGGACCCGGCCCGGGTTCTCGTTCTGGGCACTGCGCAGCAGACCCCAGACGGCAGCACCGGCCAGATCGGTGACATCCTCGGCGCCGTCCACCGCGACGGCACCGCTGGTCACCGCGATGATCGTGGCGTCGCTCAGGTCCGCCACGGCGAGCAGCTGTTGCACCAGCGCTTGCATCGAGGTCACCCGGTCGCGCACTGTGGCCGGAACGGTAGAAAACGTTGCCCCGGTGCCGAAGCAGGAGAGCACCACATATGTCCGGCTCGCGATCACACAGGACTCCACGCCGTTCGGCCCGCTCGCGCCGAGAGCGAGATCGGTCCAGACCGCGCCGGTTTCGGTATCGGTGACGGGCACCGGAGTCCACGCGAGTTCGAGCATCGCGTCCTCGGCCGGCCGTGGCCGAGCACCCAGCGCCTCGAGCGGAACCGCACGCAGCACCAGCGATTGCGCGCGAGCCACCAGCCCGCCGCTGCTGTCGGCCACCTCCATCCGGATGCGGTCGGCGGCTACCGGTTCGATCCGCACGCGCAGCGCCGAGGCGCCCACCGCGTGCAGTGACAGACCTTCCCACGCGAACGGCAGCCGCACCTGGCCGGAGTCCGCGGATCCCGACATCCCGGCGGCGATCATCGCGTGCAGTGCCGCGTCGAGCAGGGCGGGATGCAGGCCGAACCGTTCGGCATCCGTCTTGGCGTCGTCCGGCAGGGCGACCTCGGCCAGAACGACTTCGCCGACGCGCCACAATGCCCGAAGACCCTGGAAAGTGGTCCCGTAGTCGTACCCGAGCGCGGCCAACGCCTCGTAGGGGGCCGCCAACGGCACCTCGACAGCGTCGACCGGCGGCCAGGTCCTGAAGTCCGCCGGCGCCACAGGATCCGGCTCGCCGGCGTGCAAAGCGCCGGTGGCGTTGACACCCCAGGGGGAATCGGTGCCGTCCTGCGCGCGTGAATAGATCGACAGCGGGCGTCCCTCGTCCCCCAGGTCCGGGCCCACGACCACCTGGACCTCCATCGCCCCGGTCTCGGGAACCACCATCGGTGACTCCAGCACCAACTCCCGTAGCGCCGGGCAGTTGACCAATTCGCCTGCGTACCAAGCTAGTTCGGCGAACGCGGTACCCGGCAGCAGCACCGTCCCGCCGATTCGGTGCCCGGCGAGCCACGGATGAGAGCTGAGCGAGATCCGGCCGGTGAGCAGCAACCCGCCGTCGTCGGCCCGGTCGAGCCGCGCCCCCAGCAACGGATGATCCGCGGCACCCAGACCGGCACCCCGTACATCGCCACCGCCGCTCGACTCCAGCCAGTAACGCTTGCGATCGAAAGCATAGGTGGGCAGATCGACGCGCCCGGGGCGCGTACCCGCGAACAGCACGGACCAGTCGACCGGCACTCCGTTCACCTCGGCGACCGCGAGCCCGCGTAGAAAGCCCACATCGCTCGGCACGTCCGGACGCTGCAAGCTCGTTGCGGTCACACCTTCGTCGTCCTCGTCGCCCAGCCCGGCCAGGGTCAGCGCGGTGAGCGACGCGCCCGGTCCCACTTCCAGGAAGCAGCCCGCCCCGCCTTCGGCTCGAACCCAGCGCACCGCGTCGAGATAACGCACCGGTTCCCGCAACTGGGCTACCCAGTAGTCAGGGGTGCACAGCTGCGCGGCATCGGCGATCTTCCCGGTGACGGTGGAGACCACCGCGAGGGCGGGTTCCCGATAGGTCAGCTGCCGGCACACCTGCGCGAACTCGCGCAGGACCGGGTCCATCAGCGGCGAGTGGAAGGCATGGCTCACCTGTAGTCGCGTCGCCCGAATTCCCTTGTCGGACAACTGGTCGGCGATGCCGGCGACGACGTCCTCGGCACCGGAGATCACCACCGACGCCGGACCGTTGACCGCGGCGATCGCGACACTGCCGGAGTGCGGTCGAACGAATTCGGCCACGGTGTCGGCGTCGGCGTTCACCGCCACCATCGCCCCCGAGGCCGGCGCCGCGCGCATCAGGCGGCCGCGCGCTCCTACCAGAGCGCAGGCATCGGCCAGTGTCCACACCCCGGCCAGATATGCCGCGACGAGCTCGCCGATCGAATGCCCGAGCACGAAATCGGGTCGCACGCCGCAGGATTCGGCCAGCCGGTAGAGGGCGACCTCGGTCGCGAACAGAGCGGCCTGGGTGAAGTCGGTACGGTCGAGCAGGGCGGCCGGCGCGGACCCCGCCGCTGCGAAGAGCACCTCGCGCACACCACTGTCGAGGTGCCGGTCGAGTTCAGCGCATACCTCGTCGAAGGCCGCGCGATAGACGGGATGGCCCTGATACAGCTCCCGCCCCATGCCCAGACGCTGCGCGCCCTGTCCCGGAAACAGGACCGCGACCCGTGCCACGCCGGTCGCAGTGCCCCACACTGCGTTTCGCGCCTGCGCGCCCTCGGCTACCGCGCGAAGGCCGGCGGCCAATTCGGTCCGGTCGCGACCGACGACGACCGCGCGGTGGTCGAATCGGCCGCGTGCGCTGGTGAGCGCGCATCCGATATCGACAGGATCGGTATCGGCCGCGGTGTCGAGAAAGTCGAGCAGCTTGCGCGCCTGTCCCGGCAACGCCGCGGCGGTGCGTGCGCTGATGACGAACGGGACGACCGGCGGGACAGTCGCGTCCGATCCTGGACTCGGGTCCTCGTCGGCTTGTCGTGCCGGGTCCCCCTGCTCCACGACGACATGCGCGTTGGTGCCACTGATACCGAACGACGACACCGCCGCGCGCCGGGGCCGGCCGGTCACGGGCCAGGCTCCGGCCTCGGTGACCAATTCGACGCCCCCCTGCGACCAGTCGACGTGTGGAGTAGGGCTGTCCACATGCAGGGTGGGCGGAACGACGCCGTGCCGCATGGCCATCACCACTTTGATGAGCCCGCCGACACCCGCCGCCGCCTGGGTGTGCCCCATATTCGATTTGAGCGAGCCGAGCAGCAGCGGCCGATCAGCCTCGGCCCGGTGTCGCCCATACGCGACGAGCAGCGCTTGCGCCTCGATCGGGTCGCCCAGCGGCGTGCCGGTGCCGTGCGCTTCCACGACATCGACATCGGCGGGGGTCAAGCCGGCGTCGGCCAGAGCAGCCTGGATCACCCGCTGCTGCGACAAGCCGTTCGGCGCGGTCAGTCCATTGGATGCGCCGTCGGAGTTCACCGCCGATCCCCGCACCACTCCGAGAATCGGATGCCCGAGGCGTTCGGCGTCGGCAACGCGCTCCAGCAGCAGCATGCCGACGCCCTCACCCCACGCCGTTCCATCGGCGGCCGCGGCGAACGACTTGCAGCGGCCGTCCGAGGCCAGCGCCCGCTGGGTGGAGAACGCCACGAACGCCGCCGGCGTCGTCATCACGGTGACCCCGGCCGCGAGCGCCAACGACGACTCACCCGAGCGCAGCGACCGCACCGCCTGATGGATCGCGACCAGCGACGACGAGCAGGCGGTGTCGACGGTTACCGCGGGCCCTTCCAGGCCGAGTACATAGGCCACTCGCCCCGAGGCGACGCTGGCGGCCTGCCCGGTCATCAAGAACTGCTCGACGCCCGCGCGAATCTGTTGCCGATTGTCCCGGGCGTTCGCGCCCTGCGGATCCGACATCATCCCGATGAACACCCCGGTGTCGGTGCCCCGCATCGAGAGCGGATCGATTCCCGCACGCTCGAACACCTCCCACGCGGTCTCCAGGATCACCCGCTGCTGCGGATCCATGGCAAGCGCTTCGTGCGGGCTCACGCCGAAGAATCCGGCGTCGAATTCGGCGGCGCCGGAAAGGAATCCACCGGACCTCACATACGATTTCCCCTCCTGGCCGGGCTCGGGGTCGAAGAGATCGTCCACATCCCAACCACGATCCTGCGGCCAGGGCGCCATCAGGTCCCGGCCCTCGGCCACCGCCTGCCACAGCTGTTCCGGAGTCTCGATCCCGCCTGGGTAGCGACATGCCATGCCCACGATGGCGATCGGCTCACGGCTCCGCGCCTCCAGGTCGGCCAAGCGTTGCCGGGTGGAGTGCAATTCGCGGATCGCCTTCTTCACGTAGGCGCGAAGCTCGTTCTCGTTCGCCATCGGGCACACCTCTCCTGCCTCGGTGATCTACGGGGAATCGAGCAGGTTCCATACCAGGTAGCGACCGGCCAGCGACCTGCTCGAGCGCTGACTTCGGTCACGCTATGGCACTGCGTCGGCGAAATCCGCTCGAGTTCACAGACTTTGGGAAACGACCAACGATCAGACGGTCGCCCCGGACAATCCACAATCTCATTGCCCGCCGATTGCCGGCGCTCGTAGGGTTGCGGCCCATGGCGTGGAACATCGACCCGATACCTGGTCAGAGCGGGCGCACCTTCGTGATCACCGGAGCCAACGGCGGCCTCGGCGCCGAGATGACCCGAACCCTCGCGGCGAGCGGGGCCGCGGTGATCATGGCCTGCCGCAGCCGCGAACGCGCACTCGCGATCGCTCGCACCGCACCCGGCGATGTCACCGTTCTCCCGCTGGATCTAGCGGATCTCTCCTCCGTTCGCGCCTTCGCCGGCGACTGCGGCGCAATCGATGTGCTCATCAACAACGCCGGTCTGATGAACGTCCCGTTCGCCCGCAGCGTCGACGGATTCGAAATGCAGCTCGCGGTCAATCACCTCGGCCATTTCGCCCTCACGGGGCTGCTGCTCGACCGGATCCGGGATCGCGTGGTCTCGATCTCGAGCATCGCCCACCGCTGGACCGGCCGATTCCCGGAGAACCCGAATATGACCGAGGGCCGATACCTTCGGCCTGTCGCCTACGCGCGCGCCAAACTGGCCACCCTCATGTTCGGGCGCGAGCTCGAGCGGCGGCTCCGGGCAGCCGACGCACCGCTGCGCTCCTATGTGGCCCACCCCGGGGTCGCCCCCACCGGCTTGGTGGCCCGCACCGGCACCGCATTGGACCGGATCGCCGAGCCAGCAGTCGCCCTGGTCGGCCAAACCCGCAGCGCCGCAGTACGATCCATCCTGCATGCCGCGCTCACCCCGCAGGCCGATCCGAACGTCTACTGGGGCCCCACCCTGCTCTTCAACACCCGCGGCCCGATCGGCCCATCGCCGTCGAGCCGTCTGGCACTGGACCGCTCGCTCTGGCAGCAGCTGTGGATCTACTCCGAGGACGCCACCGGCGTGCGCTTCCCCATCGGCTCGCCCAGGACTGCCGATGATCCGCGGTAGCTCCCGTCCCGCGCTGCGTACCGCCGTCGGCGCCGTCCTTGCCGGACTCATGCTGACCAGCGCCGCCCCCGCAGCGCCGCGACCGCTCTATCCCACACCCGACCCGGACGTCTTCTACGCGACCCCCGCCGACATCGACACCAAGGCCGCAGGCCAGGTGCTCGGGGTGCGTGAGCAACCTCCGCTGCCCTACTTTCCCACCGCATCGGTGGCACTGGTCAAATTCCGGTCCACGAACTCCCAGGGCAGGCCGATCGCCGCCACGACGACGGTGCTCACTCCGCGCGACCATTCCTCGAACGCGCCGCTGCTGTCCTACCAGCACATCATCAACGGGCTCGGCACCAGATGCGCGGTGTCACACGCCCTCTACGACTACGACCCGAACCTGCTGTACCGAGCTGTGCCGCTGCTCAACACCATGCTCATGCGGGGATGGAGTGTGGCGCTACCCGACCATCTCGGCCCCACCGCCGCCTACGGCGCCGCCCGCCTCGGCGGCATGATCACCCTCGACGGCCTGCGCGCGATCCGTCAGGTGCCGAGCCTGGGGCTGGCCGAAAGCCCGCTGGCCATGCTCGGCTACTCGGGCGGTGGGATGGCCACCGCGTGGGCGGCGGCGCTGGCACCCGACTACGCACCGGAACTTCGGCTCGTCGGCGCCGCGGCCGGCGGAGTGCCGACCAACATCGTCGCCATGGCCCGCGCGCTCGGCCTCTCGCCTCATCCCATGTTCGGCTTGGCCATGGCCGCCGCGCTCGGCCTGGAACGCGAGTACCCCGACCGGCTGCCGATCAGCGACCAGATGAACGCCGCGGGCCTGGCCGTGCGCGAGGCGATGACGGACGGATGCACGCTGGAACTCATCGGACAGGGCGCTATGCGCAGCGCGGCAGAACTGGCGACCAGCACATCCCTGATCGATGACCCACACGTGTGGGAGGTCGGTGCGGAGAACAGCCTCGAGCTGTTCGACGGCATTCCCGCCATCCCGATCTTCGAATGGCACACCCCGCTGGACCCGTTGGTACCGGTCGATTCGATCGATCGCACCAATCAGCGCTACTGCCGGGCAGGCGTTCGTTTGCACTCCGAGCTGTATCCGAGTCCCGATCACCTTGCCACGGCAGTCATGGGCTTCCCCTCCGCCGTCGCGTGGCTGGATGCCCGATTCCGCGGTGAAGCCGCGCCGAGCAACTGCTGACCATCACCCTGCACCACCCCGAGGAATCGCCATGCGCCGAATATCCACCACTGTCCTGGCTGTGCTGCTGTGCGCGCTCTACCTGGTCGCGCCGGACCCGGCCGCGACTGCCGAACCCCTGTATCCCACACCGAATCCCGACCCCTTCTTCCGTGCTCCCGACGACCTGGGGCGGTTGGCTCCCGGCGACGTCGTGCGGGTCCGCCGCCTCGATCTCGGCCCGGTCACGAACATCTCCGTGTGGCACGTCGCGTTCCGGTCCACCAACTCGGCCGGAAACCCGATCATGGGCGTGACCACGGTGCTCGTACCCGCCGGGGTCGTCCGGCCACCCTTGGTCTCCTATCAGGCCCTCATCAATTCCCTTGGCACCAAATGCAATCCGTCCTCCTCGCTGATCAACGAGGAGACACTCGATGCCTGGGGTTCGGTGCTTCCGCTCAGCCGCGGCTGGGCGATCTCCCTGCCGGACTATCTCGGCCCGAACGTCGCCTACGGTGCCGCGCGACTCAGCGGTATGGTCACCCTCGACAGCGTCGAAGCGGTGCAGCGCGTACCCGAACTCGGATTGGACCAGTCACCGGTCGGCCTCGCGGGGTACTCCGGCGGCGGGATGGCCACAGCCTGGGCGGCCGCGTTGCAGCCGACCTATGCACCGACTCTGAAGCTCACCGCGGCCGCGGCCGGCGGCGTCCCGGCCGACCTGGAGCAGATGGCGCTGGGCATCGGATTCGGCCCACATCCAGGCTTCGGGCTGGCCTTCGCGGCAGCCATGGGACTCGAGCGGGAATACCCGGATCGACTCCCGATCTCCCGGCAGCTCAACGAGACCGGCCTGTGGTTCCGCGATTTCACCCACGACGAGTGCCGTCGATTCCTGCTCCTGCACGGCGCGATCCGCAATGCCGAACAATTGGCTGCCACCAAGAACCTCATGGACGACCCCGACGCTCGCGCGGTGCTCCGCGAGAACAGCCTGCGCCACTACCCCGGGCTACCGACCGTACCCACGCTGCTCTGGCAAGGCGTCTACGACGAACTGACCCCTTTCGACGCAGTAGCAGACGTCGCCGCCCGCTACTGCCGAGAGGGCGTCCCGATCACGTTCTCCCGATACGACCTCTCCGAGCACATGACAACCGCCGTGGCGGGACTACCGGAGGCCTGGAACTACTTCGAGGCCAGATTCCGCGGTGAGCCCACACCGATACGATGCTGACCCGACGTCGCGGCGGACCTTGTCGATTACCCCGCGGGTAATCGACAAGGTCAGCGGGCGCGGGCAGGATCAGGGCGAGTGAAAGGATCTTGTCCGGATGACCACCACTACGCCCTTCATGTTCGACACCGATACGGCCAGTACCCGGGTCGGTGCGCACGAGTTCGCCCTCGAGTTGTCCGAACGCTGGACCACCTTCGGCGGTGCCGCCAATGGCGGCTATCTGCTGGCCACCTGTTTGCAGGCGTTGCGGCAGGAGATTCCGCAACCGGATCTGCTGTCGGCGTCGGCGCATTTCCTGCGGCCGGGGGTGCTGGGGCCCGCGCGGATCGCCACCGAGGTGGCGCGGATCGGTCGGCGCACCGCGAGCGGTGCGGCGGTGCTGACCCGCGACGATCGCGAGATCATCCGGGTGCTGGCCACTTTCACCGATCTCGGCCAGGCCACCGGCCGGACCGCCGAACGAGCCGACGCGCCCGAGTTGCCCGCGCCGGAGGACTGTGTCGATCCGGCCGCCGGGCTCGGCGCCATCGGCGGAGCGACGATCGCCGAACGCGTCGAGTTCCGGATGCCGAAGGTGCCCGGATTCTGGACGGGCGCGCCGGGCGGCACCACCGCCGCCGACTTCTGGTGCCGGTTCACCGACGGCCGCGACCCCGACCCGGTCGCGCTGGCCCTGCTGGTCGATTCCGCCGCGCCCGTGGTCATGGACCTCGGTGTGCCCGGGTCCTCCACCGTCGAACTGACCGTCCACATCCGCCGCCGCCCCGCACCCGGCTGGCTGCGCTGCCGCGTCCGCACCGACTACCTGATCGACGGATTCCATGAGGAAGACTTCGACATCTGGGACAGCACGGGTGCGCTGGTCGCCCAATCCCGGCAGTTGGCGCTGATCCCCTAGAGCACGCTCACGAGGCGGGCAGGGTGAGGCGGATGCGGGAGCCCGGATCGGTGACCGCGATGGTGCCGCCGTGCAATTCGACGATCCAGCGGGCGATGGACAAGCCGAGCCCGGTGCCGCCGGTGTCGGTGCGGCCACCGCGGGTGAACCGGTCGAAGATGTGGGCGCGGTCGGCGTGCGGGATGCCCGGTCCGTCGTCGGCGACGTCGATGATGACCGAACCTGATTCGGTTCTGGCGTGAATCCGCACTTCACCGCCTGCGGGGCCGTGCCGGGCGGCGTTGTCGAGCAGGTTCAGCAGCACCTGATGCAATCTTGCACTGTCTGCAAATATGCGTGCGGTGCTGGGAAGTACGTCGGTTCGGAAGGTGACGCCGCGACCGAGCACGGCGGTCATCACCTCGGCTTCGGCGACGACCTCGTCCAGCAGGGTCGCCAGCGCCAGGTCCTCACGGTCGAGCGGGAACGCGCCCGCTTCGATCCGGGACAGGTCCAGTAACTCCGAGACCAGCAGGCCCAGCCGTTCGGTCTGGGCCAGCGCGGTGCGCAGCGTGCCCGGATCCGGTTGGGAGACACCGTCGACCAGGTTCTCCAGCACCGCGTTCAACGCGGTGATCGGGGTGCGCAGCTCATGGGAGACATTGGCGATGAGATCGCGGCGCTGCTGGTCGGCCGCGGCGAGGTCGGCGGCCATCTGATTGAACGCCTCGGCCAGCTGGCCCACCTCGTCCCGCGAGCTGGCCCGCACCCGCCGGGTGTAGTCGCCCTGGGCCATGCGCTTGGCCGCCGCGGTCATCTCCCGCAGTGGCCGGGTGATCCCGTGCGCCAGGAACTGCGACGTCAGCAAGGCGATCACCACGGCCGTGACGGTGGTGCGCGGCGGCAGCCAGCCGATCCGGAACCGGAAGAACCCGAACGCCACTCCGCCCGAGACCAGCATCAGGATCGCGAGCTTCACCTTGATCGACCGCACCGGATCCAGCGGACGCGGCAATACCTCCGCGACCCAATCCCCCACCGCGGCAAGCCTGGATCTCACGACGCCTCCCACTGCCACCGGCAACGCGCGGCGATCACGAACGACCCTCCAGGGCGTAGCCGACACCGTGAACGGTGCGGATGAGATCGGCGCCCAATTTGCGGCGCAGGGCTTTGATGTGACTGTCGACGGCCCGGGTTCCGGAAGCGTCGGCCCAATCCCACACCTCCTCCAGCAGGCGCTCGCGGGCCAGCACGACGCGGGGGCGGCGAGCCAGCCGCGCGAGCAGATCGAATTCCAGTGGCGTGAGCTGGGCTTCGAGCTCCCCACGCCAGACCCGGCGCTGATCGATATCGATGCGCAGGTCGCCGACAACGATGGTGGCGCCGTCGCGTTCTGCGGTGCGTTCCATGCGGCGCAGCAGGGCATGCACACGGGCGGCCAGGACCCGCATCGAGAACGGTTTCGTCAGATAGTCGTCGGCGCCGACACCCAGCCCGATGAGCTGATCGGTTTCATCGGTGCGTGCGGTGAGCATCAGCACCGGCAGCGAACGCCCCGTCTGGATCCGGCGACACACCTCCAGGCCGTCGAATCCGGGCAGCATCACATCCAGCACCACCAGATCCGGTTCGCGCGCTTGGACCGCTGCCACCGCCGCGGGCCCGTCATGGGCCATCTCGACGAGGAAACCCTCCGCGCGCAGCCGCGCCGCCACGGATTCGGCGATCGTCACCTCGTCGTCGACCACCAGGATCCGCCGGGCCGCGCGCCCGGTGCCGCCAGTCTGTTCCATGAGCGAACCCTAACCATCGCGTGTGCGCGACCGGGTCGGCACATGTGGAGATCCTGTGCGCACACCCCGATCGCGGATCCCGGGCGCGCCGGACCGGCAACGGGATACGTCGGCGACCGACCAGGGTCGCGGCCGCCGACTCCGTCGTTCTCGAACCCACGGCCGACGGACGGTTTCGTTCGCTTCGTCGGCGAACAGGTCCGCCCCGCTGCTCGCTCGAGCGGCTATTCCGCCCAGAACAGGTGGCCGATCTCGAGCAGGTCGCGCAACCGAGCCAACCTACCCCGCCACATCCGTTCCATCCCGTTGCGCGCCATCTTCTGCCGCCGGTCGGTCAGATCGAACCCGCTGTGCGTCAGCAACAGTCGGGTGCCGTGCCCCTCCGGTGCGAGGGCCACGTCGACCACCCATTCGATCGGCTGCTCGGCACGCAGGTCGGCCCAGCTCAGGGTCAACTGCTCACCATGGCGCACCGCCAGCACCACGCACTCGATCTCGCCGACCGAGGCGGTCTGCTCCGATCCCGCGGCCGGAGGCACGCTGAAGACGAATCGTGTGCCGACCGACGCGTCGAGCCCGGTCGAGGGCATCAACCACCGCTCCACCAGCACCGGCTCCACCAGCGCACGCCAGACCTCCGACGGTGCGTGCGAAAAATAGACATCGATCTCGACCGACGCGGGATCACGCGTCGGATCGGACATCACCACGTCGGCCCCTCCACTCCCGGTCCCTCGCATTACGCGGCAGTATTCCACAGCCGGCCGCCGGATCGAGCCCGCGCGGACGGCGGGTCAGAAGGCAGGCCAGGGAATCGGACGGGAGGTACGCGGCACCGGCATATACGGGTGGGCCAGTAGCTCTTTCGCGCGGTGACCGAGTGCGTCGATCTCGGCATCGGTGATATGGGCGGCGAGACCGTCGGCGATCTCCCCCGGCAGCGCCTTCACGAACTTCTCGATATCGGCCAGCAGCACCTCGTCGACCGGTCGACCTGCCCAGCCCCACAGCACGGTGCGCAGTTTGTGCTCGGTGTGCAGGCAGATGCCGTGATCGACGCCGTAGACCTGCCCGTCGGTACCCTCCAGCGCGTGCCCGCCCTTGCGGTCGGCGTTGTTGAGCAGCACATCCAGCACGGCCATCCGTTGCAGGCGCGGATCGTCGGCGTGGATCAGGCAGACCTCGTTGCCGAGATCGTCCTGGGCGCGCAGGATCTCGCGAAATCCGTCCGGCACCGCGCCGACCGGGCACAGATCGACCAGGTCGAGCCGGTCCCCGCGATCGGTGTGATTGTCGACCGCCTCCACCCACCGCTGCACCATGCCGGGCCCGAACGGCCCATCACGCAGAATGGTCTCCGGGATGACACCCCAGCCCAGCGCGTCGGAGATCAGATACGAGGCGACCTCCCGCCCGGCGAGGGTGCCGTCGGGAAAATCCCACAGCGGCCGCTCCCCGCGCACCGGCTTGTACACCACCCGCGGGCCGCCCTCGGCGTCGCAGACCAGGGTGACGTTGGAGGCGGTGCTGATCCGCCCGATCACCGTCAACTCGCCCGTGCCGAAACCGTCGGCGACCGCGCTCACCTCACTCCTCTAGCTCGGCCGGACCGAAGGTGTCGCTGCGCTTGTAGCCGTTGGTGCGCACACACATGTGCCCGCGCGCGGACAGCGGTTCCCCGCACAGCGGGCACGGCGGACGACCCGCCGCGATCACCCGGGTGGAGCGCAGCGCGAACTCGCGCGCCTGGATCGGGGTCAGGAATACACGGACCGCGTCGGGGCCCTCCTCGGTGTCGTCGAGCACCACCGATTCGTCGACCTCGGTCTCGGTGATGGCCAGCAGCTCCACCACGACCGCGCCCGCGTCGGAATCCCAGCCCAAACCCATGGTGCCGACCCGGAATTCGGCGTCGATCGGCGTGACCAGCGGCGCGACATCGGCGACCTCGTCGGCCTGCGGCGGCACCGTGGCGCCGAACCGGCGCGCGACCTCGTCCAGCAGCAGACCCATCCGGTCGGCGAGCACCTTCACCTGCTGCTTCTCCAGCAGCACGCTGACCACCCGGGGTTCCTGAACGGCTTGCAGATAGAAGGCGCGATCGCCCGGCTCACCGACGGTCCCGGCGACGAACCGATCGGGGGTGCGAAATACATGGATTGCTCGTGCCAATCTGCACCTCCTGCGCAGTGTTCCTGGTTCGCGCGCGAGCCCGCTCACGCACCCTGGTCATCCCGCGACGCCCGAGCGCCGCCTCTTTCGTTTACAAGGAATCTCAGCGCTCCGCATTCCCATTATCCGCGCCCGAAGGGTTTCCCGTTTCGCCACCGGGGACCGGAGCCGCGGCGACCGCACCGGCCGGTGCCAGCCCGGACAGGTCCGCGCCGGTGTCGTTGACCCGCCACACGAAGGGCGCGGTCGGGGTGTAGCGGATCACACTGAGCGAGGCCGGTTCCACCACGATGCGCTGAAAACCGTCCAGATGGATGCCGAACGCGTCGGCCAGCACCGACTTGATCACATCACCGTGGGTGCAGGCCACCCACAGCACGTCACCGCCGTGCTTCTCGGCGAAGGCCCGGTCGTGGTCGCGGATCGCGGCGACCGCGCGGGCCTGCACCGCGGCCAGCCCCTCGCCGCCGGGGAACACCGCGCCGGAGGCATGCCGCTGCACCACTTTCCACAGTGGTTCGGTGACCAGGTCGGCCAGGGGTTTCCCGGTCCAGTCCCCGTAGTCGACCTCGAGCAGCCGCTCGTCGAATTCCGGTTCCAGGCCGAGCTTCTCCGCCAGCGGCGCCAGCGTTCGCTGACAGCGCAACAGCGGCGAGGACACCAGGCGCGCGATCGGCAGCGCGGACAGCCGGTCGACCAGGCCGCGGGCCTGCTCGGCGCCGCGGTCGGTGAGATCGACGCCCGCACTGCGTCCGGCCAGCGTCCGGGCGGTGTTGGACGTGGATTGGCCGTGCCGCAACAGGATCACCGTCATGGCGCCACCCTACGCGGGCGGGTCGGCGGCGTATCGCCGTGCCGGAGGCTCACGTCGCCGACACCACCCCGCCCGCCAGCAACCCCATCATGGCCAGGCCCAGCACGATGCGGTAGCCGACGAACCAGTTCAGCGAGTGTTTGCCGACGAATTTCAGCAGCCACGCCACCGAGGCGTAGCCGACCGCGAAGGCGATCACGGTCGCGACCAGCAGCTGCGGGCCGCTGGCATTGAGCCCTTCGCCCGCCGGAGCGAACGCGTCGGGCAGGCTGAACAGGCCGGACGCGGTGACCGCGGGAATCGCGAGCAGGAATGAGAACCGCACGGCCGCTTCGCGTTCCAGGCCCAGGAACAGGCCGGCGGTGGACGTCGCGCCGGAACGCGACACGCCCGGGATCAGGGCCAGGCACTGCGCGAAACCCATGATCAGCCCGTCGCGGGTGGTGAGCTGCTCGATCGGGCGCTGTTTGCGGCCGTAGTGTTCACCGGCGGCGATCACCAGCGCGAAGGCGATCAGCATGAACGACACCAGCCACAGATTGCGTGCGCCGGTACGGATCTCGTCCTTGAACAGCAAGCCGAGCACACCGATCGGAATGGTGGCGATGATCACGTACCAGCCGATCCGGTAGTCCAGGTCGCGCTGGGCCTGCGCCTGCGCCACCGCCTGGCGTTCCCGCGTCATCACCGGCAGTTCGGTGGTCACCTGATCGGTGATCGGTACCCGGTTGCGCTGGGTCAGCTTCTCCCAGTTCACGCCGAACCAGACCTTGACGATCCGGCCGATATCCTTGGCGAAATAGACCAGTACCGCCGCCTCGGTGCCCAGCTGGGTGACCGCGGTGAACGAAGCGCCGGCATCGTCACCGAAGAACACCGACGACACGATCCGCAGATGCGCCGAGGAGGAGATCGGCAGGAATTCCGTGAGCCCCTGAACCAGACCGAGTACCAATGCCTGAATCCAGGTCATCGACTCACCCACGCGCGCGCCTCCTCTTCGAACTGCCTGAATTGCCCGTTCTCAGTAGGCAATTGGGGTGCGGCAGCGCACCCGAGGGCACAGACCGCCGCAATCTCGAGCGACAGTACAGGCTCTCGGCGCGCCGCGGCCTACCGGCCGGTTCCAGTCTGCGCGGCACACCCCGCGCCTGTCGACGACCTCCCGGCCCCGCCGCCGTTTAGGCTTGGCGCCGTGACGAATGCGTGGACGCGGTGATGGAACAGCGGACGATCGGCCGCAGCGGCCTACGAGTGTCCCGGATCGGATTGGCCACCCACACCTGGGGTGCGCACACCGACGCCGAGGCCGCGGCCGTGCAACTGGTCGCGTTCGCCGAGGCGGGCGGCACCCTGGTCGACACCTCCCCCGCCTACAGCGGCGGCGCCGCCCAGCGGGTGCTCGCCGAACTGCTCGGCGACCTGGTCTCCCGGGACGACCTGGTGATCAGCGGCTGCGCGGGTGTCATCCCGGCGCAGGACCCACCACACGCCGATCCGGAGCTACCGGCCCCGGACCCCCTGCACCCGACGCCGGAGACCGTGCGGCCCACCATCGATACCTCGCGCCGGGCGCTGTTGCGTCAGCTGGACCGGACGCTGCTGGAACTGGGCACCGACTACCTCGACATCTGGAGCATCGCCGCCTGGGATCCGGCCACACCGCTGGACGAGGTCGCCGAAACCCTGGACTACGCGGTGCGTTCGGGCAAGGTTCGCTACGGGGGGGTGCGCGGGTTCACCGCCTGGCAGCTGGCCAGCCTCGCCGCGACCGCGCCGGTATGCGTGGCGCAGACCCCGTATTCGCTGCTGGCCCGCGATATCGAAGGCGATGTGGTGCCCGCCGCCGAACATCACGGCCTCGGGCTGATCGCGTCGGCGCCGCTGGCCGGTGGCATTCTCACCGGCAAGTACCGCGACGGAGTGCCCGCGGACTCGCGTGGAGCGGACGAGGCGACCGCGGCCGAGATCAGCAATCGGCTCGACGAGCGGGCAACCCGCGTGGTCGACGCGCTGGTCACCGCGGCCGATGGGCTCGGTACCTCGCCGCTGGCGGTGGCGCTGGCCTGGATCCGGGACCGGCCGGGCATCGCCTCGCTGATCGTCGGCGCCCGCGATATCGGGCAGCTCACCGGGGTGCTGGCCGCGGAGACGCTGGAGTTGCCGCGCGCCATCGGCGCCGCCATCGACGACGTCAGCGCACGCACCGAATGAGCGCCGCTTAGGCTTGCCTACATGAGTCGTTCCGTCGGTATCCGCGTCCTGCTCGCCGTGCTCGCGCTGTTCCTGGTCGCCGCGACCGCCGCCTGCGGCAGCGACACCGGGGCCGGCGGCGGGCAGCGCGGACTGTCCACCGCGACACTCACCGACATCGCACCCGAACCGGTCGGGCCACCGCCCACACCGATCCTGCCGGTGACCGTGCGGTCCTTCGACGGCGGCGACGTGACGGTGAACTCGGCGGACCGGATCATCGCCGCCGACCGCTACGGCACCCTGATGCAGACCGCGTGGGCGCTGGGGCTGGGCGCGAACCTGGTGGGGCGCAGCACATCCGGAGTGTTTCCGGCGGTCGCCGATCTGCCGGTGGTCACCGGCGGCAACGGCACCTTGAACGTGGAATCGATTCTGGCGCTGCGGCCCACGGTGTTCCTCACCGATTCCACCAGCGCCACACCGGCCGTGCGGGAACAGCTGCGAGCGGCCGGGGTCACGGTCGTCTACTTCGATCCGCAGCGCAGCATGGCCGGGGTCGTGCCGCAGATCGAGGCGGTCGCCGGGGCGCTCGGCGTGCCGGACCGCGGGCAGGCGCTGGCACAGCGCACCCGCGCCGAGATCGCCGCCGCCGAGGCCGCCATGCCCGCACACGAGGACCTGAGCATCGCGTTCGTGTATCTGCGTAGCTCCGCCATCACCATGCTCGCCGGCCCCGGCTCCGGCGCCGACGCGTTGATCGCCGCGCTCGGCGCGCGGGACGCGGGCGCCGCCGCCGGCCTGAAGGAACCCTTTACCAGTATCACCAGCGAGGCCATGATCAGCGCCGCCCCCGACCTGCTGCTGGTCATGACCGACGGGCTGAAATCCATCGGCGGCACCGACGGGCTGCTCAGAGTCCCCGGCATCGCCCAAACCCCCGCGGGCCGCAACCAGCGCATCGTCGATATGTCCGACTCCGTCCTGCTCAGCTTCGGCCCCAACACCGGCCGCGTCATCGCCGCCCTCGGCAAGGCCGTCTACACCCCCACCCCCGCATGAGCGAATCCCGCACCCCGGGCTCGACCAACGGCTCAGGCACACAACCCGATTCATCGACCAGCGCGGCGGCCGGTCCTGGCGGCGCGCATCCGAAGGCGGTGACCGGATCGGCCGGTGCCGTGTCGGTGGACGTGCCGAAGTCGCGGGGAAAGTCGCGAACGACGGCGGTGTTCGCGGTGGCGATCGCGGCGTTGATCGGGCTGGCGTTGGTGTCGGCGGCGGTGGGTCAGGTGCCGACGACACCGGCCGAGGTCGCGGGCAGTATCGCGCATCGGATCGGGCTGGACTGGGGACCGATGCCGGCGCATCCCGCCGGTGAGGTGACGCTGTGGGAGGTCCGGTTCCCGCGGGTACTGCTGGCGATCATGGTCGGGGCGGCGCTGGCTACAGCGGGCGCATTGTTGCAGGGCGTGTTCGCGAATCCGCTGGCGGAACCCGGTGTCATCGGTGTGTCCGCGGGTGCGGCGGTCGGGGCCGGCACGGTGATCGTGATCGGCGGGGCGTTCGTGGCGGCCTGGTCGGTCGCGGCGGCCGCGTTCGTCGGCGGACTGCTGACCACGGCGCTGGTGTATCTACTGTCTCGATCCAACGGGCGGACCGAAGTGGTGACGCTGATACTCACCGGTGTCGCGGTCAACGCGTTCGCCGGTGGTTTGATCGCGTTCCTGCTGTTCATCGCCTCCCCCGCCGCCCGCGACCAGATCGTGTTCTGGCAGCTGGGCAGTCTGAACGGCGCGACCTGGGACGCGGTCTGGGTGGTCAGCACCTTGACGATCACCGGTGTACTGGCCGCGATCGTGATCGCGCCGCGCCTGGATCTGCTCGCACTCGGCGAATCCGCCGCCCGGCACCTCGGTGTCGACGTCGATCAGTTGCGCCGCAATGTGATCGTCATCGTGGCCGTGCTCGCTACCGCGGGCGTCGCCTTCTCCGGCATCATCCTGTTCGTCGGCCTGATCGTCCCGCACCTGGTGCGCATGTTGGTCGGCCCGGCCCACCGCGTCCTGATCCCATTGTCCGCGCTGATCGGCGCCGTGGTCCTGCTCGCTTCCGACGTCGGCGCCCGCTCCCTGGTCGACAACGCCGACCTCCCCCTCGGCATGCTCACCTCCCTCATCGGCGGCCCCTTCTTCTTCTGGCTGCTGCGCCGCACCCGCGCCCGCGCCGGAGGCTGGGGATGAGCGCCACCCGCGACACCACACGACCGCACCGCGTCACCCGGCGCGGCGCCCCCGGCCGATCGCCCGCGAGGAGCGTCGACACCGCACGTGATCACAGCCTGCCCGGATCGAGCAGGCGCGCGGGTATCGATTCGCGCCGTGGTCGGGCGAGAAGTGTCCCGGCGACGGCACATTCGAGGGCGGGAGGCCGACGGTGAGCGGGCTGGAAGCGGTGTTCCGGCGGGAACACGAGTTGCCGAAGCGACCGGAGTCGGGCGTCGTGACACTGCGGGCAGCCGGGCTCAGCGTGGCGCGGCGCGGTGCGGCGCGGCCGGTGCTGGAAGGCGTGGACTTCGAGGTCGCGGCCGGTGAGGTGGTGGCGCTCGTGGGGCCGAACGGCGCGGGCAAGTCGACTCTGCTGGCGGCGCTCGCCGGGGAATTGGAGCCGAGCGCGGGTGCGGTGGAACTCGACGGGCGTGCCCTGGCCGAATGGACAACGCTCGATATGGCGCGGCGGCGCGCGGTCCTGCCGCAGACGCACACGGTCGGGTTCCCGTTCACGGCACGGGAGGTCGTCGCCATGGGGCGGGCGCCGTGGGTACGCACCGTGCGCCGCGCCGACGACGACGCCCTGATCGCGGCGGCACTGGCCGCGGCAGACGTGGAACATCTTGCGGCGCGCCCGTTTCCGGCACTGTCCGGTGGTGAGCGAGCGCGGGTCGCGCTGGCGCGGGTGCTGGCGCAGGACACGCCGACGCTCCTGCTCGACGAGCCCACCGCCGCACTGGATCTCGGCCATCAGGAGGCGGTATTGCGCCTGGCTGCCGATCGCGCGGCCGCCGGTGCCGCGGTGGTAGTCGTCCTGCACGATCTGGGGTTGGCCGCCGCCTACGCCGACCGGGTCGTTGTCCTCGAATCGGGCGAGGTCGCCGCCGATGGGCCGCCGCGTCAGGTGCTGAGCACCGAATTGCTCACGCGGGTCTACCAGCATCCGGTCGAGGTGCTGGATCATCCGGTGACCGGCGCGCAATTGGTGCTACCTGTTCGGCGTTGACCGGGCGGTAGGATCTGCCGAGGTCGCCTCGCCGTGTGCACATCGCCCGAGGCGGTGCGCCCAGGCGCACTTCGAGCGAATTCTGCACTTACCCGACCTCGACCTCCAACGTCCCGTCCCCGAAGTACCGACCCAGCGCATTCAGTACCCACACCGCGAAGAACACGAGACCGACCACCGGCGCCACCGCACCCCATGCGATCGCCCCGCCACCGAACCAGATCAACTCCAACGCCACCCGCCACGGCCCGTGCAACCGGAACCGCGCATTGCCCGCCGCCCCGAACATCGCCCACATGAGCGCGAACAGCAGCGGCGCGACGATTCCGCTGACGATCCGCAACGGCAGCGCCTCGTCCAGGGTGAATCCCCACCAGCCGGCACCCACGAGCACACCCAGCTCGAGCAGAAACATCAGAAATAGATTGGCGCCCTTGACGACTCGCACAGCTCCCCCTCAGCGCCAGATCAGCTTCAAGACCGCCGGTGTCAGCAGCATGCGGATCACCGTGGCGTCGAGGATCAGCGCGGCGATCATGCCATAGGCGATGTATTTCATGAGCACCAGGTCCGAGAACCCGAACGCCCCGGTGACGACGATGAGAATGGCCGCGGCGGAGGTGATCACGCCGCCGGTGTGCGCGACGCCGTAGCGGATCGCCTCGGTGGCGTCGGCGCCCGAGCGACGCGCCTCCGACACCCGCGACAGCAGGAACACCTCGTAGTCGGTGGACAGCCCGAACACCACGGTGACGATCAGCGCCAATACCGCGAACATCAGCGGACCGGGCGTGAACTGGAAGAACTCCGCGCCGTGGCCTTCGACGAAGATCCAGGTCAGGAACCCCAGCGTGGCGACCAGGCTGAGTGCGCTCATGGCGACGGCCTTGAGCGCCAGCACGATCGAGCGGAACGCCACATACATCAGCACCAACGCCGCCAAGGCCAGGATCGCCACCAGCAGCGGCAGACCACGCAGCAGCCCGTTGATGCTGTCGCGTTCCAGTGCGGGCACGCCCGCGACCATCACCCGCACGCCGTCGGGTTCGGGCAGGGCGCGCAGCGCATCGATGACCCGGTCGGCGTCACGTTCCTCGGCCAAGCCCGCGTTGAGCACATTGACGCCGTCCTTGGTGGCCGCACCGGGTTCGAAACGCCCGGTCAGCCCCGGCACCTGATTGGCCGCATAGCGAATGTCGCTGAGCTGCTGCGGATTCGCGTCCACGATGACCAGTTTCAGCGGTTCGGTACGGAAGCTGGGGAACAGTTCGTCGAAGCGTTCCTGCGCGACCCGGGCCGGGTTCTGCGCGGACAGATACTTCTCGCTGATCCCGCCGAATTCGATATTGCGGAACGGGATCGCCAACGCCAGCAGGGCCAGCACGATCGGCACCGCGACCGCCCACGGCCGCCGTCGGCGCGTCTGCGTCCCGTCCACCGCGGTGCCCATCGACCAGCGGGCGAGCCGCGCGAAGAACCCGGCGTCGATCTGCGCTTCGGTCTTGGTGCGGGAGAACCGCTTCCACCCCCACAGGTCGATCCGCCGACCGGCGATGCCCAGTGCCGCGGGCAGCGCGGTCACCGACAGCAGCGCGGCCAGCAGCACCGAACTGATCCCGCCGTAGGGCACCGAGCGCAGCACCCCGTTCGGGAAGATGAACAGCGCGGCCAGACTCACCGCGATGATCGCCGCCGAGAACATGACCGTGCGCCCCGCGGTCGCGACGGTGCGTGCGGTCGCGTCCTCGACGCTGCGTCCCGCGGCCAGTTCCTCCCGGAACCTGGTCACGGTGAACAGTCCGTAGTCGATCGCCAGGCCGAGACTGACCAGCGTCATCACGATGCTGGCGAACACGTTCACATCGATCACGCCGGTGAGCGCGCGCATGATGCCCGCGGTGCCCATGATCGTCATGCCGCCGATCAGCACCGGCAGCAGCGCGCCCACCACACCGCCGAACACGAAGTACAGCAGGATCGCCACCAGGGGCAGCGCGATGATCTCGGCCCGGTGGATGTCGTCCTGCATGCCGGTGTTCAAACCGGCCAGGATCGGCTGCAATCCGGCCAGTTGGACAGTGGTGCCACCCGGCCCGCCGCCGGGTTCACCGGCGCCGAGATGGTCGACGATCGCCGCGTAGTTCTCGACGGTCGCGGTCCCCTCGCCGCGCAGGCCGACGCTGGCGAACGCGTGGGTCTTGGTCGCGTCGGTGGCATTGGCCGCGAACGGGCTGTCCCAGTAGCTGTCGATCTTCTGGATCCGGTCCGGGAACCGTTCCAGCAGTTCGCGCAACGCACCGGTGACCGGTCCGCGCACGGCCGGATCGTCGACGGTGGCCCCGTCGGGCACCGTGTAGAGCAGGATCAGGTCGCTGTCGGTGTCACGGCCGAAGGTGGCGTCGGCGATCTTGGATGCGGCGACGGATTCACTGGATTCGTCGAACCAGCCCTCCTGGGTCATCCGATCGGCGAGGCCGCGGCCGTAGAACCCGGAGATGAGCACGGCGCACAGGGCCAGGCCGAGCACGAGATAGCGGTGGCGGTAGACGTACCGGCCCCAACGTTCACCCATGGAGCGTCAGCCGCAGGCGGGCGTGCGGTAGTCGGCCGAGCGCAGGATGCCGCACAGATCGGTGCGGGAGATCTTCCATTTGCCGTCGAGCAGGACGAAATGCACGACCGTGGTGCGCACGGCGGTGCCGGTGCCGTCCTTGTCCAGGCGCATGGTGGCGGTGAGCGTGCCGTCGCGGTTGTCGAACACCGGGTCGGTGACGCCGTAGACGGCACGCGGGTTGTCTTGCAGCGCCTTGTACATGTCCGGGATGGCGTCCTTGAACGCGTCGCCGTCCTCGATCAGCGCGGTGCGTTCGCTGTCGGGCAGCGCAGGATCGAGCGCGCGTTTGATCTGCGCGTCGAGTTCGGCGGCGGTGGGCAGCGGCCGGTTCGCCAGCGAGGACGAGGTCGCCGCCGAAGCCGAGAGCGAAGCGTTCGCCGAGGACCGCGCGGCCGCGACCGTATCCTCATCGGGTCCGGAGCCGCCGCAGGCCACCGTGGCCCCGGCCACCAGCACCACCAGTGCGGCGCAACGTATCGAACGCATCATTCCCCTACCCGTTCCTACATTCCCTCGACGACGGATGATCCGCCCCGGCGGAGCTCGCACGGCCGTCACGTCCCGGTCCACGGCGGCCGCGACCGGCTCCGCGTCGGCGATCATATCCGCACCAGCACCTCCACCGCTGCAACGTCGACGGCGAGGGCCGATCACCCCCTCAACGTACCGACACCCGCGGAGTTTTCGAGCCGTCCCGGGCGCGGCCGTGCGGATCGCCGATATCGTCGGCCCCCGCCGACCCGCCGCTGTCGCTACCCCGGTCGGCGGCCGTCCTGCGCCATCATGGTCAGATAGTGGGGTTGGCCCTGGTGTGAAGGAGTTCGGTGTGCGCGTCCCGTTGGCGCTTGCGAGTGCGGCGACGCTGCTGTTGCTGACCGGGTGTTCCGGTTCGGACGACAAGCCGGACGCACCGACCCGCGAGCCCGCTGCCGCCGCGGTGGCGCCGGTACCGACCGCCGCGCCCGCCGGCCGGGTCGTCCCGGTGGGTCGCGCGGTGACAGCGCTGGTGTCGGATCCGGGCACCGGGCAGCTCGCCGCGCTCGACGGCGCCACCGTGCTGCTGATCGATCCCGCGACCGGCGCCGTGCGCACCGTCGCGCTGCCCGCGCCCGGCGCGAGCCTGGCCCTCGGCGCGCCCGGCGAAGTCCTCGTCGCCGCACCCCAGCGGATCGTGCGCGTGCAGGTGGCGGCCGCGGCGGTCAGCGAGATCCCCGTCGAGGGCGATGTGCGCTCGGTCCTGAACGGCACGGACGGCACCGTGCTGGCGGGTACCGCCGACGGCCGGGTGCGCACCCTCGCCGCCGACGGCGCCGTGCTGCGCACCGTGACGGGCCTGGTGTCGGCCGACGTGCTCGCCCGCACGCCCGATCACCTGGCGGTACTCGACCGCCATCAGTCCTCGATCACCGAGATCGACCCGGGCGCAGCCGATCTCGGCCTGGCCCAGCGGGCCGGTGACGGGGCCACCATGATGATCGCCGATCATTTCGGCCGGGTGCTGGTCACCGACAGCGACGATAACGAATTGCTCGTCTACAGCACCGGACCGCTGCTCCTGCGGCAGCGGTTCCCGGTAGGATCTTCGCCTTACGCACTTGCCTACGATCAGCGGTCGGAGACCGTGTGGGTGACGTGCACGCAGAGCAACGAAGTTGTCGGATTCGATCTCGGCACGGGTATCCCCGTGGAAGTGGGCCGATACCCGGCGGTGCGCCAGCCGAACTCGGTGACCGTGGACGAACGCACCGGTGATCTGTTCGTCGGTTCCGCGACCGGGGACGGTGTGCAGCGGATCCCGGCGGAGCAGCGGAAGAGAGGGCAGTAGATGGCGCCGAAACACTCCCGCGCATTACCGGCGAGCTGGGCGGAAAACACCAGCGACGACTATGAATACGTGCCGTTGCGACTACCGAAGGACATGAATCGGGTGACCGCCTCCATGCGTCTGGCCATTCAGGCCGAATTCGGCGGCTGGGAATTGTCGCGGGTGCGCGCCTACACCGACGGCAGCCGCCGGGTGCTGTTGCGCCGCCGCAAATCTGCTCTGCTACCCCAGCCCGAGCCGGGGATGTGACGCCGATGTATTCCTTACTCCTGCGAGTCATGTTCCTGGTCGATCCGGAACGCATCCATCATTGGGCTTTCGCCGTCATGCGCTGGGCCGCGCGGTTCGCCCCGGCCCGAGTGCTGCTGCGTAAGCTGCTCGTCGTCGACGATCCGATTCTGCGTAACCGGGTCTTCGGCGTCGACTTCCCCGCGCCGCTGGGTCTGGCGGCCGGGTTCGACAAGAACGCCGAGGGCGCCGACACCTGGGGCCCGCTGGGTTTCGGCTATGCCGAGATCGGGACCGTGACCGCCCAGGCGCAGCCGGGCAATCCGGCGCCGCGCCTGTTCCGCCTGCCCGCCGACCGCGGTCTGATCAATCGGATGGGGTTCAACAACTTCGGTGCGGCCGCGGCCGCGGCGAAGCTGCGTGCCCGCGCGTCGACGGTTCCGCTCGGCGCCAATATCGGCAAGACCAAGATCGTCGAGCCGGCCGACGCCGCCGCCGACTACGCGACCAGTGCGGCGCTGCTGGGCCCGCTGGCCGATTTCGTGGTCGTCAATGTCAGCTCGCCCAACACCCCCGGCCTGCGGGATCTGCAAGCCGTCGAATCGCTGCGCCCGGTGCTACAGGCCGTGCTGGACACCGTCAGCGTGCCGGTGCTGGTCAAGATCGCCCCCGATCTGTCCGACGAGGACATCGACGCGGTCGCCGATCTGGCCGTCGAATTGGGTCTGGCCGGGATCGTGGCCACCAACACCACCATCCGCCGCGACGGCCTGCGCACCCCGGCCGCCGACGTCACCGCCATGGGCGCAGGCGGCCTGTCGGGTCCGCCGGTGGCCGAGCGGTCGCTCGAGGTGCTGCGCCGCCTGTATCGCCGGGTCGGTGACCGCGTGGTCCTGATCTCGGTCGGCGGCATCGAAACCGCCGATCAGGCCTACGAGCGGATCCTGGCGGGCGCCAGCTTGCTGCAAGGGTTCACCGGGTTCATCTACGGCGGCCCGTTCTGGGCCCGCGCCATCCACCGCGGTGTCGCCGAGCGATTGCGCCGCGACGGCTTCGGCTCGCTCGCCGCGGCGGTCGGCGCGGAGCACGTCAACCGCGCCTGAGCGGTGTCAGTGCAGCCGGACCAGAGGGTGCGGCCGACGGCGATATCGGTCGCTCACCGGCGGGTCCCGCGGTTCGAGCTGTTCGAGCCGTAAGCGCGCGATCATCCGCTTGGACAGCATGATCACCGCCTGTTCGAAGAGCAGGCCGAGTTCGCCGGCGCAGTCGGCCGCGCGGGCCTGAGCCATCCGGTCGTGGACCGAGTCCAGGTCGCTGATTATCTCGTCGAGCTCCATTCCCGCCCGGGCCTCGGCGCGGGTCAGGTAGCGGTCCGGCAGCCAGCTCAATCGCCACAGTCGTTCGCCCGCACCGGTTTTCCGGTACGCGGACTCGGGTGTGAGGTCACTGGTCATGGTCCATTCGGTGATGCGGATCATTACGCTGTCTCCGGGTTCTCCAGCTCGCGGCCGGGCGGTTCGGATGGGATGTCGGTGCTCGGACGCTGCCGCACGCGGGTGCGTCTGCACAGCAGCGGACGGATTCGGCGGTCCCACGCGGCGGCGGGATACCGGAGTTCTCGCGCGCGGAGCGCGGCCAGTGCTTCTTCGCGGGTGCAGACCGAGCCGGGTTCCCAGCTGAGCCGCCAGGCCGGTTCGGCCGCGCAGCGGCTGGGGCGCCAGGCCCAGATGTCGGGCGTGACGCTGCTGGTCATGGACCGGCTGCTTTCGTAGATCGTCACGTCTGTCTCCCCGAGGCGGCGTCGACCGAGTGCAGCGTGTGGGGCGCGCACGGAATGGATGGCGGGGATGTGGGGCGACACGCGATGCGTTGCCGCCTAGGCGCGGGCGGACAGTTCCGGCTCGGTATCCGGCCGATGCTGCCGACGCCGCCGAATCCGGCGTTTCACGAGAACCACTCTCATCACCAGACCCTCCCGAGCTCCTGGTGGGGGCGATAGGTCGCCTGGACTCCAGTGTGGCGGGTCCGAGGGGTCTATCGCTACTCCTCTTTGACAATTGCCGCCCGATTGGCGTCAATTGTCGTGACACTCAAGGAATTCACCGCTCGAAGTATGGCTAAACCCGCAAATGCCGCCTATCGTGAGCGCCAGACGGCCAGCAAACCCTCGACCACCAGAGGAGTGGATCGCGCTATGGCGCCGCAGGATTCGGGAGCCGCCGCGGTGCGGAGCATCCTCACCCGGCTGGGGAAGCACCGCGGCCTCGTCGGCGGCGCGGAACGCCTGCGCAAGAGCGTGATCGACATCGGCCCGCTGCTCGATCTCGAGCCCGTGCGCAAGCGCGCGTACCGCGACCGCGTGCCACCCGAAGAGGCTGTCCTGCTGGTGGTCCGTGAGCTCGCCCGGCAGTTGCCGCCCACCGAACGCTTGATCGCGGATGCCGCGCTGTCGCTGGAGCTGCTGGCCGCCCGCCCGCCCGCGACCCTCGACCTCACCCAGTTCTACGGCACTGACCTCGGAAAGCGGCGCGAGTTCCTGAACGAGCACTGGTCGGCACTGCTGGCGCACCTGGGCGTCGAGTCGATCCCGGACGCGCCGTCGGTGCGCTCTCTGCGCGACAAGCGCGAGCATCACGCGGTGACCCAGCTCGCGCGCCTGCTGACCAGCGAAACCGATTACGCCGGAACACTCTACGAACTCGACGAGCCCGCCGACGCCGGTGTCCGCCAGCGGGCCTCGCGCACCGCGCGCGGCGTGATCACCGTGGTCGGTGCCGCCGTCATCGATCACATCTACCGCACCGATCACCTGCCGACGGTGGGCGGTCCGGCCGCGCGCGGGCGCTTCGAGGAGCAGATCGGCGGCAAGGGCTTCAATCGGGCGGTGGCCGCGGCGCGGCTCGGCTTCCAGGTCCGGCTGCTCACCGCGGTGGGCGACGACGAGAACGGGCGCAAGATCCTGCGGCAGCTGGCCAAGGAGAAGGTCGACACCGAACTCGTACGGGTGCTGCGTGGCCTGCGCACTCCGGTCGCGGCGATGATCATCGCCGGTGGCGGCGGGATCGGCACGATCGGCAGCATCGACGACGCGGTCCGGCTGAGCGAGAACGATCTCAACGATCCCGCCGCCCAGGAGGCGATCACCGAGTCCGACGCGCTCCTGTTGACCTTCGAGCAGCCGATCTCCGTGCTGGAGAAGGTATTTCGAATGATCCGGCCGGTCGCCGACCCGCCCTGGCTGCTGGTGCAGCCCACGCCGTCGCTGGATCGGCCGCAGTACCTCTACCAGTATTTCGACCAGATCGATTATCTGCTGGGCACCCGGCGCGAGCTGGGCAGTCTGCTCGCCACCGGCGAGCAGTCGCCGCCCGGCGATCCGGAGTCGGTGGCCCAGCAACTCGTGGCAATGGGAGTTGACACCGTGTGCACGGTGGAGGGTTTCCAGTGCGCCGCGCGCTCGGCCCGGACCGCCTACGACCTGCCCCGCCCGGCCGCCGCGCACCTGGACGAGTCCCCGGGCGCGCGTGCGGCGTTCACCGCCGCGCTGGCCGCACGGCTGCTCGTCAACGAACGCTCGGCGGACCGCGACGATTTCGTCTACGCCACCGCCGCGATGGCCGCGACCCAATCGTTCGGCGATGTCGCGAGCGCGATGCCGCCCGCGACCAAGATCGACGACATCGTCAACTTCCCGGCAAACGGGACGGACGGGCACTGAGATGACGGCCGCCTCGACCCCCGCGCGCAGCGGTCGCTATCGTCACTTCGCGTCGCCCGATTCCGGCCGCTCGACCGGGGTCGGTGGTTCTTGTTCTGCCCCAGCCTCTTTCATCCCATCACCGCCTCGGAGGAGAATTGAACACTGACCCCGGGATCCTTCAGGAAACCGCTCACACGCTGACCCGCAAGGGTAGTGATTTGCAGGTCCGAGTCCAGGAATTGCCCGATGAATGCAATGGTGGCTATCTCCTGGTTTTCGGCGATCCCGGCCCGGATTGCCTGGTGCGCGTGCACTCGCGCTGCCTTTACGGTGACGCGCTGGCCTCCGACGACTGCGACTGCGGCCCCGAACTCGACATGGCCATGGACATGATCCAGGAGGACGGCGCCGGGGTGCTGGTCTATCTGGAACAGGAGGGCCGCGGCGTCGGGCTGATCGCCAAGGCGCGCGGTCTGCGCGAGAGCGAACTCTCCGGCGACGACACCTTCACCAGCTATCACCGCCTCGGTTTCCCGGAGGACGCGCGCTGCTACAAACCCGCCGCCTGCGCGCTCGCCGAACTGCTGGCGACTCAGTTCGGCGTCACCTCGGTGCGGCTGCTGACCAACAATCCGGACAAGCTCGACGCGCTGCGGTCCGCCGGGCTCACCGTCACCGCGGTGCCGCTGGGCACGCGGGCCCGCAGCGAACGCGCCCGCAAGTATCTGGAGGCCAAGCGCACCCACCGCAAGCACTGGATCCCGATCGAGGACGCGTTGCAGGACACCGCCCGGTTCGAGGCCCTGGATATCGATGTGCCTTGGGAATCCCCGGCGCCACCGGCGCCCCGGCGGCGATTCGCGCGCCTGTGGAAGCGGGCCGCACTGGTTCCGGATTGCTCGGCATCGGAGTAACGGACGCCACTTTACTGTTTCTTTGGTTACGATAAGTGAGCCGCGCCACTCGATGACGCGCCGCCTCGTGAGTTGATGACACAACCTGCTGCACACCGTGTCATTCGCGGACGGCGCTTCGAGGACGGTTCACACAGAACTATCGGGACAGGAATATGAGCAACACAGAAATCGGTTTCGCGCACGAGTCCGGCAAGACGGTCTACACCGTTCCCGAGGCATTCCAGGAGACGATCAAGCTGCGGCCGGACGCCATCGCGTTGCGCACCGTCGGCGGCACCACCGAGATCTCCTGGCAGCAGTACGGCGACCGGGTCCGGGTGATCGCCGCGGGGCTGGCCAAACTCGGTATCGCGCACGGCGACACCGTCGGCATCATGCTCACCAACCGGCCCGAGTTCAACCTGGTCGACACCGCGGCCCTGCACCTGGGCGCCACCCCGTTCTCCATCTACAACACCAGCTCCCCCGAGCAGATCACCCACCTGTTCACCAATGCCGAGAACAAGGTCGTGATCACCGAGCGCGTCTTCCTCGACACCGTCCGCGCGGCGGGTGTGCCGCTCGAGCACATCGTGCTGGTCGACGGCGCCGCCGAGGGCGCGCTGGATCTGGCGGCGGTCGAGGCGGACCCGGCCGAGGACTTCGACTTCGACGCCCGCTGGCAGGCGGTCAAGCCCGAGGATCTGGCCACCCTGATCTACACCTCCGGCACCACCGGCCCGTCCAAGGGCGTGGAGATCACCCACCGCAATGTGCTGGCCCAGATCATCGCCCTGGTCAACGGCCCGCTGCGGGTCGGCTACGACGACCGCGCGATCTCCTACCTGCCGGCCGCGCACGTCGCCGACCGCATCTCCGGGCACGCCATCAGCCTGCTCACCGGCATGCTCGTCACCTGCGTGCCCGACCCGCGCGAGATCGCCGCGGCGCTGCCCGATGCCCGGCCCACCGTCTTCTTCGGCGTGCCGCGGGTGTGGCAGAAGATCAAGGCCGGGATCGACGGCAAGCTGTCGGTCGAGCCGAGCCCGGTGAAGAAGAAGCTCGCCGCCTGGGCCATCGAGACCGGTATCCAGGCCGCCCGCGCCGATCTGGCGGGCAAGTCGCGCGGCCCGCTGCTGGGACTCCAGTACACGATCGCCGACACGCTCGTGCTGTCCAAGCTGCGCGCCGCCCTCGGCATGGACAACCTGAAGGTCGCCGCGTCCGGCGCGGCGGCCATTCCGCCGGAAACCCTCGAGTACTACCTCGGCCTCGGCTTCACGGTCACCGAGGTGTGGGGCATGTCCGAGACCACCGGTGTCGGCACCTACACCGAGCTGGCCAAGCCCCGCCCGGGTTCGGTCGGGCGCGCCGTGGACGGACTGGAGCTGCGCCTCGGCGAGGACGGCGAGCTGCTGTGCCGCGGCCCGATCGTCACCCCCGGCTACCGCAAGCAGGCCGACAAGACCAAGGAGGCGATCGACGACGACGGCTGGCTGCACACCGGCGATGTCGCCACCATCGACGCCGACGGCTACGTGCGCATCGTGGACCGCAAGAAGGAACTGATCATCAACGAGGCGGGAAAGAACATCTCCCCCACCAATATCGAGAACGCCGTGAAGTCGGCGTCCTCGCTGATCGGTCAGGTCGTCGCCATCGGCGAGGCCAAGCCCTTCATCGGCGCGCTGATCACCCTGGATCCCGATACCGCCGCGCTGCGCGCCAAGGCGCTGGACACCCCCGGCGACGATCTGGCCGCCCTGTCGGTGCGCAAGGAGATCCTCGACGAGGTGCGCGCCGCCGTCGAGGCGGGCAACCGCAAGCTGTCGCGGGTCGAGCAGATCAAGCGGTTCACCGTGGTCCCGCAGCCGTGGGAGCCGGGCGGTGAGGAACTGACCCCGACGATGAAGCTCAAGCGCAACCCGATCGCGGCCAAGTACGGCGCCGAGATCGCCGCCCTCTACGAGGCGGAGGCCCCGGCCACCGTCATCGACCTGAAATAACCTGTGACGAAATGGATCCCGGCGCTCGCCGGGATCCATTTCCGCTACGCGATCTCGTACTTGCCGATCAACGTCGCCCGGCCCAGGGTGTGGAAGAACAGGTTGAAGCCGAGGAACGCGGGCGTGCCGTTCGCGTCGATCTCCAGCTCTTCGACGTCGACGGCGTGTACCACGACGAAGTAGCGGTGAGGCCCGTGTCCCTGCGGCGGGGCCGCGCCGACATAGCCCGGGAACCCGCCGTCATTGCGCAGGGTCACCGCACCGGCGGGCAGCGACCCGCCTTCGCTTCCCGCGCCGGACGGCAGCGAGGTGGTCCCCACCGGGATGTTCGCCACCGCCCAGTGCCAGAATCCGGACGCGGTCGGCGCGTCCGGATCGAAGACGGTGACCGCGAAACTCTTGGTCTCCGGCGGGAATCCGGACCAGGACAGCTCCGGGGAGATGTCCTTGCCGCCCGCGCCGAAGACTCCGCTGACCTGGTCGTTGCCGAAGGTCTCCCCTTCGGCGAAATCGGCGGAGGTGACGAGGAAACTCGGCACCTGCGGCAGCGCGTCGTACGGGTTGTAGGTCATGGTTGCCCTTCTGGGTCGATGAGATCAGCTGTGCAACAGGAAGTGTTCCAGCACCCGGGTGCCGAATTCGAGCGCCTCGACCGGCACCCGCTCGTCCACGCCGTGGAACAGGGCGGTGAAGTCCAGATCCGGCGGCAACTGTAGCGGTGCGAATCCGAAGCAGCGAATACCCAAGCGTGCGAACGCTTTCGCGTCGGTGCCGCCGGAGAGCATGTAGGGCACCGTGCGGCCCTGGGCATCGTGGGCCAGGATGGCGTCGTTCATCGCGTCGACGAGATGCCCGTCGAAGGTGGTCTCGTAGGAATCGAGTTTGGTGATCCACTCGCGTTCCACGTCGGGACCGATCAATTCGTCGACCTCACGCTCGAATTCGGCCTGGCGGCCCGGCACCACCCGGCAGTCCACCACCGCCTCGGCGGTCTGCGGGATGACATTGGCCTTGTAGCCGGCGTTCAGCATGGTCGGATTGGCGGTGTCGCGCAGTGTCGCGCCGATGATCCGGGAGATCGTGCCCAGTTTGGCCAGCTGGCCTTCGATATCGGGACTGTGCGGATCGAACTCCAGGCCCGTCTCCTCGGCGACCGCCGCCAGGAATTCCGCGACCGAATCCGAAAGCACCAGCGGGAAGGTATGTTTGCCCAGCCGCGCCACCGCGTCGGCCAGAATCGTGACCGCGTTGTCCTCGTGCAGGAACGAGCCGTGCCCGGCGCGGGCCTTGGCGCGCAACCGCATCCAGCCCAGGCCCTTCTCCGCGGTCTCCACCAGATACAGGCGACGCTCGGTGCCGTCGGGACGCGGAACCGTCAGCGAGAAGCCGCCGACCTCGCCCACCGCCTCGGTGACGCCCTCGAACAGATCAGGACGATTGTCGACCAGCCACTGCGAACCCCACTTGCCGCCCGCCTCCTCGTCGGCGAGGAAGGCGAAGACGATATCGCGCGGCGGCACCGTGCCCTCGAGCTTGAACTGACGGGCGATGGCCAGCATCATGCCGACCATGTCCTTCATATCGATCGCGCCGCGCCCCCACACGTAACCGTCGCGCACCGCGCCGGAGAAGGGATGCACGCTCCAGTCCGCGGCCTCGGCGGGCACCACGTCCAGGTGGCCGTGCATGAGCAGTGCGCCGCGACCGGAATCGGCGCCGGCCAAGCGCGCGAAGACATTTCCGCGTCCCGGCTGCCCGGATTCCACGTACTCGGTGGTGTAGCCGACCTCGTGCAATCGGTCGGCCACCCACCGCGCACACTCGCGCTCACCCTTGGTGGTTTCCAGCTCGCCGGTATTGGAGGTGTCGAACCGGATCAGCGCGCTGACCAGCTCCACCACCTCGTCCACCGCACGAGACCTGCCGTTGGGATCGAGTCGTTCACCATTTGCGGACACGACCCCTTCCTACCATCCGCCACAACGGTGGCACCGGCCGCCGGTTTCGATCAGCGCGAGCGGATGTCTTGCCGGGAAAACCTATCGGGGGCAGGCGACGCCGACCGGGCAGACCAGCTCGGTCAGTGGCGCCGCCTCGGCTTCGGCCAGGGCCAGGCCGATCGCCGTCATCACGACCGAAACGACACCGGTGATCGCGAACATCCGGGTCAAGCGCATGTCACTCCTTTCGGTGGATTTGTACGTTTCGGGCGGAATGGTAGGTCCGGTGCAGGCGTGTCGCCGGGACCGTCGCGGTGTTTCCCGGCCTCGACTCGGTATCGGTCGCGGACACGCGAAGGCCCCCGATCGTTCGACCGGGGGCCTCACGTCTACGCGCGGTGCGCGTCGGTTACCCGACGCTGCTGCCGGAATTCGCTCTCGCGGTGGCCTCTTCTTCGTCGTCGCCCTCGTCGTCCTGGCTGGACTGCGAGTTCTCGGTCGCCTCACGTTCGTCGGCCATGCTCTCCTGCGGGCGAGGCCCGGCCTGCGAGTTGGCGGCCGCACCCGAGGAATCCTCGTCCGGCAGGTCGGAGCCCGGCGCCGCGAGCGTCTGCGTCGACCGCTCCTGCGGCAGGCTCGACGAGTTCGCCTGCGGCTCGGTGCTGTCGGCGTTGGCCGTGCCGTTGGTCGCCTCGTCGCCGTTGGAGCTGTTCGGAACGACGTCTCCCGCTTCATCGTCCTGGCGGCTGTTGGGCACCACCTCGTCGGCTTCGTCGTCCTGGCGGCTGTTCGGAACGACCTCGTCCTCGTCACCGTCGTCCTGGCGGCTGTTCGGGGCGACCGCGTCCTCGTCGCCGTCTTCCTGGGCTCCGAACATCCCGAACAGCACATCCAGCGGCGACTCGGTCTTGCCGTGCTCGGTGACGGCGGAGTTGCCCGTGGCCGGGGTCTCCGCCACCGCCTGAGCCGCGGGCAACGCGACGAACGCCGCTGCCGTCGCGGCGATGACTCCGGCCGTGGAGAACAATCCTGCGATACGCATACCACTCCCTTTCCGGTTGGTTTGATCCGCAGGCGATGCTATTGGACCCGCGCACCACCACCGGCATATAGAGAATTTCGGCGTTTCCGGATCGAGCATGGATTTGTTTATTTTTCGAAACACATTTCCCCAGGTCAGGTCCGGTAGCTGCGACCGAATCGATAGCGTGTCGATACACGGGGCCGACCTCGGTAAATTGTGCGGAGATGAATTGTTACCGCATAATTCGACACAATTCAGTGTTGAATCGCACTCGACCGTCAGGGTTCCAGCAGTCGTTTGGGGTGCATGCCGTCGACCTGGCCGATGAAGGGCGGGTGGATGCTGTAGCCGAGCATGCGGCGGATGTCCTCGCTGACCTCGCGTACCACCTCGCGCGGCGTCGACAGCGTGAACGCCTCCTGCGGGCGCAGCCAGGGTTCGCAGTACTGGGCGGTGAGGGCCAGGCGCGGATCCGCCGAACGATTCGCGCCGCCGCCGTGCCACAGGGTGCCCAGGAAGAACACGCAGGAACCCGCGGGCATGACGACCGGGGCGCGCTCGGCGTCCTCGCCCGGTAGCCGGTCACCCCAAACGTGGCTGCCCGCGACGATATCGGTGGCGCCGTTGTCGGCGGTGAAATCGTCGACAGCCCAGATGGTCGCCGCGCCGAGCGCCGCCCGAGGCCGCGGGATCGGATAGAAGCTGTCGTCGGTGTGCAGCATCTGCGCGGACTCGCCGGGCAGGATGTTGATCACCTGGAGCATCGACAGCAGGTAGTTCGGCAGGAACAACCGGTCCAGCAGGGCCAGTACGCGGGGATGATCGACGATCCGGTCGCAGCTGCGGGTCTTGTTCAGGACGCTGTAGATCCGTTGTGTCGCATGGCCTTCGAAGTCGTTGCGGCCGGTTCGCGCCAGCAGCGGCAGCACGTCGGCGCGGATCTCGGCCAATTGCTGTGGGGTGAGCAGGTTCTCCAGGATGACGTAGCCGTCGCGGCGCAGCGCCGCGAGATCTGCCTCCGCGATCGCGGGATCGACTGTGCGCCCGCTACTTTCGGTGCGCCGGTAGGTTCCGGCGAGATCACCGGCCAGATCGACGATGGACGAAACCTCGGCGGCCATGACGCCCTCCAAACATAACCGAGTTCTGTTATTGTTCCGACTGTGGCACGCGCACCTCTCGGACGTCAACAGCTGCTCGACGCCGCCCGCGCCGAACTCCTCGAGGGCGACGGGCAGGTCGATCTGCACGCGCTCAAACGCCGTTCCGGCCTCAGCACCGGCGCCCTGTACCACCACTTCGGCTCCAAAGCCGGTCTGCTGGTAGCGGTGTACGAGCAGTTCCATGCCGGTCTGGTGGCCGCCATCGCCGACGACACCCTGCCCGCCGCCGCCTGGCCAGAGCGCGAACGCGCCCGCACCCACCATTTCGTGGCCTACCATTTCGCCGACCCGCTCGCCGAACTCCTGCTGAACCGCATCGTCCGCGAGCCCGAGCTGGCCGAACTCGAGACCGGCGCACTGGCCCGCCTCACCGCCGCCGCGGGTCGCAACATCCGCCAGGGCCAACTCGACGGCGAGATCGACCCCGCCATCGACGCCGATCTGGCCGGCGCCTGCATCATCGGCGCCCTCCGCTACGGCATCGCCGACCAACTCCGCCGCAACCCCCGCCCCACCACCGACGACGCCGCCAACCGCCTCTGGAACGTGATCGCCGGGGCCCTGACCATCCACTGACCGGACCCGACGTCGAACCTCGAAGCCTGTGGGCGCGTGGGCGATCCACGTCGCGGCCCACCGCCTGTTGCCCCGGCGACAGCGGTCGGGTCCGTGGTGCGCGGCGTTCGATGCGGTGCCGCGGCCCTAACCCGGGTGGATCGATCCGCCTGCGAGCGTGGTGGTTCGAGTGCACGTGGCGCCGAGAAGGTCCTCGTCGTGGCTGACCAGCAGGACGCCCGTGCCGGTGTCGGCGCGGGACCGGATGACGTGCATGACGGCGGCGGTGGTGGCGGCGTCGAGCATGGCGGTGGCTTCGTCGCAGAGGAGGTAGCGCGGGTTCTGGGCCAGGGCGCGGGCGAGGCAGGCGCGCTGGAGTTGGCCGTCGCTGACCTCGTGGGGGCGGCGGTCGAGCAGGTCGGGGGTGAGGCCGGTGGTGGCGGCCAGCGCTTCGAGGTCCGGACGGTCGCCGCGGATGGCGGCGGGTTCGCCGATGATGCGGCGCAGCGTGAACCGCGGGTTGGTGGCGGCGCGCGGGGATTGGAAGACGACGGCGATATCGGCGCCGCGCTTCGGGAGCGCGGCGCCGTCCACCGTGACCGTGCCGGATGCCGGGTGCAGCAAGCCCGCGAGCACGCGCACGAGAGTTGTCTTCCCCGAACCGGATTCACCGCGCAGGCCGACCACCGCACCCGGCGGGACGGTGAAATCGATGCCGGTGAGTACGTCCGCGCCGCGGTAGCGGGCGGTGACATCGGCGGCGGCCAGCACTACAGCTCCTCTCGAATCATGCGCTCCCCCTGGCTCTTCAGGACACCGTGGCCCAGATACGGACGGTCCGGGCGCAAGTTCGTCAGCTCCGGCGGCGGATGCGGCAGCGGCCGCAGTCCCCGGGTGGGCAGCGCGGCGAGCAGATCGCGGGTGTAGCCGTGCCACGGGTCGGCGAGCACGTCGGCGGCGGGCCCGATCTCGAGCAGGTGCGACGCGTACATGACGGCCATCCGGTCGGCGACCCCCGTGCGCTCCAACGCGGCGAGGTCATGGGTGATCAGCAGGACCGCCGCACCGTCATCGGCGCACCGCCGCAACAGCTTCAGCGTGCGGTCGGTTCGTCCCCGGTCCAGCCCGGAGGTCGGCTCGTCGGCTACCAGCACCGCCGGATCACCCGCGAGCGCCGCCGCGATCGCGGCCCGCTGCGCCATCCCGCCCGACAACTCGTGCGGGTAGCACTCCAGTGCCGACACGGGAAAGTCCGCCCGCTCGGCCAATTCGGCACAGTCCAGCCGGCCACCCACTGCCCGCACCGTTTCCGCCAACTGCGCCCCCACCGTCCGCACCGGCGTGAAATGCGTTGCCGGAGACTGCGGCACCAGCCCGACCCGCCGTCCCCGCCACCCCGCACCCGCCGAGGTCACGTCGGCACCAGCGACCAGCACCGCACCGGTCACCATCGCCCCCGGCGGCAACAACCCGACCACTGCCGCGCCCACCATCGACTTCCCGCACCCCGACTCACCCACCAGCGCGGTCACCGTCCCCGCCGCGACCTCCAACTCCACCCCGGTCACCGCGTGCACAACAGCCTTGCGCCCCACCGGGATCCGCACGGTCAGGTCCCGCACCACCAGCCCGGCCATCTCATCATCAGCACCACTCATCGCACTCCCTCGAACGGTTCCAGCGCACCGCGCACGGCAAATCGACGGCTTGATGACACCCCGTTCATCGTGGCACCCGTGAGGGTTTGGGTGGCGTGAGCTTCGTGCGCAGCGCCGAACCGGCGAGAGCGACGGCGAGGGTGGTCACGACCAGGGTGGCGGCGGGGAAGGCCAGCGTCCACCAGCCGCCGAGCAGGAGCGAGGAGCGTGCTTCGGCGAGCAGGGTGCCCAGACTCGGCTCATGCGGCGGGAGACCGAAACCCAGGAAGGACAGGGTGGATTCGTGCCATACCGCGTGCGGGAGCAGCAGGACGACGGCGATCAGCGCCTGCGGGGTGACGGCGGGCACGAGGTGGCGGGTCAGCAGGTGCGGCCATCCGGCTCCGGCCAGGCGGGCGGCGGCGATGTACTCGCGGTCGCGCAGCCCCAGGACTTCGGCGCGCACGATCCGCGCGACCTGCACCCAATGCGTGAGACCGATGGACAGGACGACGGCCACGGTATTCCCGCGGAACAACGCCACGATGACGATTCCGAGCAGCAGGTGCGGCAACGCGTTGGCGGTGTCGGCGACCCGCATGACGACCCGGTCGACCCACCCGCCCGCGAGCGCCGACAACGTCCCGACCACCAGCCCGAGCCCGGTGGCCAGCGCCGCCGACCCCGCCGCCACCAGCAGCGACACCTGTATCGCCGCGGCGATCCGCGCGAACAGATCCCGCCCGGCCGCATCGGTGCCGAACCAATGCTGCGCCGAGGGCCCCTGCCGCGCCGCCGCGAAATCGGTGAGCCGATCGTCGACTCCACTGAGCCAGGGCACGAGCACCGCGTAGGCCGCAACCACCGCCAGCACCGCCCCCGCGACCGCGATTCGCCGTTCAGCCACCAGTTCGCGCCCTCAGATCCATTGCCGCACAGTCATATCCGCGCGTCTTCTCCGAATATCGTTCAGCCGCGGCCGGCACCCCTGCGATCCACGCGAAATCCGCGAACGAAGACCCGGCCGCATATCGTTCAGCCATCGGCGCGCACCCTCGGATCCAATGCGGCGCAGGCGATATCGGCGAGTAGCGAGCCCACCAGTACCGCCCCGGTCGCGCCGACGGTCAGCACGGCGAGTAGCGGCATGTCCAGGTCGGTGGCAGAGCGGACGAACGCGCCCGCGATTCCGGGCCAGGAGAAGATCTCCTCGACCAGTACCGCTCCGACGACGATCTCCGGCAGTCGCACGCCCAGGATCGTCACGAACGGTCCCAGCGAGGCCGGGACGATGTGCCGTCGCACGATGGTCGTGTCGTCGATGCCCCGGGCGACCGCGCCCGCCACGAAGTCCTCGCCGCGGTTCGCCGACACCGATTCCCGCACCGCCAGCAGCAACCAGGGCAGTTGCGACACCGCCAGCACCGCCGCCGGCAGCACCAAATGCCTTGCTACCTGCACGATTCCGGGTTCGGCCCCGGCGTCGGTGGCTCCGGCGGGCGGCAACCATCCCAGTCCGACGGCGAAGATCCCGATCGCGCCCAGCGACAGTACGAACGGCGGCAGCCCCTGTACCACCACGCACGCGGCCGTCACCGCTCGATCGATGCTGCCGCCGCGCCGCATCCCCGACCACACGCCCGCACCGAGCGCGACCAGGATCGCGGTCGTGACTCCGACGCCGACCAGCAGCACCGTCCACGGAACCCGTTCGGCGAGTACCTGCCCCACCGGCTGCCCGTAGGTCCGCGAAGCGCCGAGATCACCACTGAACAGTCCGCGCACCCAGCGCCCGTACAGCTCGTACCACGGCACATCCACCCCGAGCTGACCGGCGATGAGTTCGCGATCGGCCCGGCTGGTCGTCACGTACCGGTCCCCGAGGTAGCCGACGAGCGGATCGAACGGTGAGGCCGCCGCGGCGGCGAACAGCCCGAGCGAGACCACCCCGAGCACCGGCACGACGGCCAGCAGCCGCCGCCTGACCATCGATCCCAGGCCGCGGCCTCGAAATCGGCTGCGCCGCACCGTAACCGTCACCGACGACGAGTCCAGGTCTGCAACGACCACCACGGCCCCCAGGTCACTCCGTGCGCATGCGGCTCCAGCACCGGGCCCGACATCGTCCAACCAGAATCCTTCGCCACATAGACGTGGTCGAGGAATACCAGGAACACATAGCTCGGTTCGGCCACGAACGCCGTCTGCAATTCCCGGTAGGCGGCGGCCCGCTGCCCCGGATCGATACTGCGGCGCGCCGTGTCGAGCAACCGGTCGAAGTCGGGATCGGCGTGGCGGCTGGCGTTGTCGTACGGGCTGCCGACCCCGGGCTTCAGATACGACGAGTGCAACGTCTTGTACCCCTGCGTATCCGGATCGTAGGGTTCGTCTCCGCCGCCGAGCAGAATCCCGTCGCCCTCGACGCGAGGTTCGATCCGATCCCAGGACAGTGCCGCCAGATCGACCTCGATCCCGACCCGCCGCGCATCGGAGGCGAACGCCTGCGCGAGGTCACGGCGCAGCGTGTCCGTGGAGTTGTACATCACCGTGAAGGCCGCTCGGCGACCGTCCCTGTGCCGCACGCCGTCTCCGCCCGCGACCCAGCCCGCGGCCTCGAGGATCGAGGCGGCCAGCCCCCGATCGAAGGCGAAGACGGCGTTCGGGTTGTAGGACACCCCGTACTCCTCCGGGAACGGCGTGTACGCCGCGCGCCCGTGCCCACCGAGCACGCTGTCGATGATGGCCTGCCGATCCACCGCGTGGTTGAGCGCCCGGCGCACCGCCGGATCGCCCGCGACGGGATCGCCTTCGGGCAGCGAGACCCCGCGCCAGTCGGCGGAGGTGTTCGAGGACACCGGATACTTGCCCTGGAAGGTCTGTGCCAGCAGCGGCGGCAGCGTCGTGCCGTCGAGTTCGCCCGCCGCCATCCGCTGCGCGCGGGTGTTGTCGTCGGGTACGTACAGCAGTGTCAGCTTCCGCACCTGCGGCCTGGGGCCCCAATAGGTTTCGTTCGCTTCCAACACCGCCCGATCGGGCGTCAGGCCGGTCAGCCGGTACGGGCCGGTGCCCACGGGTTCGGTATTGAGCCGGGATTCGGCGGCCGGGCCGGGTGTGGCCACGGCTTCGGCGGGCACGATCCCGATCAGCAGTTTGGTCGGAAACGCCGCGTACGGATAGCGCAGGGTGAATCGAACGGTCGCGGGATCGACGGCTTCGATCCGGTCGATCATCTCGAACGACGACCGCGCCTGCGACGCCGACACCGGATCCAGGATCGCCCGATAGGTGGCCACCACATCCTCGGCGTCGAATTCGGTTCCGTCGCTGAACCGCACTCCCGGCCGCAGCCCCACCGTCCACACGGTCGCGCTCGGGTCCGCGGTCGGCGCGGCACCGGCAAGCGCGGGTTCGAACCCGGTCAGCCCCGCCCCGCCCTTGGGCCGCAGCAGTCCCTCGTACATCTTGGCTTCCCCGGCCGCGCCGTATCCGGCGATCGGGTTGTAACCGCCGAGCTCGTGCGCGTCCGCGAGCACCAGCGAATCCCCTTGGGCCGCACCGGGTGTGCCGCAACCCGACACCACCGCGGCGAGAACCGCCAGCACGCCGAGCACTACCCCGGGTCTGCTCCGCATCGGAAGCCCTTCCATCCGTTCATCTGTTCAGATCGACAGATGATAACCGGGCCGGGGCCTCCGGCTACGCTGAGCGTCACTATGGGTGAACCGCAGTCCGTTCAGGGGTCGCCGGTCGAGCGTGGTCGGCTCGCGATCCGGACGATCGATATCCACGCCTGGTCGCGGCGGTTCGGGCTGCTAGCGGACCCGAACCGGCTGGAGATCCTGCTGTGCCTGCATCGCGCGCCGGGCAGCACCGTCGGCGAGATCGCCGCCGCCACGGGGCGCAGCGAGAACGCCGTCTCCCAGGCGTTGCGGATTCTGCGGCACGAGAACTGCGTCGTCTCGACGCGGGTCGGGCGTTCGGTGATCAACCGCCTCGACGACCCGATCGTCCACGAGATCCTGCACAGCATCGGCGCGGGACACGAATAACCGACCGGGTCGTCGAGCGCGGCTCAGGCGACGATCGCAAAGAGCAGTGCCGCCACCGCGAAACTCACCACCGACAGCACTGTTTCGAGCACTGTCCAGGTTTGCAGCGTCTGCTTCACCGTCAGGTTGAAGTACTTCGAGATGATCCAGAAGCCGCCGTCGTTGACGTGGCTGAGGATGATCGAGCCCGCCGCGATGGCCATGGCGATCAGCGCGATCGCCAGCTGCGAGTACCCGTGCCCGGTGACCAGCGGCGCGACGATGCCACCGGTGGTCACGATGGCGACGGTCGCCGAACCCTGGGCGATGCGCAGCCCGCAGCTGATGATGTAGGCGAGCACGATCACCGGCAGCCCCGCCGCGGACATGGTGTCCGCGAGCGCGGTGCCGATGCCGGTGGCCGAGATGACCTTGCCGAAGAACGCACCCGCGCCGACCACGAGCAGCAGCATGCCGACCGGCCGCAGCGATTCCGCGGTCAAGGTGCTCAGTTCCTGCACGCTCGATCCGCGCCGTACGCCGAGCACGTAGAAGGCGATGAGCACCGCGATCAGCAGCGCGACCGCGGGCGTGCCCAAAAAGGTCAGCACCTGGAGCAGGCGCGAATCCTGTTCCAGCAGTTGGGTTCCGAAGGTGGCTCCGAGGATCAGCACCAGCGGGATCGCGATGATCGCGCCGATCAACCCGACCGAAGGCGGCGCGGCGACGCGCACCGGGGCGGTCGCGCTGCCCGGGCCTTCGACCGGCTGCTCGGCCCGCACCAGGAACTCCTCGGGTACCTCCACGTGCACCCGCTTGCCGATGTAGGTGCCCCACACCAGGCCCGCGGCGACGAATCCCGGGATACCGCAGACGAATCCGATCAGGATCAGCCAGCCCAGGCTCACTCCGAGCAGGCCGCCGAGCGCGACCGGTCCGGGATGCGGCGGCAGGAACGCGTGCGTCATGGACAGACCGGCCAGCATCGGCATCGCGTACAGCACCAGCGAACGCCCGCCGCGCTTGGCGGCCACGTAGATCAGCGGGGCCAGCACGAAGATGCCGATATCGAAGAACACGGGGATGCCGAAGATGAGCCCGAGCAGGCCCATGGCCACCGGTGCGCCCTTCTCCCCGAAGAGCTGCAGCAGCCGACCGGTGAGCACGTCCGCGCCGCCGGATCGTTCGAGGATGGCGCCGAGAACGGTGCCGAGCCCGATGATGACTGCGATATGGCCGAGGATGCCGCCGAAGCCGGTCTCCAGCAGCGAGTCTCCGGCCTTGATCGCCGTGCCGACGATCTTGGACACCGGCAGTCCGGCGGCCAGCGCCAGCCCGAGGCCGGTGAGCAGCAGCGCGATGAACGGCTCGAGTTTGACCTTGATGATGGCGAACAGCAGCAGGGCGACGGACAGCCCGCAGAGCAGCAGCAGCCCCGGGGTGGTGGTGCGAAGCCAGTCGACGGCAGACATGCCGGGGTACCTCAATTCATGGATCGAACGAAAGATGCCGCGCGCGAGGCGATATCGGACCAACGGCCTGCGGCGACATCGGCGGGGGCGAGGACATCGGTGCCCGCGGTGACCGCGACGGCTCCGGCGGCCAGGAACTCCGCGGCGTTGCCCGCGTTGACGCCCCCGGAAGGGATGAGCGTCACATCGGGGAAGGGGCCGCGCAGATCTTTCAGATACCCGGGGCCCAGGGCCCGGGCCGGGAAGATCTTCACCGCGGCGGCACCCAGATCGAGTGCGGTGAGTACTTCGGTAGGTGTGAAAGCGCCCATGACCACCGGGATGTCGCGTTCGGCCGCGACGGCGGCGACTTCGGCGCGCACGCCCGGGGTGACCAGGAACCGCGCACCGTGGTCGATGGCGGCCCGGGCCTGATCGGCGTGCAGGACGGTGCCGACGCCGAGTACCGCGTCGGCGGCCGCGCCGGCCTTCGACAGATAGCCGAGCACGCCGGGCGTGGTGAAGGTGAGTTCGAGTGTGCGAATCCCGGACTGCGCCAACGCTTCCGCGAGCGCGACCGGATCGGGGATCTCGGGTGCGCGGACCACGCTGAGCACACGGTCGGCCCGGATGACCTCCAGCGCGTTCACGCCGTCTCCTTTCGCGAGGGATCCAGGCGCAGCGCGTGCCCGGCGAGCGTGCCGGTCGGGTCGCCGTCGCGAATCACGAACTCGCCGTTGACCAGAACGTGCTGGATGCCGCGCGCCTGCTGCTTGGGCTGCTCGAAAGTGGCGGTGTCGGTGACTGTTTCGGGATCGAACACCACCAGGTCGGCGGCGTAGCCCGGAAACAGGTGTCCGCGATCGGCCAGGCGCAGCCGGGCGGCGGGCCGCCCGGTGAGATGGTGGACGCAGTCCTCGAGGCCGAGCACACCGAGTTCACGCACGTAGCGACCCAGGTAGCGGGGGAAGGTGCCCCAGGCGCGCGGGTGCGGCCGGTCGCCGACGAGCAGCGCGTCGCTGCCACCCATATGTCCCGGATGCGCCATGATCGCGCGCACGTTCTCCTCATGGCCGACGTGCTGGAGGATCGTGGTCGCGAGTTGATCCCGGGTCAGCAGATCGAAGAAGACCTCGACCGGCGCGACCGCGGCCTCGGCGGCGATCCGCGCGACGGTCTGGCCGACATAGCGGTCCAGCGCGCTGTTCGCGACGCCGCTGATCTGGATGGTCTCCCATTCCACGGTGACACCGTGGCAGCCGTCGGAGCCGTGCACGTCGACATCCAGCGCGATCCGGGCCCGCTGCGCCGGATCCTCGATCCGGGCCAGCGCCGCGTCCGGCCCGCCCGACATCGCCCAGCTCGGCAGCAGCGCCGAGAGCGTGGTCGACCCGGGCAGATACGGGTAGGTATCGAGGGTGATGTCGCAGCCTTCGGCTCGCGCCGCGTCGATGACGGCGAGGAATTCCGGTGCGCGGCCCCGGTTCACGCCGAAGTTCATGGTGGCGTGGGTCAGGTGCAGCGCGCAGCCGGTGCGCCGGGCCAGCTCGATCATCTCCGCGTACGCCGTGAGCGCGCCCTTGCCGTAGGAGCGGGTGTGCGGGGCGAAATAGCCACCGTAGTCGGCGACGACCTCGCACAGCGCGCTCAATTCCGCAGTGTCGGCATACATGCCCGGCGTGTAGGTGAGCCCGCTCGACATCCCCACCGCGCCTTCACTCAACGCCTGGGCCAGCAGTTCGCGCATGCGGGCGAGTTCGGTCCGGGTCGCCGGGCGCTGTTCGGCGCCGACCACCAGCAATCGCAGCGTGCCCTGCGGCACCAGATAGGCGGCGTTCGGGGTGATCCCCTGATCCAGCCGGTCCAGGTACTCGCCGACGCTGCGCCAGGAGAAGTCCAGCTCGGCCGGATTGCCGTTCCAGCCGGCGATCTGGCGGCGCAGTACCGCCAGCGTGGGGTCGTCGATGGGCGCGTAGGAGAGCCCGTCCTGGCCGATCACCTCGGTGGTGATGCCCTGACTCACCTTCGGGAAGTGCCCGGGGTCGGTGAGCAGGTGCAGATCGGAGTGGGCGTGCATGTCGATGAATCCCGGCGCGAGCACCGCACCGGGCGCGGTGTCGATCACGCGCGCGGTTCCGGCATAGGCGCCGGGCGCGGTGATCGCGCGGATACGCCCTCGTTCGAGCAGCACGTCACCGCGGTAGCGGGGCGCGCCGGTGCCGTCGATCAGGTCGATGTCACGGAATACCGAGTCGGTCATGTCGATGCTCGTCAGAAGAAGGTGTGCAGGAGATCGACGACGCGCGGATTCGCAGCGTCGGCGTCGTCGATGACGGGGATCAGCCGCCACTTGTCGAACGCGGTGCACGGATGCGACAGACCCAGCCGCACCACCGTGCCCACCGGCAGGTCCGCGGGCCGCGCGCCGGGCAGGCGCAGGAACGCGTGCTGGTCGTTGAGCGCCGAGACGTGCGCCGCGATGTCGAGCCGCTGCGGCACCGGCAGCCCCTCGTCGTAGGGCAGATCGCGTTTGCCCGCGTCCAGCAGGGCGAGTTCGGGTTCGGGCCGGGACACGGTGCGCGCCCAGCCGTGCATGGCCGAGCGCAGCGGCCGATCGGCGCGGGGCGCGGCCAGCGGCGAGATCCCGGCGTAGAAGCCGTCGTCGTGGATGAGGTAGGCGCCCGAGCGCAGGACCACGGTGGTCGGAACACCGTGTGCGCCTTGTTCGTCGGCCAGACCGGCGAGGTGGGCCAGGACCAGATCCGGGTAGGCGCTGCCGCCCGCGGTGACGATCGCGCCGCCCGGATAGTCGAGTTCGCGGTGCAGCTGCGACAGTTCGTCGAGATAGTGGTGCACCGCGTCCAGGCCGACGGAGGTGCGATCGTGGGCAAGCGCGCCCTCGTAGCCGCCGACGCCGGCCAGCGTGAGCCGGTCCGCGCGCTCGACGGCGGCGGCGACGGCGCGCGCCTGCTCGCGGGTGCGCGCACCGGTACGGCCATGCGGCCCACCGAGTTCCACGATCACCCGGACCCGGGTGTCCCCCGGCACCGCGCGCAGGTGCTCGTCCATCACCGCCACGGTGTCGACGCTGTCGACCCAGCAGACGAACTCGAAGCCGGGATGCCGGGCCGATTCCTCGGCGACCCAGCGCAATCCGACCGGATCGACCAGCGAATTGGCCAGCACCACCCGCTGCACGCCGAAGGACCGCGCGACCTGCACCTGCCAGATCGTGGCGAAGGTGATGCCCCAGCTGCCCGCGGCCAGCTGCCGCGCCCACAGCCGGGGCGCCATCGTGGTCTTGCCGTGCGGTGCGAGCCGCACCCCGGCCGCGGCGGCCCAGTCGGCCATGACGACGAGGTTCGCCGACAGGGCCGACTCGTCGATGCTCAGCAGCGGCGTCTCGAACTCCGCCAGTCGCGGTGCGCCGGCGAGGAACTCACGGACGGTGCGCCCCCAGGCCGCGGGCGGAAGACCTTTGTGCTCGGGACCGAGCAGTCGATCATCCAGTGCGGCAACGGCTCTCTCGTCGATCGCCATGTCGCTCCTTCCCGCGGATCCGGCTCCGCCGTCAATACGTTCTAGGCATTGCATATTTTGCAACGCTTGTTGCGTATTCTGAATTGGTGTGGTTATTCTGCACGTGATGACCGGCGACCGCAAGAGCGGAAGGGAGATCCGAGTGACGTGGCCTACATCGGCACCGCGCCCACGGGCGGTGACCGTCGGCGAAGGGCTCGCGGTACTGGTGGCGCGCCCCGGCCCGCTGGAGGACTCGGCAACTTTCGAGCGCAGCGCCGGCGGCGCCGAGGCGAACGTCGCGACCGTGCTCACCCAGCTCGAGGTCGACGCCGCCTGGGTCTCCCGCGTGGGCGACGACGGATTCGGCCGCTATCTGACCGGACACCTGGCGGCGCGCGGCGTCGACGTGTCCGCCGTGCGCACCGATCCGGCGCGGCCGACCGCCGTCTATGTCAAAGAACGCGGCAGCGAATCGGGCCGAGCCACCGACCTCGGCGCGGGCGAGAGCCGAATGCTGTACTACCGCAACGGGTCCGCGGCCAGCGCACTGTCCACGGTCGATCTCGAATCGGCCGCCGCGCTGCTGGACCGCGCGGATCTGGTGCACGTCACCGGCATCACCACCGCGCTGTCGGAATCGGCGACCGGGCTCACCGAAGCCCTGCTGACGCTCCCCCGCCGCGGTCGCCTGGTGAGCTTCGACCTCAACTACCGGCCCGCGCTCTGGGCCGGTCGCGCCGAGCAGGCGGCCGAGATCCTGGCCCGGCACGTGCGCGGCAGCGATGTGGTCTTCCTCGGCGCGGACGAGGCGGGCGCGGTGTTCGGCACCGACGACGCCGATCGGCTGCGCGCGCTGTTCCCCGAACCCGAGCATTTCGTGGTCAAGAACAACGAGCACTCGGTCACCGGTTTCTCCGGCGCCGAACGAGTCGAGGTGCCCGCGCTCGCCCTCGAGGTCACCGAGCGGATCGGCGCCGGGGACGCCTTCGCCGGCGGCTACCTGGCAGCGCTGCTGCACCGGCGGCCGCTCACCGAGCGGCTGCGGTTCGGGCACCTGTGCGCGGCCGCGGCACTCACCGGCACCGGCGACGTGGCCGAACTGCCGCGGCCACAGCGACTCTCGGCGCTGGCCGCGGGCACCGACACCGACTGGGCCGGGCACGTAGCCGAGAATGTGGCCTCATGAGCCAGAGTCTGTCGCGCGCGCTGACCATCCTGCTGTCCCTCGGCACGGACGGCCGGTCGCTGGACCAGCTGGCGGGCGAACTGGGCGTGCACAAGTCGACGGTACTGCGCCTGCTGCAGACGATGGAGGCGCAGCGCTTCGTCACCCACGACAGCGATCACCGCTACCTGCTCGGCTCCCGGCTGTTCGAATTGGCCAATCAGGCACTGGAACAGCGTGATGTGCGCACGCTGGCCCGCCCGCACCTCGCCGCGCTGAACACCGACACCGGGCAGACCATCCACCTCGCCACCTACGAGTCCGGCGAGGCGATCTACATCGACAAGTTCGACGCGATCCAGAGCGTGCGCATGTACTCCCGGATCGGGCGGCCCGCGCCCCTGCACTGCACCGCGGTCGGCAAGGTGCTGGTGAGCGCCCGGCCGCGCGCCGAATGGCGGGCCATCGCCGAACGCATCGACTATCGCGAGTTCACCGACCGCACCATTCGCGATCCCGAGCAGTACCTGGCCGAGCTGGAACTCGTCGCGGCCCAAGGCTACGCCGAGGATCACGAGGAACACGAGACCTTCGTCAACTGCATCGGCGTGCCGGTGCGCGACGGCACCGGCGCGGTCGTCGCCGCGGTGTCCATGTCGGTGCCCGACATGCTGCTCGATCACGACCAGGTCCTGGCGCGGCTACCCCGCGTACGCGCCGCGGCCGATGCCATCTCCGCCGAACTCGGCTGGAGCCCGACCCGAAAGGCCGACCATGAGTGAGAAGATCGCCGTCCGCACCACCGACGCGCCCGCGCCCGCCCACACCTTCTCGCAGGGCGTGCGCAAGGGCCCGTTCGTGCAGGTCTCCGGGCAGGGCCCGGTCGACCCGGCCACCGGCGAATACCTCTACCCCGGCGATGTCGCCGCCCAGACCACCCGCACCCTGCGCAACGTCAAGGCGATCATCGACGCCAGCGGCGCCACCTTCGACGATGTCGTCATGCTCCGGGTGTACCTGACCGAGCGCGACGACTTCGCCGCCATGAACGACGCGTACGGCGCCTTCGTCACCGAACACACCACCGGCACCGTCCTCCCCAGCCGCACAACGGTTTTCACCGGACTGCCCCGGGCGGAGATGCTGGTCGAGATCGACGCGATCGCGATCGTCACGCCCTGACGTCGGCCGCATGCTGTTCGGCGACGGTGCCGAACAGTTGGCACGCCGAGAACTGATTACAGCGTGGCGATCGGGCGCAGCGTGTACCCGGCGGCCGGTATGTCGCCGGTGCGCACATAGTGCTGGAACAGCGTGCCCACCTCGAGCGGATCGAAGACCTCCGTGTGGTAGACCTCGACCGTGTTGTCGTGGACTGCCACAGCGGTCAGCGGACTGCCCCACACCAGTTGTTCGGACTGGTGGCCGACCGTGAAAAGGGTGTTCCCGCGGCGGATCTCGACGGTATAGCGGCCTCCGGAACCCGCCGTCTGGAGGAATGCCGGGTGCTCGAGGTCGCCGAACTCGGCGACGGTACCCTCCGGCGGAAGCGGCCAGAGCACCAGCACGGTGGAATCCTCGCCCAGGAACGCGGCGAACTCCTCGGCTTCGACGGTCGCCAGGACCGCGCGCTGCTCGTCGAAGTCGACGGTGAGCCCGTGCGTCGGCGGCGCGTCCGGCGCATCGATCTCGCGCAGCGCATACCGGTCTTCGGGCAGCGCACCGGTTCGATAGAACGCAAGGAACAGCTCCGCGGCGGCCTCCGCGTCGAAAACCTCACTGTCGGAGACGGTCACACGTCGGCCCAGATCGCAGCGGACCGTCCTGGTCGCCCCGCCCTCCGCCGGGCGACCGACCTGACAGCTGGCCTTTCCGGTGTCCAGGCGCACCGTCAGTTCGGTGGCGCTACCCACGGCGAACACGCTGTGCGCGCGTGCCTCCGCGCGCGCGAACACGGACAGATCCTCCGGCGGCTCCGGCGCGCGCCACAGCCGCAGCGAGGCGCGACGCTGGCCGTCACGCGCGGACAGCGCACCCGCGAACGAACTCGTATCCACCGCGCCCGCGCCGGACAGCACCCACGCGCCGTCGTTGAATTCCAGGACGTACCACGGTGATTGCTCCGTCATCCCGGCACGATCTCCACTTCGTCGATGATGATCCGCTGTCCGTCGATCTCGGCCTCAGCGTATCCGCCCGCGCGGATCGCGTCGTCGAACGGCTGCTGTCCCTTCTGGTATTTCGCGGTGCCGCTCTTGACCTCGAGGGCCTTGTAGTGCCCGTTCGGTTTGCGGATCAGGCCGTCGTAGAAGCGGTGCGAACCGAGCTTGGCGGCGTCGCTGGGCGACAGCTTCGCCAGCGCCTCCGGGGACAGGCGCGCCGCGGTCTGCTTCTTGATCACGGTCACGTTGTTGTTGCGCGCGTACGCGTCCAGTGCCGCGTTCTCCTTCGCCCTGGACGACGCGTCACCGCCGTTGCCGCGGCTGTACTGCCCGAGTTTGTTCCGGGTGAGCGGACGGCTCGGATCACCGCCGGGCGAACTGCGGAACGGCAGCCGCGGCACGGTGTTGTAGCGGGTCTGCAACAGGTGCGCGATCAGCTGCATCAGCCGCAGCCGCTCGGCCTCCAGCGCGGTGACTTCGCCCTGCCAGGCATTGATCTCACCGATCAGCCCCGCCTTCTCGTTGTTGAGCGCGGCGGCGCGGGCGTTGATGCTGGCGGCGACAGGCCCCGGCGCGGTCCGGTTCGGATAGGAGTCGACCTGCGCGTTGTGCTGGCGGATCCGCTCCGCCAGCGAGGTGGCGCGCGCGTCGAGGTCGAGGCCCCGCTGCTGCCAGGCGGTGACGCGGGCCCGGAACGCGGCGATCTGGGTGTTCAGGTCGACCGAGTAGTCACTGCTCGGGTCGAGCGGATTGGCGCCGGAGGTGGGGTCGGGCGGGGTCAGCTCGGTGGGCTGGGCAGTCGCGACAGCGCCGGTGAGCAGAGTCAGGATCAGTGCCAGCAGCAGCGTGACGAGTCGGGTTCCGAGCGATCCGGACATGCTCACCCCGTCACCCGGGCGGCGAACGCGTCGACGATCTTCGTCGCCGCCGGTTTGCCGTCACCGGCCTGGCAGACCGCCACCTGGAGGACGGCCTTGCCCTTCAGCCGCGCCTGCCGGTGGCAGACCCAGCCGTCGCCGGTGTCCTGGGTCGCGGTCCAGCCCAGGGCATTCGGCTCGGCGCGATCGAGGATGTAGGCCCACCCGGTGGTGTACTCGTCGGTGTCGGTGCGCACCGCCGACGCGCAGCCTTTCAATCCTTCGGTCAGCGTCGTGAACGCCTTGCCGGACTGGTCGGCATCGGTGAACATGCCGACCACCTGGGTGATCACATGGTCGCCGTTGGCGTCCTGCGCGGTCTTCGACCAGAACGCATTCCACCCCGTCGCATACACCGACCGGGTGCCGGGACCGACGGCTACAGCACAATGGGCCGGATCCGTCGTGAACGCGGGCGGCGGTTCACCACTGCTGACACTGTCGGTCAACACCGAGCCCACCATGGGCCCGAGCTCGTCGATGGTGAGCACGCTGGCCTGCACGGTACCCGGAATCACCTGCGCCACCGGCTTTCCCGTGTTCGGCGTACCACACGCGGCCACCGACACCAGAATCGCGAGCAACCACCAGATCGTTTTCATCGCGCCGACCTCCCCCGAGGCTCGAGTGCGGGCATCGCGCAGACACGATGCCCCGAAACCAGTCTGGCACAAGCGAGTCGAGGACAACCAACGAATTTCGACCGGCAGCCTCAGGCCGGGCAGTTCGTGTTATCGGTAGAAATAGACGATCATCAAGACGGCGATCACCGAAAAGCACACGTACCAGGCGAGCTTGCTCGCCACCGCGCTGACCGACCCCAGCGGGCCACGTCCCGGCCTCCAGCCCGCCCGGGCCAGCTCGGCCGCGATCAGATCCCGGACCGGCTGTTCCCGATCACGATCCCGACGCAGTGGCAGGTCGCCGTCCACGGACCAATGCTCGACGGTCTCGACCCGGCGGCCGCTCACGTCGAGGAACAGGGAGAACCGATAGGGGGTGCTTTCCAGCCGGTAGTCGTGCGGCCGGGCCACACGCACCTCCCGGCGGCCGACCTGACGGACCACAAAGCTCGGGTGACCGGTGAGCGCGCGACGCAGCCGATGCTCCAAATCGTCTCGCGCAGGGGCCATTCGATCGTTCACCCGCAGATCCTATCGCCGATTCGCCCGCGGGACAGCTCCACGTGCCCGCTCGCCGGCCGAGCAAAAGGGCAAGAATTCGCATTCGAAATTCATCGAAAAGAGCGATAGCGGTATATCGAAGAAAAGAGCATTATGGAAAGTCTCAGAGAAAGGGAAATGCCATGCCCGAATTCATGGATGTGCACACGACGATGAAGGGAGTCACTCCCGAAGCCCTCGCCGCAGCCCACAACGCCGATCTCGCGATCCAGGACGACGAGCACGTCAATTTCAAGCACGCCTGGGCCGACCCCGAGTCCGGGATGGTCTTCTGCCTGTCCGAGGCCCCCGATGCCGAGTCCGTACAGCGGATCCACCAGCGCGCCGGACACCCCGCCGACAACATCTACCAGGTACCGATCCAGGCCTGACCGCATTACCCGCAGGACCGAAAACTCACCACCGCCGACGCGGCCAGCAGCTCGGTTCGATGTGACGAGCGCCCGTCAGAGGCGGGTCGCGGTGTGCACGAGATCGGCCACCGCCTTGGATCTGCTGTGGGGCGGCCAGGCAATGACGGTCGTGACAGCCGGTGCGTCCGGCACGGGCACCACAGCGTGGTCGTCACGGAGCTGGGTTCGTAGCGATTCGGGCACGATCGCGCAGGTCAGTCCGAGCGCGATCAGCTGGAACAGTTGCGTGTGGTCACGCACCTGCGGGCCGGGGCCGTCCGAATAGCTGCCGTCGGATCCGGGCCAGCGCGGCAGGGGCAGGTTCGCCAGAGTTTCCACCTCGGCCAGCAGCACATGCGCCCGATCGGCGAGGTGATGCCCCGCGGGCAGGACCACGACCTGCTGTTCGGTGTGCAGTTCCTCGGTGTCGAATCCGGCGGTCGTGTCGTAGGGCCGGTGCAGCAGCGCGACGTCGGCACGCCCGGTGCGCAGTAGGTTTTCCGGCTGGCCGGGCCCGCACAGCAGCACCTCGACCGCCACGGCGCCCGGCTCGGCGGCGTAGGCGTGCAACAGTTTCGACAACAGTTCGCTCGATGCTCCGGCTTTCGTGGCCAGCACCACGCCGGGTTGCTCGGCCGCGGCACGGCGGGTTCGCCGTTCGGCGGCTTCGACCGCGTCGAGCGCGGCCCGGGCTTCGCGCAGCAGCACCGCTCCGGCCTCGGTCAAAGCGATAGCGCGAGAAGTGCGGTGCAGCAGAACAACTCCGAGCCGCCGTTCCAGCTGCTGGATGGCTCGCGACAGCGGCGGTTGCGCGATCGCGAGCCGCCGCGCCGCCCGCCCGAAGTGCAACTCCTCGGCGACCGCGACGAAATATCGCATCTCCCGCGTCTCCACCGGGTAATCGTATCCGCCGATGACCACGATCGATACCCGTGCGGTATCGCCGCCCACTCGACCGGTCTTGGACGCCGCACCCGTGACCGCAGCAGGATCGGCCGGGTGAGCGAACAGACGATCGCGCTGGTGACCGGCGCGAACAAGGGAATCGGATACGAGATCGCCGCCGGCCTGGGCGTACTCGGCTGGTGAATCGGCGTGGGCGCACGAGATGCGCAACGCCGCGACACCGCGGTGCAACGGCTGCGCGCGACCGGAGCCGACGCGTTCGGCGTACCACTCGATGTGACCGACGACGCCAGCGCCGCCGCCGCAGCCGACCTGATCGCGGACCAGGCCGGCGGGCTCGATGCCCTGATCAACAACGCCGCGATCACCGGCACCATGCCGCAGACACCGGCGACGGTCGATCCAGCGAACGTGCGAATCCCCGGCATCGACATGGGCCCGGTCCCCGCCGCCTACGCGACCTCGAAAACCCTCCTCAACGCCCTCACCGTCCACTACGCCAAGGAACTGGCCGACACCGACATCCTGATCAACGCCGTCTGCCCCGGCTACACCGCCACCGACCTCAACGCCTTCCGCGGCACCCGCACCCCCCACCAGGGTGCGGCCATCGCGATCCACCTCGCCACCCTGCCCGACACCGGCCCCACCGGCGGCTTCTTCGACGACGCCGGACCCGTGCCGTGGTAAACGCAGCAGGTCTACTCGCCGGCCGCCCGCTCGGCCAGGAACTTGTCGAGCAGTTCGAACAGAACCTCGAGCACACGCGCTTCCTGCTCAGGCGTGCGAGGGTCCGAGCGGTCGTGCTCCGGCAGCGCGATCTCCTCGATCAGCCACGGCCATCCGAGGCTGTTCGGCCGGCCGACGCAATTGGCGATGAGCCACTCGTGGAAACCGTCCAACAGCGGTCTGCCGCCGCGCCTGGCGGCTGTGTCGTAGCCGGTAAGGAAACTCGTGACGCCGCGCACGTCAGGCCTGCCGAGGTACAGTCCGCTGCGTTTGGCAAACCACGCGATGAACTCGCGCTCGGTGAGTTCGTTCGGATCAATCGCCGTCGGCGCGTCGACCGCCTGTTGCCCTGCACCATCGATGTGCTGAGTGGAGTGCTCGCGTATCACGGTCTACCTCACCACGCTGTCGGTTGCTGCGCTACGGGACCGACAAACAGCGTCGCTCTCGCGAAACTCGGACATCATATTTCCGCTGGTGGCACGAGCCGACGGCCGGCAACTGATCACCGTCCCCTTCGGTCCAGCCATTGCAGTAGCCATTTCAACTCCTGAATCGCGGGATCGCTGAACCGCCTGCGCAGCTCACCGCTGTCGAACGGGTGCGGGTCGAGGCGGGCGATCCGGATCACCCGCGGTGTCACGTCCTCGAGCAGGTATGCCGCGAGCTTGTGGTGACCGTCGAGGATGAAGCCGCTGTAGATGTTGTCGCCGCCGGCGCGGAGGGTGATGAGGGCGGGGCGGCCGCCTTCCCGGATGAGCCGGCGGTATCGGTCGATGGTCGTCGAGTCGGTCGGCGGCCATGGCTCGGTCGGGGTGATCAGGTCCTCGTTGACGGGATAGAACGGTTTCGGGTCATCGGGAGCGGGATCGATGACGTACCAGGCGAATTTCGGTGGCCACCAGGAGTCGGCGGGCTGGTCGTCGTATCGAACTCGGAGGGGATCCGAGATCGGTTCGGGTCCACGCAGCTCGTAGGTGCCGTTGCTCAGGAGATTCAACAGCGGTTCCAGGGTGTCGGCGAGGTCGGCGGCTATGCGACCTGTCGTGGTGAGTTCCCGGAGGTTGTCGAGTCCGTCCGGACGTACCGGGCGATCCGGTGCCCGCGCAACCAGGCGACCAACCGAGCCCGCGTAATCGGCGGTATCCAATGCGGCAGCACAGCCTCCGAGGTAGAGCAGGCTTTGGGAATACCAACCACTCTTGTCGCTCTCGCCGCGGACGTCGATGACCCCGGCGCCGTCGGTGATCGACACGACCTCCGTCGGGATACCGCCTGTGAAGGTGAGCATTTCGGCCCGCAGTTTCTCCTCGGGCTCGACCCGCGCCGCCGCGACAACCGCCGCGCGCGCCGCGACGGGCACGTGCTGTGCCGGCCACCTGCTCAATACCCGCAGCGCGGTTCGACGAGACCTGGGACTAGATGAGAAGAGCCCTGTTTCGATGAGCCGCAACCCGCTTCCGACTGTGCCGCACCGCAGCATCAGGAGCAGCCGCTGCAGGATGGACTCGTCGATACGACCCGAGCCCGCCAGCGACCCGGTCGAACCTGGACCACAGGCCATCTCGTCCAGCGGCAGTACGCGTTCGGCCAATTCGATGAGGGCATCGACGCCGTCCAGCGGGGTATTCCGGATGGCCCAGTTCCAGGCATACCTGTTGCGGGGCTCGCGTTCGAGATGCGTGAGCACGACAGGATAGGCTTCGACGCCGATCACCTGCGCGCAATCGAGCGCCTGATTGAACGCGCATTGCCCTTCGCCAGACTGTAATTCAGTACGGACCAGTTCGGACCACGCCGGCCTGGTCAGTAGTTCCGCATAGCGTTCGGCAAGTCGGCGCACCTCCTCGGCGGGCCAATCCAGCTGAACCTGCTGCTGATTCAGCATTCGGTCGACGGCGTAGAGGCAGCGCAAACGGGGAATGGTCGACCGGCCGGAAACCTCGAGCCTCCGATCCACCAGGTCGGCGTACCGATCGAGAACTGAACGAGCATCGGGGTAGCTCCGGATGTCCGGCGCCGAGACATCGTGTGAAGTCAGTGCTTCCAGAATGCCGCCGGCCGCGTCGAGCAGTGCGTCATCGACATCCGGGTCGAGCAGCGCTGCGCCGAGCTCCCCTGTCTCCGCGGCAATATGAGCCAAGAGTCCGTCGGAGATCGAATTGCGGAAGCCCTCTCGCAACAACCACGCCTTGATCTCGGAATCCGCGCAGCCCCGCAACCGTTGAACCGTTTGAATCCGCCCCCGTCCGTCCACCCGCCTGGCCAGCTCGAAGATCGCGCGGTCCGGGTCGGGTTGGGTGCGCGCGAGGGCGTCACAGGCGTATCGCGCGAGATCATCCAGTGCGCCGAGCAGCAGCAACAACTCGCGGTCACGATGGTCACCGACGGCACCGAGCATCGCCATTCCCAGAGCGACCACATTACGGTGGCAACCGCGAATCACGAGGTCACGGGCCACCCACCGCGCCCGCTCCGGGGGCATCGCACGGGCACGCAACTCGTGCGGCAGGTCATCGGCGATCTTCAGCGGATCCTGGTGCGCGAGTGTCCGATGCAGCGAGTCCAGCGCGGCCGCAAAGGAATCCGTCGGCGGCGTGGTCGGCGGATCAAGTTCCGGTGTCGGCGCATCGGAGACGAGCACGGCGACCCATTCGGACAGTTCGACAGCCGACAGCTCGGGGTAGACGACGCCACAACTGACAGTCACGGCGCGCCGGGCCCGGAGATTCTCGAGGTCGTGAGTATGTGTAACAAGCTCGGGCACAGATTCGTCGGGAAGCGGCCGACCCTCGTCGGGCCAGGGCCCCGGGCCGTGAATCGCAGCGAGATCCAGTGCGTGAGTGTACAAAGTGGCCTGGTCATCGGTGATCCCGGAGTCCAAGTGCCACTGACCGGCATTCACCGGCTGGGGCGTACGGCGCCCTTTCCGTCAAAGGTGATCATGGACCAAGCATGACATATGACCTCGGCGCTTCACCACGCCGCGGCGAAGCATTCCTCGACGAGGTATCTCAAATCCTGTGGGCCGGTGCCGGTTCAGGCCTGCGTTCTAGGCGGATGGGTCGCGTCGTAGCGGCATCGGTTGTCGATGATCGTTGGTCGATGGATGTTGGCCCACTCAGCTAGGGCCACAACGGAATCCAGCAGCGTCGTGCCGAGTGGCGTGAGGGCGTAGTCCACGCGTGGCGGGACGGTCGGGTGAGCGGTGCGGGTCAGCAGCCCATCGCGTTCGAGTTGCCGCAGAGTCAGGGTGAGCATGCGCTGCGAGATGCCAGTGACCGCGCGGTGCAGCTCGCCGAAGCGCAAGGTCCGATCACGCAGGTGTCCGACCACCAGAATGCTCCACTTGTCGCCGATCAGAGCGAGGATCTGCAGAACCTGCCGACATGCCTGCTCGTCCGATTCGGGCTCGGCCGTCACGGATTCCGAGTTGCGTTGATCGCCCGAAACCAGAACAGGCTGGAGAACCTGGTGGACGAGTTGGCCGAGTGCGGCGTCACCGCCGCTGCGTTCCCGGCCGACATCCGCGAGCGAGACACGTTGGCTGCCGCCCTCACCTCGGCCGCTGAGGAGTTGGGGCCGGTCGATGTGCTGGAATACAGCCCCAGCCCGACCGGGCCGATCACTCACGCCGCCGAGACGACAGTCGCGTCCGCTACCGCACAGTTCGAGCTGCACGTGCTCGGCGCGTTGACTGCTGTGCAGACGGTACTACCGGGCATGCTGGCCCGCGGCGCGGGGACCGTGCTGCTTACCACCGGCGTGTCCTCCACTGTCCCCGCACCGTTTTTGGCCAATGTGGGCCTGGCCATGGCCGGTCTGCGCAACTGGGCCCACACCCTGCACGCTGAACTCCACCCCCGCGGGATCCACGTGGCAACAGTGACCATCGCATCCGGCGTCATCCCCGGCGACGCCTTGGCCGACCCCGATGTCATCGGTTCGCGCTACTACAGGTTGCACCAGCAGCGCGATCGCTCCGAGGAGGTCATCGGCGACCTCGCCGCGTTCCGCGCCCTCGTCGCCGACCGCAACGACCGATCCGTTCTCTCGACGACCGCAGACTAGGCGGCTTGCTCGCCCGGTCGTACTTCCCTGCTCGGGTCTGCGAGTTCTCCGCTTGTTGCGGCATGTGCCGAGTAGAGACCCCTGGCCATCTCGTGCCATGATCAACGTCATGACAACCGGAAAGGCCGATGGCCGATAAGCACCGCCTCGCGCTGCACGCAACTCTGCCGCCACGCTACGCGCGATTCGAGGTTCTCGCCGCCACGATCGATTACCGAGGCCGACTGCTAGCGCTGCTCGTAGATCCCGCCCACGTTCCCGTCGGCGCTGGTCCGATTCCTCCTTATGATGCGATCCTAGTGATCTGCGACGGCGACGATTCTGCACAGATACAGCTGAACGACCTCGATCAAAGGTTCAGCGAGATAGACGCTTTCGGCGACGGAGTAGTTCTGGCCGCGGCGCGTATCGACACGGTGACATCTACTTCTTCGGAATTGCCGCGCAACGTCGTCGCCTTCGACAGCACAGGCCACCGGGTGGGCGGCTTCTATGCCGGCGACGCCATCGCACAATTGCTGACCGACCCCGCTGGACGTATCTGGATCAGTTATTTCGACGAAGCCACCTTCGCCTTCCCGCAATCGAACGGGACCTGGGAAATCGGTTTCCTGATCGGTGCGGCACGCTGGGACAGCCTGGACAGTCCCGCCTGGTTCGCTTTCGATGACACCGGCAGCCAGGTCAGCTGGTGCGACTGCTATGCGATCAACGTCGGCCGAAACCGCACCTACGCCTGCCCTTACCCGGAATTCGCTGTGGTGGAAATGGACTCGGATGGCGTGCTGTCGATCAACCAGAACCTGATCACCCGTTGTACCGGACTGGTCGTGTCGGGCTCATCCTTCGGTTTCTTCGAACAACATGACGAACCTGAGTCGAGATGGGTGATCCGGAGGGGCCGGCTACAGGACGGAGTAATCACGGAAACGACTCAGGCGGAACTTCTTCTACCGGACGGGCACCAACCCAGGCAGTGGGCGCGCGGACGGATCGGGCGCGACGCGACATTATGGCTCCACGAAGCCGACAACCCGCGCCAGTGGTACCGATACGATCTCGAGGGTTGACCGAACGACAGCCTCCGAAGGCATAGCGCGCGACTATCACGCTGTCCTGGAATCGATTCCGTAACACAACGCACGTCCGGATGCGGCAGCACAGCCGCCACATCCGGACGATACCCGCGCACTACCGAGGCATCTGGAAGGGCGAACCGAACACCGCTTCGGCAACCTGGCTGAAGACCGGATACCAGTTCCAGTCGCAGTTGATGTTGACCGAGACCACGTGTCGCCCGTCCGGGGTGCCCATGGTGAAGGAGGCGGCACCCAGTTCGACTCCGGCGACGATGTGGATCGTGCGGCCGTCCGCCAGCGCCCATTGGCTCACGCCGGTGCCGTAGCGGGTGTTGGGCATCCAGTCCCTGGTGGGCACCGTGGTCCACATCGCGCGATGCTGCGCCGGTGGCAGTAGCGATCCGGTGATCACCGCGTCGGTGAACCGGAGCATGTCGCGAGTGCTCGATACGATGCCGCCGGCCGCCCATCCCCAGATCGCGCGGTCGGTGACGTCGACCGGGTCGGAGTCGGCGCTCTCGAGCAGTGACTCGTAGTTGTCGGGTGTGAGGATTTCGGGGTCGACGCCGTCCTGGAGGAACTGTCTGGTGTAGATCCTGGCGTGCGATCCGCGGAATCGCCGCTCCGCGAAGGGACGCGCGTAGGTGTCGGTCAGTCCGAGCGGCTGGATGACCATCCGCTCGATCTCGTCCTCGTAGCTTCGCCCGGTGACCTTTTCGATGATCGCCCCGGCGAGATGGTAGCCGCCGTTGCAGTAGGCGAAATCGGTACCCGGCGCGTACAAGGGGGGAATGGCCATCTGGAGGTTCAGCAGTTCCTCGACAGTCCAGACGTCGTAGCGGTGCGCGGCGAACCCGGGCCGGGTGTGGTACTTGCGCGCGATGTCGACGTTCAGGCCGGTAATACCCAGGCCGCTCGTGTGGGTGAGCAGCTGCCCGATGGTGATCCGGCGGCCGTCGTTGCCGTTGCCCCGCACCACACCGGGCAGCCACTGCTCCACGGTGTCGGTCAGGCTCAGCCTGCCCTCCGCCTCCAACGTCAGCACCGCGGCGGCAGTGAACGCCTTGGCGCCGCTGCCGATGGTGAACCGCTCTCCGGGTTCGCGGCGGCGGCCGGTCCCCAGGTCCGACACCCCGGCCGCCCTGATCCGGACACCGTTCTCGTCCTGTAGTGCGGCGATCACGCCCGGCACGCCGTACTCGGCCACGGCGCTGTCGAGCGCCTGCTGCACATCCTTCGTCGTTTCCATTTCCACTGCCTTCCAAAGGTTTTCTGTCGGTCTCCACGATGTCGGGCTGCTCTGACGGGCCTCTGACACCGCTCTTTCATCCAGCAGCGGCTGCTTGTAGGCACTCGCAGCGCACTGGATGGCAACCGGATCGAGGTATGGGCGAACGGCCGCCGCGACATTCGAGCCCTGGTCGCGGATCCCGCGCCGATGCGCTTCGATGGGATCGTGGATACTGCGGATTTCGCTCGGGTCGTCGCCGAATTCGGTTCCGGTAAAGCCTTGCTCGTAGAACCGGGTTCCGCTGCGGCGGTGCATGTTCCGGCGGGGTGGTCCCGGATCGCCGCGGGTTCGCAGGCATCCGAGCGGTGTGCCGCTACGCGGGCTCTGTGGCAGATCGACGGGCTCGCCGAACTACTCCCGCGGTTCGACCTCGTGTTGGCGGAATGTCTCGACGATGTGCGGATCTGCCTGCTGCGGGGCGATTGGGTGCTGCTGTACGCGCTGCGGAAACCGTTCGAGCCGTACGAATTCCGCATCGGCTGGGATCCGCAGACCTTCGGCCGCGACCAGCCGCCGCACTGGGACGCGTTGCCCGATCCGCTGCGCGGGTTCCTCGCCCGGGTGCACGCCGGGTTCACCGATCTGGACGGCCTCTCCTACGGACCCACCAGGCCCCGGGACATGCTCACCTATTCCGATCTCGGCCTGCCCGCAACGATCCGCAATTGGCAAGCGGCCGAGGATATTCCGGGCGACCGCGCGATGCTGCTCGCTCAGGGCCTGGGCGGCACCCGATATTTCGTCTCCCCCGAATTGCCGGCCGGGACCATCGGCTGGGAAGCCGAGGGCCAGCTGGATCAGCCACTGGACTTCGCCGAAACTCTCGACGGCCTGATGAGCTACGGCTTCCAACTCCGCGCCGACCCGTCACCACAGCCTGTCACCGCGCCGCTCGAATCGCTCGAGGTCGCGCGAGCCCAGGCATGGAACCCCGAACTCACCGAGTATGCCGCGCGTGACCGTATTCGCGCCCTCATCGCCGATCTCCTGCAAGCACTCGGCGGCCAATTGCGCCTGTGCACACGGGGAGACCACGACGGCGAGAAGGTCGCGCCCTGCGACGCCCCCGAGCTGGACCGACTCGAAGCCGACTACCTCCTCGAACCTCCCGCCCCGGACCGTCCGGAACTCTGGGCGCCGGCGATCGTCAAGATCTGGGAACAGCACGATTGGCCGATCACGATCTCCGGCGACACCCGCGGCGTCTTCGTCACCACCCGCACCCCGGACTGGTTCGAACTTACCCTGGCCTACCACACCCAAAGCCTGCACCTCAGCCTCACGTCCCCAAGCTTCCCCCGGACCTAGGACGAATATGCGCTGCCGTCGGACGATTCGACTGCTCGAGCGCGTTGGACATCCGGGCTCCATCCATCAGACTCGAAGCGTGGAACGAGATTTGACCGTCGACGAGCAGGGCGCGCTGCTCGCCATGCTGCGGCGAGATTTCCCGGGTGCCGCCGAATTGCGTGCACAGGCGCTCACGGCCAAGGTCGTCGGGAAGTGCCGTTGCGGCTGCCCCACCATCGATCTCGAGGTCGACCCGAGCGCACCCACCGCCGTGGACATACCCAACCCGGTTTCCGAAGCCTCGACCGACGACGGCGGACTGCTGCTGTTCGCCCGGGACGGGAAACTCACCGGTCTCGAGTACTACCCACTGACCGATGTCACTCCGGATCGCTTCCCACCACCGGATCGAATCCATCTCACCCGGTAACGGATTTCGTATCCGATTTCCGGTGTCGATACCAATCACGCGGTGTAGTCTCGCTGCCTGCAAGGGGATTCGCGGGAGTTGTCCCCTACCAGGGAGGAAATCGCACGCGTGCGCAGTGCCGTATCAATTTGTACCGCACCATATTCGGCGGTCGAGCGCGGTAGATTTCGTTCGGCTCTGATCGCGGTTTCGGTCGTGCTGTGCATTACCGGCACCCCCGTGGCGGTCGGCAACGCGGATCCGCGGCCGACTCCGCAGAACGACCCGTTCTACACCCCATCAGAGGGCTGGAGTTCGAAAGCGCCGGGCACCATCCTGAATTCGCGCCCCGTCGAGGTGGCCTCACTGGAGCCGTCGGCGCAGGACGCGGAGGCATGGCAGTTGCTGTATCGATCGACCGATACCGACGGCCGCCCCATGGCGACCGTGACGACGGTGCTGCGCCCGCGAACCGGGCAGGTCAAAGGATTGATCAGCTACCAGGTCGCCGAAGATGCCTCGGCCCCCCAGTGCGCTCCCTCGTTCGCGCTCCGGCAAGGAGCACCCGACAAGTACGATTCCTCACTGGACCTCATCCAGATCGACCAGATGCTGGCGTCCGGTCATGCGATCTCGGTACCCGACTGGGAGGGGCCGCTGGGAGCGGTATTCCCCGCGAACCAGCCCGGTTACGCCGTACTCGACGGAGTGCGCGCCGCCGAGAGCTTCGCACCGCTCGGCCTGTCCGGCATCGAAACCCCGGTTGCGGTGGCGGGCTATTCCGGCGGGTCGATCGGTACCGGCTGGGCAGCGGTGGTCCAACCGGGCTACGCGCCCGAAATACGGCTGGTCGGTGTTGCCATGGGCGGCTGGACCGTACCCATCGCCCCCTACCTGGAGTCGCTCGACTCCGGTCCGTTCGCCGGATTCCTGCCGTCGCTCCTGCCGGGCATGATGCGCGCCGATCCACAACTGGCGGCGACCTTCGACAAATACCTCACCCCGGCCGGACAAGCTCTGATGGCCGCCGGGGACAGCAAATGCATGACGCCGAACGTGGCCCAGCACGCATTCCTGCGCATGGACGACTACCTGACGATCCCTTTCTCCCAGCTGTTCCAGCAGGTACAGGCATCCTTCCCCGATGTGGACTTCGGCCCCGTGGCACCGACCACGCCGCTGTTCCTCTACAACGCCGTGCACGACGAGATCCTCGATATCGCTCTGGCCGACCAGGCGGTGACCCGGTGGTGCGCAGCGGGAGCCCGGATCACCTATACGCGAGACCAGATGAGCGAGCATGTCAGTCTGGCAGTCACCGCGACATCCGCGGTTCTGCGCTGGATCGACGATCGTCTCGCGGGTCAGGCCGCACCGAACGGTTGCTCGACACAGACGGTTCCGTCCATGTCGCTCGGTGGCGCTTAGCGCACCATCGGTTCGCACACCCGCACCCGATCCGGCCGAAAGCGCGCCGAATGATGTTGCGGCGCAAGTATCATCAGCAATCGACGGGATTGCGCGCACCCCTCCATCTCCATCCTCTCCAGAAGGGGCGGGCCGATGAAGGCTAGCTACCAAACCAAGATCGCGCTGCCCGTGGGCATCTCGTTCGCTGTCACCTGGGTGCCGGACGCCACAATCGTGCAGGCCACCGTGGACGCCTATGTCAACGGCCTGGCGAAGCCGACCTGGTACACCGATCCCCATCAACTGCGTGCCACGCACGACACCCGAATCTTCATGCTCACCGACCGCCAATTCCAGACGGTGACCGACCCATGGAACAGCCCCCAGCTGTTGCGGATCTTCCGGTGCGAGACCTGCGGCCATGGGTGCAGCGAGAGCGGTATCGAACTCGGCCACGTCCAGAAATGGCGGGATCACCTCAAGGCCGCGGCCGTGAGCACCCCCGCCGAAGCCAAGGCGGCGTACAACAATCTCGTCAACCTGCGGCTGGAATGCCGATCGTGCAATGCGAGCCACGATTGGGAGTAGCTCGAATCATGGCCGGAGTCAGGCATTCCGCGTCGCACGGCGATAGATCAGGTGAGTCACCCCGATCCCCTCGATGATCTCCGCCTGTTCGAAGCCGATCGGCGCGGCGTCGCCGAGCCCGGTCAGCATCGGTGTACCGCCACCGAGAACTATCGGCACGACGTCCATGCGCAACTCGTCGAGCAGGCCGGCACGGAGCGCGTCGGCCACGGTGCCGCCGGGGCCGACACCGACGTCGCGATGCCCTGCCACCTCACGGGCTCGCGCGATCGCGTGCTCCACGCCGTCCTCGACGAACGTGAACGGCGTCGTGGCCGTCCAGCCGGTCGGCGGCGGACGGTGCGTGACGACGAATACCGGTACGCCGCTCGGGTGCCGCCCGTTCCACCCTGCGGTGAGGTCGAACTGTTTGCGGCCGACGACACAGGCCCCGACCTGCTCTTGGAGTTCCCGCAGGTACCGGGCGGTCGCCTCGGAAGTGCGGTAGGTCAGCCGGTCCGGATCGGCCGACGGGGTCGCGACGGTGCCCGCCGTGCACCACGCGAACAGCCGGTCGAACCCGGTCTGGCCAGGCCCGGCGATGTAACCGTCCAGCGAGACGGACGCCTGCGTGAAGACTTTTCCCATGATGCCCCCAGAGCATTCGCGATCTTGACAGCCTGAACGCTACCACGTATAAAACCAATAGGTTATTGAACCGAAAGGTTATCAACATGGTGGCAAGCGAAACGCTCGACGCGACGTTCGCGGCACTGGCCGACCCCACCCGCCGGGCCATCCTGGCCCGGCTCGCGACCGGTGAGGCCACGGTCACCGAACTGGCCGAGCCGTTCGCGATGAGCCAGCCGGCCGTCTCCAAACACCTACGGGTGCTCGAACGAGCCGGCCTGGTCAGCCGCGGCCGCGACGCGCAACGGCGGCCGTGCCGGCTGGAAGCCGAACCGCTCCGGACGGCCACCGACTGGCTGGCCGACTACCGCGACTACTGGGAAGCCAGCTACCAGCAACTCGACGCCCTGCTGGGCGAGATGCAGGACGGCCGACCGTGACAGCGCCACACCCCGGCCTCGGGCTGCGGGTCGTCGCATCCGGGTCGACCGACCTCATCCTCACCCGCACATTCGCCGCTCCCGCGGCACTGGTCTTCGCCGCGCTCACCCAACCGGACCTGCTCCGCCGCTGGCACGGCGCCCGCGGCTGGACGCTCACCACGTGCGAGGTCGACCTGCGCCCCGGCGGCGCCTGGCGGTTCGTCTCCACCGGCCCGGCCGGCACCGAGATGGAACAGCATGGGCTGTTCCGCGAGGTCGTGTCGCCGGTTCGCCTGGTACAGACCGAGATCCACCGGGATTGGGCCGACGGAGCGGCACTGGTCATCACCGCCCTGAACGAGACGGACGCACGCACCACCATGACCGTCACCGCGCGATATTCCTCCTCCGAGATCCGCGACGCCGTCCTGCGCAGCCCGATGCAACGCGGCGCAGGCGAAGGATTCGACCGTCTCGCCGCACTACTCACCACCCTCATCCATGAAAGGCGCCACCCATGAACGACACCAGCTCCGCCACCGAGGCCCCGCAGAATTCCGCCAACCCACCCGTGCCGCCCGGCACACTCCTGCTCGAGCTGGTGCCGGTGCCGGTCACCGATATCGAACGGGCCAAATCCTTCTACCAGGACCAGCTCGGGTTCCACCTCGACGTCGACGTCAACCCGAAGCCCGGTATCCGCATCGTCCAACTCACCCCACCCGGCTCGGCCTGCTCGATCACCCTCGCGGAAGGTCTGCCCACCCTCGACATGCCGCCGGGAACACTGCGCGGTCTGCACCTGGTGGTCGCCGACATCGAAGCGTCCCGCGCCGAACTCGTCGAACGCGGCGTCGAGATCACCGAGGTCGAGGACCTCGGCGGCGTGTTCTACGCGTACTTCGCCGACCCCGACGGCAACACCTGGTGCCTTCAGCACATGCCGTGGCGTTGACGATCGTGTGAAACCTTGACAGTCAGTGGTGTTTTCGCCATGATCAGCCGGCTGTTGATATTCCACTCCGGGGGTTGATCGCGTGTCGCTGTTGCAGAAGTCCGCCTTGGCCATCGCCGTCCCGCTCGCGGGGACGTTCATGATGGCCGGGCCCGCACACGCCGACACCGATCTGTACGGCGCGGTCGCGGTCGGCGTCATGCCGTCCCGGCTCGGCGTGGCGGTCGACTATCCGACCCAGGAAGCCGCGGACCAAGCCGCCAAGGACGTATGCGGCAGCAAGATCATCAACGGCACGACCCTCGACTGCAACGTCTTCGGGCAGGTGCACAATGAGTGCGGCGTACTGATCCAACGCAATATCGACGGCGCTGTGCTGCCCGGATACAACGAACCCATGTTCCGCTTCGGCAAGGGCCCCACCGCCGAAGCCGCCCAGAAGAACGCGGGATACACCCCCGGCGTCAGCCTCAGCAAGGGTTTTCCGATCCTGTTGGGCCTCGGCGGCTACTTCGGTGACGAGTTCGTCCTGGATACCCTGTGCACCGCGAACGCCGGGTGAGCCACACGCAATGCTCCTGACGGATCAGGGGCGCATCGGCCGACTCCGAACCGTTCCTGAAGAACGCCTGCGGGTTTCGCTCGACTACGCCCGCATCAGCCCGGTCATCGGAGGCGCGCGACGCACACGCGGTGTGCGCCTGCGGGCTACCGACATGGACTGGTCGGCCGGAGGTGCGCGGATCAGGTGAAGCGTTGCTGCTGACGATGACAGGTAGAGCCGCAGCGGTAATCGGCGAACTCGACGGTGCGGGCATGGTGCGTCTGGTCGAACAAGACACCCGGCCTCAGGACGACAACTGAGCAGCGACCCACTTCATCACCACAGGATTGCTCGGCATTTCTCGATGAGTGACCCGCACCGGGCTCAGGTCCTGCACGAACTGGTTACTCACCCCCGGCTCGTCGATGAATGAGGCCGTGCCCGCAGGCGTCACGACGACGTCGTCTCGGGTCGCCAGAATCGCGTATCGCACTCCTGGCTGCGCGATCCGCCCGTCGCTCAGCGCCCGGATGAAGCCTGATCCTCTCTGCAGATCGAGGCATGCCGGGCAGAACAACGGCAGCACTTGCTGATTCACGATCCCGTGTAGCGCCGGAACCTGGTTCGCGACCTCGACCGCTCCCACGAGGTCGGTGCCGTGCGAGGCCACGGCGAGCAGGATCTGCAAGCGCACCTTTCCCGCCTGCCCCAGGTTCTTGGCGTAGTACTCGGCGATGGTGCCGCCTTGGGAATGGCCGACGATATCGACCCTGGCCGCGCCTGTCACGGCAAGGACGCGAGCGATGTAGGCGGCGACATCGACGGCCGACTCTGCGATCGGGGCCACTCCAGCACCCACCGGGATCGGAGTCGGGTACTGACCGTAGGTCGGGGTATACACGCAGTAGCCGTCCGCAATCAGCTTGGAGGACAGGATGTTCCACGCCGAGGAGTCGTCCATGGTCCCGTGCAGCAGGACCACCGGATACGGATGGTGCGGTGGTGGAGTGCACGCGACGGGTTCGTTCGAGGAGGCGGCGGCGACCGGGGCACTGCCCAGCCTGGACAGCAGCGCTGCCAGCAGCAGCAGCCGCAGACCACCGGTGATCAGGCTCATCCCGCAGGAACCCCCACCACGCGAACATGATCGGCGAACCCGGAGTAGGTGAGCCCAGCCGGCGGGCGTGCCCATAGCTGCTGAGCCATGATCGGCAGCCGCGCCCGAATCGAGGGAACCATCTGTTCCTCGGTCATTGCCGTCGGATCGTCACACCAGATGTGCAGTTTCGACCCGGTGAGGCGGGAGCGCTGTTCGGGACGCAGGCGGGTGCCGTTGACGAAAAGCCCCGGATCCCAGGCGTAGAGCACCTCCGGCGGGGTGTTCATCGGTGCCGCGTAGCCGCCGCTGGCCCAATAGGTGGGTGTGAAGGCGGAATTCATGATGCGGTGGCCGTCGTCGACGACTTCGGCGGGTCCGTGCTGGTTGCCCACCCAGGGCAGCAGGCCGTCACCGGAGCTCCAGTATTCGACCAGCACCGAGGGATCGACTCGAATCCGGGCCCTGTGCGGTATTCCGTCGTTCCACATACGCGAGGTCTTGCCGTAGGAACGCACGATGCCGTCGGCCCAGTTGAAGAACGCCGCCACCGCGTCCGCGCCCGTGGCCTCCGGACCGAGGGTTTCGCGGGCGTACGCATCGAGCTGGGGGTAGCGCGAGAAGTCCCCGACGTATTCGTCCCCGCCGATATGGAACTGGTCGCTCGGGAACAGCGGTACGAACTCGTGCAGCAGGTCTTCGACGAGCCGACGGGATTCCGGCATCGAGATGTCGATCTTGCCGGTGGCGCTACCGGCGAGCAGAGCGTCGGTCACCGCGTCGGCCGGGGTGCTGGATTGCGGGCGCAGGGTGAGGTTCTCGTGGGCACGCAGTATGCCGTTCATGTGTGCCGGGAATCCGATCTCCGGTACCACCTGGATGCCGTATTCGCTTGCGTAGGAGACGATCTCGGCGATCTGAGCCTTGGTGTAGTGCTGCTCGGCGGTGATTTCGGGATGCGAGGCGCTCTGGAGCCGGAAGCCGCCGGTATCGGACAGGTGCAGATGCAGCAGGTTCATCCGGTAGTACGCCATCTCTCGGATGCGCTGCTTGATGAACCCGACGCTCATGTACTCGCGACCGACATCGAGCATGAGCCCACGTTCGGCGTAGTCCGGCCAGTCGGTCACCCGTCCCGCGGGCAGGACGGCATCCTGCGTGAACCATTGCAGCAGAGTCCGACTCGCATGTGCCGCCCCCGCAGGGGTGCGCGCCGTGACCGCCAGGGTGTCGGCGATGTCGATACGGTAGGACTCTGCCTCGGCCGGACCGGAAGCATCGACGCGGATCACCACGTCTCCCGCTCGTGCGGGGGCCGAGGCCACGCGGGCCGCCCGCCCGCTTCGGGTGAGGTCGGCGGCCAGGCGCTCGGCGATCGGTGACGCCGCACCGTCGGCCACGATGCGGACCGTGCCGCTCGGCGCGAAGTGGCCGCTGCCGGGTTCCCACCGCTGCACGCTGGGCACCGAGATCGGCAGGGTGGCAGTCGGTTCCGCCCCTGCCGTGGGCATGGTGTGAACCGGCCACGCCAGCACCGCGATCGCGAGCAGGAGCGCCCTCACCCCGCATGCACCGGGATGAGAACGGTCGACGGCGAACAGAACGTGATCACACTTCCCATCGGCGTCGCGCTGGTGAACGGAACCGGGTCCTGGGAGGTCACGGTCAGTGTGAGCCGGTGTCCCGGAGCCAGATTCCAATACGTCGGCGCGAGATCCCACGCGATGTCGTTCGGTTCGTTCGGGGTCAGGCCGCGGCGAGTGAGGGGTGCGTAGGTGATCTCCTTGCCGGTCCCGTCGGGAGCCTCGTCGTAGAGGATGCCGATCAGCGTCAGATCGGGGCTCGACGGCTCGACGGTCAGAGCGATGCGTGTGGTGCCTGCGACGCGACCACCCTCGGGGAACGGCGTGGTCTGCCAGACCGCGGCCAGGTTGCGGTCCACTCCCGCGAGCGGAATGGCCGGTGGAATCCCCAGCTGGGCCACGACGCCGCTGACATAGGGCACCGCGGCCACGGCGATGGTCGGACCGGAGTTCAGCGATTGGCTCCAGGCCTGCGTGCCGTCGGCTCCCATCGTCGCGGTCGCGGGGGCGGACAGGGGGAACTCGCGGACAGCGGCGAGGGCCGCCGAGACCGAGGGAAACCCGGTGTAGGGGGCGCCGAGTCCGCCGTTGGCGGGCGAGAGCTGGACCGGCGCTTGCTGATCGATACCGTTGTCGGCTCCGTTGACATGGTGGTCCAGCCATCGGATTCCGGCGTCCCACACCGGATTCGGCCAGCCCATGATCTGACCGGTGCCGCCTCCGGTCGAGTGATCACCGGCCTGCATGTACAGCATCTTCGGGCCGGTCAGCTGATCGAAGAGGGAGAACGCCAGCCCCGACGGCAACAGCGAGTCCTGCCAGTCGTGGGCGAGGAAGACGGCGGTGCCGTTGGCGTTGAGCTTCGGGATCGCTTCGGCGAGTAGGTGCTCGTTGGGCAGCCCTTCGAGGGCGGCGGCGTTGTTGTTCAGGATCATCTGCAGGCCACGATCGACCAGATCAGGGCTGAAACGATTGGTTGCCGCACCGGCCAAGGCGAGTGCGATCGGCCCGCCGGTCTTCGGGGTGCCGTTGGGCGCGAGCGCATCTCCGAGATCCGTGGGCGGGGAATCGGCGACGATGGCTTTGATCCGCGGGTCGTGCGCTGCGGCGATCAGCGACATGCCCGCGCCGTAGGAGCCGCCCGCGATCGCGATGCGGTCCGGATCGGCGTTCAGATTCGCGATGGCCCAGTCGATCACGGCTGAGGCGTCCTCGGCGTCCTTCGGTCCGAGCATGGCGACCTCTCCTTCGGAGAGGTACATGCCTCTGGCGGTGTACTCGACCGAGATGAAGCTCTCGCCGGTGGACAGGCGGTAGGCCGATCCGAGGCTGCCCATGGCCGGCATTCCCCACCCTGAGGGCTGCAGGACCAGCGGACTCTTGTGGGTGGCGATGTCGGGTGGCGCGGTGATGACCGCGTTGAGCCGGACACCGTCCGCCCCGGGAATGAACAGGGTGGTGGCCTGCCCGCCGGGGATCGGGACCGCGTGGCCGGACGGACCGGCCAAGGTGAGGTACGAGGCGAGGAGAACGGCCGCCACCGCGGTGCCGAGCAGGGATTTCGTCCTCACAGCAGGGCCTCGATGAGTTGACCGAGGTTGTGCAACAACGAGACCGGCGACATCAGCAGATAGCCGAGCAGCGTGCCCACGAGGTCGGGTGCTGGGAGTTGGTTCATTGGCGTTTCCTGCCATTCCGGACGAAATCGCGCGTCAGCGAGCCCACCTTCGAAACGTAGCGGTGATCGTTTCTGCGCTCACTGACCGCAAATCAGTCAATAACAATCAACTTACTTACAGGTAAGGAAGGACGATAACAGTGCTACCCATGCTGCGCAATGGGTGACTACATGCGATCTCGCAACGCCTCGATCCCGTTGTGCGACATAGCCGCCGGTCATTCGGCGCGGTGTTGGACGTTGATTCGGCGGCCGAGACCTGGCTCCGCGCGACCAGGCGGATCGACCATGATCGCGGCAAAGGTACGGCGGAGCATGCGCCGGCAGCCGGTCCAGACACTTCGAAGCGGGTGGAACACGCACTGTCCGGGGTAGCTGCCGGAGGAGCGTGTCGCCATCCGATCGAGGGCACGGCTCTGAAGACTGATCCGGACCGATGAGTCTCGGGCCTGAGTAGTGAGGTGTCATATGCGAATCCCGTCGACACGAACAGTGGCGATCGCTGGTGCTGTCGCTGTGGTGACCGTGGTGGTTTCCCCCGGCAGCGCCGAGGCGGAGCCCGCACCCGCCAATTACCAGCTCGCCAATCTCTTCGTCGGGGAATCGGCGCGTATGACCAGCGGCGACGCAGTTGTGAAAATGAGGGCCGGGACCGGCGAAACCAACCAGGTGTGGACCTTGACGAGCTGGCCCACTCCCTTCATCAAAATATCCGGCACCGATCTCTGCATCACCGCAATTCAGTCGGGCCCGATCTCGGCGGCGCAGTGCGAGACCAAGGGCGGGCAGATCTGGGAGTTCCGCGACGGCGACGGCTCGTACACGATCCGCAACACGCTCAACATAAAGAACTGCCTGACAGCCGAAGGAGTGGGCGCGCCTGTCTATTCCGCGCCCTGCACGAACCCCGGCACGAACCCCGGGAAGAAGAAGAGGTTCCAGCAGCAGAGGTGGATCCTGATACCGCAATGAATCCGGGCGAGACCGAGTCAGGAATTCACGGTCGACTATGTCCGGGAGATCAGGTCGGCGAGTCCTTTCGCCGGAGGTGGTCGAGGACAAGGCCGCGGACCGGTTCGACGTCGGCCAGCAGACCGTGCCCCGCACCGGGGAGGACCACCGTGTGCGCCCCGGCACGCCGCGCGACTTCCGCGGCCGCCTCCGAATCGTGCACCTGACTCGCTCCCGCCAGGGCGACCAGGGTCGGGACCGGCAGGTGCGTCGGCTCGTCCGGCAGGTGCGGATGAACGATCGGTGAGGCCGGGAAGTGCGCCGCTCCGTGCGCGAGCAGGTCGAGGTAGGTCTCCACGTGCGCCGGCGCGCTGCCGGGTGCGCCCGATGTCAGCATCGCGCGGGCATCGTCGAAAGTCGGGTGTGGGTCGCGGTTTCGGCCCAGCTCCTCGAACTCGGGGCTCAGTCCGGCGAAGACCAGGGGCGGATCGAGCAGGACGAGCCGCCGCACCCGTTCGGGATGGGCCAGCGCGAACCGGAACGCGAGGTGCCCGCCCAGGGACTGGCCGCACAGGTCGGCGGCGGGCAACTCGAGCAGATCGAACGTTTCCGCCAGCCAGTCCACGAGATCGTCCATGCTGGTCACAGCAGCGCCGGTGTGCCGACTGCGGCCCGGTTCGCCGATGGTATCCACGGCCAGCACGTGATGCTCCTCGGCCAGCGATCCGACTACCGGATACCACATTCCGGCCGTGCCGCTGTATCCGTGGAGCAGGACCAGCGGCGACGCTGCGGTCGGGCCCGCGGACGTGACCCGTGTCGTCCCATACCGTCCCGGAAGATCCACCGTCTCGACCGGCACCGGCCAATTGGCCATCACCGCGTCGTAGGCCGCGAAATACGCTGTCTCCAGCTCGGGGTCGGTGAATGCTGTCATCGCGCACCCTTTCCAAGTCAACTGTATTATGTCAACTGTATGGCAATAACGGAAGGGGCGCGCGTTGCCGAAACAGGTCGACCACCGAGAACGCCGCGAAACCATCGCACGCGCGCTATGGCGGGTAGTGGAACAGCAAGGCTGGTCCCGGGCAACGATGCGCGAGGTCGCCGCCGCGGCGGGCGTCTCCCTGGGACAGGTCCAGCACTACTTCGCCTCCCGCACAGCGATGCTCGAATTCGCGATGGAGTTCGCTTCCGAACAGACCGCCCAGCGCGTCACCCGAAGCCTCGAGCGTCTCGGGTCCCCCGCACACCCCCGAGACGCACTGCGCGTCATCCTCATGGAAATGCTTCCCCTGCACGCGGACGCCCGCGCCACCAGCCGCATGAGTGCCGCCTACACTCTCGAGGCCCTACACGACCCGGAGCTGCACGAACGCGCCCGCCTCGGACTCCGCAACGGCAGAGCGCAGACCGAACGCCTGATCGGACAAGCGATCACCGAAGGTCATATCCCGCCGGATCGCGATCCGGTCATCGAGACGAACCTGCTCCTCGCACTGACCGGCTTCACCCCACTGCTCGACCTCGGCGTCATCGATCCCGAGGCAGCGTCGGCCGCTATCGATTACCACCTCGACAGACTCTTCGACGGCACATCGCACAATCCCGGCCGGTGAGCCGGCGCGGCCTTGGATCAGCCGGCGACTGCTTGGGCGAGGCGGGGCAGCTGACGGAGTGGGTTGTGGCGCTCCACCTCCATGCGCTGGGCGCTGTCGAAGAACTCACCTAGACCGGGTGCGGGATCGCGATCACCGGTTTGCGGAAGGGTGGCAGCGCTGAAGGGCCAGTCGGAGCCGAAGACGACGTGGTCGCGGCTGGTGACGGCCAGCACGCTGGCCATGGCGGCGGGTGAGCCGCTGAGGGCGGTGTCGTAGTAGAAGCGCGATATCTGGTTCTTCGGTGAAGAAGATGTCTCGGTCGCCGACCCGGACCGTCCGCCCGGCTTCGACTCCGCTGTCAGTGCTTGTCACAGCCAACCTCCACACGTTGTTGATGAAATCATCAGTGAAGATGAAGTTCGCTGTCAAGCAGAATTTGATGATTTGATCAGAATGAGGCGGCGCTCACGGTCGCAACTGACCGTTTCCTCAGATATGATTTCTCCGGACAATGAGGGGAAGGCCCGATGACAGCTGAACCAGTGGCGCCCACTCGCACCGATCGCCGGCGTGAGCGCACCCGCAACGCCCTGCTCGGCGCAGCGCGCAAGTTCCTGTCCGAGGGCAGGTCGGCGGTCAGCATCCAGGACATCACCGACGCCGCCGATGTCGGATTCGGGTCCTTCTACAACCACTTCGATTCCAAAGAGCAGCTTTTCGACGAAGCGGTGCGCTCGGCACTGCAGGTCTACAGCGAGCTACGCGACGGCATCGTGGCCCTCTACGACGATCCGGCCGAGGTCTTCGCGGTCAGTTTCCGAATGACCGGTCGGCTCCAGCGCCGCCTGCCGGAAATGGTCAAGGTGGTGCTGAATTCCGGGATGTCGGTGATGCTGCGCGACGAAGGGCTGGCCCCCCGCGCGCGCCGTGACATCCGCGCCGCCCAGAGCGCAGGCCGGTTCGAGCCGATGGATCTCGACCTGGCGGTCGTGGCCGCCGGCGGCGCGCTACTCGGGTTGCTCCAATTACTCGATGCCGACCCCGACGCCGACGCCGACGCTCTCTCCGATGAGATGACCTATCGCGTGCTGCGGATGTTCGGAATGAACACCCGGACTGCCCGGCGGCTGAGCTCCGGACATCTGCCAGACGTCCCGGAACTCTGAGCGCGCCCCGGGAGCGGAGGAAATGGTCGGTCGGGAATCACTTGTCGTCGCAGTCGCACTCACTGCCGGTGCGGTCGCGAAAGGCCGCGGGGTCGCACCGCAGGCGCTCGTCGAGGAGTACGAGGCGTTGCAGGCTTCGATCATCGCCCGCGAACCTCATGTCACGCTGTCGGAGCTGCATCGGCGGGAAGAGTCCGCGCACGGGGCGCGCGACAGCGGGACCCTGGCCGACATGTTCGAGGACCTGGCGAGCTTGGACTGTCACCCGGATCTCGTCACCCGTGCCGAGAACCTGTTCACGACAACACAGCGAATACTTGCCCGACGTGCCGAGGCCGACGCGGATGCCGACCTCATGTGCCTGCTCGGCGGACTCTTCGACGATGTACGCGCACTCGATCGTGCCGAGGACTGGTACATCAAGGCCGCCGAACTCGGCAGCACATCAGCGATGGTCGCGCTCACCGGATTACTCGGAGCCTGGGGCCGGACCGATGAGGCGGAGGAATGGCAGCAGAAAGCCGCTGCCCTCGGCGATCGCAGTGCGCTGATCACCTTGTCGCGACAGCTACAGGACGACGATCGGTGGGCCGAAATCGTGGAGCCCACCCGCCGGGCCGCCGCGGCGGGCAGCTCCTCGGCGATGCTCACGCTCGCCGCCGTGGCCCAGGATCGCGGCGCGCTCGACGAGGCCGAGATGTGGCACCACAATGCGCTCTACGTCGATCCGGACTGGCCATATTTCCTCGACCAGTTCTATTTCGGCGACACCATGTTCCTGACGGACCGATACCGGGACGCGGCCGAAGCGGGCAATCCGCGGGCGATGACCTACCACGCTTCTCGACTCGGCGCCGAGGGCGAGGCCGGCGCGGCCGAACAGTGGTACCAGCGTGCCATCCACGCCGGAGACCAGCTGGCAGCAGTCGGTTTGGCCGGCCTGTTGGTCGACACGGACAGGGTGGCCGATGCCGAGGATTGGTGTCGCCGGGCGGCCGGTACCGGGTATACACTCGCCGCGCTCCGCATGGGAGAACTACTACGCAACCGCGGCGCGGAGTCCGAAGCCGAGCATTGGTACCGGATCGCCGCAGAAGCGGGATACCTCGCAGCGGCGGATGCCCTCGAGGAGCTCGAGTCCCCCCGACCGTGAAGACGATGCCGAGAGACGGTCCGCATGGCGCGGGTCGCGCGATGAGCAGACATTCTGCGGCGCAGACGATCTCGCGACACAACAGACACCGATCGCCAGGAAAATCGACGACGCTCGCGGCTAGACTGACCGCATGGGCACCGAAGATATGCGCTACGGCCGTTGTAGCGCATGCGGCGCCGACGAGGTATACAAGGGCGAGTACGTTGCACAGGGCGGTTTACGTTCGGCGGACGCCCTCTTGGTCAGGCACGTCGGGTTCGACGCCTACGTCTGTGCAGACTGTGGGTGTATCCAGTTGCACGCGCAGCTGAACCGGAAGTTGTCGTCGCGCATTCGGGACAAGTTTCAGTGGATACCACCGCATCGGGCCGTCGACGACTAGCGTCGGGATACGGCGCCACAGGCACGGCCGGCAGGTCTTCACGCCGAACCGCGCTGCCCACGATCTGCCGACGGCCGCGGGCGATGGGTGTCGAACTAGCCCGTGATGCGTCACAACAGGTCGATTCGGCGGGCCCATGCGCGGACCGTGGGTGGGGCGTAGTGCCACCGATGTTCGTCTGCCAGTTCGGCTTGCGCAGCGGTGATCACCTCGGGGCGCACGCCTAGAGCGGCCAGGGTGTCGTGGGCCTGCACCCAGGTCAGATTCCACATGCGTGCCATCGGTGAGCCTCCCCGAAACATCGGAATGTCCGCTTCGGCGTGAACATCGCCGAGCCCGAGCGTCTTCAACTGAGCAGGCAGGTTCCTGGCCCAGGACTGACTCGCCCCCGCGAACTCGGTCGAGCGCGCGAAGGCCCGCCAGACTTCACCGAACGGGCCCGGCATTACATCGAGTACGCCGAGCCCATCGCCTTCTTCGAGCATGAGCACGCCGCCGGGTGCCAGCGCTCGGGTCAACCGCCGCAAAACGGCGTCCCGATCGGCGATGTGCAGCAGGACGAATCGTGTGTGGACGAAATCGAATTCGCCTTCGGGGAGGTCGTCGGCGACGAGATCGATTCGGGCGATTTCGCCCCCGCGGCCGGGTATGTCGGCGAGGTGGCGCGGGTCGGCGTCGACCGCGAGTACTCTGCCGTCCGGCAGTACCGCCTCACACAGCCAGCGCGCGAAGGAACCGCCGCCTGCTCCAGCTTCCAGACACCGCCATTTCGCCTGTACGCCAAGTCGTTTCGCCAGCGCGATACTTGCCGGGTCGTAGGCCGCGCCGAGTAGAGCAAGGCGTTCGTCGGCAAAATCCCATTCGTTGGGCAGCGTGTAGTACGGGTCGTTCGGCGCGGACCAGGTCATGCCCAGACGCTAGGCCCGGTACCGTCAACCAAGAGCCGGTTCACCGCACATTCCTGTGCCGAGTGATCGAATCCACACCGCCGGAACAGCTTCGGACGCGCCAACTCCTTGCCCGGCAGAACTCCGCCTCACCAGTGTTCTCCGCCTGTGGCCGCGGCGAAGTCGCGGTCGATGATCTCGACAAGAGCGGTTCAGGGCTAGGCAGAACCAACGGCTCGAGGGGCCCGCATGATCGCGGACCCCTCCGGACCTCGGCCCGACTCGAACGGGCAACTCCCCTCTCCGAACTGCGGGCGCGCTCATCCGGTGGCCAACGCGCCTGAGGCGAGGTCGGTGCGGATGTTAGCGTCCGACCCAATCGGCGAGCAACGGTTATTCGGCGCGACCAGGACGTGCCCGAGCAATGTCGGATACTTACGCAAGAAGGCGATGTTGTCCGCGGTTTCGGCGACCACCTCGTGCCATCCGTCCCCGCCGATACCGGCGACGACTTCGCATATGAAACATGCGCTGTCCTGAACTCGCTGGATATAGGCTTGCACGTCGAACGGAACACGTTGCATACCAAACGATTCTGCCCGGTCCACGTGAAGGACGCTCCGGCGGCGCGGCGTCGGCCGAGCATCGCGATAGGCTGGCTCTTCGATTGCGCCGGAATCGCTTGTGCCGCTCGGAGGGTCGATCAGGGTGACATCGCACAACGTGGCGCCACCGCGTGACATGTCGCGCTCGGCGCGCCTGCGCGCGCACAGCGCCGTCTCCACAGCCCTCGCCCGTTACAGCGATGACGCACTGCGTGACATGGTGAATGCGGCTGCGCCTCTGGGCGTCGGTATCGGCGGGAAGTCGGCGCTGCTGGCGATCGCCGGTGTTCCGGTATTCGTGAAGCGCGTGCCACTCACCGACCTGGAACGGCAGCCGGGGAATGTCCGGTCCACGGCGAATCTCTACGGCCTGCCGCAGTTCTACCACTACGGCGTCGGCCTCATCGGCGGGGCGGGGTTCGGGGCCTGGCGTGAACTGGCCGTGCACATGATGACGACCGACTGGGTGCTCGCCGACGAATTCGCGGGCTTCCCGCTCATGCATCACTGGCGGGTGCTGCCGGATACGGCGCCGCTGCCCGACGAACTCGCCGACATCGATCGCGTCGTCGCCTACTGGGACGACCGGCCACAGATTCGTCACCGGATCGAGGCCGTACGGGACGCTTCGGCGAGCATCGCGCTGTTCCTGGAATACATTCCGCAGACCCTGCACGACTGGTTCGGCGCGCAGATCGAGACCGGCGGCGCGACCGCCGACCGGGCCTGCGCCATGGTCGAGCGAGAACTGGCCGCCGCCACGGCGTTCATGAACAACCGTGGGCTCCTGCACCTCGACGCGCATTTCTGGAACGTCCTGACCGACGGTCGGCGCCTCTATATCGGTGACTACGGCCTCGCGCTCTCGCGCGAGTTCGATCTCGCGCCGGAGGAGGCCGCGTTCTTCGACCGGAACCGGAGCTACGACCTCGGCCTCACAGCCACCTATCTGGTGAACTGGCTGCTCACCGCGCAGTACGGGGTACAGGGCCGAGACAACCGCGCCGAGAGGGCGCGTGCGATCGCCGACGGTGCGCCGCTCGCGGACACGTCCGAGGCCGGCGCGGTCCTGACCCGGCATGCGCCGGTCGCCGTGGCGATGTCGGAGTTCATGCGGGCGTTCCAGCAGACGAGCCGAAACGCTCGGTATCCGGACGAGGAGATCCGACGCCTACTGGGCGCTCGCGCATAGCCTCGCGATCGCCATTGCGCCGCAACGTATTTCGTGTCGCCAATCATGGAGGTATCGAGTTCCGGCGGCGCAACAGTTTCCCTACTCGCGCGGATCTCGGGAAACCGTTCCGGATCACGTTTCAACCCAAGCGGTTTCATCACGATCACCGTGCGGTATGAGTGAACTATGCCATTTTCGAAGTCTTCGGCCGCGTTCGCGGTAGTGCTGGTGGCCGCTTTCCTGTTGTCGCTGTTGACGGTTCGCCCGGCCGCCGCGCAGGCGGGGCTGGTGGACGAGGTGCCGCTGGCCGACAACATCTCCCGGATCGACGTCTACTCCCCCGCCATGAATCGAGTCATCAGCAATCGGGTGATCCGCGCGGCCGACGGGCCCGCGCCCACGCTGTACCTGCTCACCGGTATCGGCGGCGGCGAGGACGGCATCTCCTGGTGGGACGACACCGATGTGCGAGAGTTCTTCGCGGACAAGCACGTCAACGTGGTGATGCCGGTCGGCGGCAAGTTCAGCCTGTACACCGACTGGATCGCCGACGATCCGGTGATCGGGCGCAATCGCTGGCAGACCTATCTCACCCAGGAGCTACCGGGGGTGCTCGACACACGCCTGGGCAGCACCGGACGCAACGCGATCGCCGGGGTGTCGATGAGCGCGGGTTCGGCGGTGGATCTGGCGATCCAGTCCGGCGCGCTCTACAGCGCGGTCGCCGCCTACAGCGGCTGCCCGTGGACCGCGGATCCGCTCGGCATCGCGATGATCAACGCGCAGGTCGGGCGCGGCGGCGCCAATACCGCGAACATGTGGGGCCGGAATTGGCAGGCGCACGACGCGTTCGCCAACGCGTCGGCGCTGACCGGCAAGACCATCTACCTGTCCGCCGCCTCCGGCACACCGGGCGCCATCGACGAGGGCGGGTTGCCGTTCCCACCGGTCGAGGCGATCGCGAGTTCGTGCACCGCGGCATTCGCGGCGAGGTTGACCGAGCTGGGGCTGCCGGTCATCCATGTCAACCGGCCGGAGGGTTCGCACACCTGGGGACAGTTCGAGACGGACCTGCACGACTCGTGGCCGCACCTGGCCCGCGCCATCGGCGCCTGAACGCGCCACCGAATCTGCGGTCTTGTGCCCAATTCCGTTGCCGCACAGACTCATCACATGGCAGTCACCTATGTCCAAGATCTCGACGCCGACCTCACCAAGCTCGGCTCCTACGAATCGGCCTGGAAAGCCCAGCAGGAGAAACTGAGCTGGGCGGCGGACACCATCAATGCCGCGGCGGCCACCGTGGTCGGGCGAGGCTGGGCCGGCCCCGCCTCGGAGCGGTACGACACGCACCGGCGCAATCTCGTCGCCGACCTCGACGACTGCGCCGATCTGGCCGGGAAAGCGGCCCGCGCGGTCGGCGCCTGTATCCACACGCTGCGGTTCAACCAGGGGCAGCTGGACGGCGAGAAGGCGAAGGTGCGAGGCAAGGTCCAGGTGACCGAGCATTCGCCCGGCGGCCTGGTGGAGCTCAGCGCGAGCGACGAGGACGCCGAGGAACTCGTCGGCGAACTGGTCAAGGCGTACAACGAGATTCGCGACCGGGTCGACAAGCAGCTGACCGGGCAGACCGAAGCCTTCCAGGCGGCTACCGCCCGCTTCCGAGCCTTCGAAAGCCGTTGGACGCGCCGCACATTGCGCACGCTGAACTGGAATGTCCAGCAGGGCGGTGACGGCAATGCCTTCGGCGGCCAGGGCCACCAGGATCACGACATGGACGAACTGGCGCAGCGCCTGATCGACGGCAAGGTGGACGTGGCGACGCTGCAAGAACTCTTCGGCACCGGCGCGCGAGCGTTGCAGGCCGAGTTGAACCTGCGCGATCCCGACGGCAAGTGGGAGGTGCACTTCGGCGAAGCCTCGGGTAAGCGGCAGACCGAAAATCTGTGGCAGAAGGGTCAATTCGGAAACGCGGTGGTGGTGCGCACCGGCAGCGGACTCGACACCGGCAGCCCCACGGTCACCGATCTCGGCCCGGGCGACGAGGGCCGTTCGGCGACGCGGGTGCGCGTCACCGTCCAGCGCTGAGCGCTACCAATTGGGCATCGTCACGTCCACCCGCTGCCCGTCGTGGTCGGATTGGCCGCGGTCCCAGCGGGTGGCCGGGGCGGTGCCGACGCCGCGGGGCAGGACGTGGTCGATGGGGTGGTAGCTCTGCGAGGTGCCCTTCGGAGCACCGTTCGGGCCGTCGTTGATCGTCCCGGCATGCGTGTCGTAACCATCCCAGCCGAAACGCTGGATCGCTCGCGCCGAGGGATCGTTGCCATTCATCGCTGCGTTCAGGTCACCGCCGACGAGTACGTTGCCGTCCCGGATATCGGCCACCAGCCCGCGCAGCTTCTCGATCTGCGCGGCCTGTTCTGTAGCATTATCGCCGGCCAGACTCATATGGGCGCTGAGGAAGTCGAGGGTCTTGCCCTTGAGCAGCAACATGGACTCCGCGTTCGCATCCTCCATGATCAGATACAGCGCGATCGCCATCTTCATTCGCTCGGCGTCGGCGTCGACGGTGCCGGCGAACGCCGACATACTCGCCGTTCCCTGCGTATATGTGGCGGAATGTGCTGCATGGCAGGCCTTTCCGCCGCCGGTGTTGCCGAACGGTGTTTCACTGGACCCGAGCAGGAGCCGTTCCACGCCAGAGGGCGCCGTGGTGGTCGCGTTCAATATGCTCACGCCGTGCACGAGCGCACCGTGCGCCCGTACGACCTCGGTCTGAAGTTTCCGCAATTCCGCCTCGTCGACCTTCATGACTCGAGTCTGTGCTACAGCATAATTCGGGACAAGCCCCTCATCATCGGGGCTTCGAGTGCGATGGCACAGTGAACCCGACGCCCCGAGCGAGGAGGATCGAGAATGAGCGGACGTGTACCCAGCCGGTGGGAGGAGCTCACCGCCGCCGATCCGGCGCATTCCACCTGGTTCGTACAGCGTTTCCGGACCCTGGCCGCGGAGGGGCAGGACATCTACGGCGAGGCCCGCCTCGTCGACGCCATGCTCGAGCGCGGCAGCCGGGTGCTGGACGCGGGCTGCGGCGCCGGACGCCTCGGCGGCTATCTGCACCGCGCCGGGCACGAAGTGGTCGGCGTCGACGTCGACCCCGTCCTGATCGATGCCGCCGGACACGACTACCCCGGCCCGACCTGGCTCGTCGGCGACCTCGCCGAACTCGACCTACCCGACCGCGAATTCGACGCCATCGCCTGCGCGGGCAACGTCATGACCTTCCTCGCCCCGGCCACCCGCGAATCCGTCCTCACCGCCTTCGCCCGCCACCTGTCCCCCACCGGCCGCGCCGTCATCGGCTTCGGCGCCGACCGCGGCTACCCCTTCGACCGATTCCTCACCGACGCCCGCTCCGCCCACCTCACCCCGACCCTCCTGCTCTCCAGCTGGGACCTGCACCCGTTCACCCCCGACTCCGACTTCCTCGTCGCAGTCCTTACGCACACCCCTCGATCGGACTAACCGGGTCGCCGCTGCTCGGCCGAGACCCAGCAACGCGGTCGTGACCGTCGCGACCATTCTCTGACTGCTCGTGGCCACCGAGCTCGCAGGCCGGCGCGAGAGAAGAATGAAAGCGCCGGATCAGGCCGCGTCGGTGTCGGCGGTGACCAGGGCGGCGTTGAGATGAGCACCGGCGAGCGCGCCCGCGGCGGCCGACGCACCGACCTGCGCGGTGAGGTCGGTGGCGTTACCGGCGATCCAGACGCCGGGGACCTCGGTGGTGCCGGCCATGCCGGAGACGAAACGGCGGCCGAAACCGGGCAGGTCCTCCATCGGAAGTTCGAGACCTTCGAGACCGTCGGTGCGGGCCAGCATCCGCGTGGCGACGGCGAGAACACGGCGCTCGACGACCGTGCCGTCGGCCAGCAGGACACCGGTGATGCCGTCCGTGTCGCCGATGACCTGCTCGACCGGCTGCTCGACGACGCGAATCCCGCGCGCCGCGAAGCGTTCACGCGCGTCGGCGTCGAGGTCGGTGTCTCCGGCGAAGTAGATCAGGTCGGCGCTGAGCTGACGGAACAGCAGCGCCTGATGCACCGAATTGGGCCCGGTGGCCAGGATGCCGATCGGTTCGTCGCGCACCTCCCAGCCGTGGCAGTACGGACAGTGCACCACCGAGCGTCCCCAGTGTTCGACCAGGCCGGGCACCTCCGGTAGCACGTCACGCAGGCCGGTCGCGACCAGCACCCGCCGGGCGGTCACCGCGCGGCCGTCGGTCAGCGTGATGCTGAAACGCAGGTCGCCGGTCGCGGTGGGTGCGGCGGGCCGCGCCGACGCGACCGCGCCGGACACGACGCGTCCGCCGTAACCGCGTACCTGCTCGCGCCCCCGTTGGAGGAGTGCTTCGGGGCTCATCCCGTCGAGCACCAGGAATCCGTGCATGGCCGCGGCGGGCGCGTTGCGCGGCGCACCGCCGTCGATCACGACCACCGAACGGCGGGAGCGGGCGAGCATGAGCGCGCCGTTCAACCCGGCCGCTCCGCCGCCGATCACGACGGCATCGACGGTTTCACCAGGGAGTTCATCGGTCGTGAACACAGGCGGGCCTTTCGTCGCTGTGGTGCCGGCCGTTCCGGTGCACCTGTCCCCGACAGTAACCATCGATTGCACGTGAGGCATATGCTCTTGCCTATGACGCAAGAAGATGACGAGCTGGACAGCCTCGTGCGCAAACGCCTCCGCGCGTTGCGGGTGGCCCAGGGCTGGTCACTGGAGGAACTGGCCGGGCGGGCCCACCTGAGCCAGTCCACGCTCTCCCGCATCGAGAACGGTCGCCGCCGCCTGGCTCTGGATCAGCTCGTCGCCCTCTCCCGCGCCCTGGACACCTCGCTGGATCAACTGGTCGAGACCGCCTCCGACGATGTGATCACCAACCCGGTCGTCGACGCCGCCCACGGCTGGCTGCGCTGGCCGATCAAAGCCGAACCCGGCCTGACCGTCCTGCGTCAGCGCCTCACCGGCCCACCGCCGGACAACCCGGCCCGCCTGCGCGCCCATCCCGGCCGCGAATGGCTGGTCGTACTGTCCGGCACCGCCGTTCTCCTGCTCGGCCACCGCCGCTTCCGCATCGAAACCAATCAGGCCGCCGAATTCCCCACCATGCTCCCGCACGCCCTGGGCGCGGAATCCGGCCCGTGTGAGGTCCTCGGCATTTTCGATCGCGACGCCCGACGCGGCCACCAACGCGACAGCGCCACAGCGGAATCCGCGACGCACTGAAACGCTCAGAGCGTGCAGCGAGCCGTGGCGGGCGGCGGTTTCAACTCGACCAGGTAGTCGGCGACGATGCCGTCGACGCAGTCGTTGCCGGCCAAGGCCGCGGTGTGCTGGTTGCCTTCCACGGTCAGCAGCACACCGCCCAGCGACCGGGCGAGCACGATGCCGCCGTCGTAGGGGGTGGCGGGGTCGCCGGTGGTGGAGATGGTCAGCGTGGTCGGCAGTCCCTGAACGTCGGCGGCATACGGATAGCCGAGAGTCGGTGCCACCGGCCAGAATTCGCATCCGTCGCGGGCGCCCTCGACGCCGATGCCCGGATCCATGAACGGTGCGACCGCATAGATCCGGCGCCGCAACTCCGTCTCCTGCTCGGGCGTGCGACGCTGCTCGTCCAGGCAGTTGATCGCGTAGTTGGCGTCGAGGAAGTTCGACCAGCGGCCGTCGGCGCCGCGCCCGCTCAACGCGTCGCCCAGCGCGAGCAGAGTGTCGCCGCGGCCGGTGCGGATCTCGGCGATCCCCTTGCGGATCACCGGCCACGCCGCCGAGTCGTACAGGCCGGAGCCGACACCGCCGAACGCGGCCGCGAAATCCAGTCGCCTGCCGTTTCCCGCCGGAACGGGGTTCTCGTGCAGCGGACGGACGATGCTCAGGTAGACCGCGGTGGCCTGCGCCGGGTCGGTGCCAAGCGGACAGTCGGGACGGGTGGCGCAGTCGGCGGCCATCCGATCGAATGCCTGCTGAAAGCCGCTGAATTGGGACAGGCGACGTTCGATGGTGCCGGCCGACGGGTCGACCGCGCCGTCGAGCAGCAGCGCCCGTACGTTGCGCGGGAACATCTCCGCGTAGACCGCGCCGAGGCGGGTGCCGTAACTGAGCCCGGCGAAGCTGAGCGCCGAGTCGCCGAGGGCGGCGCGCAGCACGTCCATATCGCGGACGGCATCGCGGGTCCCGAGATGCTCGAACGCCTCGAGTCCGCCCGAGCGCGCCGCACATCGATCCATCAGCCCGCGGGTGTCGTCGGCGGTCCAGCGCCCCACCGCGGCGGCGAGCGGGACAACCGCCTGTCCCGCATCGAATTCCGCGTCGGTGAAGCAGTCGACGGCGGGGCTGGAGGCGCCTACGCCGCGCGGATCGAATCCGATCAGATCGAACCGTTCGGTAATCGGATTGTCCTTCCACGCGGCCGCCGCCGCGACCGCCAGGCTCAATCCCGAACCGCCCGGGCCGCCCGGATTGAGCAGCAGCGATCCGATCTTCTCGCCGCGGGCAGGCACTTTCAGCACCGCGATCTGCGCGGTCCGCCGCTGCGGGTCCTGATAGTCCAGCGGTACATCCAGGTGCGCACAGGTCAGATCGGCGCGACTGGCGAAGGTCTTGTCGTCGAGTTCGGTTCGGGCGTAACCAGCACAGCTTCCGAAGGCCAAGTGCTGATCGTAGAAGCGTTGCAGCGGTTGCGAATCCACCGCCGAACACGCCGTCAGCGTCAGCGACAACGTCGCGAACGCGATACCGGCTCTTTTACGAAACTTCATCAGATCCACCCTTTTTCGCGAGCTTTGAGCGCGGCCTCGTATCGATTGGCGACCCCGAGTTTGGCCATCGCGGCGGAGAGATAGTTGCGTGTGGTGCCGGGCGAGAGGTGCGCACGCCGGGCGATCTCGTCGACGGACGCGCCGTCGAGCGCGTACTCCAGTACATCGGCTTCGCGTCCGGTGAGCACGGTGTCGCCGGCGCTGATCGCCTCTGCGGCCAGTTCCGGATCCACATAGCGGCCGCCGCCGTGCACCGTGCGGATCACCTCCGCCAGGGTGCCGGCCGCGGTCGTCTTCGGCAGAAAGCCACGCACACCCGCGGCGAGCGCGCGCTTGAGGTAGCCCGGACGACCGTGACTGGTGACGATCAGCGTCCCCGCCCCCGGGGTGAGACGCTGGAGTTCGACCGCGGTTTCGATGCCGTCCATGCCGGGCATCTGCAGGTCGATCACCGCGACCGCCGGCGCCGCGTGCTCGGTCATCCGCCGCCGCCACATCGCGACCAGTTCCTCCCCGGATCCCACGTGGCCGACCACCTCCAGATCGGCTTCCAACCCGAGCAGGGTCGCCAGCGCGGCCCGGATCAGGGTTTCGTCGTCGGCCAGCACTACCGGAATCATGATTTCTCCCAATGGATTTCGAGGACGAACGCCGCGCTCGAGGATTCGGTGCCGAGCGTCGCGCCCGCGGCCGCCAGTCGTTCGGCGAGCCCACGCAGCCCGGAATGCTCCCCCGCCGTCCCGTTCGGGCGATCGTTGCGCAGCGACATCCCCGCGGCGCCCAGGGTGAGCACCGCCGCGGTAGCGGACGAATGCTCGACGATATTGGTGGTCCCCTCACGCACCACCCAGGCCGCGACCTCGTGGAACCGGGTCGGTACGCGCGCCGGATCGCCCTCGACGACCAGCTCGCAGCCGAGCGCCGACAGCAGCGAACGCGCCCCGGCCACCTCGGCCCGCAGATCGATACCGCGGTAGCCGCGCACCAGCTGACGCATCTGGCCCATGGATTCGACCGCGAGCGTCTTGACCTCGTCCATCTCCGCCGCCGCGCGACCGGAGTCACCGGAACGCGAAAGTGCGGCGGCGAGTTCACTTTTCACCGCGATCGCGGAGAACCCGCGCCCGACGATGTCGTGCAGGTCCCGTGCGAAACGCAAGCGCTCCTCGGCCACCTGCAACTCGGCCTCCACCACCCGCGCCCGCTCCAGTTCATCGACCACCCGCAGCCCCCACAGCGTGAGCAGGGTGGTGCCGACCACGAAGGCGCCGCCGAGACCGGTCAGCAGCGCCGTGACCAGCGCGGCCAGCGGTGTCGTCGCGAAGGCCACGCCGGTGGCGACGCCGACCGCCGCCACCGCCCACCAGCGGTAGCGCAGGAACGAGACGATCGCGAACACGGCGATCATGGCCGTGTACACACCGCTCGCGCACGCCTCGCGATAGACCGGTCCGTCACCGGCCGCCCGGGCCACCACGGCGTAGGCCACCCAGACCGCGAACAGCGCACCGCCTGCCATCGGAATCGCCCAGCGCCGCAACGCCTGCGCGGACGGCCGGGCGAATTCGGGTTGCGCCTCCAGGGCGAGCAGCGCCGCGAGGCCCGCAACCGCGAGGCCCGCCGACGCCCACAGTGGACGCGAGGTCGTCGTCACCGCCACGACGATCAGCACCAGCACCGCGAATTGCAAGGTCACCCGCGTGTAGAACCGGAATTTCGCCGCACCCGACATCGCCTGCCACCAGGCGGGCAGGCGGGTCATCCGCGATCGTCCCACCGGAAGCTCCTGCGGGTCACCATCAGTGCCACGACCGTCCATGCCGCCAGTGTGGCAAACGGGCGGCCGAGCTCGGCGCAGGTGCCCGCGAAGTCCAGTGCCGGGTCCGAGGCGCCCGCGGTGGCGATCCGTCCGGACGTGCCGAGCGCGACGAGGTCGGAGACCGCGGCGAACGGCGTCCACTGGGCGAGTTCGGCCAGCCGATCCGGCAGCACGCCGCGGATCGAACCCATGCCGATCATGGCCAGCACCATCACCGGCAGCGACGTGACCTGCGCGGCCTCGGCGTTCTTGGTGACCGCGCTGGTAGCCAGCGCGAGCACCGAGAACAGCACGATCCCGCCGAACAGGCCGAGCGCGATCGCGATCGGATTGACCGGCGCCGGCGTGCCCGCGCCGTACACGACCGCGGCGACCACGAGAGTGCAAGCCAGGGTGAGCGGCACACCCGGCACCGCGGGGGCGGTCAGGATCTGCCAGTCCTCGGCCGCACCGGTGCGCAGCCGCTTCAGCACACCCTCACCGCGCCGGGTGGTGACCAGCGACAGCACCGAGTAGTACTGCACGAACAGCAGCGCGAGCAGGGCCAGCATCTCGAAAGTCGTTGCCGCCGTGGCGGTTGTCGGCGCACTGTCGCGGGTGGCGAGGAAGTAGGTGACCAGCGGCAAGCCGATCGGGAAGACGGTGGCCAGGAATACCAGCGTCTTGTTACGGCTGAACTGAAGGAATTCCGCCGTCGCGAGCGCGGTCAGCGCGCTGCTGGTCCGGGAGTGGGTCATCGTGCGGCTCCGATCGATTCGGGTGCGTCGGCGATATCGAGGAAGACCGCTTCCAGCGACGCGGCCCGGGCATCGAGCCCGGCCAGCCGCACGCCGTGCCGATCCGCCCAGCCGAGCAGCTCGGACAGGTGGGTTTGCAGGTCGAAGGTGCTGATCGTGACGCGCGCCTGCGCATCGATCCGCGCGTCGGACAGTGACGGCAGCGGCAGACCCGGATGGTCGAACGTGATCCGAGCGGGATGCTCGTCGACGATCTCGCGCAGTGTGCCGGTACGCGAGATCTGCCCGCGATGCATGATCGCGATCCGATCGGCCAGGGCCTCGGCCTCGTCCAGGTAGTGCGTGGTGAGCACCATCGTCACACCGGCCGCCTTCAGATCGGCCAGCAGCCGCCAGGTCGCCCGGCGGCTCTCCGGGTCCAGGCCGGTGGTCGGTTCGTCGAGGAACAGCAGCCGCGGCCGCCCGAGCAGCGCGCAGGCCAGATCGACCCGGCGCTGCTCACCACCCGAAAGCGCCCCGACCCGCACCGCGGCCCGGTCGGTCAGGTCGACCTGCGCCAGCACGGCGTCCACGGTGGTCGGTTCGGCGCAGGTCCCCCGCCACATCGCCAGCGCCTCCCGCACCGTCAGTTCCGCGGGCAGCCCACCCGACTGCAACATGATCCCGACCTGCGACCGGACCTGCTTGCGGTCCCGGCGCGGGTCCAGCCCGAACACTTCGACCGTGCCGTCGCTGGGCTCCGCCAGTCCTTCCAGCACCTCGAGCGTGGAGGTCTTCCCGGCGCCGTTGGTGCCCAGCAGCGCGAAGACCTCCCCCGCGTCGACACGAAGATCTACCCCTTCGACCGCGTCGAAGGCGGCTTTGCCGTGCCCGTAGGTCCGGCGCAACCCCCGCGCGGTGATGACGTTCGTCTGCATACGTCAACGATCACGCACCTGCCCCCGGTGCTGTAGTCCGCGCAGTCACCGAATCCCTATGACTCCCACATGGATTCGCCATGACAAATGTCACGGGCGGTCAGAGCTCACCCGCCGCATCCCCGAACGGACCTTGGCGACGAGATCGGTGGGGCCCAGCTCCTGCTTCAGGCCGAGCAGATAGCCGAGCGGATGTTCGGCGCGTACCTCCTGGCGACGGCGCAGGGTCGCGGCCGATGCGCCGACGACGCACCCCGCCGCCACGCCGATACTCGTCATGCCCGGCGACAATCCCGCCGCGGCGGACACGGTCCCCAGGACGGCCGGCGGCGCGAGCGATTGCAGGCTCAGTACCGCTTTCGCCGGTTGTAGATCGAGTCGCCTGATCTCGCGCTCCATGGTCTGCATCGAGCGCACCACCTCGGATTCGACCTTGAGTCTCAGGCGCGCGCTGCGGATCTCGGGATCCGGGCACTCGGCGAGCTCGGCGAAGAAGTCGGTCAGCGAATCGAGGAATTCTCGATACGCCAGCATTTCGGGCAGCAATCGCTTGCGCGCCTCGATGATTCGGCTCACCGGCACGCGGTCGAGATCACGTGGCACCACCGCCTGTAGCGCCATGATCGCGAACGCCTGTGTCGGGTCGGCCTGCACCGGCCGAATCTCGTTCTCGTGCAGCAGGATCTGCGCTATCGCCGCAACGTTCCAACCGGATGCGGCGGCGTGCAGGCGCGGCTGGTCGGTGATCGGCGTCATCCCGTTGCGCGCCGCGAGCACATCCGCGAGGACCGTGAGATACACCCCGGCCAGCTCACGGTGCATCGTCAGCCGGTCGATATTCAGGATCCGGCCGTCGGCCGGGCGGCGCCATCGGAAGCTTTGGCGCACCAGCAATCCGGCACCCGCCAGCTCCCGGGCCAGCCGATAGGACATCTTCGTCGGATGCAGCACCTCGAGCCGAGGATCGGGCGGCAACAACTCGTCGTACACGGCGTCCTCGAGTGGTGGGACGGCCAGCGCATCGATGCCGAACCCAGGGATCAGCTGGTCCCGGTGCTGATCCAGGAATTCCAGAAACAGCAGCTGCGCCGAGCCTTCCGCACCGCCGCTCGATGCCGACCCGGGATCGACATCGAGGATCAGTCCCGCATCCCGGAGCCGCTCGACGTCCATCGAATCGTGCAGTACGGGGTAATCGACGGGCCGGATTCGAGCGAGCAACGGCCACAACAACACTGCCGTCTTCACCCACCCGTCGCCGGGCAGGTTGACGTACGGATAGTAGAGCCCGGTGTCGTTCACGGCACCAGTGTGCGGGTCGAACAGCGAGCTGTACAACGTCCCAGCGTCAGCGCGGTTTCACCAGCTCGGCGATATCGTCGAAGCCGCGGCGGACGGCGTGGTCGTAGGCGGTGCTGCCGTCGGAGTCGCGGATGCCGACGTCGGCGCCGTTGTCGACCAGCACGCGCACGATATCGCGGTACACGGCACTGCCGTCGCCGTAGTAGACCGCCTCCAGCAGTGCGGTCCAGCCGAGATCGTTGATGTGATCGATATCGATATCGGTCTGGCGCAACACTTCTCGCACGTAGTCCAGGTGCCCCTTCTCCGCGGCCGGGATCAGGGCGTTGCCGCCGAAACGATTGCGCAGGCTCAGATCCGGTTGCGCGGGCAGCAGCAGCTCCATCATCGAGACGCTGCCCGTGACACCGGTGTTCACCCAGGGACTCTCGCCGCGATCGTCCTTCGCGTCGGGATCGGCCCGGAACTCGAGCAGCACCCGAGCGACGTCGAGATCGTCGTCGAGCACCGCCAGGAACAGCGGCGTGCGACCGGCGTCGTCGCGGGTGTCGACCTGCGCTCCCTGGGTCAGGGCGGCGCGCACGGCGGCGGCGTCACCGTCCTCGGTCGCGGCCAGCAATGCCTCGTTCGCTTCCGCGACGGGTACGCCGGCCGGTGTGTTCTCCGCAGCAGTCATGGAAGCTCCGCTCTCGGTGGGATTCGGGGTTGCCGCCGGCTCCGTCCCGCAGGCGGTGATCAGCAGTGCGCCGGTCAGCAGCGCGATGCCGTAGTAGGTCGCGCGTCGTCCGCGCCGCGTGGTGTTCATGCCGCCGCTCCGTTCGTCGGGAAGGTCTTACCCTTCCCATGCTGCGGATATCCGGCCACGCCCGAATCGGCGCATCGGCCGGTTCGCCGATCCGTCCGGCCGATACCGGGGTCGTCCGATCGGACGATACGGCTACAGCCAGCGATTGCGGCGGAACATCACGAACAGCCCGGTGCACGCCAGCACCATCAGCGACAGCACCGCCGGATATCCCCATACCTGCTCCACCGACCGCGCCACCTCGAGATAGGAGTCGACCACGAAATCGGCGATCCCGTGCAGCACCGTCCCCGGGCCCAGGCGCAGCCGCGCCGGCTCGGCCTAGAGTTCCTGCCGCAGCCCGCGCAGACCCGCGTGCTCGCCGTGCCGCACGGCCACCACGAAATCCGGCCCGGCGAACACCAGCAGTTCCCCCGTCACCACGATCTCGCTGACGGTGTCCAGATCGTGCTCGACTTAACCCACGGTCCGCATCACCAGTACCACGGTGTCGTCGTAGCGTTCCAGCTTCGGCCGCTGTCTACCTTTCACCGCGTCCTTCCACCGCCAGCGAATGCAGCCGGAAGGTCTCGGCGATATCGGCCATCTGTGCCCGGTCCGGATCGTGCAATCCGATCCACACGAAACCCGTTCCCCGCGTACGCACTTCGGCCAGCGCCGCCGCATGGGCGAAACGCCCCGGCAGCCGCTGCCCGTCGACATAGACCGCGCAGTCCACCACCGCCCGCGCGATGGGAATCGGAGAATGCGGAATCACGGCCACGGAGCGGCGAAGACGGGACGGGCGCGGCGAGAACGAGGACACCGCACGATATTACGGATCACTCGACCCTACGGTCCGACGGAAGTCAGCGCGAACCCGCACCGGCATGATCAAGGACCCGATATGCCCTCCGTGATCCGCGGGATCGGTATCGTCTGCTCCCGCGGGTCACCGACCGCGACGCGGAACCGGTCGGTGATTTCCGAGGCCGGGACCGGGGCCTCCGAACCCGCGACACGTCTTCCGCCCGAGGGCAATCGATGCCGCCCGGCGGAGGCCGAACGATCCAGCAGGTGCAGCGCGAACGCGGCGCCGATGCCGATGCTCGTCAACCCGGCCCACACCATCCAGCCGAGACCCACGGCCCGCGCCGCGCCGACCACGGCGCCGGTGGCCAGATTGCCGATCAGGATGCCGACACCGACCACGGTGTTGTAGAAGCCGTAATAGGTTGCCACCAACCGGTTCTCCGACAGCGACACGACCGTGTCCATCTCGAACGGAAAGACCGCCGCGGTGCCGACGGCGAGCAGCGCCGCCGCCAGCAGCAGCGCGGCGACCGCGACGATCGATCCCGGCCCCGGCGATACGGCCAGAGGCAGAAACGCAGCCGCCAGCACGACCATGCCGACCACCAGCCCCCGCCCGGTACCCCACCTGGCCCGGAACCAGGCGGTGATCCGCAGTTGCCCGGCCACCGCGACAACACCGGAGACGACGAACACCGCCGAGGTCAGCGTCTGCGCGCGATCCCCCGCGAGATATTCGGCGTGCAGCGGCAAGGCCAGATACACCTGGAACGACAGCACATACGAGCCGATCATGGCCGCGGCGAACGCCAGGAACCGCCGGTTGGCGGCGATCTCGCGCCAATCGTCGAGCACCGAACCCGAGTCCCCCCGGCCGGACGCGCGCCGCGCGGGCAGGGCCAGTACCTGGGCCACGGTCAGCACCGCGAAGACCACTGCCGCCGTCGCGGCGGTCACCCGGAAATCCACCGCCATCAGGGCCAGTCCGACCAGCGGTCCCGCGAGAATGCCTGCCTGATAGAAGACGTTGAAGACGGCGAACGCCTCCACGCGCCGCTCCCCGGCCTCGGCCGCCAGGTAGGCCCGGACCGCCGGATTGAACAGCGCACCCGCGAAACCTGTTGCTGCCGAAGCGATCAGTAGTCCCGGCAGCGAGGTCGCGAACATCAGCAGGCCGAAACCCGCGGTGCGGAGCAGACATCCGGCCACGATCAAGGGCTTGTAGCCCAGCCGGTCGGCCAGGGTCCCGCCGAGCAGGAACATGCCCTGCTGGGAGAAGTTACGCACGCCGAGCACCAAGCCGATCGCCCACGGCGCCAACCCGAGCGGACTCGACAGGTAGCCCGCCAGAAACGGCATGAGCATGTAGAACCCGAGATTGATGCCGAACTGATTGACCATCAGCAGCCGGGCGGCCAGATCGAATCCCCGGAACTGCCGGTACACCATCATGATTCGAACCCGGGGTCGAGGACCGTCGTGCAGCGGGTCCAGCACGACACCACCCGCTCGGTGGGGTACGCGATCTCCTCCGGCGCACACGGCGGATCACCGTCGAGCAGACCGTGTTCCGCGCAGAAGGCATCGTTGTAGACGGTGTCGAAGTACCGCTGCGGTCCATCCGGGAAGACGGCCGCGATCTGGACCTCCGCGCCGCGGGTGCGCGCCGCCCACCCCGCGACCAGCGCGACCGCGCCGACGCTCCAGCCGCCGCTGGCGTGATGGGTGGCGGCCAGCGTGCGGCAGGCCCACACCGCCTCCGCCGGTGCGACCCAGTGGATTTCGTCGAACGCCGCGTAGTCCACATTGCGCGGATGGATGCTGGAGCCGAGTCCGCGCATGAGCCGGCGCCCGGCGGGCTGGCCGAAGATGGTGGAGGCGATCGTGTCGACCCCGATCAGCGTCAGCTCCGGATTGAAGCGGCGCAGCACCCGGGCCACGCCGGCCGAATGGCCACCGGTGCCCACCGCGCAGACCAGCACGTCGACACTGCCGAGCTGCTCGATCAGCTCCAGCGCCAGTGATTCATAGCCTTCGACATTGTCGGGATTGCCGTACTGGTCCGGGCACCAGGCACCCGGTTCGGCCGCGAGCAATTCGGCCACGCGCTCGCGCCGCGCCTGCTGCCAGCCGCCCACCTCGTGTGGTTCGGCGACCAGGTCCACCTCGGCGCCGTAGGCCGCGAGCATGCGGGCGACGATCGGCTCCAGCCCCGGGTCGGTGACCACGGTGACCGGGTGCCGGTAGACGAGCCCGGCCAGCGCCAGACCCAAACCCAAGGTGCCGCTGGTCGATTCGACGATCCGGGCACCGGGCGCCAGCTCGCCGCGGGCGGCGGCCCGGCGCACCATGTGCAGGGCCGGTCGATCCTTCATACCGCCCGGGTTGAACCCTTCGAGCTTGGCCCAGAACCCCTTCCCGGCCGCAGCCAGCGGGGCGCCGACCCACAGCACCGGTGTGCCGCCGACCAATCCGTGCAGGTGCCGGGCCGATTCCGGCGTGGCCGCCGTGAGCTGTCGGGCCACAACGTTGTCCATGACTGTCGCTTTCTGTATCGAACCCGCCGCGGGGCGGGCGTGACGTATGCGGGCAGCGGACACCGGCCGACGGGGACATCACGTCGGCCTGGCGCTGACCGATCAGCGTCGGGCGATACAGAAGCGCGTCAACAGCATTCGTCCGCTGACGACGGGAAGTGCGGCGACGGGCGGGCCGCGGATACCACCCGCCGATACGACGGCGGCAAGCGTGAGCGCGACCACGGCCATCAGGGCCAAGAGCAGATTCGTCGGTGCTATCACCAGTGGGGCGACCGGGATCGTGGATTCGAACATGCAGTGCACGACATGGGGCGCGCAGTGCGCGCCGTCGTGCGGGTCGGCGGCCGGCTCGGTCTGGGCAGCGGCGTGGGGGTGTGCGTGCGTCTCGGCGTCGGCCAGTGTGCAGTCCGCCGACAGCACCAGCAGCAACATCGTGGCCAGCAGCGCAAGCAGGGGCGCGAACGAGGACCGGCGCGACGCCTGCTGCACGCTCGACACCCTTCCCTCGATGATTCCGGCTGACGTTCTCCAGGCTTGCACACACCCGCAGCCGATACCCTACCCGGGTTCAGTCGTGTGCCGGTCGAGCACACACGCGCGTACTGTCGACTGCGTTCCGCTCGACCACGAAAGGCACCCACCCGATGAGCGATATGACCGATCGCACCGTCCTGATCACCGGTGCGACCGATGGCCTGGGCCGGGAGCTCGCCACCCGGCTCGCCGCCGCGGGCGCACGGCTGATCCTGCACGGCCGCGACGCCGAGCGGGCCGCGTCGCTCACCGCCGAGATCACGGCCGCGGGCGGTCACAAGCCGACCACGGTCCTGGCCGAGGTGTCCCGGCTCGCCGAGGTCGACCGGCTGGCCGACGACATCCTCGCCCACACCGGCCGATTGGACGTCCTGGTCAACAATGCCGGGACCGGTGGCCTGTCGGACCGCGTCCTCACCACCGACGGCAACGAATTCATCTGGGCCGTCAATCATCTGGCGCCGTACCGGCTGACGCGGCGGCTGCTGCCACTGCTACGCGCATCGGCTCCGGCGCGCGTGGTGAATGTGGCCTCGGCGGGCCAGGAGGCGATCGACTTCGACGATCTCACCTTCGAGCACGGCTACGCGGGCTTCGCCGCCTACTGCCGCGCCAAGCTGGCGATGGTCATGTCGACCATCGAGTTCGCCGCCGAACTGGCTGGTTCCGGCGTCACGGTCAATGCTCTGCACCCTGCCACCCTGATGCCGACCACCATGGTGCTGGGCGCGGGCATCGCACCGGTCAGCACTCTCGACGAGGGCGCCGTGGCGACCCTGCGCCTGATCTGCGACCCCGCCCTGGCCCGGACCAGCGGCCGGTACTTCGACGGTCTGATCGAGAGTGACCCGCATCCGCAAGCCGCCGATCCCGCGGCCCGGCGTCGCCTGACCGAAATCAGCGACGCCGCGATCAGTTCGGCGCTGGGCTGAGCCGCAACGACCGGTACAACCAGTCGTGCGCCCGCCCCACCGTGACCGGCGTCCGGGATACGACGCCGGTCAGCGTCCAGTAGCGGTGGATCCGGGGATCCTCGTCGGTCGCGTCGGCGAGCAGCAGGCGGCGGAAGGTGGCGCAATCCTGTTCGCCGCGCGCCCCGGCGTGCACATCGACGAACCGGTCGAGTTCGGTTCCCGCACGCGGTCGCTCCCGCGCCGATACCAACGGCATCACCTCGATCAGCACCTCGCCGACGCTCGTGAACAGTGCGCGCCGATCCCGGATCGTCTCCGGCCGCCAGCGCCACATCTGCTGGCCCATCACCCCGAGCAGGTCGGGATCATCGACGAGATCGGCGAGTTCGGCAAAGGCGACCACCTCCTCGACCGACGGATCGACCGACGGCCTCGGGATATTGGCGCAGACGAAGCTGTCGAAATCCGCGCGCGTACAGGTCGGGAAGAAGCGCCGCCAGAACCGCACCACGCGGTCGTGCGCGGTGTGCCCGTCCTGCGCCGCGGCCAGCAGCGCGAGCCGGCGAGCGCGTTCGGCGTGCGGCGCGTCCGCCACTGCCCGCAGCGAGGCTCGCCGCCACGCCAGTTCGCGGAATTCGTCCTCGACCAGGGCACTTTCGGCGGCGATCACCTCACCGATGGACCGTTCGCCGAGCAACACCTCGGCAATCGAACTCAGTCCGAGTCCGAGCGCCCGTAGCTGCCGTACCAACAGCAACCGTTCGACCGCGCCGTCGGCCTCGAACATGCGATGCCCGCCCGCGCTGCGCCGCGCCTCCAACAGCCCCTCGTCGCAGTAGAAACGGATCGTGCGCACCGAAAGCCCGGCCCGGCTTGCCAATTCCCCGATACCGATCAGCTCGCCCCGCTGCCGTTCAGCCATCACCATCTGTCGTACCTCCACCCACCGGAGGATCCAGCCTACTCAGTGGCCTTCCGGCCACTGAGGCCAGCGGGGATCGTGCCGGCGGCGCACCGGGTCGGTGATGCCGCCCCAGCAGGTGAGTTCGCGGGCGGGCCACCCGGCCAGGTCCGCCCCGGCGATGTAGGCCGACTGGAAGAACTCGAGCGCGGAGCCGACCGGGTCGGCGCTGGCGCGAGCCGCGTCGTAGGCGTAGTAGGCGCTGTGACTGCTCCCGGCGGAAACCCAGTGCGCCCCATCCGGACTCAAGCGGCGCTCGGTGATCCCCGGCGGTTCGGGGGCGGTATAGGAGTAGAAGGTGGGTTCGGTGACGGTGTCGTCGCCGAACCAGAAGCCCGCGGAGATGTCCTCCCGCGAATAGGCTTCGCGGGTCACCGGATCGACGCTGTCGGGCATGTCGATGTGCCGCAGCGAGAACCGCTGCACCGCGAGATCGAAGGTGTGCCAGAACAATTGGACCGGGCTGATGGTGCCGGAGAACGTCGAACTGAACTCCTCGAGCACCCGGCCCACCTGACTGTGCACATGGAACGCGCGTTGCGCCAGCTCCGGCACATAGTCCGCGTGCTCGGTGTCCTCGGCGAACGGACGCTCCCGATCCGGCAGGTCGTAGGGGTAGGGCCGGGCGACCATGGCGCCGACCTCCACCTCGCGCAGCGCCGCCATGGCCGCGGTGTAGAACGTGGCGACCGACTGCCCCTGGAGTGGCACCACCGCCTGGGCGCCACGATCGGTCGCGATCCGCAACTCGTGGTCGAAGAAGTCGAACGCACAGGTGAAGACCGGGCCGTTGCGGGCGGTGCCGAGCGGAACGGTGGTCCAGCCGCGAGCAGTGAGCCGATAGGTCATATGCCACCAGTGATTGCGCCGGATTCCCGCGGCCAGGGCCACTTTTCCGATGATCTGGGCGAACCGGTGCAGCGTCTCCTTGGTGGGGCGCCAGGAGTCCAGGGGGATGGCGGGCAGTGGTTCCGACGTCCAGTCCTGCATCACTCGAGTGTGCCACGAGTTTGCCGTAGGCTGGATCACGGTCCGGCGCACAAGGAGGGCACATGCAGTTCGGCGTCTTCACGATCGGCGATGTCACTCCCGATCCGACCACCGGCACGGCGCCCACCGAAGCCGAGCGGATCCAGGCGATGCTCGCCATCGCGCTCAAAGCCGAGGAGGTCGGCCTCGATGTGTTCGCCACCGGCGAGCACCACAATCCCCCGTTCGTGCCGTCTTCGCCGACCACCATGCTCGGCTATATCGCCGCCCGGACCGAGCATCTGGTGCTGTCGACGGCGACCACGCTGATCACCACCAACGATCCGGTCAAGATCGCCGAGGACTACGCCATGCTCCAGCACCTGGCGCAGGGCCGCGTCGATCTGATGCTGGGGCGTGGCAACACCGGCCCGGTGTATCCCTGGTTCGGCAAGGACATCCGCGACGGCATCCCGCTGGCCATCGAGAACTACCATCTGCTGCGCAAGCTGTGGCGGGAGCCGGTGGTGAACTGGCAGGGCAAGTTCCGCACGCCACTGCAGAACTACACCTCCACCCCGATGCCGCTGGACGACACGCCTCCGTTCGTCTGGCACGGCTCCATCCGCTCACCCGAAATCGCCGAGCAGGCGGCCTATTACGGTGACGGGTTCTTCCACAACAACATCTTCTGGAACAAGGAGCACACCCAGCAGATGGTGCGGCTGTATCGCGAACGCTTCGAGCACTACGGCCACGGCGCGGCGAACCAGGCGATCGTCGGCCTGGGCGGGCAGGTATTCATGGCCGATTCCGAAGCCGAGGCCAAGAACTTCTTCCGGCCCTACTTCGACAACGCCCCGGTCTACGGGCACGGGCCGTCGCTGGAGGAATTCGCCGAACTCACACCGCTCACCGTCGGCACACCGCAGCAGGTGATCGAACGGACCCTGGGCTTCGCCGACTACGTCGGCGACTATCAGCGCCAGCTGTTCCTGATGGATCACGCGGGGCTCCCGCTGAGCGTGGTGCTCGAGCAGATCGAGTTGCTCGGACGGGAGGTGGTTCCGGTGCTGCGCAAGGAATTCGAGGCCCGTCGCGCCGCCGGCGTGCCGAGCGATCCGCCCACTCACGACACCTTGTCGGAACTGGGACCCGACGCGCCCTACCATCTCGTCGAGCCGGGCCGGGCAGTCGCGCTCGACCAGCTCGGCGCCGAGGAGTCCGAGCCGTGACGCGCCGGGTGGTGATCGTGACCGCGGGCCTGTCGCAGCCCTCGGCGACCCGCATGCTGGCCGATAGTCTCGGCGCCGCGGTCGCCGCCGCCGTCTCCGGCCGGGGCGAGTCGCTCGAACTCCAGGTCGTCGAATTACGGGAACTGGCACAGGAATTGGCGACCATGATGACCACCGGCGGCCTGCCCACCGCGGGCGTCGCCGCCGTCCGCGAACAGATCTCCGCCGCCGACGGCCTGATCGCCGTGACACCGGTCATGGCCGCCGGCTACAGCGGCCTGTTCAAGATGTTCTTCGACGCCCTCGACCCGGACGCGCTCAACGGCATGCCCGTCCTGATCGGCGCCACCGCCGGCACCGCCCGGCACTCGCTCGTGCTGGACTACGCGCTGCGCCCGCTGTTCGTCTACCTGCGCGCCACCGTCGCCACCACCGGTGTCTTCTGCGCCAACGAAGACCTCAACGCCGCCGACACCACCGACCGGGTCACCCGTGCCGCCGCCGAATTCGCCGGGCTGCTGCTCGCCGAGGACACCGTTGTCCGCGGCTTCCTCTCCGACGACGGCCAGCGGTCCCGCCGCTCCGGCAACGATCTGGGGCGCTCCGCCCCGTTCACCGAACTCCTCGCCGGACACGACGGCACCTCCGGCTGAGCGTCATCTCCTGCGATGTTCCCGGCAGTATTCGACATGCAACCACTGCCGCTGTTCGTCGACGGTGATCTCGGCGCAGCAGTGCGTGTCCGGCTCCTCGTGCATATGCCGTGGGCAGTCCTCGACCAGCTCGCGCAACGCGGGCGCTTCGAGGTCGAATGCGGTTCTGCTGCCGACCAGAAACAGGGTGTCAGCGGTGATCCGTTGCCGGAGAACATCTTTGAATTCACGATCCCAGCGTGCGGCCGCTACGTCGGCTACCTGCGCGGCCTGCGGCAGCCCCCGGCAGAACACCGTGTGCGGCTGTCCGCTCCCGAGCCGGGCTCGCACGTCCTTCCATCGCGACACCGGAAACCGCAGACTGTGGTGCAGCAGCACCAGATCCAGCGGCGGCTCGGTACCGTGCCCGTAGTCGTTGCATTCGAAGCCGTTGCGCCGCAGCGGAAGATAGATGATCGTGCGCGGCGATCGCGCCGCCAGCTCCCACGCCATCCCCAAGGTCAGCGCCGCCGTCTTGTCGACGGTCAGCTGAGCCCCGAGATACCCCTCGTGCAGCGGCGCGTGCGTCACGGTCTGCGCGGGCCGCACCACCCGGTACTCCCGCGGGCCCAATCGCACCGTACTGACCAGCGTTCGCCACCGCTGCCCCGCCTGTCGCATGCCCCCTCCTCCGATCCGCCCGGTGACGATACCGCGCGGGCACCCCACAATCCTCGGCTGCCGCGTGCGGCGTGCAACGCCTACGGTAGGGCGAGAAGATCGACTCACCACCACACCCGGAAGAGGATCTGATGCGCAACCCGAAACTCTGGCTCGCCGCCCTCGCCCTCGCCCTCGCCCCGCTCGCCGCTGCCGCACCTGCCGCCGCGACCGGGCTGCCGCTCACTCCTACCGAGGAGCCGGCGGTCATCGACCAGCAGCAGCCGTGCGTCAATTACCCCGGCAACATCCCCTGCAACCTGTCCACCTTCTCCGCTCAACTCGGCATCGGCCGGTAGCCGGTTCTTATCCGGCCTCGGGTTCGCGCCGATGCCAGGCGTGGCGGGTGTCGTACCACTGGTCACCCGCCGGCACGCCCGCCAGATTCCAGCTCCACGATCGAACCGGCGTGATGCGCAGATAGTGGCCGGGGCCCACCAGGCCCGTGCGCTCGACCGGCGGTTCGGCGTGACCGTAAATGCGAATACCGCGCGCGACGAACGGGTCGAGTGAGACCAGATCGTCGACTACCAATGCCACCTCCGCATTGCCCGCGATGATATTGCGGGCCTTACGCGTCGACGCAACGGTCGCGCCGCCGCCGACCCAGATGGCGGCATCGTCGAACTCGAAGGCAACCGGAACAACGTCCGGTTGCCCGTCGGTGGCACGGGTGGCGAGACGAGCGAGCGGCTGTGACCGCAGGTAGCCGATTTCGGCGTCCGTGAAGCTCATGCCCGCCGATTATTCCGCACCGGAGGCGTCACGAGCAGCAGGTCGCGGGCGCAGCCGGTTCGGTGGCCTGCACGATGGCCGAGTGCATCCCGTCTGCCATCGAGTGCGTCGAGGGTGATCTCGACGCCGCGCGCTCGTCGAGCAACTCCTCCGGGGGCTGCTGCCCTCACACCGGTGCCGACTCCAGGAATTCCTCGGACTCGAAACCCAGCCGGACAACGTGCGCGATTTCGCCGCGCGTCACGGTGATCTCGCTGGTCACCAGCGGGTAGCCGCGGGCCACGATGGTGTATTCGCCTTCGTGCAGGCCGGTCACCCGGTAGCGGCCGTGGGCGTCGGTGCGCGCGGCCGCTACCGCTACGCCGGTTCGGTCGAGGACGGTGACGTGGGCGTCGTGGACCGCCAGGTCCCCGGCGCGGACGGTGCCCCGCAGGATCGCCATCGGTGCGAGTTCGATGTCGAAACGCATCTGCTCGTTGTTCGGCAGGGTCAAAGTCGTTGCGCTGGGCCGCAGCTCGGCGGCGGTCGCGACGAGCGTGTGCGAGCCCGACGGCACGGCATCGAACGCGTAGGCGCCGTCGGCCGCCGTCGCGACGCCGTCGATCACCTCACCGTGCTGGTCGGTCAGCGTGACCGTGGCACCCGCCACGGGTTCGCCCGTCGCAGTGCGCACCACACCCGAGACTGCCGCGGATCCGTACAGTGTCGCGTCGACCCGCTGGAGCAAGCCGTCCACGGCGGTGACGTTCACCGCGACCGGTCGATATCCCTCCGCCGCGAAGATCAGGACGTAGTTTCCCGGCGCGGGCGGGACGATCTCGTAGTCGCCGTCGCTGTCACCGTTGGTGCGTGAAACCTGTTGCCCGCGTGGGTCGAACAGCGTCAGCAGGGTGCCGGATACCTGCCGCCCGTCATCGCGGCGAATGCGGCCCGCGATACGGCCGCCCGCCGGATCCGGTCGTCGATTCTGTCCGCCTACCCGATCTTGTCGCGGACTCGGTCCCCCTACCGAACCTTGTCCCGGACTCCGCCTCCCTACCTGATCTCGTCGCACAGTCTGGTCCCCTACCGGGCCCTGTCGTGGATTCTGTTGCGGCCCAAGGCCATTGACGCCCACGAGGGCGACCTCGTCAGATACCGGCTCGGGAACCACCGTGCGAGGCACGACGACCGGCGCCGGCGCGACCCGGACCACCCGGGACTCCCGCAGCTTGGCCCCCTCGACATCGATATCGGGCAGCACCCGGTCGAGCCAGCCCGGAATCCACCACGAATGCCTGCCGATGATCACCAGCAGCGCCGGAACCAGCACCATCCGCACTACGAAGGCGTCGATGGCGACACCGGCGGCCAGCGCGAAGCCCATGGATTTCGCGGTGACATCGGATTCGAGCAGGAAGGAGCCGAACACCGAGATCATGATGACCGCCGCGGACGTGACCACCCGCGCACCGTGGTGATATCCGGCGATCATGGCCGCTTGCGGCGACTTCCCGTGCACGTATTCCTCGCGCATGCGGGTCACCAGGAAGACCTGATAGTCCATGGCGAGCCCGAACACCAAGCCGATCAACATGATCGGCAGGAAGCTCACGATCGGCTGCGGATCCGCGATCAGCCCGAACGCGCCCTCCTGGAAGATCAGCACGGTCGCGCCGAAGGTGGCCGCCATGGACAGCAGGAATCCGAGGGCCGCGGTCAGCGGCACCAGGATCGAGCGGAACACCAGGATCAGCAGGACGAACGCCGCACCGGCCACGATCGCCAAGTAGGGCACGATCTTGCCGAGCAGCACGTGGTCCATGTCGGCGTAGATCGCGGTGGTGCCGGTGATTCCGAACTCCAGGCCGTACCGCTCGGTCAGCTCCGCTTCGGCGGCTCGCGCGTCGCGCACCAAATCCTTGGTGGCCTGGTCGTTGGGCCCCGCGCGCGGGACACCGTTCAGCATGACGCCGAGTCCGTTCGCGCTGAACTGCGGCGTCGTCACGTAGTCCATCTCGGGGAATTCGGCGAGCCGGTCACGCAGCGCGGCCACCGCGGCGTCGCGCGCGTCCGCCGGCACATGCTGCAAATCCGCGGCCACCGTCAGGATGCCGTTGCTTCCCTCGCCGAACCCGGCCGTCCTGATGTCGTAGGCCTTGCGGACCGTGGAGTTGGTCGGAAAGCTGTCCTCACCGGGCAGGCCCAGCTGCAACCCGAGCGCCGGAACAGCCAGTGCGACAAGGGCCGCCACGGCGAGGGCCAGCGCCGCCCAGGGACGCCGGCCGATCAACCGGGCAACCCGCATGCCGTTGGTGACCGACGTGTCATCCTCCTCCGGATCGTGCCGGGCCACCAGCGGCAGTCTCGGCCGGAACAGGAGGCGGCCGAACGCGCCCAGCAGGGCGGGCATCAGGCCGATCGCGGTCAGCACCGCGAAGAACGCCGCGATCGCGCCACCCAACCCCATGAAGGTCAGGAAGTTCACCCCGACGATACTCAGCGCGCTCAACGCGACAATGACGGTGAGACCGGCGAACACCACCGCCGAACCCGCCGTACCGACCGCGATACCGGCTGCCTCCTCGGGGCTTTCGGCAGCGTGTAATTCGTGTTTGTACCGGGAGACGATGAACAGCGCGTAGTCGATGGACAGCGCGATGCCGATCATCGAGGCCAGGAAGGTCGTGAAGCTCGGTACCTCGATGATCGAGGTGCTCAGCGCGATGAGCAGCATCGCGGCCCCGAGACCGACCAGCGCGGTGATGATCGGGACAAAGGCCGCGACGAACGCGCCGAAGGCGATCACCATGACCACCAGCGCCACGCCCATGCCGATCATCTCGGCCTGACCACTGGGTTGTTCCTGTTCCTGCTGAATGGCTCCGCCGAGTTCGACGGTCAATCCCTTAGCGCGGGCCGGATCGGCGACGGCGTAGGCGGCTCGGCGTTGTTCGTCGGTGATGTCGGCCGCGGAGTCGATGTCGAACGGCACCGTGAGCACGGCGACGGTGGCCGGCGCGTCGGCGCTGAGTACATTCAGCGGTGCACCCGAGCACGCCGCCGGGTCGGCGGCGCGCAGGCAGCCCATCGCCTCGGCGGTCTCGACCGGATTCTGTAGTGCCTCAGCATCTTTCGCGGCGACCAGGGTGCGCCCGCCGTCCTCGACCGACAGCGTTTTCAGGTCCGTGATGAGTGCGGCGATGGCGGCGCTGTTACGCGCGTCGGTGAGTTTCGTCCCGGCCGGCGCCGCGATGACGTACGCGCCGCTGACGGCATCGACGCCGAATCGGGCCGACATTCCCGGGAATTGCTTGTCCAGAATGTCGGTGGCGCGTTCGGACGGCAGCGACGGCATGCTGAACTCGTCGCTCATCGGCTTGCTCAGCATGCCGCCGGCGACACCGAGCACGCCGAGCAGCAGCAGCCACACCGGCAGCACCATCCACTTGCGGCGGAAGGCGAATTTGCCCCAGCGATAAAGGTATACGGACACGAAGGGTTCTCCTGGAAGTAACCGGTTGTGCTGAATTCAGGGCCCGATACAGCACCTTCGCGGCCCGCCGTGCGTGCGAACTGCTCCCCCGCCGTCGCTTTTCCACGGACGTAAACGGAGGAAATACCTCTGGTTTCGAGAGCCTACCGCACGCGCGGAGCCACCCGCGGCGGGGCCGTCATCAGCCGACGCGGCGAAACCGCCCGATCCGAGCGGCATCTCGGACTAGCGTGACGCCTTATGGCTACCAGGGATGTCACCGTGACCGTGTCCATGGACGATGCCCAATGGCACACGCTCCACGACGCGGCCGAGTGCGCGGGAATGACGTTGGAGGCGTACCTGTCCTGGGGCGTCCGTTTGCTGGCGACCCAGCCGCGCCCCGGCAAGAACCTCACCGGCGCAGCCCCCACCCGAATCACGTCCCCGCGCAGTGCGGCCGAGGAGACAGAGTCGGCATGGACGGAATCCTTCGCCGAACGCCTGTCCCATCGAGCCGAACCGTACCGGGAGATCTGAGAGTCCGGTATGGCACAACAGAAGACAGCGCGCGGCTACGTGCGGAAGTATCGGTGGGCGGCGTATTTCCTGGCCCTGGTGATTTGCACGGTGCTCGGCGTCGTCCTCTGGATTACCACGCCGCCGACGGCCGACGCGGTCGACCGGCTCGGAACCCGGCTCGCGCCGGGATTCCTGAGCGCGGCCATCGTCGCGTTCCTGTTTCTGCTCAGCGAATGGATCAAGACCGGCGACGACGAACTCGGCAAACAGGAGAGCGCCGAGGCCGACGACAAAATGCGCGAGTCCATCACGAAACTGGCGACCCAGGTCGAGGCGCAAGCCGCGGAGATCCGTGTGCTGCGGGCCGAACTGGACATCGACGGCCGCGCGAAAGACCTTGCCCGCGTCGGGATCACCGGCGGGTACGGCGGACGTATCGTCCCGAACGAACGGGAATATCTACAGCGCTACCTGAACGCGAGCAAAGGGGTCGACATGATCGGCCTCGACTTCAGTTCGATCACCCGCAATTTCGCGTCCTATTCGCGATTCCGCCCGGGCATCCGGGTGCGAGTTCTCATGCTCGATCCGGACTACCCGGCGGCCGCGAGTTCCTATGTGGGACAGCGGACCACCGAGGAGCGGCAGCCGCGCCCCAGACAGGTCAGCGGTGCACAACTGTTCTGCCAGAACTTCGCGCGCTGGCGCAACGAGCTACCCGCCGAACAGCAGGGCGCGCTCGACTATTCGATTCGGCTTTATCAGACCCTGCCCGCGATCCACTATGTCCGCTACGACGACGAGATCCTGTTCGGCCCGTATCTCATCGAGAAGAGCAGCGAGAACACCTTCACGGCGATCTCCAACAGCGGAACGCCGATCTTCGCGCAGCTGACCGAACACTTCGAGGCTCTGTGGACGCGGTGGTCGCGTCCACCGAACGACGATTGGTTCGATATCACCCGGCCGTGATCATCGGAAGAGGACGTCGATGATCATGACCGAGCCGGCGCCGCCGCTGCCGCCGCCGACCGAGCCCGCGTTGGCGATCTGACGGGTGCCGAGCACCAGTTGCTGGCCCGCGCCCGGGCCACTCTGGATGCCGAGCGTGCTGATGGCGTTCTGGCCCACGGGTGAGGTGACCCAATTGCCCGAAACGACGCTCACCGATCCATCGGACCAGGCGATCGTCCCATTTGCCGGATTACCGCCCGCGCCCGTTCCGGAATTGCTGCCGGTCGCGACATTGAACGGATACCTGATATTCAGCATGCCGCCGGTGACGCCGGGTAATTGCGGGCTGGCGCAATCGGTGAGCCCGCCGGTCACGTTGGTGTCCATCCCGACACTGCCGGTTCCCGGGACGTTGGTGGTGGTCAGCTGACCGCCGTAGCAGCCACCGGCGACCGGATCAGCGCCGGCCGTACCGATCAGCGCGGGGAGGGCGAGTGCCGCTCCGAACAGAACCGCAGTACAGCGTTGAATTCGCATTCGAGTACCTTTCGCCGTGATGCACGGGTGCATCTCGATGGCAGTACGAACGACATATCGATGGTAGGCCGATCGGCCAGGGCCGGCCATGCGCCCCGGGCTCTGCGCACACCTGCCGGTGGCCGTCCCGAAGATAGGTCGATCGACCGATTCGGCAGTGTTCACGGCGACGGACCATCGACGAGTGAGACGAATACTGCGCTACGTGCTGGCCGCCACAGGGTCCGCGGCTGTTGTCCTGCTGCACAACCCGATTCCCGTCTCGGCCCACCCGATGCCGGGCACCTCGATTCTGCTCGATGTGGGTGAGTCGGCGATCGAAGCCGAATTGTCGATCCCCGCGGGCGATCTCGCGGAGGCCAGCGGAATCGATCTGAACTTGCGCGCCGACCTGTCGGCGGATTCCGCTGCGCTGGCGACCTATGTGCGTGAGCGCGTACGCCCGGCCACACGCGACGGTGTGCCGTGGACAGTCGAGATCAACGCCATGCGAATGGACTACGCGGACGGATCGGCGCTGGGTTCCTACAAGGAGCTCGTCGTCGACGCGGCGCTGACGCCACCGCCGAACGCCGATCCGCGCCGCTTCACCCTGAGTTACGACGTGGTCATCCGTGAGGTCGCCACCCATACCGCCGTCGTCTCGGCCCGCCGCGCCGGACAGGTGGATGCCGCCCATCGACTCGGCGTCCTGCGGATGACCGACGGCACCGTCGCCCCGCTGTCGGTGGATCTGACCGCTGCCGCCACCTGGCAGGGTTTCACCGAAATGGTCGTGCTCGGCGGCCACCATATTCTCGAGGGCACCGACCACCTCCTGTTCCTGTTCACCCTGCTGCTGCCCGCCGTCCTGATCTCCGAGGCCGGTCGCTGGCGTTCCGACAACCGCTGGCGGCGCGCGGTGCGGCACATCACCGCCGTCACGATCGCCTTCACCCTCGGCCATTCGGTCGCGCTCGTGGTCAGCGCGCTCACCCGCGCGCAGCTCCCGGCGGTGCCGGTCGAAACCCTCATCGCCGCAACGATTCTGGTGGGTGGCGTCCATATGGTCCGGCCGTTGTTCCCGGGCCGTGAAGCCGTCGTCGCCGGGGCGTTCGGCGTGATCCACGGCCTGGCCTTCTCCTTCACCCTCACCGAATTGCATTTGTCCACCGGCCAATTGGCGCTCAGCGTGCTCGGCTTCAATCTCGGCATCGAGGCGGTTCAGCTGGTCCTGGTCGCACTGGCGCTGCCGTCGCTGCTGGCACTCGCCACCACCCGCGCACAGCCGATACTTCGCGTGGGCAGCGCGGCGCTGGTGATCATCGCCGCGCTCGGCTGGGCGCTCGACCGCGTCGGCATCGCCAACCCCGTCGCGGCAGCCGCAGACCGGCTCGGCGGGTGGGTTCTGCCGATCATCGCCCTCGCGGCCGTTGCCGGCGCCGTCCCGGCGATCCGGTCCGTCTGCGACACCTCGCCCAGCGCGCATCGTCGACGGCACATCCGAATCTCGTTGAGGAACAGCACGAACAACAGTGTCGGGCAGACGATTCGGGCTTCGAACCGGTAGCCTGACCTCTGCGCGGAGGTGGAGTCACCGGCCCGGAGCGGGAGCTGCGCAGAGTACATGCACGGCATGGCGCAGTTCTGAATCGGAGGGGGTTCGGTGCTCGATCCGCGCGCGGTTGCGGTCGTCATCCGCCGGAAAGACGACCGGGTACCGGAGGACAAGACCCTCGAGATCAGCGAATGCGAACCCGGACAACAGCGGGTCCGCGTGCGCTACAGCGGGTTCAAGGATTATCACTTCGGCCCCGAACGGGTGAGCATTCTCGGCCGCCCCGCACCGGTCACGCTGGGAACCGGCCTGGTGTTGTTCGTGGACGGCGAGGCGGTGGCGGGAGCCGAGGCGGCGTACCTGTTCACCGGCCCGCCCGAGGCTGGGTCATGGTGGCATGTGCTGAGCGCGGCCGGTACTTGGAGCGCCCACAGCGCGGACCGGGTGCAGGTACTGCCGAACGCCGCCGCCCGCCCCCGCTCCCGGGATGTGCTGGCCTACTGGCGCACGGTCGCGCAGCGGCTGCCCGGCAGCGAGGTTCTGCTCCGCAACCACGAGAACCTCGAATTCGTGCACCCCGACAGCGCTCTGAGCCGCATCCTCGAGCACGCCCCGATCACTCCGCACCCGGACGACCGGGTGCCCTTGCCGGTGTACCCGTTCCGCACCAACGTCAGCCAGAGCGAGGCGACGCTGAAAGCCCTGCGATTCCCGGTCGCGGTGATCGACGGCCCACCGGGCACCGGAAAGACCCAGACGATCCTGAACATCATCGCCTCGGTGATCTGCGCCTCCGGCGCATCGGTCGGGGTGGTGTCGTTCAGCAATTCCGCCGTGGACAACGTCTTCGAGAAGCTGACCAGGGAAGGCTTCGGGATGGTCGCGGCCAATCTGGGGCGCAGAGTCAAGAAGCAGGAGTTCTTCGACGGCCAGGGATCCCGCAACGCGGCAGTCGATGCGATGTTGCGCAGCGCGCCGCCGCTCGCCGACGACGCCGCGACCGCGCTACGCCGGGTGAACCAGGACCTCGCCGAGCTTCTCGGTCACGATCGAGCACGTGCCGAGCTTCGCAATCGACTGCATGCTTACCAGCTCGAACAGCGACACTTCCAGACCTTCTTCGACCGGCATGAGGTTCCCGGCGCCGCGGACCTGCCGCTGCTGCGGCGCTACAGCGCCGCCAAACTCCTCGATTTCATCGCCGATACCGATCCCCGGTGGCTCCGCGACAGCGGTTGGGGCCGGATCGCCGACACGATGAATCGCTATGTCAAATACCGCGCGCTCCGCAAGGTCGACGCCGAGGACGCCGACGTCATCCTGCGGATTCAGCGCCTGTACTACGAGAAGAAGACGGCCGAACTCGAGCGCGGCATCGAGCAGCTGAGCAGGAAGCTGGCCGGAAGGAGATTCGACGAACTGCTCGCCGAACAGGCCGAGCTCTCCCGGCAGTTACTGGTCGAAGCACTGCGCATCAGGTACACGTCGATGTCCCGGACGATCCACGGCCCGCGGTATCGGCGGAACTTCGGTCAGTTCACCCGAGATTATCCGCTGATCCTGAGCACCTGCCATTCGCTCCAGAACAGCATCGGACCGTCGGCGCTACTCGACTATCTGATCATCGACGAAGCCTCCCAAGTGGATCTGCTGACCGTCGGCCCGGCCCTGGCCTGCGCGCGGAATGTCATCATTGTCGGTGACCTGCAACAACTTCCACCGGTCAGCACGGATCTCGCCGACCCGCCGTCGCCGCCGGATCCGGTGTTCGACTATCGGCGCAGCGTTCTGGCCGCGATCATCGAGTTGTACGGCGATCAGGTCCCGCGGGAGATGTTGCGGGAGCACTATCGATGCGATCCGGACATCATCGGCTTCTGCAACCGGACGTTCTACGACGGCAACCTGATTCCGTATACCACCAGCACGCCGGGAATCGCCTCGATGCGCGTGGTGCGGACCGCACCGGGCAACCATATGCGCTACATCCACGGCGACCCCGACCCGAAGTTCAACGGGCGCAGCAATCAACGCGAGATCGACGTGATCCTGCATGAGGTCCTGCCGTGGTTGAGTGCCGATATTCCGCCCGACGAGGTCGGCATCACCACGCCGTACCGGCGGCAGGCCGACAAGGTGACCGACGCGCTGATCGACTCCATCGAGTCCGACACCGTGCACAAATTCCAGGGGCGCGAAAAGACCGCGGTCGTCATGACCACCGTGCTGGACGGCACCGCCGGCCGGCGGTCCGTCGATTTCGCGGACGATCCACATCTGATCAATGTGGCCGTGTCCCGGGCGATATCGATGTTCGTCCTGGTCACACATCCCTCCGAACTGCCGGAGAGCCGGTACCTGCGCGATCTGATCGGATACATCCGCTATCGCGATCCGGCCCACGCTGTCCTCGACAGCGACATCGTGTCGATCTTCGACCTGCTCTACTCCGACTACACCGCACGGCGGCGCGCCCGTCCACGCCTCGGGTGGGGCCGGACCGCGGTGGACTCCGAGGACATCGCTCTGTCGATGCTCGAAGCAATACTCGCCGAAACTACTTACGGCCACATGGGAATACATCGACAGGTTCTGCTCCAGGATGTGTTTCCGCGCGACCTGGGCAGACTGGACGCACAGCACCGGCGATTCGCCCAGCGCCGGTCGTCCTTCGACTTCGTCATCTACAACCGGATCACCAACGCGAACCTCGGCGCCATCGAAGTCGACGGCTTCAGCTCGCATGAGGCTCGTCCGGAACAACGCGCCCGCGACGCCCTGAAGGACGAGATCTGTGCCCGCTACGATTTCGAACTGTTGCGCCTGCCGACGACCGGCAGTGGTGAAGCCGCCCGGGTCCGCAGATTCCTCGACCGCCTGCCCTGAGCACGTCGCTCGTCCACCGAGGTGTCGTCGGAGCCGCGTTCGACGAACAGCGTCTTGGCCGCATCGCACCTCACCGGATCACCCGAGTCCGGTGCCGCGGCAGCCGATCCCCTTGTAGTACTGGGCAATCCACGAGATCCGGCCGAGCGATCCGTGGGCGGCTCGGCCGACGGCGGAGCACCGAGTCGGCCACGCGTCACAGCCAGGGCCAGCAGCCCACCACCGCCCATGACCACGGCGTCGATCCACTGGTACACCGGATCGATCGCCGCCGCCTGCAACCCGTAGGCCAGGTTGGCGAACGTGTGCGCGGTAACGATGACCAGCACATTGCCCCCGGTGGAGTTGTACAGCCAGCCGAGCAGCACGGCGAACCCGGTCGTCGAGACCACGTAGAGCGGATAGTTCGAATCATGTTGCCCGACAGCCGGATTCCACCACAGCGGCAGGTGCCACAGCGACCACACCACCCCCAGCAGCAGATTCGCCGCCCACACCGGGAGCCGTTCCTGCAGGTGCGGTAACGCGAATCCGTGCCACCCCAGTTCCTCATCGATCCCGCCGCCGAGCACGAATGTGAACACCAGCAGGAACGGGAACGCGGCGAGTCCCGAAACCGCCCCCGCCCCATCCCAACTCGCCCCCGCGAGCAGTTGAACCGGCACGGTACCCAGCACCAGGACGGCCATCCCCGCCGTCGCCGCCAGATGGAACCGCGGCGCCGCACGCCACCGAAACGCGTACCGCAGGAACGGCCGCACCCCCGGTCCTCCCATGCGCCGGCTGGAGCAGATCACGGCAGCGACCGCAGGACCGAGCCCGCCCGGAATCATCAATACGATCCACGGCAGCTCCACCGGCACCGTGCCACGCTCGACCAACGCCGCCGGAACCCACCACATCCAGGTCAGCACGAACGCCAACCCGAAGAACCCGGCCACTCGCCCCCACGCCATACCGCCCCTCCGTCCACCGCATTCCGACACCTGGACGGTAGGCCGCGAATTCTCGATCGCCCTCACCCCACAGCGCTGCTTCGACCTCGTACCCAGGTTGCAGAACCCGCGGCACGATCGACATCGAGGACGCGACGCTCCCGGCCGCGCCGTCTTGATCGGGTTCGGCGCCACCGTCGTCTACGTTGAACGTGTTCTTGGCTGGTCATCCACGGGTTTCGATCGTGCTCCACGAGGAGAACACAGTGCGATTCTTGCGTCCTGCCCTGACCTTCGCGGCATCGGGAAGCCTATTGGCGGGGATCACAACCGCCTGGGCGGCACCGGCCTCCGCTGCCCCACCGCAGGCGGTCTGTGGAATCGACTACAAGACGGTGAGTTCGATGCGCATCGGCTCCTCGGGCACCGTCTACCTGACATACAACTCCTCGAACGGCAACAACTGCGTCGCGACGATCCGCGACAGCACTGGAAGCACCGTGGACATGTCCGTGCGGATCGAGGTCCCGGACACCGGGAGCTCGGCCGAGGACTTCGGCCGCTTCACCTCGCACACAGGCCCGGCCTACGTCTACGGCAGAGGACATTGCGTGAACTGGGGCGGCAGCATCGGCACCAAGTACGTGCAGATCTACAACTCCAACTGCGGGCGGCAGGAGCGCCGGGAAACCTACACCAGGTAACCGCGCGGCTCACTACCCCTGCGGATTCCAGGTCGAGGCCGCCCAGATGACGACGACATCCAGGGCGATGACAACCACGGCCCACCACGTGTTGTAGGGCAGCGAAAGGAAATTGAGGACCATCGACAGTCCCGCGAACGCGATGGCGGCCATGCGCGCCCAGGTCGCGCCCATCATCAGTCCCAGGGCAGTCAAACCGAGGATCACGCCGACCACGATGTGGATCCAGCCCCAGGTGGGGAGATCGAGTTGGTAGGTGTAGTCGAGATCGCGGGCGAAGACGCGGTCGTTGGAGACAGCCGAGATTCCTTGCAGCACCGAGGCGGCCGCGGCGACGAGCAGCAGCATGCCCACCGCGAAGGAGATGCCGAAGGCAAGCCCCTGTCGTGCGGGGTGCCGGGTTCCAGGTGTGACCATCGTTGTCCCTTTCGTCAGCCCAGCAACTGGGCTTTGGCAGCAGCGAATTCCGCGTCCGACAGCGCACCGGAGGCATGCAACCGGCCGAGCTTGTCCAGCCGGGAGACCAGATCGTCACCACTGTCGGCAGCCGGCGCCGGCGCGGCATAGGCCTGCTCCTCGGCCGCGCGCCGCTGCGAACGCCGGTTGACCGCGTTCGCCGTGGCGCTGGCGGTGCCGGTGATGACCGCGGTGCGTGCGACGGCGCCGAGCAGTCCGGGCCGGCCGAATCTCGCTCTGCGAATTACCATGTGCTGCACCCTTTCTACGGAGTCGCCAGCGCGGCATCCATGCTCTCGCGAGGCACCTGGATATGCAGGGTGACCTCGCCGCCACCCCGGCTCACGGCATCGGTCATGCCCCGGGCCCAGGTCTGTTCGTAGACCACCACGATCACCGAGGTGCCCGGACGCATCGTGTCGCGCACGATCTCGAGGTCGTCGACGCTGACCAGGTCGCGGGCGTCTATCCGCAGACCGGCGAGCCCGATTTGCTCGAGCGGTTCGTCCATCTCGATTTCGGTCAGGGAGCCGTCGGCGTCCTTGGACAGATAGATCAGATCCAGGACCGTCACGTAGCCACGGTCGACCACCTCGCCCAACGCGGCCCGCACGCCGCTGTCGACCCGAGTGCCGGGAAAGGTGAGCACGACCAGTTCTACCGGTCCCGGATTCGATGCTGATTCCGCCATGACGGCCATCGTGCCGCCGGGCGTGCGAGCTCACCTCACCCGAATCGGATGAAGCGGGGCGCGGCCGTGCCCGCCGATGATCGCTGGTGCCGACCCGAGCCCGCGCGGAAGGAGTGCCGTCATGGCCGGACGTGCAGCGGCGAGCACTCGCCGGTTCGGCTGGCTGCCACGCGAGCGCATGACCAAACGGGATGTGATCGCGGGATTGCCGGGGGCGATCGGCAGTGTCCCCGACGGTATGGCGGCGGGCGTGCTCGCCGGCGTCAACCCGGTGCACGGGCTCTATGCCAGCATGGCGGGCCCGTTCTTCGGCGGATTCGCCACCAGCACCCGGCTGATGGTGGTCACCACCACCAGCGCCTCGGCGCTGGCGGCCGGATCCGCGCTGGGCGCGGTCGACGACACCGATCGTCCGGCGGCCCTGATACTGCTCACGCTGGTGGCGGGTGTGGTCATGCTGACGGCCGCGGCGCTGCGGCTGGGCCGCTACACCCGGTTCGTGTCACATTCGGTGATGACCGGATTCCTGCTCGGCATCTCCGTCAATATCGTGTTCGGGCAGTTGCCCACCCTGCTCGGCGCGTCCGCCGACGGTGGCGTCGCGGCGGAGAAGGCCGCGAATGTGCTCGCGCATCCGTCGAAGATCGATGTGCCGTCGCTGATCATCGGGCTGCTGGCATTGGCGTCGATGGTCGTGCTCGGGCGTACCCAGCTGCGGCTGATGGCCGCGCTGGCCGCACTGGCGATACCGGCGGCGGTCATGCTGCTGCTGGGCTGGGACTCGGTCAGCACTGTGTCCGACGTCGGCGACATTCCCACCGGAGTGCCGTTACCGCACCTGCCCGATGTCGGCGTCTTCACACCCGCGCTGGTCGGTGGCGCGGCCGCGGTCGCGGTGATCGTGCTGGTGCAGGGCGCGGGAGTCGCCGAGGCCGCGCCGAACGCCGACGGGTCCCGTGCGCGCGCCAACCGCGATTTCGCCGCGCAGGGCGTGGGTAACGTGGCAGCGGCGCTGTTCCGGGGAATGCCGGTGGGCGGCTCGGTGGGGCAAACCGCACTCAACGCTTCGGCGGGAGCGCGCACCCGGTGGGGCGCGATCTGGTCCGGTATCTGGATGCTGGTGATCCTGGCGGTCTTCGCCGGTGTCGTCGGGCGAGTTCCGATGCCGACGCTGGCCGCGGTGCTGATCGTCGCCGCGTTCGGATCCCTGAATCCGCGCCGTTACCAAGCTATTTGGAGCAGCGGAGCTACCTCGCGAATCGCCTTGGTGACAACGTTCCTCGCGACATTGGCGCTCCCGGTGACGGCCGCCGTGGGCATCGGGGTCGCGCTCTCGCTCCTGCTACAGCTCAACCAGGAAGCCATCGACCTGAAAGTGGTTCGACTGCGCGTCGAGGACTCCGATCTGGTGGAGACCACCGCACCGAAACACCTGTCGGACAACGAGATCGTGATCCTCGATGTCTACGGCAGCCTCTTCTACGCGGGCGCACGGACCCTGCAATCCCGGCTGCCCGATCCCACCGGCGCGCGATCGCCGATCGTGATCCTGCGCCTGCGCGGGCGCACCACCGCCAGCGCCACGTTCCTCGCGGTGGTCGCCGACTATGCCCAGCGCCTGGACGCGGTCGGCGGACAGCTGTACCTCAGTGGCGTCGACCCGGCCATCCGGCAGTTGTGGAACGAGGACCTACTCGCCGCCCAGGGTATCCACCTCGAATTCTTCACCGCGACCTCGACCCTGGGTGAATCGACGCTGGACGCGTTCGCCCAGGCGAGAGTGCATCTGCACCGAACCGGCTGAACCGATTCGAATTCACCCGAATCGTGTGAGCGAGCCGCACTCCGGCGAACCTAGGGTGACCGGATGGGCAGTGTGCTCGGCGATCTACTCCCGCTGGCGGTGGGCGTGGCGATCTCGCCGATTCCGATCGTCGCCGCGATCTTGATGATCCTCTCCCGCGACGCGGCCGGATCAGGCACCGGTTTCGCGTTCGGCTGGGTCTTCGGCATCGCCGTGGTGACCACGGTGTTCGTCATGCTGTCGGGAACGCTCGGCGGTTCGGACGACCGGCAAGCCTCGGCCGCGGGATCCTGGATGAAGATCGCGTTGGGCGTGGCCCTGATGTTGCTCGCCGTCGCGCAATGGCGGCAGCGCTCCGACACCGAACCTCCGGGATGGATGCGGGCCATCGACGATTTCACCGCCCTCCGGGCCGCAGGTCTGGGAGTACTGCTCTCGGCGGTGAATCCCAAGAACCTGCTGCTGGGTGCGTCGGCCGGGGTGACGATCGGATCCGATGACCTGTCCATGGGCGAGAAAGCGATTGCTGTAGCGGTTTTCACGGTGCTGGCCGCGGGAAGCGTACTCGCTGTCGTGGTGGGCTACGCCGTCGCCGCCGACCGGCTCCGCGGGAGCCTCGACCGCACCCGAGCGTGGCTACAGGCCAACAACCACGCCGTGATGGCGATCGTGCTCCTGGTGATGGGCGCGGCGGTGCTCGGCAAGGGAATCGGTGGTGTGTGACGCGGCGGCACAGAACGGATGGCAGCCATGACAGCTCGATGGGTGTTCGGATCGTTGCAGGGCTACCAGCCACGCTGGCTTCGCGCAGATGTGGTCGCGGGACTGACGGTGTGGGCCGTCATGGTGCCCGAGGCGCTCGCGTATGCCTCGATCGCCGGGGTACCGCCGGTCGCGGGTCTGTACGCAGCGTTTCCGGCGCTGGTCCTGTACGCGCTGGCAGGTAGCTCCCGGCACCTGGTCGTGGGACCGATGTCGGCGACGGCGGCACTCTCGGCCGCGATCGTCACCCCGCTCGCCGGGGCGGACCACGACCGCTACATCGCACTGACCGCCGCCCTCGCGCTCACGACCGGGCTGGTCGGGCTGCTGGCAGGTCTGATCCGGCTCGGATTCGCGGCCGCCTTCATCTCCGAACCCGTACTGAAGGGGTTCATCGTCGGATTGGCGCTCACCATCATCATCGGTCAGGTCCCCAAGCTGTTCGGTATCCACAAACACGAGGGCAACTTCTTCGAACAGGCGTGGGGCGTGCTGACCGATCTCGGCGAAACGAATTGGCGCACACTCCTTGTCGGCGGAATCAGCCTGATCGTGGTCCTCGGGTTGCGACGGTGGCTGCCGCTTGTCCCTGGGTCGCTGGTGGCGGTGCTGCTGGGTATCGCCGCGGTCGCCGTCTTGCAGCTCGACGACCACGGCGTCGCGATCGTGGGCCATATCGACGCCGGACTGCCCGCACTCGGGTTGCCCGCCGGCGTCGGGTTCGGTGACTACCTCGATCTGCTCGGCCCCGCGGTCGGCGTCGTCCTGATCGGCTTCGCCGAGGGGCTGGGTGCGGCGAAAACCTATGCGGCCAAAGCGGGTTACACCGTCGACCCGAACCGGGAGCTGCTCGGGCTCGGCGCGGCGAATCTCGGATCCGGATTCGCCTCGGGCATGGTGGTCAACGGCAGCCTGTCCAAGACCGCCGTCAACGGCGCCGCGGGCGCCAAGACCCAGTTGAGCGGTCTGGTAGTCGCCGCGCTGACGGTGGTGACCCTGCTGTTCTTGACGGGCCTGTTCGAAAAGCTGCCCGAGGCGACCCTGGCAGGCGTGGTCATCGCCGCGGTGATCGAACTGGTCGACTTCGCGGCACTGCGCCGGCTCTACCGGGTGTGGACCGAACGGCTCGGCAGCATCTACGGCCGCGCGGCCCGAGCCGACTTCCTCGGCGCGGTTGCCGCGATGGTCGGCGTGCTGCTGTTCGACACGCTGCCCGGCCTACTGATCGGGATCGGGATCTCGATGCTGCTGCTGGTCTATCGCGCCTCGCAACCGCACGTGGCGCGCCTGGCCGGCCAGGGGGCGCTGTGGCTGGACGCCGAGCACCACCCCGACCTGCCGCGCCGCCCGGATCTACTGGTGGTGCGGGTGGAGTCGGGTCTATTCTTCGCCAACGCCGACTATGTCCGCGAACGCATCGAGGCATTGTGTACCGATCGGACCCGGCTGGTCGTGCTCGATGCCGAAACCTCACCGACCATCGATGTCACGGCCGCCGCGATGCTGGAAGCCTTGCGCGAGAGCCTTTCTCGGCGCGGCATCGACTTCCGGATCGCGCACTCGATCGCCCAGTTCGGCGACGAACTGGATTCGGCCGGAGCCGGCGATCGACTCACGGTCTACCCGACGGTCGAGGCCGCGATCGCCGACCTACCGGCCGAGACGACACGAGAGGCTGACGATGAATGACCTGCTGCTGCGACTGCTTCCGGAGATCGGGGGGCTGCTGATCACGCCCGGCGCGGTCATCGGCTGCATCCTGCTCCTGCACACCGGCCGGCCCGTGGCCAACGCGGGCGGGTTCGGCGCGGGATTCCTGCTGGTCTACTCGATGATCGCGCTCTCGGCGCTGCTCGGCGGCGCCTCCGATCCCGGTGCGACCTCCCAGGAGGTCTCGCACGGCGCCGGCCTGGCGGTCGGCCTGCTGTTCCTGGTGGTCGGATGCTGGATGGCGCTGCGCAAGCCGTCCCCGGTGACCGAGCGGCCGCGCCTGTTCCGGGAACTCGACACCGCGAAACCGCTGAAAGCCTTCGTCATCGGTGTCGCACTCGGAGTGATCAATCCGAACCTGTTCATCATGATGGCGGCGATGAGTTCGGTGTCGAGTTCGGCCGTCGGGGTCGGCGGCGCGTTGCTGGCGACGCTGATTCTGCTGATCGCGGCGCTGGGCGACATTCTGATTCCGATGCTCGTCTTCCTCGCGCTCGGCGACCGAGCGCGCATGGGACTCGACCGTGCCGAAGTGTGGTTGCTGCGACACAGCCGAGTGCTGTCCCTGGGGGTGCTCTTCGGATTCGGAGCATTGTTCACCGCGCGTGGCATAGCGAATCTGAGCTGAGGCCGATCACTTCCGTGACGCGCCGCGCTTGCGCAGCATGAGCACGCCGGTCAGCCAGCCCACCGCGAACATGACCAGCAGAATCAACCACATCGGCGACCGAATCGAGATCAGCAGGAATTCGATCTCGACCTTGTCCCGATTCTCGAAGAAGAAGATGATCGCGATCGCGGTGAGCGCCAACGCCAGCCACTGATTGAGCGACAACCGGGACAGCGGCGAAGGTTTCGCGGAATTCGATCCGGAATCCCTGGTCATGCCAGCGCCTTCGATTTGAGCTGATCGAATTCCTGCTGGGTGATCGTCCCGTCCGCCAGCAGACGTTTCGCGTCGGCGATCTGCGCGGCCGGACTGGTTCCGGCGGTATCGCGGATGTAATCGGCTTGCGCGGCCTGTATCTGGTCGGCTTCGGCGGCCGCACGCTCCTGCATGCCCTTTCCGCGCGCGATCAGATACACCAGCGAGGTCAGCAACGGCAGGAAGATCAACAACACGATCCACAGCGCCTTCACCCAGCCCGAGGTGTCTCGATCCCGGAACAGGTCGCCGATGATGTAGAACAGCAACAGCAGGTAGGCGATGAAGGCGAAACTCACCACGATCAGCCAGATCACTTCCCAGAACGACATGATGCACCTCGATGCCTCGGACGGAATGACAATTGCCGCCACGTTATGGCTCGGGTCGCGGGCGCAGGATCACCCGAATCGGGTGAAGATCGGCTATCCGGCCTCGGCGGGGCCGGGTTCACGCGGGGCGCTGCTGATCAGCGCGCTCACCCAGCGCGTGGAGGGATCGATATCCAGGAGCACCGCACGCAGCAGCAGGGTCAGCGGAATCGCCAGCAGCGCGCCCAGTGCGCCGAGCACCCAGGCCCAGAAGATCAGGGACAGAAAGGTGACGGTGACACTCAATCCGACCGCGTCGCCCACATACTTCGGCTGGATCACCGACTGGATCAGAAAATTGATCAGGCAGTAGACCACGATGACCCAGATCATCAGTCGTGGCCCGCCGTCGAGCAACGCCAGCAGCGCCGGTGGTATCAGCCCGACGACGAATCCGATATTCGGGATGAAGTTGGTGATGAACGACAGCACCGCCCACAGCAGCGGCAGCGGAACTCCCAGCCACCAGAGCGCTACACCGTCGAATACCGCGACGATCAGGCCGAATACCGTTGAGACGAGCAGATATTGGCGGGTACCCGCGGCGAACGCGCCCAAAGCGTAGGAGATGTCGGGACGTTCCCGGGTAATGATCTCGGTCCGCGGTCCGATCGACATTCCGTCGGCCGCCATGAACAGCAGCAGGGCCAGCACGAACGCGAGATTCGACAGCACTCCGGCCAGTCCGCTCAGCGTCGTCTGGAGCAGATTCAGCAGCTGCGAATAATCGAGCCCGCTGAGCAGGTCGTGGATCTGGTCTCTACCGACACCCCAGCCCGACAACATCGAGCGCACCCCGCCGAGCAGGTCGTCGAATCGGGTGGAGTAATCGGGCAGTTCCGTGGCCAGTTGAGCGACCGAGACGATCAGGACCGCCAGCAGACCCAGCACGATCGCGTACGCCGCGACCAGTGCGAGCACCATTCCCAGCCAAGCGGGCAGGCCACGCCGCCGTGCCCACACCTGCACGGGCTGCACGGCGATGGTGAGCATGAGCGCCAAGAAGACCGGGCCCACAAGTCCGGCGGATACCTTGATGCCCGCGATCGACACCACCGCGCCCGCCGTCGCCAGCAGGACGATCAGACCGCGCGGAATCGACCAGGCGGTCCCCCGCTCCAGCGCGGCGGGGTCCAACTGAGGCTTCATTACGGTCAGCACCTCCCAGCGACGATAGCCAGCACATTGCCTACTCGCTGAACGAGCGCACATTGCGAAACGGTCGCGATCCAATCCCACGTCCGGGAATCAGCCCGGCGCGCTGATGTTCGACACTATGGTTCGACTGCGAGGCGACCTTCATCTGTTCCGGGTGAAGTCCTACGGCAGCTTCTACCGTGCGCGCGCCCGATCGCCATCGGATTCGACGAATTGCGCACGCCGTAGCAGGTAATCAACTGTCACACCGCAGGAGATCCAGTGCCCGTATCGCAAAGTACCGGCCCACGAGATCAGCGCCGTCGCGCGCCGCGAGGACCCAGCGCGCCGCGGCCGGCCTTTCCACTCGTCGATCGCGCCGAGCTCCTGACAGCCCTGGATGCCGCACTCGCCGACAGCTCGACGCTGACTATTTGCTCACCGGTCGGAACCGGGAAGACAGCGCTCCTGACCGAATGGATGGCGCGCCATACCCGCCGGGATTACCCCGGCGGGTCGGCCTGGATCGCCCTCACCGAAGGACGGCCCGCCACGACCCTGTGGCAGCGTGTACGCGGCGCCTTGTCGCTGCCCGCCACCACCAGTGCGCCATTGACCACTCCGCTGACCGAAGCAGCCGAACTGGCCGAGCAGATCGCCGAACGCGCGCTGCCGACACTGCTGGTGATCGACGACGCCCACCTGGCCACCGACCCGATGACCCTGGCCGGTCTCGAACACTTCCTGCTGCACGCGCCGGACTGCCTGACCACGGTCGTGGCAGCGCGTTTCGAGCCACCGATCCGCTGGCATCAGCTCGCGCTGAATTCGCGACTACGCAGGTGGTCCGCCGAGGATCTGGCGTTCTCGCCCGCCGAAGCAGCGCAGGTCTGCCGCGAATACGATTGCGCGCTCGACGATTCCGGCCTCGCGCTGCTGATGGGATTGACGCGCGGATGGGCGGCGCTGGTACGGATCGCCGCCCTCTACCTCGCGTCCCGATCCGAACCTCCGACGGTGGCGCTCACCGCCCTCTCGCGACTACCCAACCCGGTGTCGGATCTGCTGGCCGGCGAACTGATCGATACCCTCTCCCCCGGCTTGCGAATGTTCCTGACCTACACCAGCGTGCCCCAGGAGTTCACCGAATCACTCGCCGACGACCTCACCGGCGGCGGCGCGACCCGATGGCTGCACGAACTGACCCGCCTGAACTATCCGTTGAGCAGCGTCGTCCGCGGCGACGAGCTCTGGTACTCCTACCACCCGATGCTGCGCGCCTACTTCCGCGCCGAACTCACGCGACTGGGTCCGGCGTCGGCCGACGAATTGCACGCGCGCACCGCGACATATCTGCGCGCGTCCGGCGAGCCCGCCGCCGCGCTACCGCATCTGGTGCGGCTGCCGAATCGGGAACCACTGCTGGACTTCCTCACCCGCGACGCGCTCGGCGTCGTCTTCGACGGGCACGGACCCGAACTGTTCGAGCAGCTGGCAGCTCTGGACGCCACGCTCCTGCGGGATCCGTTCACGCGATTGCTGCATGTCGCGGACGCGCTGAGCCGGGCCGATGCCCCCACCGCCCGCGCCTACTGCGACGCGCTGGAACACACACGCGCGCAACCGAGTTCGCTGGTCTCCGCGGAGGTCCGCGCCGCACTAGCCGCCGCGGTGACCACCGAACTGGGCCTTCGCACCGATACCCGCCTCGACCAACGCGAAACCGAAATCCCCTCGCCCACCGGCGAAACCGATCTGGATTGCTACCTCGCCGTGGAGACGGGGACGGCGCTGCTCGCGTGCGGCGAGCTCGACGCCGGCGAACGCCGACTACGCGCGGCCCTGGCCGCGGCCGACCTGCGTGCGCATCCCCGGCTGCGACTGCGTGCCCTTACCCGGCTGGCCATGGCCGCCGCGCTGGCCGGCGCGCTCACCACCATGCGCCTACGCAGCGACACCGCACTGGAATTCGCGCACGCGCACGATCTGAGTGCCGCGTGGGAGGCAGCCCACGCCGCCGCTCTGGCCGCGCTCGGCGCCTACCTACAGGGCGAGCACACCGAATCCGATCTGGTTCCCGCTGTCCACGCCGAGCACCAATCGCCGGATGACCCGCTGGGTCCGGCCGGCGGGTCACCCAGCCAGCTGGTCGCGATACTGACCGCCGCCGCGGACACCAACGTGGCGGAGCTGCTCCGGCAGAGTCTGTCCCGCATGCTGGACACCCAACCCGCCGCGCTCGACGGCGGCCTGATTCCGTTCGTGGTGTGGCGTCTGCTGCGGGCGCACGAAACCTACGAGGCCCAGCTGCTCACCGACCACGCTCGCACCGTTTTCGGCGACACCCCCGACATCGCCTTGGCGCAGGCAGCGCTCGCGGCCGGTGCGAACCGGTCGCGCGCGGTCCTCGATCTCGTTCGGCCGCTGCTGTCCGCCGAGCCTCGCGTCCATCCCGTCCACGAGGTCACCGCGTGGCTGCTGCATGCCGGCGCCCAGCACGATCTGGGCAACGCGGGCAAAGCGCGCGCCGGCATCGAGCGCGGGCTGCGCCGGGCCGCGGGCGAACATATCGTCCGGCCGTTTCTGGACGTGCCCGGCGCGCTGGCGCTGCTGGACGCCTTCGCCGGCACGTTCGGCCACTACGACGATTTCGCCGCGGAACTGCGCCGTCACCCCCTGGCGCACAGGGCTTCTCGTCATCCCGCCCTGACCGACACCGAGTTGAAGGTGCTACGGCACCTACCGTCGGTGCACACCACCCAGCAGATCGCCGATGACCTCGGGGTCTCGATCAACACGGTGAAAACCCACCTGCGCGGCATCTACGCCAAGCTGGGGACCAACTCGCGGATGCAGGTGGTGGCGGCCGCTCGCAGCAGCGGCCTGCTGTGACCCGGCCGGACTTCACCCGCGGCGGATGAAGTCACCGCCGTCGCGGCGGCGCATGCTCGAGCGACGTCGGTCACCAAGGACGGAAGCGAGGTCGCTGCCGATGTCGGCCAGATACCGGTTCGTTGTGGAGGGTGAGCTGTCCGAACGCGCGCTGACGGCCTTTCCCGACCTGGAGGCCGTCCCGCCCCACGACGGCACCACGGTGCTCTCCGGGACGATCGCCGATTCGACCGCGATGCGCGGGATCCTGGCTCGCTTCGACAGCCTCGGGCTGACGCTGGTGGAGATGCGCCAACTTTCGCAGTGAGGAGAGCATCGTGTACCTGCTGGCGCCGCAAAGCCAACGCCGGACGCTCGACGAACTCGACGATCGGCTCGACTTCACCGTCGGAGACACGCGCTCCAAGCGCTCGGCGTTCTGGATCATGCTGGTGTTGTCCAGCATCATCGCCTGCTCCGGCGTGGTCGGCGACTCGACCGCGACCGTGATCGGAGCCATGATCGTCGCACCGCTGTCGATTCCGATCCTCGGGATCGCGCTCGGAATCGCCACCGGCAGAACCACTTTGGTGATACGCAGCGTGCTACTGGTCGTGGCGGGAGTGGTGCTGGTAGTGGCGGTCGGTTTCGTCATCGCCCAGATACTGCCCAATCCGACGAATGTACTGTCGAATTCACAGGTGCTCGGACGGACAGCGCCGAAACTCATGGATCTCACCGCTGCCCTGGCCACCGGGCTGGTCGGCGTCATCGCCATGATCCGCCGTGATGTCGGCGATGTGCTGCCCGGCGTGGCGATCGCGATCTCGCTGGTGCCGCCGCTGGCGGTCGTGGGGGTCTGCCTGGGATCGCACGCGCCGGCGCTGGCTCTGGGCGCGTTCGTGCTCTTCGCCTCCAATGTGGTCGCCATGGTGATCACGGCAACCGTCGTACTCGTCGCCACGGGATACGCCGGCGAAGCCGGGGCCGGGACCGCCCGGCGCGGCCGCGCCTACGCCGTGCTGGCGGCCGCGCTGCTGCTGGTGGCCGCGCCGATGGTGGTCAATTCGCTGGTCTCGCTGTGGGCCGATCGGGTGGCCGGTGCGGCCACGGTGTGGTTGCGCGAGGTGCCCGGCGCGGAGGTCACCGACGTGACCCTGCACACCGACACGGCGACGGTCCGCGTGCTGGCGCCCGCCGACCTGCCGGAGCTCGCGGATCTTCAGCGCACCGTCGACGACATCGTCCCGTGGAATCCGCGAGTGGTGATCGTGCACACCGTCGGCAGCCGCCTGGACAATCGTTGACGAGCACCGCTTTCACCCCTTTCGGGTGAGGCACGCCCACCCTCCGCGACGCAGGCTTCGATCATGGCTGCGACACCGAAACCGGCATCCGAGTCCATCGCCCGCCAGAACAAGGCGCTGCTGGAGCAGCTGCCGTTCTCCGACACCCAGGACTTCGAGGACGCGACCAGGGGGCTGATCGCCCGGCGCACCCCGAACGCGGTCACCGACGCGGACGGAACCGTGGTGTGGGACAACGACACCTATTCGTTCCTCGAAGGCGACGCTCCCGACACGGTCAACCCCAGTCTGTGGCGACAGTCGACACTCGCCGCGATCGAGGGCCTGTTCGAAGTCGTGCCCGGCATCTATCAGGTGCGCGGCCTGGACCTGTCCAACACCTCCTTCATCGAAGGCGATATGGGCGTCATCGTGGTCGATACCCTGCTGACGGTCGAGACCGGCCGTGCGGCACTGGAGCTCTATCGGCAACACCGCGGCGACCGACCGATCAAGGCCGTCATCTACACCCACTCCCACGCCGACCACTTCGGCGGCGTGAAAGGCTTTGTCTCCCAGCAAGAAGTAGACGACGGCAAGGTACGGATCTTCGCCCCCGAGGGATTCGTCGAGCATTCGGTGTCGGAGAACGTCTACGCCGGAACAGCGATGAACCGGCGCGCCGCCTACATGTACGGCGCCGCGCTCGCGCGTGGCCCGCAGGGGCAGGTCGGCGCGGGACTGGGCCAGACGATCTCCACCGGAACGGTCTCGCTCATCGCGCCGACCGACTTCATCACCACCACCGGGCACGAGGAGACCGTCGACGGCGTCCGGATGGTCTTCCAGATGGCCCCCGACACCGAGGCCCCGTCGGAAATGCTGGTCTACTTCCCGGATTTCACAGCGCTGTGCGCGGCCGAGGACGCCACCCATACGTTCCACAATCTGCTGACCCTGCGCGGCGCGGTCGTACGTGACCCGCACGGCTGGGCCGGCTACATCACCGAAACCATCGACCTGTTCGGCAGCGACGCCGAAGTCGTCTTCGCCTCCCATCACTGGCCGGTCTGGGACAACGAGCGGGTCCGCGCCTTCCTCGCCACCCAGCGCGACCTCTACGCCTATGTCCACGACCAGACCCTGCGCCTGATGAACAAGGGGCTCAACGGCCCTGAGATCGCCGAAGCGATCCAGCTACCGCCTTCACTCGAGAACGCCTGGTGCGCACACGGCTACTACGGATCGCTGAGCCACAACGTGAAGGCCATCTACCAGCGTTACCTCGGCTGGTTCGATGGCAATCCGGCCGGCCTCTGGGAGCACACCCCCGTCGAACAGTCCAAGCGCTACGTCGATTTCATGGGCGGTTCCGACGCGGTGCTCGCCAAGGCCCGTGAATCCTTCGACGCCGGCGACTACCGGTGGGTCGCCCAGGTTCTCAACCATGTCCTCTTCGCCGATCCGAGCCACGCCGAGGCCCGAGACCTGTTGGCCGACACCTACGAACAGCTCGGCTACGGCGCCGAGAACGGCACGTGGCGCAACTTCTACCTGTCCGGCGCGACCGAGTTGCGTGACGGCCGGTTCGGCACACCCACCGAGACCAACGCCCCCGATGTTCTCGCGCAGCTCACCCCGGCCATGCTGTTCGACGCCATCGCCATCCAGGTCGACGGCCCCAAAGCCTGGGACGAGAAGCTCGCGATCGACGTCGTACTCGCCGACTCCGGCGAACGTTACCGGTTGACACTGGCCAACGGCGTACTCACCTACAGCGGCCGCCCGCAGCCCGGGGAAGCCGACGCGGCATTGACGACGACGGCCCCGAACTTGGCGCCGCTACTGCTGGGCGGCCTGTCCGAAAGCCGGCTCGCCGACACCGGAAGCGTTCTCACCGGCGATACGTCTGCTTTCCAACGGCTCGCGGCGCTGCTGGATCCCGGCGACAAGGACTTCGCCATCGTCACCCCGTGACGCGGCAACCCGGTCCGGGTGATCGGAGGCGGTTCGATGGAGACCGAGGACCTCGTGACCTCACGTGCCACACCGGATGCGAAGCGTGGCGCCCGACTGCGCTGGACCGCCGCCGCGGTGCTCCTGGCGCTGATCGCGGCACTGGCGGCGGCCTCGGTTCTCGCGCGGTTCGCCCGCGGCGAGATCCTCGATACCGACCGCTATGTCCAGACCGTCGCGCCACTGGCGACCGACCCCACACTGCAAGCCGGACTGGTCGACCGGATCACCGACATGATCATGGTACGACTCGACGTCGAAACCCTAGCCGCGCAGGCGTTGGCCGAACTGGCTGCCGACCGTCCGCGGATCCCGCCCGCCATCGTGGGTCTGGCGCCGGTGATCGGCACGCAGACACGCGACTTCGTGCACGAGACCGCGGAATCGGTCGTTACCTCGGATCAATTCGCTGAACTGTGGGTTCAGGCCAACCGGCAGGCACATCGCGGTGTGGTCGCGGTACTGACCGACGACACTCGCATTCCGATCGATGTCGACGACAGCGGCGCGGTAAGCGTGCCGCTCGGTCCGATCGTCGACAGGGTGCGCGCGGCTCTGCTCGGGCGAGGGTTCTCACTCGCCGAGCGGATTCCGGCCGTCGACGCCTCGTTCGTGCTGTTCCGGTCGCCTCGGCTCGTCGCGTCGCGACACTGGATATCGCTCGGTGACCGACTGGCCGATGTGATGCCCTGGGCAACCCTGCTCGCCGCAGTCGGCGCAGTCCGGGTCGCGCCGAGAAGCAGCCGCCTGCGCGCACTCTCGTCGACCGGTGTCGCCCTGGTGGCCGCGATGACGCTGCTGGCCGTACTGATCACCGTGGCACGTTCGGCATATTTGCAGGCGCTGCCTGCCGGAATTCTGTCCCGCGAATCCGCGACGGTGGTGGTCGATGTACTGCTGGAGCCGTTGCGGACCACGGTGCGCACGGTGTTCGTTCTCGGCGTTGCCGTCGCCCTCGCCGGCTTCCTCCTCGGCTCCTCGCGCCCGGCGGTCGCGATTCGCGGGTTCACCGCCGGAATGCTGACAAGAACGCGGCGCGGCGGCCGCCCCGAGTAGGTCACCGGCAACCTACAACTGTTCCGCGGCCCGCTCGTTCCGTTCGGGTCCACGCAGGAACCGACCGATCAGCGATTCATCCGCCGCCAACGACCCGACCATGGATGCCGCGCCGACGATCACAAGCGACATCACGAAAAGCCAGCTCACCGAGGTGAACGCCAGCCCCAGAGGGCCGAAATGCTGGCGGGCGCTGGCGGCGGTCCGTGGCAGGACCGCCCGCCCCGCCACATGTACCACCGTCAGACCGGCAGCGGTCAGCAATCCGGTCCCCCAGAGCATGCGCCCGGTCAGCGCGTCTTTCGTCAGCAGAAGCGGGGTCAGTGTCCAGACCAGGGTCCACACCACGATTTCGCCGATCAGCGCGAGCGGGCGTCCCACGTAGGCGAGGTGGGTGAGATCGCGGGTTTGCCCGACCAAACCGACGGCCAGCGCGACCGCCAGTAGCGTCGCCAGCCACCGCCACGCATCACGCGGACCCATCGAAGGCACCTGCCACGCCGCACCGTAGACCCGGCCCAACGCACGGGCGAACGAAGTACCGCTGAGAACCACCATCAGGAACCCGGCCACACCGAAAGCGGCCAGCGACGGATCCGAGGACCCGGCCGCGTCACCCAATTCCAAAGTCCCGGTGTCGAATCCGAACTGATCGCGAATGGTGTCGGCGGCGGCGGACCAGCCGCTGAAAACCGATGTCGCGATGATCACCGGCAGGACCGAGGTGAATATCTGCGCCGCCAGGGCCAGCGAGCGATCCACCACCTGGATCTCGACGAGGCCTTCGACGATCCGCCACAGCATCCGACCGGCCGGACTGGTGCGGAGCGCCGCGACCACACCGCCTGCTGCGTCCCTCAATGATCGGTCCTTCCGGCGTAGCGGATTCTCGAGCAGCCTTTCCGATGATTACCCCGCCCGCCTCACCCACCTGGGGTGAATTCGTTGTGCCGCCGCATGCACCGTCAGCCCAGCAGACCGCAGACCTTCCAGCCACCGTCCTCCATGACCAGGTCATAGGTGAAGGATTGGGTCGACGTGCCACCGTCGGCGGTGACCGGGACGTCGACGGTGAAGGTGCCCTTCTCGCCGTTCGACGCGACATCCACGCTGGCCAATCTCGATTTGGGCCAGCCCGCGAGGTTGGCCTTGTCCAGATCGGATTTGCAGATCAATGTGCTGTCTCCCGGCTTTCCGTCCGCGAATGCCTCGGCAGCGGAATGTGGAGTACGGAACCCGGCGTCCGCGCTCTCGTCCGTGGCGCACCCCGAGAGCACGGCGATACTGACAGCAGTTGCCGTCAGGCCGAGGGCACGAAGTATCGACCTGATTCTGTCCAACTGTGGATACTGCAAGTCCGTCATCGACTGTTCCTAGCGCTTCCGCGCTGAAACATCAAGAGCCACAGTTGACTTGAAATACGGTGCCGGGCCACAGATGCGCCCGGCACCGTGCGGGTCAGGGTGTGACGATCGGAAAGTTCGGGTCGGGTTCATCGAGGAGGCCGAGCAGCCGGTGCAGGACGCCGATGTCGCCGATGTGGTCGACGCCTTCGAATCCTTGCCCGCCCAACAGGGCCAGCAGTTGAGGTTTGGTGAGGGTGAGCGTGAGGTCGACATCGGCCTTGCGGCGAGGATCGACGGTGCGAATGAGTGCCCCGTTGGACAGCGTCAGCCGCACGGTGGAGTTCAGATCGGTGAAATTCCAGTCGATGACGAGTGATTCGGTGGCTGCACGGGGCCCGTTCACCCGAATGGCCACGGTGTCGAAAAGCTGCTCGATCGAGAGTGCGGCCGCCATACCACCGGCAAGGTTCAGCGCCGTGGGATATACGCCCTCGCGGAGTTCCTTGGCACCCATCAGATAGAAACCACGCCAGGTGGCATTCTCGGAGCCGTAGCCGAGTTGTGTGTAGACCTCGGCGAGAGCGGCTTTGGCGGCGGCGTGATCCGGGTCGGCGAACACCGCGTGCTTGAGCAGTTCGGCGGCGAAACGCAGATCGCCGTCCCGGCTGAAACCGGCCGCCTTCTCGACGACGGTGTCGATGCCGCCGAAAGCTCGGACATAGCGTGTGGCCGCGGCCTGGGGCGGATGCTGCCACAGCGAGCTGGGATGACCGTCGAACCAGCCGAGATAGCGTTGGTAGATGGCTTTGACGTTGTGGCTGACCGAGCCGTAGTAACCGCGCGCGGACCAGGCGTCGTCCAGCCCCGGCGACAACTCGATCTGTTCGGCGATCTCGACACCGGTCAACCCTTGATTGAGCATGCGCAGGGTCTGGTCGTGCAGGTAGCAGTACAGGTCGCGCTGGACACTGAGGAACTCGGTGAGATTCTCGGTACCCCAGGTCGGCCAGTGGTGCGAGGCGAAGGCGACCTCGGAATCGGTGGCGAACATGTCGATCGCCTCGTCGATGTATCGCGACCACACCCGGGCATCACGCACCAGCGCACCCCGCAGGGTCAGCAGGTTGTGCAGATTATGGGTGGCGTTCTCGGCCATGCACAACGCCCGCTGGCGCGGAAAGTGGAAGTTCATCTCCGCCGGCGCTTCGGTGCCGGGCGTCATCTGGAACACGATGGGAACGCCGTCGATGGTCTCGCGCTGCCCGGTCTCGGTGATATCGACCGTCGGCGGGTACAGACTCAAGGTGCCCGTGGAGGTCTGGATGCCCAGCCCGGTACTCATCTGCCCATCCGGGGCCGGTGTCAGCCCGATGGCGTACATGTAGCTGGCGCGCCGCGTCATCGCGGTACCGGCATAGACGTTCTCCGAGACCGCCTCGGCCATGAACCCGGCCGGCGCCAGGATCGGCACCGCACCGGGACCGTCGGGCAGCACACCGGCCACACCACCGAAATGGTCCCCGTGCGAGTGGGTGTAGATGACGCCGGTGACCGGTCGGTCGCCGCGATGCTCGCGGTACAGCGCCAGGCCCGCCGCGGCGCATTCGGCCGAAATGAGCGGGTCGATGATGATCACACCGGTGTCGCCCTCGACGATCGTCATATTCGAGATGTCGAAACCGCGGATCTGGTAGATCCCCTCCACCACCAGATAGAGGCCGTTCTTCACATTGAGCTGCGCTTGACGGAACAGGCTCGGGTTCACCGTGTCCGGGCACGGCCCATCCAGAAACGCATACCCGGAGGTATCGAAGACGATCGTGCCTTTGTCGTTGCGGATGGTCATCGGACTCAGCGTCGCGATGAATCCACGATCAGCGTTCTCGAAATCGGTGCGATCCCCATAGTCCAACGCCATCCCTGGATCAACTCCTCGGCTCGACGATCAGTGCTGGTCGCATCGATTGTCGTGGTCCGCGGGCAGCAGAACCTTGACCGACACGGATGCGTGTCGAAACTCCGCAGGGTGGGGCACAAGATGATCTGGTCTTCGGCCTCCCCCTGAACCGAGTCATACGCATGAGCTGCGATTAGTCCCAGATCCGCAGCAGCTGTCGCGAGGACATCGAACGACGTTTGCTCCTGCACAAGGAATTTCGTATAGTGCCTCGTAGCGACGCGCTTGATCCAAACAAACGACCGGTGTTGTCCGCCCAAAGAGGGTATCCGAACGCGGGTCATGCCGATTCCAGAAAAGATTACGCTACCCGCAATATCGGCCGCCGCCTACGCAGAGGTGAAATAATGCCTGGCCAGCCTTTCTACAACCACTATGACGACCCCGACGAAGAGTGGGATGAGGCGCCGCTCCAGCCGACGCGCCGCTCAGAGCAGACCCCGCGTCCCGCCGAGCCTCCTCCGTTCAACCCACCGCCTCTGGTGGCACCTGCACGCCCCGGCGAATCGGCGACCGGGTCTCGGCCTTCTCCCAAACCCATGCCTAAGGACTTTCCACCAGTCGTCTACCTGCCGGTATTGACGGAGGTTCACAGTATCGAAGACGCGCAGATCATGATGAGACAGACGCGTGACGGCAGAGTTGCGTGCATGGCTTATTCGGCTCTGGATCGCCTTCATGAATGTTGTGGAAGCGACCAGCCGTGGATGTGGACAACCACAGTCTCGCTGGACGCCCTGTATCAAGCTCGGCCTTTCGACATCCTGCTTCTGGACGTTTACATTCCCGAGGAGCACAGGAACATGCGAGCATGACCGAGCTGAATATAGATCTCGACACGCTGGCAACAATCGCAACTACGCTCTCGACCTCCGGCACGGAACTCGATGGTACGAGCAAGAAGACACCCGACACCGTTGATGCCGGAACGGTAGCGCCCTCCGTATTGGCCATCCTGTCAGTGGTGCTGGAAGGGGCCGGCCAACTCGTAGTGGGCCTGGCTGCGAGCGCTGATGCTGTCACTGAGGCCGCGAAGAAGTACAAGGAACAGGACGACACCACCGCTGACGCAATTATTCGGGATACGTGGAAGCTAGGGTAACAATGTCTATTGATACCGAGGTCGACGGTGACCCTACGAGCATTCGGGCTGTAGGAGCATGGCTGCGTGACACGCTGGCCAGCCAATTAGCCTCCTCCGCAGACGATCTCGCCAAGGTGAAGGTCCTGGCTGATTCCGCTTGGGAAGGTGAGGCGGGTGATGCGTTCTCGACCAAGATGCAAAACACAGTCACAAAAACAGACGAGTTTGTCGCCAAGGTACGTGGATACGCCACGGAGTTCGACAATCTCGCAAATCAGGTACAGCAGGCACAGTCGGATATGGAGACGATCCGCAAGAACGCCTCGACCGCGGGTCTATCCGTCAAGGAAAATGTCATCGAGAAGCCTGGCGAAGGTAACGCCGACAAGATAGCGGCCTATAACACTGCCGCGCAGGCCGCGGAAGAAGTGCGAGGGAAGGTGAGCTTCTGGGGTTCTACGTGGAAAAACATGCAGAACGACGTCAAGGATAAGTGGTTCGTGGTCGTCGGTGACATGGTGAACGGTGCCGTAGGAACCCTCTTTACAAAACACTCATCGACGCTTCTTGCGAATTCAGCTGTACTGTCCAGCGACGCTCTCAAAACGCTGATCGAGGCCAAGAATGCCCCGGCAGGCACTCCTCGCGCGGTGCTCTATCGAGACGTTGACTGGAGTCGGCAACTGTTCAAGAACGCCGGCGAGGCGTTGGACGATGCGGCAAGGGCCAAAGCGAGTGGTGCAAAAATCGGATTGAGAGTCGGTGGTGCGCTAGCGGTGGTGGGTGTCGCATACGATATCTACAACGGTAAAGACCCCGAGCAGGCCATTGTCTCCGGAGTGGGCGGTTTCGCCGCCTCAGTTGCCGCGGGTGCGGCGATCGGCTCATTTATTCCGGTTCCGGTTGCGGGAACGGCCGTCGGGGCCGTCGGCGGCGCGGTAGTGGGTCTCTTCACCTCAGGAGCGATCGACTCGATGTACACGAATGGTTTGAGTCTGAGTAGTGCGGTCGACGGCGGAGCGAATGCGCTCGGCGGCGCCGGCAAAGCGATTGGCGGCGGTGTCTCGAAGGCGTGGAATGCGATCTTCTGAGAAAAACCAGCGTCAGAGTCCGTGGCCAGGAGCAGCCGGGCAGGTAAGAAAGCGCATCGTGTCGGCGGTCGGACTCTGCGGGCTGGTCGTCGTGTGCGCAGTCGGCGCCCTGGCCATGCGGCGCAGTGGAGATGCTGCGGCGCAGGCCGTCTCGAAGTATGTCGCGCTGTTCGGGCTCGCGCTGATCTTCGTGCTCGCGTTGGGGATCATCGCGGATCTCAGAATTGCCCACCGGTCCGCGGTCAGGACCGATCGAGGACATGACATTCCAGCAACGGTCGTACCCGGCTCGAGTGTGTATTTTGGTCTGTATCAAGCATTCTGGCTGTGTTTCGCGACGATATTCATCACTGCCGCAGTCGAGATCGCAGGGGCCGCCTGGCGAACGCATTGGCCGCTGGTTGTGATATTCGCCGGCATCGGACTATTCTCCGGATCCGCACCTGCGCTTGCCCTCACAGGACGGCTCCGGCGTGGACGAATTGCACTCACGGAAACCGAAATAATCCACTACGGCTGGAGTTCGCAATCATCCCTGGCCTGGGGAGATCTTCTCAAAGTCGGTACCGCGTTCGAACGGGCACCGCTGATCATAGTTACCGGCGTGGTCGGTGCAGAGCCGCACTACACGACACCCAGCCTGAAACTGAACGGCAAGACGAAGCGGCTGTGGCAACTCGACCGTCTGCCACTCGCCGGCTGGATCTTCATTGAATGCCCACGTTTCTCAGTCAACGGATCCATGCTCTACCACTACCTGACGTTCTATGCCGAGAATCCAGCAGCACGAGCGGAACTGGGAACAGCGTCCTCCGTGGATCGATGGTGCCGCCTGTCAGGGTGATGGGTTCTGCGCATGTAGCGTGAACAGCGTCGGTGCGCTGTGGCGTGGGCCAAGAGCGCAGTACACACGATCTTGAACAACCCCGCTACACCGTTTGCGGTGTGTATGCATGGCTGGCCCCGACCACATCAAAGAAACCTTGGGCACAGCTGGAGACCAGCCAACCCGCAAGCCAGACAGACGCTCTGGACCCGGCCCGGCACTCGCGAACTAGCTTGAGTTTTAACCTCGGGGCTGGTCAGACAGGCCCCGGTCGATCTTGAACGAAGCCCTTGGGTGATTCATCTTGCGACAGAAAGAATCTCGACCAAGGGCTTCAGTTGAATAGTGTGCACGACGCCGGCGCTGCCGGTGCTTGCAGGGACCTGTCGGCGGTCGGGCGGGAGCTGTATCACTGTGTGACCACCCGACCTGATGCTGTGTTCGAGTTGATCGACGCACCGTTGTGCGCCGACGGGCCGGTGCGGCCGCTTGCCCATGTCCGTCACGGATCGCTCTCCGGTTCGGCGTAGTCGCCGACCGCGTTGCTCCGGCTTAGGTGTGACAGAGATCTCTGGTCTACCGTTCGCGCTCTGCCTCGCCCTGGTGAAGTGATGTGCTGTCAGGGGATCGACGACCAGCCGCGGGCTCGGATTATCAAGGCTCAGTTGCGAAGCCGATACTCTGGTCGACCAAGTGAGCGATCAGTCGGCGGGGGCTATCGCAAGGGGTGCAGTGAAGGAGTCCAGTATGAGAACGGTAGGAGGTGACCAGCGGAGTGTCGTCTCTCTCGATTGACCCCGAGGAGGTTAAGGCTTTGGGGCGCTTGGCCTACGATCTCGCAGGAGAGTGCCGTTCTGGATACGCATCACTTGTCACTGACGTCAGAGCAACGATCGACGGATGGTCGGGCAACAACGCCAGCACATTCGCAGCCGGTTGGGATGAGTTTCATGAAGGTGCCGACCAGATATGGGACGCACTGTTCGATCTCGCGGCGAAGTTGGGGGTAACCGCCCAATCTTTGGGGACCGTCGACGAATCGTTCTCCGCGGAGATCAGTTCCCTCGACCTCCCCTGAACGGAGAATCTGATGACAGACACTCCGCCATTTTCAGTTGACTTGGACACGCTCGAAGCCCTGGCAGCACGTATGCGTGGATATCTCGCCGCAATCGCGGATCGGCTGGCCGAATTCGAACAGAAGGCCAAAGACGTTGAAGGCGTGTGGGTCGGCGACGCAGCTGAAGCGTACCGCGAAGCACAATCCGAGTGGTTGGCCGGAGTGACCGATATGAAAGAAGGGCTCGCGGTCCTCGAAGCCAGCATAAGGGCCGTTCATTCCGGCTACACCGACGCCATGGCCGAGAACCGAAAGATCCTTGGCATATGACGACGGTAGACGTCGACGCGAAGGTTTACTATCAGGCCGCCACGAATTGCTTCGATGCCGCCGATGCGCTCTGGGACAGCTTCAGATACGTCTTCACTGAGCTTTCCAACTGCGGCCGTATGGCCGGCATCGACGAGGATGGACGAACCTGGGCAGCCTCCTACGACAAGTCGGCGACCGAAGCGGTTGCGTTCTTCGAGGCTACCCATGACGCCCTCTATGCCTACGGTGTTGCACTGAACGACCTCGGATTCTCCCACGCCCAATCCGACGCGAAACTGCAAGGAACCACACAGCCCGAGCGCCCCAAAGATCGCGACGGCAACACTTTCGGGCCGTACCACATTCCAGCGACCGCAGGCGGAAGCGGCATCGGTTTAGCAAAGGCTGCCGTCGAAGTCCTGGATGCGATCAATTGCCCGCTCCCCGACGGCGACACCGACAAGCTCGCGAAGGCAGCCGAGGCGTGGGATCGACTTGGCACGATATACCAGAACACGAATGCCAAGGACAAGATCACAATCTCTGGCACTTTGTTCGCCAATGTGGTGTCCGATGACGTGCAGCAAGTTCGCGATGACCTGAAGACCTTGGAAAATTCCATGGGCGAACTGCTCAGCATCTGCAAGCAGATCAGCAAAGCCTGCACGGACTACAAGGAATCCATCCAGGCACTTCGCGAGAATATCAAGGAATTCATAGAAGGAATCGTCGAAGACGCTGCGCTCGATATTGCGATAACGATCATCGCAACGGCCCTCACCGGTGTCGGCGGGTTGATAGCCGGCGCCAAGGCGGTCGAGTCGGCGCGACGGTGGGCCGGGAAGATCCAGACCGCGGTCAAGCTTTGGCGATCGGCGAAATGGCTCCAGATCAAGGGAGTCGCCGATGACGCCGTGGCAAATATGGCGAAAGCCAAGAAGGCTGTCACTGATCTCCGTGATCGCTTACGCAAGAGCGACACAGAACCGAATCGGCCGCCTGCCCTACCTACGAAGCCAGCGCTAACCGATATCGACAAGAAGGCGCTCTGGGAGTACACGGGTCCTGTTGCGGAAGAGTTGAACTGGAAGATACGCAACGGCGCCCTAAGCAAGGTTGATGATCTGAGAATATCTGATATCAATGCGGCGTTGGATAAGCTACCCGACTACACCGGAACAGTGACGCGCCGCGTTAATCTGGATGCAGAATATCTTGCACGTTACGAGCCAGGCAGCGTCGTCACCGAGACTGCATTCACGAGCACAGCCCGCAGCCCGACTGCCGCCTTCGAAGGAAATGTCGAGATGCAGATAATATCCAAGCACGGCAAGAGTGTTGAGGAGTTCGCGCGCAAGCCTGAGGAGCAGGAGGTACTCTTCAAATCGGGTACTTCATTCGAAGTTGTGAACAAGTTCCCCGACCCGAACAATCCCGGGCGTATAATTGTACAAATGATCGAAGTATAGGATGGAAGCTCGATGGGTGAATGGTATAAAGGTCGATATTTTTCAAACCGAGAGGAACTCGGATTGCCGCCGCTGAGCCAGGAGGAGCTGGACGACGCCGCAGCCAAGTTCGCCGAGTTCAATCGGCAGCGTGATGCAGTCCGGCCCGAGGACCGTGTCCAGCTCTCCGACCGGTTCGGTGCTCATGATTTCGATTGGGACGACGAGAACTACCATCCTGACGGCACCCCGAAGAAGCCAGGCCTCAAACCGCGCCGAGCATACCTTCCAGGTCGAGACGACCGCGACTGAGCTCGAGGCGGAGACACCTGATTCCGCGCGAAATCGGTCGAACAGACCGGAGTCCCGAAGGCTCTAGCGCCGGAACGCATCTGTGCGGCCTCCACAAGTATCTGGACCCCCTATGCCAGGCTGTCTTCAGGCTGATGCTCCCACCCGTGCAACTCTTGACTGAGGTTCGGATGCTCGTGCGGTCTGCCGCGCCTCCGCATGGCGCGGAGATGTTCGAGGCCGAGAGTTGGTCACGGTCAAGGCATCGGAATCCGGGGCGGTGAGGACGATCAAGCGCGGACCACACTGATTGTGTGGGTGCCCGAGGTCGGAGGCCCGATCGACCCGGATTCCGAGGCCCGCGACTTGATCATGTCGGTCTTCGGTGGCCTGTCCAAAGGCGAACGCAACCGGATCAAGATCCGCGTCCGCGCCGCCACGGCCGAAGGCCGCTACCTCGGCCGCCCACCGTTCGGGTACCAGCTCGTCGATGCCGGGCCGCATCCCAATCCCGGCAAAGCCGCGGACGGCATCCGGCTGCACCGGCTGGGAATCGCCCCGGTCACTGGGCCTGTCGTCCAGCGCATCTACGCCGAATACCTGGGCGGGATCGGCGTTTTCGCGATCGCGCAGCGGCTGTCTGCCGACGGCATCGCGTGCCCGTCGGCCTATGACCGTCAGCGCAACCTGCATCGGTGCGCTGTCGCATGGTCCAAGAGCGCGGTGCGCACGATCTAGACCGACCCGCGCTATACCGGTCACGAGGTCTGGAACAAGCAGCGTAAACAGGAATCGTTGATCGATGTCGAGGATGTCGCGCTCGACCACCCGACCAAGCTGACGTGGAACCCGAAGGGCGAGTGGGTCTTCTCCGATCAGCCCGCGCACGAAGCACTGGTCAGCGTCGAGGACTTCGAGAAGGTCCGCCTGCGGGTTGGCCTCGCACGGGCCGCGCTCGACCGGTAGAGAGGTCCGTGGCAGCCACCCCTACGCCTTCCGAGGGTTGATCCTGCACGAAGCCTGCGAACGGCGAATGCAAGGCGCATGGAACCACGGCCGCGCCCATTACCGCTGCCGGTATCCCTCGGAATACGCACTCGCCAACAACCTGGATCACCCGTTCGCGGTGTATCTGCGTGAAGACCAGATCATCGGCCAGGTCGATGCCTGGCTGGCCGAGGTATTCGCCTCCGACCACATCGAGGAAACCCTGGCACAACTGGAAAACGTCCAACCCGCCAGCCGCACAGACGCTCTGGACTCGGCCCGACGTTCGCTGGCCGCCTACGACCAGAAACTCCTCCGCCACCGCGCCGCGCTGGAATCCGGTGCCGACCCCGAACTCATTGCCCAGTGGACCCGCGAGGTGCAGAAGGAACGAGCACTCGCGGTCGAGCAGATCGCCACCCTGGAAGCGAAATCGCAGCCCATGCGGCGGATGAGCAGACAGGAGATCCGGGAGATGGTCGACAATCTCGGCGGCTTGCTGACGATCTTGCAAAGTGCAGACCCTGCGAACAAGCACGAGGTGTATCGTCAACTCGGCCTTATACCGACCTTCAACCACGAAAAGCGGGTGGTCTTGGCAGAAGCTTCGCCAAAACCACCCGTGGGTGTACTGGTCGTGTCCGGAGGGGGACTTGAACCCCCACGCCCGATAAAGGGCACTAGCACCTCAAGCTAGCGCGTCTGCCATTCCGCCACCCGGACCGGTGTGCTCAGCAAGGTTAACGGATGTGTCGGCTGGGACCAAATCGCCCGGCGGGTGGTGGCCCGCCGGGCGGATTCGGGCCGGTCAGCGACGTGGTTCGGGGTCGGCCGACCAGGGGTCAGCGCAGTTCCTCGAACGTCCGCTCGAAGGCCAGGGCCCCGTGGCCGGCCGCGACCTGACGGTCGACGAGGTTCTTGATCGGGGCGACCACGTCGAGGGCGACGCCCGCGTCCTGGCTGGCGCGCACGATGGCGTCGAGCGCGGCCTTCTGGAACGCGAGGTGCTGGACCTCGGTGGTGTAGTCGCCGGATTCGATGATCCGGCCGTACTCGGGGAGCATCTGGGACATGGCGCCGATCCAGGCGGCAGCCCGGTTGCCGAAGTCCGCGACCGATCCGCCCGTCGACGAGACCATCGCCGCGGCGTGCATGAACCCGGTGAACATCGCGTACATATTGGCGAGCAAGGCGAAATCGTAGGTCGCCGCGAGACCTGCGTCCGCACCGAAGAACTCGGCGGTGCCGAGCAATTCGAGGGCGGCGAGGTTGCGGTCGAATACCTCGCGCGAACCGCTGTAGAGCAGGGACGAGCCGGGCTGGCCGATCATCGGGGGCACGGCCATGATGCCGCCGTCGAGGTAGTCGATGCCGTGTTCGGCCGCCCATCGCGCCAGTTCTCGGGACTCCTCGGGGGCGGTGCTGGTGAGGTTGATCAGCTGGCGGCCGCGCAGGTCGCCCACCAGCGGGTCGAGGACCGTGTGCACCGAAGCGTGATCGAGCAGGATGGCCACGACGACCTCGCTCGCCCGCACCGCCTCCGCGGCCGAGCCTGCTGCGGTGGCGCCTGCGGCGACGAGGTCGGCGGCCTTGCTCGCGGACCGGTTCCACACCGTCGTCGGGTGGCCGCCCTTCACGAATGCCGAGGCCAGGGCCTGGCCCATCGCGCCGAGACCGAGAACTGTGACTGTGGTGTCCGCCATCGCGGGTGTCTCCTTCGTTGCTGGTTGTCAGGTGGTCAGCGCGCTGGAATCAACCGTGCTCGAAGGCCGTTGTCCGGACAAGTACCTACTATTTGGTCGGGTACTGACAAATGGGTGTGTGAACAGGTAGAGAGGTTGTGGCGTGAGCGCGAAGAGATCCGGACCATACTTCTGCGGGATCGACGCCGCCATGGACGTCATCGGCGGCAAATGGAAACCGCTGATCCTGTGGGAGCTCGAGGAGCACGGCGTGCGCCGCTTCGGTGAACTCCGCCGCGGTCTGCCCGGCGTCTCGGAGAAGATGCTCATACAGCACCTGCGCGAACTCGAAGAGGACGGCATCGTCAGCCGCGAGGTCTACCCGGAGATCCCACCGCGCGTCGAATACGAACTCACCCAACTCGGTTCGGCCCTCAACGCCGCCCTCGCGCCCCTCGGCGTCTGGGGGCGCGCCCGTATCGACCGGATCGGCGCCGACCGTGTGCACGTCACCACGGCGATTGGCGCCGAACCATCCTGATTGTCTATAGTTCTCAAGCGCAGTTGATCTTGATCGACCGCACATCCACCGGTCCGGGTGGCGGAATGGCAGACGCGCTAGCTTGAGGTGCTAGTGCCCTTTATCGGGCGTGGGGGTTCAAGTCCCCCTCCGGACACAACTCATCACAGATGCCGTTGCGCTGCAACAATATTCGACCATGGCACGGTTGTATACGCCTGCGACGGTCGCAGTCCCCGAAGCTCTGTCACAAATCTGCAAAACCTGAGTCGCTGGTAACAGCTGTTCAGCGGAAAGCGCTCGGCGACACGGAGCACGACATGGTTTGGGTGTCGATATCGATGAGATCCCTGAGCAGGGCGGACACGACGTCGGTGTGGAACCACCGAGCACAATATCTGCTCGGTAGTCCAGCCAGGTTTGCGTCGACAGTACCGGTCCTCCTCCTCGATCTGCGCTGCCTGCGTGGGTCCACGTCGAGAGATACGCCTGGAGGTTTGTTGCGGCGTGGTGGACGCGATCGGCGGCCGAGCAGTGCTCGGAGGATTGTCGGTTGTGAGACATCGGCGGTCGAATTGAGCGCGGAGACGTTCTTGTCGCGCGGGTAGGGGCCGCCGTCGAACACCTCGACTTGGCCCCCGTGCCCTGGTCGCTTGGACCCTCGATAGCGGCCGAGATCCGCAGGTATCAATCGTCGACGACTCGCGCTGCGTAGAATTCGAGCTGCCACGACTGTGTTCGCCGGGCTTGATCACTTGTCACGGCGGCCCATGGCGGGTAGACCCGGAAGCCGCGCTTACCGCCGATCCCGTTGCGCGAAACGATATCTCGCCGCACCAATGCTTCCTGTGGGAAGACGAAGTACCCGTGATTCTCGCCATCGGCGACGCTGATCACGAAGTACCGAATTCGATCCTCGACATCGAACGGACGAATGGGCCCCTCGCTAGAGCGTTGCCAGACTGTGACGAACTGGCCCGGTTTCGTGGGTGTCGTCTTCGCGATACGGAATCGAACCGGCGCGCCGTCGACCGAGAAGGCGAACGCTCCGTAGTCCGCGCTTTCGGGTTCGGCGATCGGGGCTGTGCAGATTTGCCTGTCTCCCCACAACAGTTCCCGGGCCGCTTCGAGTTCTGTCGGCAGTCCGGCATCCCAGCCCGCGCTTGTCACCGTGCCATCTACTCCGCGGTGATCCGAACCCGGTCCGGAATCCGATCCGGAAACACCTGGAACAGCTTCGTCAGTGCGTCGGGATCGCCGTCGACGGTGACGCGGCCGGTGGTGATCGCCTCGGACAGGGCCAGTCGGCCGGCGCTGATGTCGATCACAGTGCCCGGATCCGTGGCCACCGTGGCGTCGAATCGGTCCAGAGGGCCCGGTCGGACCGTGACTTCTCGAGAGCTGGCCCGCAGGTAGGCTTCGGTTTCGCCGAGGCGGAACCGGTAGGTGTAGTCCGTTTCGGCGAGGGCGTCGCGGTCGATCAGTTGCGCGATGAAGCCGAGGGCCCATTCGGCGCGGTAGGGGTCGCCGGGGTTCTGCGCATCGGCGCGGTGCCGCGCGCCCCACAGCACCAGCGGCAGCAGCGCTTCCGCCAATTCCGTTCCCACAGTGGTCAATTCGTAGACGGTTGTGGCGGCAGGTGGCGGCAGGTGGCGTTGGGCGATGATGTCGTCGTCTTCGAGCTGGCGCAGGCGCGCCGCGAGCAGGCTGGAACCGATGCCGTCGAGGGCGCCGGCCAGGTCGGTGTAGCGCTTGGGGCCGGACATGAGCTCGCGTACGAGCAGCAAGGTCCACCGCTCCCCTACGACGTCCAAGCTCCACGCGAGGCTACAGAACTGGTTGTATGCACGTCGAGCCATCCCACCAGCCTACCAACCAGGAATGTTCTGGGAGTGCACGGTTCTTTTTCATGTCAATGACTCGATTTCGGCTCGGTCGACAATGTCGATTCCGACGTCCTTGAATTTCCGGTCGAGTGCGGAAAGGCTGAATATTTCCTCTGGATTGACACACCCGGTGAGTCTCGCCGCCAGCGGACTGTCCAGCAATGCCGACCCGAACACGTGGGCTGCCCTGGCCGCATGCAGATACCCGCCGGCGCATTCGATGGTGCGCTCGGCGAGGCGGTTGCCGCGCGCCGACACGGCGGCCCAATGCATGATGGGCTCGCTACTCGGCTGCGCCGGCGCCGATCGACGGCCGAACAGGAACGGCGCTCTGGGCACCTCCGACAGCAATCCGAGCGGGTTCAGGGCGACCACGAGATCGTGCAGCAGCTTCTGATCGAAGTACGCGAAGCTGTGGACATTTCGGCCCCCGACGGTGTCCAGCAGCCAGGCGCGCTCGCGCTCGGCGAAGCCGAAACACGTTGTCGCGCCGACCGGATCCGGCAGGTTCAGGCGGATGGCGTGATGGCGCGGTGACCGCTTGGTGTAGACGCCGTGCCGACCTATGGTTGTCAGATTCTCGTGCACGCATCCGACGCCGGCGCGGCCGCTCATTCCGCTCGCGGGCAGGCACATCACGAATTCGATGGTGTCCGATTCCGGATGACGCGCGAGCAGGTCGGCGAGGACGAGGTTGCTGACCCCCGGCGCCAACCCGGCGTTGAGCACGACGGCACCACGATTCCGCTGCCGCGCCGCGCGAATTCGCAGTGCGCGAGCCGCGCTCACCGGCACGGACGCCAGCGTGAGCACGCGGCCACCATTGGCCATGGCCCAGTGCTCCGCGGCCAGGTCGTCGTCGGGGACGGTGTTGACGGTCAGGTCGGCTACTTGGATCGCGGGACCGAGGGTTTCCGGTCGCGCGAGATCGAACGGCACCGAGCCGGGCAGATCGCGCTTCCTGCGGGTGCCGCGCAGCACCCGCCAGCCCGCCTCGGCGAAGACCGAGGCGACCGTGGATCCCAGCACTCCGTCCGCACCGGCGACGAGTACCGTTGGACCGCTCATCGGATTCATACCAGCTCCTTCGTCTCGACCAGTTCCCGCTCTGCCGGGAGCATCTCGGTTTCGGTCCATCCCCAGCGGTCGTGCCAGCGCCGCAGCGGACCCGGCGCCCACCAGTTCGCGCCACCGGCGAGTTTCATGAACGCGGGAATGAGCAAGGTGCGCACCAGGAACGCATCGACCAGCACGCCGAGGGTGAGCCCGACGCCGAGGGCGCGCATGAACAGCACCTCGCCCGCGCTGATCCCAACGAACACGATGACCATCACCAGGGCCGCGGCGGTGACGATCCGGCCGCTGCGCGCCATCCCGAAGGCCACCGAATGTTCGTTGGCGCCAGGCCCTTTGCCGGATCGCAGCCATTCCTCGCGGATCCGCGACAGCACGAACACCTCGTAATCGATCGCGAGCGCGTAGGCGATGCACGCCAGCAGCGGCGGCACGAAGGCGATGGTGCCGTAGCCGCCGCCACCCGCGGTGCCCAGCGCACCGAGGTGACCGGACTGGAAGATCCACACCACGACTCCGAGCGCGGCCGCGAGCGACAGCACGTTCATCACCAGCGCTTTGATCGGCATGAGCACGCTGCCGGTCATGAGGAACATGAGCACCAGCGTGATCGCGGCGACCAGGGCGGCGACCAGCGGAATCTTGTCGGTGATGCCGGCCGAGTTGTCCAGATTCCGCTGCGCGATCCCGCCGAACAGCGTGGGCGCGGGCGCGGGTACCGCGTGCAGCGCGGCCAGCTGGTTCTTGCCGCCGTCGGTGAACGGGTCCCTGGTGGTCGACACCGTCAGGTAGGCGGCATCGCCTTCGAGGGCGGCGCCGAAGGTCGCGGCGCTGACCGGCCGGCCTTGCGCGTACAGGCCATTCGGGCCCGCGACCCGGGTGACGTCCTCGACCAGCGACAGCTCCCGCGCGTACTCGGCGACCGCACCGGGCGAGGTCACGCCCGCCGGGATGACGATCACGACATTGCCGGTGACGTTCTGCTGCTGGAATTCCGATCGCAGGAGATCACCGGCTTGGCGCGACATCGTCGACGACGGCAGGATCCGGTCGTCGGAGTAGCCGAGCTCGATGCCGAGGAACGGCGCGCCGAGCCCCAGCAGGATCGCACCGCCGACCAGGACGACCGGCACGGCACGGCGCATCGAGAAGATCGCCGCTCGATACCAGAATCCCTCCTCGGGACGACGCCCTGGCCGACCCAGCCGACGCGCGATCGGCTCACGGATATCGAGCGCGTCGATGCGCGTTCCCAGCAGGACGATCAGTGCCGGAGCCAATATCAAAGCCCCGACCAGCGACAGCGTGACCGCGATGACGCCGCCGTAGCCCAGCGACCGGAGCATGTACTGCGGGAACACCGTCAGCGTCGCCATGGTCAGTCCCATGGTCAGCGCCGAGTAGGTCACCGTGCGGCCCGCGGTGTTCAGCGTGACCACCAACGCTCGTTCCGGTGGGAGGCCACCGGCGAGTTCTTCGCGGTAGCGATTGACGATGAACAGGGTGTAGTCGATGGCCAGGGCCAGACTGAACGCGGTGGTCAGGTTCACCGCGTAGATCGAGACGTTCGTGAAGAAGTGGATGGTCCACAGCGACGCCAGGGTGCCTGCGATGGCGAAGACAGCGACCAGAAGCGGTAGCGCCGAGGCGAACACACTGCCGAAGATCCAGACCAGCGCCAGGAAGGTGAACGGGATCGCGATCGCCTCCATGAGCAGCAGGTCGGCCCGGGAGCGGTCCTGTGCCTCCCGGAACGCCATCGCCTGGCCGCCCGCGGCGACCGTGACGCCGTCCGCGGTGCCGACGAATCGCGCGGCCAGTTCGTCGGCCCGGGCCGGGGCCGAGGTGTCGTCGCCCGCGATCTGCGCGGCCACCAGCCCGGTCCGCCGATCGCCGCTCACCAGTGCGCTGTTCAGCTGGGGCGGGACGGTCCAATACGAAATGACCTGCCGCGCATGGGGAGAGCCTCGCAGGGCCGCGACGATCGCCTGACCGCGATCGATCGCCGCCGGACTGTCGACGCCTTCCGACCCGGTCACCGTGAACACCAGCGACGATCCCCCGGCCTGGAAGGTCTGCTCGAGTATCTGCTCGGCCCTGGTGGATTCGGCGCCGGGCTCGTCGAAGAACCCGCCGGAGGGCAACTTCCAGGTGGCGGGCGCCGCGTAGACGCTCGCCACGACGACGAACAGCAGGGCGCCGACCACGATGCGCCGCGGGTTTCGCAGGACCAGTCCGGCCAGGTCGGTGAGCTTCATTCGGATCCGTTCGCCGATTTCTACAAATCTTTTTGCAGTTTCACTGTATGTTTTTGAAGTAAATTAGTCCAGAGCGAAACGGAGAAGATTCCCATGCGACCTCTACCGGCGATCACCGCATTCCTGACCTGCGCGGCCCTACTGAGCGGATGCGGAACCGACCGGCCACCGTCGACGACGTCCACGGCAACCAGCAAGGACTGCTCGCAGAACGGCAAATATCCGCCCTCGCCGACCGTCGATCAGCTGACCGGCCTGCTCCAGCGCGGCCTCGACCCCGACGTCCCCGCCGCCGACAAGATCGATCTGCTCCAAGGCGGCGCGGGCGACCCCGAATTGTTCAACCGCATGATTCCCGCGCTACAGCAGGCAGACTTCGGCGTCACCATCGACGGTGTCACCGACTACTGCAACGGCACCGCCAATGCCGCTGCGACACTGAGGTTCTCGGGCCAGACCAATGAAAGCCAGGTGCCCCTGGCCGCCGAGGACGGCCGCTGGAAACTCGATCGGCTCTGGACGTGCGCCCTGGCCACCAACTTGCAGCAGACCTCGCCCATCTGCCCGTAGCCGGTTCGCACACCGATACCCGGCGAACCCTGGCGCGATCGCGAGATATCGACCATACAGATGGTCGCAGTTGTATGGTCTGTGGGTGACCGCGATACCGCCACGCCCGAAGCAGCTCGATTCTCCGATGCTGCCGACGATCTTCAAACACGTTGGCAGAGCACAGGTGTGGATCTATCGACGCACCAGCGGACGTATCGGCGGCAAATGGCGGATCGGCGCGGGATTTCGGCGGCCCGTGCCGACCCTGCTGCTCGAGCATCGCGGGCGCAAGTCGGGCACCGAGTACACCACTCCCCTGCTGTTCATCCGCGACGGCGACAACACGGTGATCGTCGCGTCACAGGGTGGGTTGCCCAAACATCCGCAGTGGTATCACAACCTGCGAGCCGCGCCCGATGCCCACATCCAGATCGGCCGCGATCGTTTTCCGGTCCATGCCGCCACCGCGGACGCCGAGCAGCGTGCGCGACTGTGGCCGCTGCTCGTCGCGGCCTTCGCCGACTTCGACACCTACCAAGCCTGGACCGACCGTGAGATCCCCGTCGTCATCCTCCGCCCCGGCCATGCGGCGGAGGACTGACGGTCATTCCGGTTCGGCGAGGCGTTGCGAGCCGGATCGGGCATCGGAGATGTTCTCGATGATCCGGGCGACGTGTTCGTCGAAGCGCGACCGCTCCAGGGTGGCGACGCCGGTGAAGATCGGGCGGTACAGGAAGGCGAGGGCGCCGAAGATCGCGGTCGAATTCAACGCGATATCGGTTTCGTCGGCGCCGGGGGCGCCGAATCCGTCGGAGGCCAGTGTCGCCGCGATCGGGGTGGTGAACTCGGCGATGAGTTCGTCGCCGCGATGCGCCAGCGCGGGCGTGGCCAGGGACTCCACGAAGATCACCCGGCCGCGGCGCGGATCGGCGGTCAGGTAGTCGCCGAAGGCGCGGACCACGCGACGGACCCGATCGGCGCGATCCGCGGGAGCCTCGGCGAGCGCGGCCAGCAGGGTTTCCCGCGCACCGAACACCACCTCCTCGAGAACCGCGACCATGAGATCCTCGAGATTGGTGAAGCTCTCGTAGAAGTAGCGCTCGGTCAAGGCGGCCTCGCGGCAGACCGCACGCATCGAGATCTCCACGGCGCCAACCGTTCCGAGCAGCTCCAGCCCGGCGTCGAGCAGTTGACGCCGGCGGGTGGCGGCCCGCTGTTCCGGGTCGATGCCACGCCACCGTCGTTTCGTCGCTTCCTGCGTCGTCTCCATGCGGGCCACCCGCACGACGATACCTAGTTGACCCCTCGGCCCGATCCGGCCCAGTGCTTTTCCCGCAGCTCACGCTTGAGCACCTTGCCCGCACCCGACACCGGCAATGCCGCCACGAGTTCGAGGCTGCGCGGCGCCTTGTATCCGGCGATGAGTTCCCTGGTGTGCGCGCGGAGCTCGGCGAGTTCGACCGTCGTGCCGGGCGCGCAGACGACGACCGCGTGCACTCGTTCACCCCATTCCGGATCCGGCACGCCGATCACCGCGCAGGCAGCGACATTCGGATGGGCGGCGACGGCGTTCTCCACCTCGGCGGAGTACACGTTCTCCCCGCCGCTGACGATCATGTCCTTGATCCGGTCGACGATGTAGAGGTAGCCGTTCGCGTCCAGGTAGCCGCCGTCGCCGGTGTGCATCCAGCCGTTGCGGACGGCGGCGGCGGTGTCCTCGGGCCGGTTCCAATAGCCGAGCATCACGTTGCCGCCGCGCACGATCACCTCGCCGACCCCGCCGGCGGGCAGCTCGCGTCCGTCCGCGTCGACGACGCGGACCTCCGCGTGCGACACGGCACGTCCGGCCGAGCGGAGGCGCCCCGCGCGATGGTCGTCGGGGCCGAGCAGAGTGGCGATCGGCGCCAGCTCGGTCATGCCGTAGGCCTGGGTGAACGAGGCTCCGGCGAACACTGCCATCGCGCGAGCCAGCACAGCTTCGGAAATGGGCGAGGCGCCGTAGATGATGCCGCGCACACTGCTCAGGTCGTAGGCGGCGACGTCGGGATGGTCGGCGAGCAGCTGGATCATGACCGGCACCAACAACATGTCCGTCACACGGTGGGTCTCGATCGCGGTGAGGACGGCGAGCGGATCGAACATCGGCACGATCACATGACCGCCACCGAGCAGCAGCTGCGCGTACCAGGTGGTGAGATCGGCGAGATGGAACATCGGCGCGGCGTGCAGCGACGAGCTGCCCGGCCCCATGAGATATCCGGTGGCGATCGCGCCCAGCGTGGCCGTGGTCAGGTTGGCGTGGCTGAGCATCACGCCCTTGGGAAAGCCGGTGGTACCGCCGGTGTAGAAGATCCCGGCGAGTTGGTCGCCGCCCCGGCGCGCGTCCTCGACGGGTTGACCCGAGGCGACGAGATCTTCGTAGCCGAGCGTGTTCTCGGGTGCCGGGCCGTCGCCGCAGTGGATGACCGTCCGCAGGCCCGGGTATTCGTGTGCGATCGCGGGCAGCATCGGAGCGAACGCGTCGTCGACGAACAGTACGGTGGTGCCGGAGTCGGCCAGCGAATAGCTGATCTCCTTGACGCTCCAGCGAATATTGACCGGGTTGAGCACCGCGTCGGCCCACGGGACAGCGAGTAGATACTCGCTGAGCGATCGGAGTTCAGCGCCAGTATCGCGACTCGATCGCCGCCGCCGACCCCGAGTCCGCGTAGCGCTCCGGCCAGCCGCGCTACTCGGTCGGCCACCTCGGCGAAGGTTCGGGTGCGATCACCGAAGGTCGTCATGACGTGATCGGGTATCTGCTGCACCGAGCGATGCAGTCCCTGCGTGAGGTACATGGGCGAGAACTCCTGGTATTGGAGGGGTCAGTGGTCCGTGCGGGCCGCGTCCCGCGTTTCGAGGTCTTCGATCAGTGCGTGGATCCGCTTGTCGCGGGACAGGATTCCGTCACCGAGCGCGGCGATCTCGCCGCGCAGCAGCGACCAGATCCGCCAGACCGAGGGGGCCACGGTGACACCGGCCCGGCGCTCGATGCCGTCCACGACGCCGCGCGCGGCGTCGTCGGCGCTGATCCGGCGGCGAAACACCGGCGGCAGCAAGGACTCCAGGGCCTGTCCGGCCGGATCGTCGTCGAGCGTGGCGCGCGCCAGCCGGGTGTCGACCAGGCCGAAGTAGGCGATGCCCGCGCTGGCGCCGTACGCGGCGAGTTCGAGCCGCAACGCGCGTCCGAGTTGTTCGACGCCGGCCTTGCTGATCATGTATGCCGCGCCGCCCGGACCGGGCGCGAACGCCGCGCACGACGACACGACCACGATATGGCCCTTGGCATCGATCACCGCGTCCGCGGTGGCGTGCACGGTGTTGAAGACACCGGTGAGGTTGATGTCGAGGACGCGTTCGAAGGCAGCGGGCTCGATGCGCCGCAGCGTCGCCGGGGGTGGGGTGACTCCGGCGTTCGCGATGACGAGGTCGATGCTCCCGGACCGCTCGCGTGTGTGCCGAACGGTGTCGGCGAGCGCGGTGCGGTCCCGGACGTCGGCCTCGACGGTGACAGCGGCCGCGCCGAATTCGCTCGCGGCGTCGCGCAACGCGGTGGCGTCGACGTCGATCAGGACCACGCGGGCGCCACGGCGAATCAGTTCCCGGGCCAGGGCCCGGCCGATCCCGTCTCCGCCGCCGGTGATCAACGCGACTTTTCCGCGCACGTCGAATCCGGCTCCGCGCTGCGCCAAGCCCGCGGCGAGATCCCGCAGCGTGGCGGTGATCGTCGTTGTCATTCGTCTGCTCCTGGGGTCAGAGGTCCAGCGTCAACGCCGCGCCGTCGGCGCGCGATACGCAGATCAACATGCTGTTGTCCCGCTCCCGCTCCGGGAGGAGCGTGTCGCGATGCCGCACGCCGCCGTCGAGCACCCGCACCTTGCAGCTGCCACAGAACCCCTGCTGGCAGGAGTACGCGATACCGGGCAGTTCGCGCCGAATCGCCTGGAGCGCACTCTCGTCCGCGGCCACCGCGATGGTCTTGCCGGTGCGCTGGAGTCTGATCTGGAACGGTGCGCCGTCGACGACGGGCAGCGGTGCGAATCGTTCGGTGTGCAGCGACGCGGTCGGGTTCAGATCCCGGACGAGTACTCGCGCCGCGGCCATCAGCGGGGCCGGCCCGCACAGATAGATCGCTGCTCCCGGCTCGGCCAGCGGCACGATGGTCGCGATATCGGGTGGCCCGAACAGGTCGTCGGTGCGGACGTCCACCTCGCCCCCGCGGTATCCCACCAGTTCGTCGACGAACGGCATGCTGACCCGGTCGCGCCCGAGATACACCAGCCGCCAAGGGATTCCGCGCAGGGAGGCGGAACGCACCATGGGCAGGATCGGCGTGATGCCGATGCCACCGGCGACGAACAGGTAGGACGACGCGTCGATCTGCCGAAACGCGTTGCGCGGACCTCGGATTCGAACGGCGGCACCCGGGGTCAGCTCGTGCACCTCACGAGATCCGCCACCGCCGTCGGCGATTCGCCGCACCGCGATGCGGTAGGCGCTCCGGTCGGCAGGATCTCCGCACAGCGAGTACTGCCGCTGTTTCCCCGACGGCAGGAACAGATCCAGGTGGGCTCCAGGGTGCCACTCCGGCAGCCGGGCGCCGTCGGCGGCCGCGAGCGTCACCGAGACGACATCGTCGGCTTCGACGCGGACGGACCGCACGACCATCTCGACGTCGAACCCGGTCCAGCGCACCGGCTTCGGCCGCGACAGCACCGCCGCGGCGGGACTCTCCGCGAATACCCGGCGATAGGCGGCGCCCATGGCGTCGAATGCGCGCATCGTGCGCGAGGGCTGCATGACGGTCACGCCCTCACCCCGCGCTCTCGGCGTTGGCCGCCGGGGACTGGGCCAGATACCTGATCGCGGCGTCCATGCTGCCCAGCTGCGAGGGATGGAATTCGGGGTCGAGGTATTTGGGGATCTCGGTGACGAAGATCGACGCCTTGGGGATGACTCCCCGGCGCGAAGCGCTGAGCAGTTCGAACAGCCACCATCGGCGCCGAGGCCGCTGCGGGTCGTTCAGGTACAGGTAGCGTGCCGAGCTGACGAACAGCACGGCCAGGGTGAGACTCCCCAGCAGCGCGGTGCGGACTCGGCGCGCGTAGCTGCCGTCGACATACATGAAGGCGTCGAAGGCGACATTGCGGTGCTCGACTTCCTCGGCGCCGTGCCAGCGGATCAGATCGAGCATGGTCGGATCCATGCCCTTCTCCTCCAGCACCTGCTGGTTGAGCAGCCATTCGCCGACCACGGCGGTGTAATGCTCCATGGCGGCGAACAATCCGAGCCGCTCACTGAGCCAGGCTCGGCGAGCGCGTCCGGTCAGACCGTGGTCACCGAGGATCCGGTCGACCATCCATTCCATCTTGCGGGCCATCGGCTCGACATCGAGGCCGAGTTCGGCGAGATGGCGCCGCGCGCCTTCGTGGGAGGCGGCATGAGTGGCCTCCTGGCCGACGAAGCCGACGACTTCCTCGTAGAGGCGCTGGTCGTCGATCAGCGGAAGTGCTTGCGCGAGCGCCTTGGACATGGCGTGCTCGCCCTCGGGCAACACCAGGTGCATCACGTTGATGATGTGCGTGGCCATGACTTCGCCGGGGATGTAGTGCAACGGCACTGCGGACCAATCGAATTCGACGTCGCGGGCGGCGATGACATGGGCCTCTTCGTCATAGCGACGTGCGCCACGCGGGTCGATGACGGGGGTGCGGCCGAAACTCCGCAGAATACTCATCGGGGCGTGCTCACTTCCCGGACGGCACTGTCCGTTTGCTTTCCCGCGGTACGAATCTCGAATTCACCGAGCCTCGCGCGGCGAGTGCGTCTCTGGTATTGGCGGCTGAACCCGGGATAGAAGACGAAGTTCCGGCCCGAATCGTCGATGTAGTAGCTGCTGCATCCCCCGGCGTTCCAGACCGATCGTCCGAGCCCCTCCTCCATCTCCGCGACGAAGGCGTCCTGCACGTCCGCGCGGATGTCGACGCTGGTCAGCGCGCGGCGCTCCATCTGCCGCAGCACGCTGATCACGTAGGCGATCTGGGCTTCGATCGTCACCACCTGGGAGGTGTAGGTGACCGAGTTCGGGCCGAGCATCATGAAGAAGTTCGGGAAACCGTGCACGACGGTGCCGAGGTAGGCCTTGGCGTTGCCGTTCCACACCTGGTCGAGTGGTCGTCCGTCCCGGCCCCGGAAGCGAGCGAAGACCGGGTGGTCGGTGAGGCGGAATCCCGTGCCGAGCACGATGGTGTCGACCGCGCGGAACGCGCCGTCGGTCGTGACGATGCCGGACGGGGTGATCTCCCGGATGCCGTCGGTGACCAATTCGCTGTTGGCCGCCGCGAGGGCCGGGTAGTAGGTGTTGGAGAAGGTCGGCCGCTTGCATCCGAAGGAGTAGCCGGGGGTCAATTTCGCCCGTAGCGCGGGGTCGCTGATCTGCCGGCGCAGATGCGCGCGGCCGACTTGTTCGGCGGTGCGCAGCAGCGCGGGACGCCAGACCAGCCCGGGCACCAGCGCTTCCTGAACCAGGTCCAGGCTGGTGCGCGCGAGTCGCTGTGCCAGCGGCAGACGTTCGAACAACCGCTGTGGTCGTCCGGACATCGGCCGGTCGGGGTGCGGCATGATCCACGTCGGGGTTCGTTGGAACACAGTGAGTTTCGCCGCGCGGGGTTGCAGGCGCGGAATGATCTGGACGGCGGAGGCGCCGGTGCCGATCACCGCGATGCGCGCACCGTTCAGGTCGTGGTCGTGATTCCATTCGGCGGTGTGCACGACCTGGCCGCCGAAGGTCTCCAGGCCGGGGATGGCCGGGCGCGCCGGGGCGCTGAACGGGCCGAAGGCCCCGATCAGGATCTCGGCTTCGAAGTCACCGCGGCTGGTCGCCACGCGCCACCGCTGCGCCGCCTCGTCCCAGGTGGCATCGAGCATGTCGTGTTCGAGGCGCAGCCGATCGCCGATACCGAAACGCTCGACGCACTCGCGCAGGTAGTTCTTGATCTCGGGCTGCAACGGATACAGCCGGGTCCAGGCCGGGTTGGGCGCGAACGAGAACGAGTACAGGATCGACGGGATATCGCATTGGGCGCCGGGGTAGGTGTTGGCCTGCCAGGTGCCGCCGACCTCCGCGGCGCGTTCGATGATCACGAAGTCGCGGATGCCGGCCAGGTCGAGTTGGATCGCGGCGCCGATACCGCCGAATCCCGCGCCGATGATGGCGACGCGCACCCTGGTGGTTTCGATCTTCGAAGTGGGAAACGTCGTTGTTTTCCGCATGTGGAAAGCCTCCTCGCTGCTCTTCCGGGAGTCAGCGTATTTCTGACATCACTTGCTGTCAACAGCAGTCGATGTCAACTTTGTCGCGAGCGGTAACACCGAACAGGCCCATACGCACATGTGGGTTCACACAGACCGGAGCCGGTCGCCACTGGAATGCCTCCAACAAGCGCATCGATCACAGCGGACGCGACGAGGGGCCGGTTACAGTGAATCGAATCCGGCAGGCCGATCCGGGTTTCGTATTCCATGCAAGGGAGCATGCGTATGACGGCCGTCTCGAACTCGCTCGCCGAGTACCGCGTGAGCCGCGCTGAACTCACCCACCGGGTCGTCGTCTCGTTCAGCGCGTCGCATCCCGGCTCGGAGCTGGTGCTCGAGTTCGCCGCGACGCCGACCGAGGCCGACGAATTCGCTTGCGCCGCAAGGCGTACCGGCCTGCTGGTCACGGTGGACCGCCGGGTGAGCGCAGACCTGCGCCCACTGCCCTGCCGCAGCCTGTGGCACTGAACTACCCGGTCTTCGAAGCCACCGCGGCCCGGGCCCGTTCGATCTCGTTGATGTGGGTCTCGGTCCATTGCCGCAGGGCGGCGATGGGTTCGGCCAGGCTCCGGCCGAGCGCGGTGAGGTCGTACTCGACCCGTGGCGGAATGGTCGGGTGCACCGTGCGGGTGATGAACCCGTCGGCTTCGAGGCCGCGCAGGGTCTGGGTCAGCATCTTCTGCGAGACACCTTCGATGCGCCGGCTCAGATCGGTGTAGCGCATGGTGCCGTGCAGGAGGGAGTCGACGACGAGGACCGTCCACTTGCCTGCGATGTGGTCGAGCACCTGGCGCGTCGGGCATTTCGCGGAGTAGGCGTCGGCCGGCAGTCCGGAGGATTCCACCACGGTCGTCATATAAGGAGAGTAACGCACTAATTAGTGCCCTCTTCCGAATAGAGAGTGACGCACCAATAGTTAGTGTCATGATTCAGACACTCTCCGTCGCGGAAGCGATCCGCACTCGCCGCACCGTCCGCCACTACCGGCCCGATCCGATCCCCGCGGCCACGCTGTCGGCGCTGCTCGAACTCGCCGTCGAAGCGCCCACCAGCTGGAATCTCCAGGACCGATCGATCGTCGTCGTGGCCGGCGACGAAGGCCGCGAAGGACTCACCCGGGCCACCGGCGGGCAGCCGCAACCACAGGAAGCGCCCGTCGTCCTGGTCTTCGTCGCCGAACCGCAGTCCTGGCGCGCGGATCGCGCCGATATCTACGATCAGGCCCGGCGGAGCGGGGCCTGGAGCGACGAGTTCATCGACGCGTTCGCCGCGGCCTCGGCGGAATTCCAGACCGATCTCGACAAGCGCGGGCTACTGCGCGAATACGCGGTCAAGGACGCGATGATCGCGGCCTCGTTCGTGATGCTCGCCGCCACCGAACTGGGCCTGGCCACCTCGCCGATGAACGGCTGGGACGAGGACAAGGTGAAACAGGTGATCGGGATCGAGGATCGCGACGACCTGGCCATCGCGCTGCTGGTCTCCGTCGGCTACCCGGCCGAGGAGCGGATCCATCCGGGTCGGCGCGCCCTGGAACACACCGTCTTCTACGAGCGGCGCGCGCCCGGAGTGCGCTGAGGCCCGCTAGCCGACGTGTTCGACGAGGCGGGGCAGCAGGGCCGGGAGGGCGCGGGCGGCGGTGTCGCGGATCGATTCCGTCACGGTCGGCGACAGCGGGGTATCGTCCGGGTTGACCTCCACCACCGGGATGCCCTGTTCCAGCGCGGCCGAGGGCAGCGCCGCCACGGGGTAGACGATGCCCGAGGTGCCGACGACCACCACCACCTGCGCCCAGGCGATGGCTTCGGCCGCGGCATCCCACGGCCCCTCGGGCAGCGCCTCACCGAACCACACCACGCCCGGACGGATCCGCCCGCCGCACGCGCAGTGCGGCGGGTCGAGCGCATCGACGGGCTCGGCCAATGCCGGGAGCGGCTCGAGGTAGGCCGCGGCGCAAGTGTCACAACGGAATTCGAACAGGCTGCCGTGCACGTGATGCACCGTCGTGCTCCCCGCCCGCTCGTGCAGATCGTCCACGTTCTGCGTGATCACCCGCACGTCCGCCGACCGCTGCCACTCGGCCACGGCACGGTGCCCGGCATTCGGCTGGACCGAACGGGCCAGGTGATGTCGCCACAGATACCAGGCCCACACCACCTCGGGTTGCCGCGCCCACGCCTGCGGACTGGCCAGCTCGGCCGGATCGAACCGCTCCCACAACCCCGTCTGCGCCTCTCGGAACGTCGGCACACCGCTCTCCGCCGACATTCCCGCCCCGCTCAAAACCGTCACCCGCATGCCGCCAACCTATCCACCTCCGCCCCCGGCGCAAGCGAATAACATCCCTCAGGGCAGGGGGATCCGCGCACACCCGACCTGGTTGCCGCCGGCGTCGTAGGTGGGCCAGAGCATGGCGGCGGAGGTCTTGGGGCCGAAGACACCGTCCTGGTCGACATTGCTCGCATCCTGGACGTAGCGCAGGTCCGCTTTCGTGCCCTCACCGTAAATACCTGTGCCATCGGCATTCTCACGCTGATAGCAACCGCGCAGTGCGGTGTGCAGCACGACGACGCCCTCGATCGGTTCGGCGAACCGGCCCTGCTCCCCGGACCGGGAATCGATCAGGGACAGGATGCAGATCCGGGAACCGTCCCGGGTGCTCGGCACGATCGCATGCGAGCCGTCTCCCACCGGGACCTCGACCGAGAAATGGCAGCGCCCACTGATCAGGCCGGGGATGGTGGTCGCGGACGACGTCCCCGGCACCTCGCCGTTCGGGCTCGCCCGCAAGGCGAGCGACAGCGCTGTCGTGAGCAGCGCGGCGGCGACCAGCGCGGCCACGAGCCCGCGTCGATGCCGAGTGGCCCGGCGCAAGATCGCCGCGCGGCCCGTCGATCCGCGCAGGGTGGCCGCGGCGGCCGTGGCCAGTTCACCGCAGCTCGCGTATCGATCGGCCGGGTCCGCGGCCGTCGCCTTGGCGATCACCTCGCGCATCGCGGGCGAGACGCGATCGGTGTCGGTGCCGGGCAGCGCGCTGGGCTGCCGCCCGGTGAGCAGCTCGTAGAGGGTGACGCCCAGGGCGTGCACGTCCGCGGAATAGTCGACCGGCAGCCCGGCCCGCTGCTCCGGCGGCGCGTAGGGCGCGGTGTAGGCCCAATAGCCCGTCATCGTGCGGGTACTGTCGGTCTCGGTGCTGCGCGCGATGCCGAAGTCACCGACCAGGACCCACTCCGCGTCGCCGTGATCGGCGGCGAGAAAGATATTGGCGGGCTTCACATCCCGGTGAATCACCCGATTGCGATGCGCGTGGTCCAGGGCTTTCGCCGCCTCGGCGATGAGGCGCACCGCCCGCTGCGGCTCGACGCCGTCGGGATTTGCTTCGATCAGTCCGGCCAGATCGCCGCCCGGCACGTACTGCATGGCCAGCCACAACACGCCGCCCTCGTCGCCGAACCCCTTGACGTCCACGATGTTCGGATGTTGCAGATTGGCCGCCAGTTCGGCCTCGCGCCGGAACTGCGCCGCGTACACCGGCCGGCTCCGGGGGTCGCGCATGACCTTCAGCGCCACCTTCATCGACACTTCGGGATCCTCGGCCAGATACACCGTGCCCATGCCCCCGGTACCCAGACGGCGCTCGATGAGGTATCCGGCGAAGATCGATCCACTCGGCAGCTCATTCGCACACACCGGCCCCTGCACCTCCTCGGGCGGTCGTCTTGCAGCGAGAATAGTACTCCGGAAAGAACTTTCGCATATGCTGAAGCAGTCGCCGCCCAGCGGGAGGATGCGGTGGAATCTACTGGACCGGCCATGGATCTGCGGGTGCTCGGGCCGGTTCGCCTGCTCGTCGACGATACCCCGATCGCCCTGCCCGGCACGAAACTTCGCGCCCTGCTCGCCGTGCTCACGGTGAACCGGCGCCGAGCCGTGACCAGAACCGCTCTGCTGCGCTCGATCTGGGAGCGGGATCCGCCGATCCGTTCGCACGGCGTCGCGTACAGCTGCGTTTCGACGCTGCGCACGGTCCTGCACGGTGCCGGAATCGACGATCGCGCAGTCCTGCGCACCGTGCCCGGTGGATACCTGCTCGATATCGCGGACGACGACTGCGATATCGGGCGCTTCGAGACCGCCTGTGCCCGTGGCCACCTCGCCACCTCGGCCGGCGACTCGGCCCAGGCCGCGCTCCACTTCGCCGAAGCGCTGGCACAGTGGAGCGGTGAGGCCGCCGCCGACCTGCGTGAACTCGGCTTCGCCGCCAACTTCGCCACCGACATGGCCGAACGGCGGACCAAGACCCTCGCCGACCGCATCGGAGCCGAGATCGACTGCGGCGCAGACGGTGCCGTGATCGGCGAGCTGACCGCGCTCACGCGCGAACACGCCTTCGACGAACGCATGTGGCGGCTACTCGCCACCGCGCTGTATCGAGCCGGGCGCCGAGCCGACGCGCTCGATGCCTTCCGGAGCCTGCGTCGCGCGCTGCGGGACGCCGGGATGAGTCCGGATCCGGCCACCGCGGCCCTCGAAACCGCGATCCGCGATCAGCAGCCGCTGTCGAGCGGAAAACCCGTGCGCGGCACCACCGTTCGAGAAGAGCCGAGAACCCGGCATTCGGCCTGGCTGCGGATCGGCGATGCCGCGCCGGTCCTGATTCCCGCCGCCGGACTGGCGCTGGGCCGCGAGATCGGCAACGACGTGGTGATCGACGACTCCCGGGTCAGCCGCCGGCATGCTCGCGTACTGCCTCGCGGCGGCGACATCTTCGTCCGGGACCGGGATTCGGCGAACGGCGTCTTCGTCAACGGCGTGCCGATCACCGTCGACACCCTGCTTACCGACGGCGACGAGATCCGGATCGGCGCAACGACAGTCGTCTACGAAGTGCGCACCGAAGAAAGTCCGGAGAACACCCGAAGCGGCCCTTTCTAACTTCAGCGGTGGGAGAACTCTCCCGCACCGCACGATATTCAAGGGGACCTCGATGAAACTCCGCTCTCTGCTCGCCGCCTCCACCTGCGCCGCCGCACTGCTGCTCGGCGTGGCCGCACCCGCCGTGATCGCCGCCCCGGCGCAGCCGATCGCCTACGGCTGCGACTACACCTCGAACCGGCCCGTCCTCGCGCACGGCAGCGCGGGCGAGGCCGTGAAGCAGGCCCAATGCCTGCTCTTCGCCAAGGGCTACGACCCCGGCTACATCGACGGAAAGTTCGGCGATCTCACCGCGAGCGCGGTCTATCTGTTCCAACTCGACTCGGGCCTGAACACCGACCGCATCGTCGGCCCAGACACCTGGGCCGCGCTCTACGGGTGACACCGCGTCGCCGGCACCGGCGTCTCGCCCCGCGCTGAACCCCTGACCGGCATTCGCGGTCAGGGGTTCACTACTGCCCCGGTCGGCGAATTCCGCCTCGCCCCGGGCGTCGGGGTGCCGCGATCAACCGTGACCCCACCGCGTCATCGCGTCGCGAACGCTCGACATCGGTGTGATCGAAGCGCAGGCCCATAGCCGATAGAGCATCGGGTAGAGGCGTGCTTGCCACGCGATACCGCGTCCGGTCGCCCCGATCGGCAACCGGGCCAGCACCGCGAATAACGAGCCGCCCGGCAGATTCGAGCATCCGCTGCGGCACCGGATCGACCAATCGCGGCCTCACCGCGCGGCCCCGGGTTCGACACGGCGCGAGAGCGATTCGAGGAACGGAAGGGTCAGTGCGAGGAATTCGGCGGGCGCACTGGCGAACACGACGTGACCGGTGGGCAGCGAGTGGAACTCCGCGTGCGGCAGCCGTTCGGCGACCGAACGGCCGTAGGGCAGCGGTGCCACGACATCCTTCGCGCCCCAGATGATCAGTGTCAGCGCGGTCAGTTCCGCTGCGCGGGAACTGAGATCGGCGGCCGGCGTCGCGAAGCTGCGCCACAGGGCGGCGGCGACGGCCGCGCCTGCCGCCGAGGCGGCCCGCGTGGCGACGGCGTCGGTGATGACGCGGTCTCCAGCGTGCCGCGGGCGCATATAGGCGCGGACCAATCTCGGCAGCAGGCGGCGCGTCACCGCGGGAACGCCGAGTAACCGGAAGTACCCGCGCAGGAACGGATTGAGCGCGGCGAACCCTCCGGTATTGACCAGGATCAGTCCTGCGACTTGCTCCGGCCGGGAGAGGGCCAGTCGCGCGGCCGCGTATCCGCCTACCGAGTTGCCGATCAGGACCGGGCGGATCAGGCCGAGTCCGTCGACGATGTCTTCGAGGGTGTCGGCCAGCAGGGGTGCGGTAACCTCGGCGGGGTTTTCGGAGCGGCCGTGCCCCGGCCAGTCGACGGCGATGACGCGATGATCTCGCGCCAGCGGCGCGATGATGGCGTCGAAGTCGTGACTGTCGTGGAGGTTGGCGTGCAGCAGCACAACAGGCTGTCCGGTGCCGATGTCCCGGTAGGCGACGCGGCCGCCGCGGGTGTCGATCGATGTGTCCATGGCGATCCTCTTCCGAATTTCATTGACCAACTGGTCGGTCAATGAGAACTGTACGCCCCCATCCCGAAGGAGTCCCGATGTCAGCGAGATCCGGATCCGGCACGCAGCGCGCCGCGGCGGCCGCGCGTACCCGAGAAGTGCTGATAGACACGGGTTTCCGACTGGCCGAGACAACGCCACTGAACAAGCTGAGCGCCAATGCCGTGGTAGCCGAGGCAGGCGTCTCCAAGGGCACCTTCTTCCACCACTTCCCCACTCGCGCCGACTATCTCGTCGCCCTGCACGACGGTTTCCACGACCTGCTGGAGCGGGAGATCAGCACCGTGATCGAGGGCATGGCACCGGGCACGGACCGCCTGCTCACCGGCTCGATCGCGTATCTCGATGTGTGCCTGCGCAATCGGGGCGTCCGCGCACTGCTGGCCGACGCTCGCGCCGAACCCGATGTGATCGCCTCGGTGCGTGCGCGCTCGGAACGGACGGCAGAGTTGTGCGTCGCGGATTTCCAGGAGCTCGACACCTCGTACCCTCGCGAGAGCGCCCGCCTGTGGGTCCGGCTGGTGGCCGAGGTCGCACTGCTGGAGGTGATAGCCGGCGGACCGGACGCGGGCCTGCGCGCGGCACTCGGCGAATTCGCGCGGCGGCCGTGATCGCGCCGAATCGAATTCCGGCAGAGAAAGTCGCTATAAGTTCGCCAAGTCGGTTTCGGTCAACGTTCCATATCGAAATCCGTACGCGGCGTCGCGATCACCTATGGTCGAATTCGTGAATTGATCGGCACTTTCGGATCGGCTGCGGAAGGAACCTTGGCTATGAACGAAAGAGGAGATAGTTCGCTACAGGGTTACCACCGAGCGGTGCGAGTTCCGATTCGACGACCGGTTCGGGTGGTGGATCTCCTCACCGGGGCAATGGTGCTCGCCATGGCCGGGCTGGCCATGCTGGGCCCGGTGATCGCCGGTGTACTGATCTATCGCAACGGCGCCGCGCCCGAGGGCACCGCCGTGACCGCGTCGCTGGTGCTGGCGGTGATCGCGGTAGCGGTCACGCTGGTCGCAGCCGCGGCGATGGGCGCCGTGGCCTGGCGGCGGATGCGTCGTCGCCGCCCGCCGATCGTCGAACGCCCACGGCGTCAGCCCTATCCGCAGGGATACGGCCGGGTCGCCACCCGCACCGCCGGAGCGTAGGGCTCGGCAGCGAATCGATTTCCCCTCGCAGGACAAACCACGTTTCGGCAGGCATGCAGGAGGAGAAACCATGAGAATTTCCGCACTGTGGGTCCAGCTCTTCGGCGGTGCGCGATGACCGCCGCGCTCGGTGCCGTGCCGGCCGAGGTCGACTGCCGCCGCCTGGAATTGCTGACGGTCGTCAACGACCGCGCCCGCTGCGAGAAGTCGATGTCGGCACTGCTGGACCGGGCGGCGCGACGCTGGCTCGGCCGCACCGGCCAGGGCGAACTCGCCCCGGGACGCGGCTGGCACACGATCGACCGCGGCGAACAGTTCGGCGGTGCGGACAGCCCGATCCGCCTGATCGAGGCCGCTGCCGCGGGCACGGTGCTGCGCACCGGCAATCTGGCCACCGATCTCGCCGCCACGCTCATGTTGCATTCCCGCTGCCCGGCGCTGGCGGATTCGATCCAGTTGCCCGACCGCATCACCCCGCCGTCGAGCCTGCGGATCACCATCTACGGCTTGGACGGTGACGACCTCGCCCTGGCCGAATCCCTCGTCGACGTGCTGACCCGCGGTGACGCGTTGACCATCCTCGATCGCATCACCCAGGCGATCACCGTGCACGCCGGACCCGACAGCACCGACCCGCGCGGGTGTGGCTGCGCCGCCGTGACCGATCTGCGCGCCGGCTGACTCACGCGCCGTAGTGCAGATGCGCGGCCCAGCGCGTGGGCAAACGGGGGTAGGCGTCGCGGTGCCGCCGGACGGCCTCGTTGAGCGCTTCGGCACTGCGTTCCGTGTGGGGCGCGGAAGTGCCTTTGTCCGTGAGGTTTTCGTAGAATCCCGTGGCGACATCCAGCGCGGATTGATCGTTGATCGCCCACATGGTGCCGATGACGTGCCGGTAGCCCGCGAGCTGGGTGGCCGCGACCAGGTGGATCGCCTCGTCCGCGGTATTCGGGTGGGTGCTGGTGGTGTCGCACGCGGACAGGTAGGCGAGTTCGGCGTCGGTGAGATCCAATCCGATCAGCGCGTTGACCGTCAGCGGCTGCGTGCGGTGATCGTGCAGCATGATGTAGCTGACGGCCGGGTTGTCTCGTTCGGTTTCGGCGTGGCAGGCGAAGTGCGCGATCGAGTGTGATCGCAGCGCCTCGGTCACCGACGCGTAGGTCGCCGCGTCCTCCCGCAGGATCATCGGCTCGGGCAGCAGCCGCGCCACCCGTTCGGTCTCGGCTTCGGCACTGGGCAGCGCGGCCGCGTCGGGCGTGGTCGGCATCGAGACCAGGAGCGCGGCCGGTTCCGCGGAACGGGATCGCTCGAGCCGCGAGTACCACAGTGCGCCCAGGTTGGCCGTGTAGGAGCAGATCGTGCGGTCCAGGACGGTCCGATCGCCGCCGTCGTGGTGCCCGGCGGCGTGCAGCGGCAGCAAGGCCACCGCGCCGATCGGCGACCACCAGATGCGCGGCCGCCGCGCGGCGATCCCGGTGACGCCCAGGTGTCGCAGTACCGGTTCGGCGATAGCGTCCCACTGCCAGGCCAGCACGTTGCGCAGGCTCGGCTGCGCGGCCTGGCGGGCGCGCAGATCGCTGCCGACCGCGGCGATGTCGACGGCCCGCCACAGGTCTATGACCTGATCGGCCAGACGAGCGCTGGTCAGCTCGGGCAGCGCGACGACCCGGACGGGCCGCTGCGGATCGTCGGTCACGATCAGCGCGCCGCCGCCGGAATCGTCGCCCGCGTAGCACAGCACGATCGGGCCTTCGGCCGCCGCCGCACGCAATGTGTCGATGCCCGGTGGCCGCAGGAATCGGCGGAACCGATCCAGCGCCCGAATCCGCTCCAGGATCTCGGTCCAGCGCCGATCCAGCGCGAGTCGTTCGTCCGCGACGTCGAGCACCGGCCGCTCCGGCACGTAATCCGGTTCGAGTACCTCCCGGGACAATTCGGTCAGTTCCAGTTCGGCGGCGCGACGGCGAATCGCCTCGAATTCGGCCGCGAGCTCCGGCTCGAGCTCGCGTAATTCCGCGAGATCCCTGCGCTCGTACACGGTTTCACTCATCAGCTGCCCGCGGGTCTGCTCCAGGAGTTCCACCGCCCATTCGAGGTGATCGGCGGCGACGCCGACCGCGGCGATATCGCGCGCCAAACCGCTCTGCTGCCGCAGTAGATACACCCGGTCCGCGCGCATCAGCCCGCGCGGGGCCACCAGTGGCATGAGTTCCACCGCGCGCTCGAGCTCCCGCAGCGCCGAATCGTGCGCGCCGAGGCGGACCTCGAGCGCGGCGAGCAGGCGACAACCCTTGACCTGCAACGCGATCGGCGCACCGGAGAGGCCGCGCAGCGCGGCCCGAGCGGAATCGAACAGTGCCGCGCGCTCGGCGTCGAAGCTCAGCTTCTGCACGATCGCGCCCAGGTTGTAACGCAGGACCGGCAGGAGCGGGCTGTCGTCCGGGGCCAGTGCCAGCGCCGTCCGGCAGAGTTCCGCGGCCTCGTCGAGCAGTTCCGGTTCCGCGGTCTGCCCGGCCAGCTTCACCATCGCGCCGGCCAGATTGACCAGCCGCAGCGGACGGTTCGGATGGTCGTCGGCGGTCTGCTCGAGCACGTCCACTCGAATCCGCACCGCCTCGGCCAGCGCGCCCTCGTCGCGTGCCGACTCACCGAGCAGAACCAGATGCAGACTCAGATTGTCGAGATAGACCTCGCGCTCGCCCCGGTCCGCGGGCATGGTCGCCGCGGCGTCACGGCTGACGTCGACGGCCTGCTGGATGAATGGTCGAAAGTTGGTGCGCTCGAACTGGGTTCGGAGCACACCGCTGTAGACATCGAGTGCTCCGGCCCGCGCGGCCGGGTCCGTCGCGGCGGCGATCGCGGCCCGCCCGTGCTGTGCGGCCTCGTCGAGCAGCAGGAGATCGCCGGTCCGTTCGAAGAGGACCTGTAGCGCGCGGCTGGAATCGATACGGATCCGGACGTGCTCGGGATGATCGGCCGGCGTGACGGCTTCGGCGGCCCCCAGCTCGGCGACCGTCTTTCGTGCGGTCTCGGCGCCGGCCCTGCGCTCGAGCAGATCCACACTCAGGCTCGCGTGGCGGCGCAGACAATGTGCTCGATCAGGGTGCTCGGCATCCAGGACTTCCAGGGTGGCCCGGCCGATGTCGACGGCCGCCTCGAGGTCGGCCGACGCGTGCGTGACGTGATAGACGGCATCCAGATTCTCGCGGAGAAAGCCCAGGCGCTGTGCGCGCTCCGGATGCTCGGCAGGGGTCGCCTCGATCGAGGCGCGTAGCGTCGCGACGGCCTCGCGCATCAGCGGCAGATCGTCGTCGAGGGCGGCGGCGGCCTGCACGGCGATGCCGAGATTGTTGAGGGCGAGGTGGCGGTGCTCCGGCCGGGCGACCGCGACAGCGGCCCGATGCGCGGCTATCGCCTCGTCCAGCAGGGCGCGCTCCCGGGTCCGGGAGTACAGCAGCATCAGCGAATTCCCGAGGTCGCTGTGGTGCGGTCCGCTGTCTGCTGTCTCGTGCGCGCTCGCGGCGACCGCGGCCCTGCCCAGGCGAACCTTCTGCTCCAGCAGGGCCGGATCTCCGATTCGCTCGTGCACCCAGCCCAGCGCCCAGCTGACGCGGGTGAGCCGATCGGCTGCGGCGGGTTGTTCCTCGATGAGGTCGGTGACGATCCGATGCAGTACCGCGGGGTGGCCGGTTGTCTCGGAAAGGTGGTGCAGCGCTTGACCGAGATTGTTCTGGAGTGAGTCGTCCAGGGGCCGGGCCGCATTGTCGGCGACGGCCGCGCACAGCAGCGTCAGCGCTTCGCCGAGCAGATCCGGATCGTCGACGGCTCGCGCGCGGGTCGAAAGCATGCTGCCCAGATTGCCGCGAATCAGCGCGTATTCGGGTGTCCCGACCGCGGTCCCGGTCAACGACTCCCGGAGCAATTCGATCGCCTCGTCGAGGTCCGCGAGGTGCCGGCTGTGCCCGTAGCCGACGAACAGGCTGTTGCCGAGATGACTCGCTACTCCGGCTCGCGCTTCATGCTCTGCCGGAAGAACTTTCAGCACCGCACGCCAGGACCGGGTGGCGTCGGCAGTGTCGGCCCGGTCCTGGGTACGGAGATAGAGTTGGTCCTGGGCGGCGCCGAGACAGGACAGCAGTTGCGCCCGATCCGGGTGGTCGACGGGGGTATCAGCTACCGCGGCATCGATTTCCGCCACCACCGCACGATGTGCGGCCACCTCCTCCGTGCGCGCGGACCTGGCGAGCAGGACATCGGTCAGCATGCCGAGGTACATGCCGCGCTCGGCGATCCCGGCGGCGGCCAGCGCCGCGCGCGCCACCTCGGCAGCGGCATCGAAAACAGCGGAATCCTCGCTCTGCCACGACAACCGATGCAGGGCCACCGCGACTTCGTAGAGTTCGCCGGACTGCTCGCTGACCTCCGCCGCCGGGTGCGCATCCGTCCACGGCTGCCACGCTTCGGCGAACTTGCCGAGCGTGGTCGCCAGCGCCGGGTCCGAGGCCGACATCAGCCCGGCCGCGCCGGCGAGCGCCACGATGGACACCTTGTGCACCGCGCCGTCGCCGGTCCGTTCGAACCATCGCAGCAGCGCGGTACCCAGGTTGTGCAGGAATCCCGCCTCGTTCGGGTCACCGGGCGGAGTTTCGGCCACGGTCGTCTCGAGACACCGGATCGCCTGGGCGAGTGCCTCGAGGTCGTTCGAGTACGCGTACACCGCCCGCCAGGCGCCACCGAGATTACTCAGGTAGGTGGCGCGATCGGGTGCGCCGGGTTCGGTCGCCGAAACCGCCCGCTGATGCGCGTCGATCGAGTGCCGCACATACTCGGTATCGGCAGTGCGATAGAACAATTCGGTCAGCACCAGACCCAGATTCGTCAGGCACGCGGCCTGCACCGGATCGCCGGGCGCACTCTCGGCGGAGACGACCCGCACCTGTTCGACCTGCTCCGCCAACATCGGCACATCCGCGCGCTCGATATGCAGCCTGCATGCCCGCGCCGCGAAATCGACCAGCTCGGCCACAGTCGCCACGATCGAAGACCGCTCGTCCATGATGCCCCCCTGTTCGCCGCACAGGACCTGTGATCACGCCGCGTCCCGGCAACGATACCGCCGCAGCCGGTATCCGGGGGCCGGTTATCTTCAGGCCGTCCAGCGCGGTCTGGCCTACGCCGAGGAGTTCCTCGACCTGATCACCGATCGAATCACCCAGGACGACAGCGGGCACCGATCATCCTCGGGCGCGGCGGAACCAGATCCAGGGCCGGCGCCGACGGCCGATCGGAATCGGTTCCAGCACACTCCCTTTCACCGTGATGGTGACGGTGCCCGACGCGCCGCGCGGGGTGCGCAGCACTCGGGTGTAGCCGCCGTCGTAGCGGCTCAGCAATACACCGCCGCCCGGGCTCGGATAGGTGACTCCGCGCATGGAATCCGGTATCTCACTGTCGAATTCACCGATATCGGTCTCGAACAGCACATCCCGGGGACGGAACGGGCCGAGATCGCCACCGTTGCGGTCGCGCGGGTGCACGGTGATCGCGACTCGCTCCCAGCCCCGATAGGACTCCAGCCATTCGATGTCGACGGAGGTGCTGGACGGATCGACACTGACGCCCACCCAGCGTGAAACCATGGCGGTGCGGGCGAATTCACTGCCGTCGGGCAGGGTGCCGGTAATGGTGAAGCGCCACCGGTAGCTGCCTTCGTGGCCGGTGTCGACGTACCGGTTGCGGTAGTCGCCGGTGTCGTCGGCGTCGAAGAGTTCGGCGGTGCCGTCCTCGAAGACGGCGGCCGGTGTCTCGCTGGGCAACTCCGGTTCGTTCTCCTCGCGCAGCAGCGACTGGATCATCAGGGCTTTCGGGGCCGCCGGATCGGGCGGCCGGGGACGGGCGGGGCGATACTCGAGCCCCGCGGTGGCCAGGATGGTGCCCAATGACACTGCGGGACGGACGAGTTCGACATGCACGCGGGCATTGCGGACCGGGTCGTCGCCGGCCCGGATCCGGCAGGTGATCTCGATCGGGTCGCCGGTGTCGTAGCAGTCGCGATCGAAACCGACGGCCACACGCACCAGCAGATCCTCGAAGGCGAGCAGCTCGGTGAGCGGAGCCGGCGCACCGCCGACCCGGTACACCACATGCCATTCGGTGCCCGGGACGGCGTTCTCGTCACCACCGAACAGCGCCGCGATATCCACCCAGGTCAGCACATGGGTGGCGAACTCCAATTCGGTCCCGCTGACGGGCACCAGCGGACCGCCCGACTGCGGCCGATACGACAGCTCCACCGTGCCGCCCGGCGTGGCATGCACCGAGAACACCACCCGGCGGGCGCCCGCGGCGACCAGCACGGTGTATTCGTTGCCCGCGCCGGGCGGATTCACCTGGGCCGTTTCCACCCCGGCGGCGAACGCGGCCATCTGCCCCAGCGCGGCGGTGAGCTGACCGACCTTGGTCAGTTTGACGTATTTGCCGCCCGAGTCCACCGCGAGCGCGTCGAGTACGTCCTCCTGCACGGTCGCGCCGAATCCGATGGTGTACAACGACATCCGCTGATCGACAGCGAACCGGGCCCCGGTTGCCCGCGCCACCTCGAAGCGCTGCGTGCCCGACGGGGCCGGACTGTTCGGATCGACCACGACGGCACCGGCGTTCTCGTACCCGTCGGTGAGCAGCACCGTGGTGAAATGCGGGTCCGCGGCGATACCGGCGGCAGCGAAGTCGTCCATCGCCGCCACCAGCGCGTCGCCGACCGGCGTGCACGCACCCGGGCTGCCGAAGGGCACGCTGGTCAGCGCCGCGTTGCCGAGTGCGGACAGCCCCAGGACGCGCTCGAGCGAACTGTTCGGCGTCGCGGTCTTCCAGGCGCAGCCGGAGTGGTCGAAGGCCAGCAGCGCGAGCCGATCGTCGCTGTGCACACCGGAGCGCATCGCGACGAACAGCCCCGCCAGCACCTCCGCCGCCACCACCGCATGGGCCCAGCGCCCGCCGAGCGACATACTGCCGGACCGGTCCAGCACCAGTGCGAGCCGTTGCGGCCGGGGCCTCACGCTCAGCGTGCGGCTCGCCGAACCGCTCAGACCGGTGCCGGTGTAGGTGACGCGCAGCGTCGCAGTGACGGTCCGCGCCTGATATACCGTCGGCAGTGCGCACACGAGCGTCGGATTCGGGCCGGTCTGCGGAAACTCGGTCAGCACAACGGGTCCGGTCTTGGTCCAGGCGAATTCGAGGGCCGGCGCGGCGCCCACGGCGGTCGGCCCGGCGGTGCCCGCGGTGCAGGTGAGGGTGTCGCTCTCACGCACGGTGCCGCCGGACAGGGTGGGCGCTGCCAGGGTGAAGGACGCCGCCGGATCGCAGAGCACGCGCCGAATGGTCCGGTGGCCGGGCTGATTCGCGCTCTGGCCGATATCCCAGGTGGTCGCGGCGCTCGCGGTGGCGCGTACGGTCCAGACCTCCCCGGCCGCGGGATTCGCGGTCGCCAGCACCTCGGCGCTGATCACCAGGTCCGCGCCCTCGGCCGCGACCTCGGCGACGATCCGGCGATCGGGGAACGGATTGCCGGTGTTGGTGGCACCGGCAGCCGTCGGCAGCGCCAAGCTGATTCCGGCGTGTTCCAGCGTGACCGCGGGTGCGCCGGTGGTGGCCGGATACCGCACCGTGAAGGTGCCGAAGTGCTGTGCGACAAAGACGTTCAGCGACAGCTCGGCCAGCAGGCCCACGGAATCGTGGGCGCGATAGACCGGCTGGTCGAATGCGCTCGGCGTGATGGACGGCGAGGCCATGGCTCCTCCTTCAGACCGCGGTCACGAACCGCTTGGTATAGATCCGGACCTTCCCGGTGCGGGTGCTGACCCAGAACACCCACACCGTGGTGTCCGGACCGGCGACCGGGAACGGCAGCGTGTCGTCGTGCTCCGAACGCACCAGCTGACGTGGAGTCCCCCACTGCCCCACCGGGTCTCGCCGCATGGCCAGCAGATCACCCTGCCCGATCGGGCCCCGGGCCCAGATCAGCCAGAAGGTGCCGTCCTCCGCGTCTTCCACCGCACACGGTTCACGATCGGTGCTGTCGCCCCCGCCGAGTCCGGACACCGGGGGCTGCCAGGTGTCGGTGAACCGGCTGGCGTTGATACCTGTCCCGGTTTGCCAGAACAGCCACGCGCCGCCGCCGCGCGGGCACAGCAGGAACGGCGGTGCGGTCGATCCGCCGGGCGGATCGGCCACTTTCATCGACGCGCTCTTCTCCCCGGTGCTCGGATTCAGCCAGGTCGCGAAGATGCCCTGAGCGGTCACCATGACCGTCCAGATCCGGCCGGTGCTGTCGAGCGCCGCGTGGAAATCGCGGATGGTGGTGTCGCGCGAGGCCAGTTCGGTCGGCCCCTCCACCCAGTCGGAGGTGACCATGTTCCAGCGCCGGAAGTACCAGCGGTCGGTGACCTGGGCGCCGGGCACCGTCTTGTGGAAGAACACCGTCGCCACCGTCCCGGCGACGATGACGAACGGATTGTCCTCGGCCACACCGGGAGTCACGGCGACGGGCAGTTCGGTCGCTGTCGCCAGCTCGCTCAGCGTGCCCCGCTTGGCCTGGATACCGGCATTGGGCCCCGACTCGCTCTGGTAGACCACGAACAGCGTGCCGTCGGGCAGTTCGGCGACCGAGGGATGGGTGTGGCCCACACCGCGTGTCACCTGCACGGTGGTCGCGAAGCCGCCGGCCAGGTCGTCCAGCCCCATTCGGGACGCGTACACCTGCTCGTTGTTGCCGCGATCGCTGGTGAACAGCACGACCAGCCCCCCACTGCTGTCGCGCAGTGTGGCGCGCCCGAGATTGTCCAGCGCGTCGGATTCGGGCGGCGGTGGCGCGACGGGTTGCTCCGGTGTCATCGGCAGCTGGCCGCGCAGCAGCGCGTTGATCGCGTCGCGCAGACTGACCGGCGGGCGGTCGAAACCCGCGCGATAGTCGGTCGAGCTGGTGCCGAGCACATCCTCGATCAGGGTGGCGGGCGGCAGTTGCAGCCGCTGCTGCCGCCGGTCGGTGACGTCGGTGGCACGCACCGTACCGTCCCCGGCGCGCCGGGTCAGCACCGCCAGCAGCGAATAGGAGTGTCCGGCAACGACATCCGGATCGGTGCCGTGCGGAACGGTGGTTCCGGCCCGGACCCGCACCACCCAGTCCCGGCGCACCCGCGCACCGGTCTCCACCCCCAATCCGGCGTGCAGCAGCCGGGTGTCGTCATCGGCGGTGACGAAGGACTCCCACACGTCGAGGACGACCGCGACGTGTCCGTCCACGGCGGCGTCGACCAGTCGGCGTACGGGCTCCACGCCCAGCTGTTTCGCCAGCGCGGCCGCACCGGCGCGATCCTCGTGCAGATCCTGGTCGGTGAACGCGATGTCGGAGGCGATGGTGGCGTCGAGTCCGTCGACCAGAATCCGGCCCACGCCCCGCAGACCGGCTTCCCCGACGGGGATGTTCGCGTCGGTGGCGGTAGCGCCCGCGCCGATGGTGAAGTCGTTGACCGCGCCGGTGCCGACGATGTGGAATCCGTCGTTGCCTTCGGGCACGCCGTCCCCGACGAACCATTTCAGATAGGCGCGCAGCTCGAACTTGCGAATGTCGTCGAGTTCGTTCAGGTCGACGTCGGCGATCGGAGCACCTTGCAGGATACGGACATTGACGTAGCGAGCCAGTGGATCGAAGGTGCTCGCGGAGATCTGGGTCATGGTCGTCCTCCCGGTGGGTCAGCGGTCTGGGATGCCGACGACACGCACCTGCGCCGCCACGAAACCGGCCAGCAGCCGGTCCAGGCGGCGCGCGTCCGCCGCGTCGACAGCGGTTCCGGTATGCCCGGGACCGGCATGGATGGTCACTGCGCCCGGCAGATAGCGTTCGCCGGGCGCGGGCTCGTCACCGCGCGGGCGCTGCGGTGTGTAGGCCAGCAGGTCGCCGAAGGTTCCGGCGGCGGTATTGCGGGCGGCGTCGTCGAAGCTCACGGTCCGGGTACCCGCGTAGCGGCGCAGCGAGATCTCCGGTGCCGCACGCCCGGTCGCCGATTCCCCGAGTACGGCGGGTGCGACATTGCGATCGCTGCGGAATATCAGGGTCGGCGGTGCGGCATCGGGCAGCACCGCCGGATCGGTATCGGAGGCGGGTCCGGTGGTGACCGCGACGGGAGCGGACACCGCACCGGCGGCGTTCACCTGTACGCGCCAGATCCGGTCCCCGCCACCGCGATCGGAGCGGAAATACACCCGCAGCGAGCCGTCGGCCGCGGGCACGAGCACAGGTTCGCGATCCTGCGCGCCGAGGGCGGTCAGTTCGGTGACGGCGGTCCACGCCGTCGCACCGGCGGCCCGGCGGCGTAGGGTGAGCTGCCAGGTGCCGCCGGTCGGCGAACGCTGCCGGCGCGCGGCTGCCAGCAGCACCGTTGTCCCGGCGCGAGCCAGATGCGGCTCGCGTTCGCCCGCGGCCGAGTCGGTGACGAGGTCGAGCGCCGACCACGGCTCGGTCATCGTGACGACGATGCCCGGCCCCACCTGCCGCGGTGTCCAGCGTCCACCGGGCACACGGCCGAAAGTGCCGTTCGTGGTGGCGACCCAGGTCTCCTCGCCCGTGGCCACGATGGCACGGCAGTTCGGTTCGGCGACCCCGGCCGCGGCGCCGTGCAGAATCCGTCGCCCGGTATCACGGATCTCCACGACACCGGCGGCGGTGGCCAGCCAGACGGTGCCGCCGTCGACGGCGAGATCGCGCACGTCGGCGGCGCGGGGCGCGAGATCGGTGAGATCGTCGGCGCGGACGGCGTCGCCGTCGATCCGGAGGACCCCGGCGGCGGTGGCCGCCCACACCGCGCGGTCGGGGGCGATCAGGATGCGCCGCACGTCCGGGCGGGCAGCGGCGCGCAGCGTCGTCCAGGTCTTGCCCCGCCACACCGCGATCCCGGTCGGCGTGCCGGCCCAGACGCTCCCGTCCAGGCCGACCGTGATGGCGCGAATATCGTTGGCGGGCAATCCCTGTGCCGTCGTGAACGCGGTCCACGCACCGGCCTGGTCCCGCCGGCTGACGCCGCCCGCGGTGGCGACCCAGACGCTGGCGTCCGGGCCGATCGCGACGCCGCGCAGCGTGTCGGAGACCAGGCCGCCCGCGGTGGATGCCTTGGTGAAGGTGGTCATCGCACCGGCGGCGTTCCGTGCGGTCAGCCCCGCGGTGCCGGCGATCCAGACGGTGCCCTCGACATCGGTGACCGCCTCTCGAATATCGTCGGCGGGCAGGCCCTGGGCGGTGGTCAGGGTCGTGATACCGGTCGGGGCCACGATGTTCAGCCCGGCTCGGGTCGCGACGAGCAACCGACCGGTCCAGCGGGTGGTGATCAAGCGCCAGCTCTCGGCGTCGTGCAGGCTCCAGCACAGCCGCACCGCGCCCTCGGATTCCGCCAGCGCGGCGCAGTCGGCGCTGCGTCCGGCGGGCGCGGGCACTACCCGGCGCGCTGGGCCCCAGTCGACGGCGGCGTCCCAGCTGCCCCGTCCGATCGCCTCGCGGTTGCCGAATCCCAGCGCCCAGGCTCCGGTGGAAGCGGCCAGGTCGACCCGCAGTGTCGCGTCGGGTCCGGCCGCTTCCGTTTCCACGACCAGCCCGTGCATGTCCGCGGCGCGCACACCGGCCAGCTGGGCATTCATGGCCGCCGCCACTTCTGCCGCGGTGGCGGCGGCGGGATTCGCGTAGTCCTGGGCGCGCACGGTGAAGCGCTGCGCGACAACAGATCCCGTGAACGTGACGGTCGCGCCCGGAACCAGCGCGAACGGTGCGGCGAGCTCGGCGCGCAGCCGCGCCGGAAGCGGCGGCGCGGGGACGCCGATCCGGAAGTACGGCGTCGAGCCGTCGGTGGCCGGATCCGCGATCCAGGCGCACCACAGTCGGTTACCGGACAGCGCCACCAGGGCCGGATCGGATTCGGACCGGCTCATGGTTCCGGCCTCGAAGCCGTCGCCGCCGATCGACCGCGCGCTGTACCAGCGCTCGGCCCGCCGGGCAAGGACCCGCAGATGCGGGGTCGGCGCATCGGCGGCGCTGGTGCTCGCGTAGGCGATCCAATGGACGCCGGCGGCATCGACGGCGGCGGCCAGGCGGCCTCGCGGTGCGCCGTCCAAGCTCAGCAATGTCGCCGGTGCGGCCGAGATCGCCACCCGCGCTTCGGATGTCGTGCGCAGCGACGCGATGCGCAGCTTCCCGCCGACGACACTCGCGCGCACCCCGGGCACCCCGCGCCCGATCACGACGGCGACCTCGGCGGCCGTGGCCGCGCCGATCCGGGCGAAATCGGCGGCCGACAGTCGCAACACCATCGGGGGCCCGCCATCGACCGCCACCCGCAGCCGCATGCCCTCCGCCAGCGGATACGGTCCGGCCACCGCGGTCACCTGGGTACCGGCCGCGCCGGCCAGCCCGAGCGCCACCGCCGCGTCGGCACTACCGGTCCAGCTGCCGTCGGCCCGCTCGACGGCGGCGTGGAGATTGCGCTGCGGCGGGGTGTTGGTACGCGAGAGCTGTTGTGCCGCTTCACTGATTCGCGCGGTCCAGCCGGTGTAGTGGGTGACGAGTTCGGCGATGCCCGCGACGGTGCCCGCGGTGCGGTACCGCTGTGGCGCGGCGGCGATCTCGCCGCGCAGCCGGGCCACCTCGCCGGGCACACCGGCGATATCGGCACTGCTGGGTTCCCAGCCGATCCACTGGGCAAGCAGGGGAAGGTATTTCGCGTCGGTCCGGGCGATATCGCGCAGGTCGCGCAGGCCGTCCGCGCCGCCGCGCAGCGCGCCGACCGCCATCCCGAAGACATCGACCAGTCGCCGCAGCTGACCGCCCGCCGCCCCGGCCTCCGGGAACCAGCCGGTCCCGGCATCCACCGGCCGGGTGCGGGTGTCGGCGCGGCGATACACCTCGGGTATCGCCTCGTACAGCGCGCGATGGTAGTGATACACCCCCGCGGGAGTCGCACTGACGCGCGAGACCTCCGCCGGTGTCGCGTCGGAGGCGATCCGGTAGTAGCAGGTGCGCCCGGGTTCGAGTGGCCCGGCGGCGCCCGCGTCCAGTAGTTCGACCTCCTGGCGCACCAGTGCGTGATCGGCACGCCGGTAGGTGTGCACGGTGGCGCGCAACACTTCTCGCAGGCCGGCGCCGTCGCGATGGGCGACGCTGACCACCTCGCTGGTCCGGCGCAGACCGTCGACCAGGTCCACCGTGCCGGGCAGTCGGCGCACCGCGACCGCGCTGTCCTCCGGGGGCGGGAACCCCGCGCTGTCATACACCAGATGGGGCCCGGCGGCGGCCGGGAAGTCGAAATCGTGCGACTTCCGATGCACCGTGACGCGCGGCAGAGCGCCCGTCTCATCGGGAATCACGGTCCAGGACAGCAGGATTCGACGCCCGATCAGATCGGCGGACGCGCGCGGGCCCACGATGGTCATGGCCGGGCCTCCCGGATCTCGAGGGCGCCCAGGACCGGGATCTCGAATTCGCCCGCCTCGATCCGACCGCCGGGCGCGATATCCGCCGATACGGCGTCGCGCACGAACACCGGCAGCCCCTCGAGGGCCGGCAGACCCGCCGCGGCCAAGGCGGCCTCGAGATCGGGCGCGGGCCGATCGGCGCGCCGGAACCGGTCGACGGTCGCGCCGAGGACACCCGGCACCGACTCCACGACCGCGTAGACCTCGCTCAGGTAGACGGTCTGCCCGAAGTCCCGTTCGGCGAACGACAGCAGCCGCGCGACGGCCGAACCCACCGCCGCGGGCACCGTGGTCGGCGCGGCCCGCCGGTCCACGACGACCGAGACGGTGATATCGATCGGCGCGGGCCGCGCGCCGAACACCGAGACCAGGGTGGTCGCCGGGCGCTTGTCCTCGAAGTAGGCGATCAGATGGTCGCGCAAGGATTCCGGCAGCGGGCCGAGCCGGTCACCGGCGGGTGCGACGTACAGGTCCACCCGATTCCAGGATCGACTGTGCACCCGCACCTTGGCGACGGCGCCGGAACGCCGGGCCAGGGCCGCGTAGTCCTCGGCCGTCACCGCCCGCTGCATCGATCGGAACAGCTGCGGCGCTGTGCGAATCGCGCTCTGCGCCGACTCCGCGGCGCTGCCTCCCGCCGCCGGATCCGGATTGGTCACCGCGGCCAGGGCCGGGATCGGCGTCGCCGCCTCGGTGATCGCTCCGGCCGCGACATTGCCCCGCGCCCCGACGCACACCCGGTAGCCCGCGCGAATATTGTTCGCCGCCACCGGCGGACGCCGAGCGGCGAACACCACCTGCGGTGTCTCGCTCGCGTCGACGACGAGCCGATACTCGCGGGCGGTCGAATCCGATACCGCGCCGGTCGACCGCGCCCACAGCACCCACCCCGCGCCCTCGTTCACCTCGACTCGCACCGAGTCCAGATCGATGTCTCGATCCGGCAGCGCCACCATCTGATCCGGCACATCCGCCCCGGACCCGATGACCACCGGCGCGGACACCAGTCCCTGGGTGACCGGCAACCGGTCGTAGTGCACCAGCTGCGCGCCGGGATCCGGGCGCACCTGACTCGACCGCAGGTCGAGCACCAGATCCGGCCCCAGATACAGGAATTCGATCGCGCCCTCGGCGGCCACCTGGGCACGGAACCGGCTGCCGGTGGCGACCGTGACGCGATCCGGATCCGCGGGCGCGACCGGCGCTCGAAAGCTCAGCCGCAGATCGGCGCGGGCGGGTGCGGGCAGCGCGAACTCGTAGCCGATCAGCCGCAGCAGATCTACCAGACCGGCCCGCTCGGTGGCCGTAGACGGGAACAGTTCGCTGGCGATCCGGTCCTGGTAGTAGGCCACGACATCGCCGCAGTAGGCGAACAGGTCGATCAGCACCATGATCAGATCGGAGGGCGAGCGGTCGGTCCACTCAGGCAGCCGCTGGGCGGCCAGGCGCAGCAGAGCCGCACGCAGCGAGGCGTAGTCCTTGTCGGTGTAGTCGATCGCGGGCGTGCTCATCGGATGCCTCACTCAGGCCAGAGGAATGATCGCCAGGCCCGAGGCCGGTGCGTCGGCATGCACGTAGCGCAGCGCCAGCTCGACGGTCCCCCCGCTGCGCCGGACCTGCGCGCCGGTGACGACAACCCGTGTCTCCCAGCGGATCACAGCTTCCTCGGCCTGGCGGCGCAGCAGGTCGGCGGTGACGTCGTCGTCGGGTTCGTGCGCCAGCGCGGCGAGATTGGACCCGTACTCGCGCAGCATCGGACGTTCGCCCAGCCGGGTGCCGAGCAGCAGCATCAGATCTTCCTGAATCTTGGTGGCGCCCGCGCTCCAGACCGCCGCCCCGGTACCCGGGTCGATGCGGAACGGAATGGACGGGCCTCTCGGTTCGGTCATGGTCGGCTCCTCGGGATCAATCCAGCGGACACGGCGGCAGTGCGGGCGGTTGCGGCAGCGCGGGAATGTCGGGCAGGGCGGGCAGACCCGGCACCGCGGGCACCGGCACCACAACCGTCGGCAACGGCGGCAACGCGACACCCGGCAGGCCGGGCAACGCCGGAACCGGCAGCGCGGGAATGTCCGGTAGCGCGGGCAGACCCGGCACCGCGGGCACCGGCACCACGACCGTCGGCAACGGCGGCAACGCGACACCCGGCAGATCCGGCAGCCGCGGAATCGGGACATCCGGAATATCGGGCAGCGCCGGCAGCCCGGGCACCGCCGGAATCGGCACCGAGATCGCCGGAAACGGCGGAAACGCGCATCTACTCATTTCACGACCACCGAACTGCTCAGGTGCACACCGGGAATCAGCTTGGGCAGCACCGCCAGCTGCGGTGACGGGCCGCCGGGCGGATGGACGTGACCGACGAGCAGGGTCCACAGCGCCTCCATGCCGCTACCCAGCACGGCGGTATCGGTGGCCCCGGCCCCGAGGGCGATCGAGGTCGCCTCCAGCACGACCTTCGCCGCCCGGATGTGCACCGTGTCGCCGGTGACATTGACGACCGCGCCCTCGGCGTTGATCACCCCGATTCCCTTCTCGCCCATGGCGATGAAGTTCCCGTGCCCCTCGGCGAGGGTCGCCGATTCGTTGGCGGCGTCCAGATGCAGATACGAACCGGCCGGACTGGACAACAGGACGCCGCCCTTCTCGTCGATCGAGATCAGCGCGTCACCGGTGTGCTTGATGAGCACGGTGTCGGCCGAAACCTTCGCCTGCGCATCGGGATTCAGCGCCACGGCGGTCCACAGGGGCGATTCGGGATTGCCTGCCTCGAATTCCACGAAGACTCCCGCACCCACCGGCGGCACCATGTACGTCCCGTACGGCAGGCAGGCCTCGGCGCTGACCCGGACCCCGGCCCCGAACACGTCGAGCACCTCGACCTCCAGCATTCCGCGATGCTGGGCGTCGGCATTGTCCAGCACCGTGGCGCGGTATTTGCCGTAGTAGCGTCCGACGTGGCGGCTGCTCTCCTCGATCAGCATCGCGCTCTCCTATCTCGTCGCCAGGAATTCGGTGGAATAGGCCGGGCCGGCGCCGGTGCGGCGGTAGTGGTGGCCGACCCGCCGCACATACCAGTCGCCGACCGCCCAGGGCGCGACGCCGGAGATATGGACCCGTGATTTCGCGCGGAGCGCCACGGTGCCCAGGGCGATCCCGCGCCCGTGGAACCCGAGTGCGGCCGTCGGGTCCTGGGCCGGACGCGCGGCGAGTTCGGCTGCGGTGCGGCCGGATTCGCCGCTGATCCGTTCGACGGGGCCGGCCAGCCGGGCGGTCGCGGCCGCCGCCAGCTCGCTCAGCGCCTCGAGTGCCGCGCCGCGGCGCGCTCCCAGTTCCGCGGCCCGGCCGGTATCGGGCGCGGGCAGCGGGGCTGGATCGGAGGCAGGCGGGGCGGGCGTGGTGCGCGCTGCGCCGGTCGCCGGGTCGGTGGTGGCGGCGACGCGGACCGGCGCCGCCAGCGCGGCGCTGCGCTCGTAACAGAATTCGAGCAGTGAGCCGCCGCCGCGCGCGAAGGTCAGCTCGCCGAGCGGCTCGGCCGCGATGATCTTCGTCAGCGGCGTGAAATAGAAGTTCGAGGTGTCGACCCCGTCGAATTCGCAGAAGGCCAGGCAGCCCTGGCGTCGCGCCTGGTCGAGGATGAATTCCCATTCGTTGACATTCGCCGGGCGGCTGGGCCGGCGGGTGTCGAGCGCGATATCGGTGCTCGGCTCGATCTGGAAGGGCCGCAGATCATTGGCCGGGCGGCCCACGACCCGGGTGAGCACCGAACTCAGCGTCTCCCCCGCCCGCCATTCGGCCGGATCGTAGGGGCGGGCGGCGAGCCGGTAGGTGAAGTCGAGCGCGGTCAGCTCGACCAGCTGCCGGCGCGGCGCCGCGAGCATGCGCGCCGCCATCACAACGCCTTCGAAGACAAAGGTGGGCATGCTGGTTTCGCCGAATCCGACGCGCACCTCGAGCCCTTCGAAGGAGGCGTCGGCCAGCACTCCGGTGCTGTCGTCGAGGCGGATGACGGCCTGATCGGTGATCCGGTCGTCGTCCTCGACGGTCACCGCGACCAGGGGCGCGCTGATATCGCGCCAGTCGCTCCCGTCGGCGCTGACCAGGACCCTCGCCGTCGCCGCGCTACCAGTCATCGGAACACTCGCGTCCGGTCGGCCCGGTCGGGCAGTTCACCGACCGGAATATCGAGAATGTCGCCCGCGCGCAGATCCAGCGGGAAACACACCGGGTTGCGATCGGCCACCGCCCACCATGCCGCGCTGTTGCGCAGATAGCGCCAGGCCAGATACTCCAGGTCCTCGACACCACCGAGCCGATGCCGGTAGCCGGCGGTGTCGGCTGCCGGGGTGCGGCGGATGGGCAGCGTCGCGTGCACCGCGCCGTCGGCGCCGGTGGCCGCGTAGGCGCTCAGCTGCCGGTAGCGGGAATTGATCGAGACTGCCATGGCTTTCCTTTCACAGGTCGAACACGTCCTGCGCCAGCGCGAAACCTGGAATCTGTTGCAGGACGTCCTCTTTGTCGAGGCGACCGCCGCCGAGGGCGCGCACGGCGTTGATGTTGCGCAGGATCATGTCGCCGATGGTCGAGAGCGAACGCGGCTGCTCGGTCAGGGTGAGGCTGATCTCCGCGCGGTCGGCGGTGAGGTCGGGCGCGAACCTGGTGATCTTGATGTTCAGATCGGTCATCACGCACTCGAGCGCGATATCGCCGAGCTTGAGCTGACAGGTCGGCGGATACTTCCACTCCGGCGAGCGAAACAACCGCGGCAATTCCACCGACGGATTCATGAATGATCGGAGCACCGCGAGATCCAGTTCGATATCGCGCGGCTTGGGCGGATTGCTCGCGACATCGCCCTCGTCGGGTTTGCCGTGGGTATCGATCGCGAACTCCAGCGCGAAGGTGCGCGCCTTGCCGGCCTTCGCGACCTGCGCCGGCGTGGCCGTGAGCAGCGTGCCCAGTTCCAGCACGTCGTCGAAGGCGCCCCCGGCCATGGCGAACTGCTTGGCATCGCCGGTCTTGTCCTTCCCGGCGGCATAGCTCTTGTCGAAACCCCAGTCGCCCCGCTCCTGGGAATCCTCGTAGGTGAACGACTTCTTCTCCGAGAGGATTTCCGGGTGATACTGGAATTTGAAGATCAGCGGCGGCAGGTTGAGCACGTTCGCCAGATAACCCATGCGCATGACTCCTCCTAGCCGACCTGGGGAACATAGGGCCGGGGCTGGAGCCGGGTGCCCCGGATGGCGTCGAAACGGTCTCGCCCCGCGATCCGGTCCCGGATGTCCTCGCCCGCCGGCGTGGACTCCTCCGGCCGCCAGAACGATTGCGGCGGCGGCGCTTCCGGCGCCACCGCGGGCGCGATATCGATGACGACCTCATCGATCCGCACCACCGCGGCGGGCGCACCGAGCTGCGGCTGCTTCGCGAAGTTCGGTCCGGCCTGCGGCGTGCCGAAGTAGGTCGAGGCCCGGTCGAGCAGCCGGCCCAGTCCCCCGTCGACCAGCCATCTGCCGTACGCCTCGGCGATCGGCGCGAACGCGGTCGGTGCCGCCGGGATCGCCGGCAGGAGGTCCTCGGCCGTCTTGTCCGCTCGGCTACCGAGCTTGGTCAGCCGGTTCGCCAGCGTGCGATCCGAGCGTTCGACCTCCTCGAGCGCCGCCTTGTCCAGGCTCTCCGAGAAGGTGGTGAGCCCCGCGCGTAGCGCGGCGGTCGGCTTGCTCACCAGATCGGCTCCGGCATCGCCGATCTGCTTGGCCGCGGCCTTGGCCTCGGTTCCGGCGGTCGCCATGATCTCGGCCAGATCCGGCGGCACCGGCGGGAGCGTCAGCGGTGGACGGGCGGCGTCCCCGGAATCCGGCTTCGCCGCGCCTTTGCCGGACGCGCCGTCGGCTTTGTCCTTGGCGGCCAGTCCGCTCAGGATCGGAATCAGATCCACCACCTGCGCCAGCAGCCGGAACACCCGCAGCGCACCGATATCGCGCAGGATCTTGTCCACCGCCGGAACCAGCCAGTTCAGTAGAGCGTTCGCGGTCTGGACGACCGCGCCGCCGACCACACCCACCAATCGCAGTGCGCCCTCCAGCAATCCGCCGATCGCGGTGAACACCGCGCCGAGCGCCTCGGTGATCGTCGCGGACAGGGCGCGCACCGCCAGGGCGGCCACCCGCACGATCATGGCCAGTGTCTCGAGCGCGAGCACCACGACGGCCCCGCGCAGCACCAGCACGTTGCGGACCGCGAAGCGCAGGGTGTCGGCAATGGCGTTGCGCAGCTGCGGAAGCCGGTCCAGCAACCAGGACAGCGCCGCGATCGCGGTCGGAACCACGACGAGCAGGCCGCCGGCCAACCGGGTCGCGGCGTCGAAGGCGACGGTCAGCGAGTCCGCGAGCCCACGCCAGCGCTCGGCGTCCGACGGGGCGGGCCCGGGTGCGGGCGCGTCGCCGGAAGCCGCCGCGGGGCGGGCGAATTCGCCGTTGGCGGCGCGCAGCAGCGCGGTGAGCGCCTCGAACCGGCCCTGCACCGACTTCAGCATGGTCACCAGGTCGATCGGGGTCTGCGCGGGCGTGGGGGCCGTGCCCGGTGCCGCGAGGGCGGAACCGGTCGCCGCCGCCGGGGCCACCGGGGCCGAATTCACCGGTGCCGCGGCGCGCCCCAGGCCGAGCCGGGCGATGATGCGCTCGACGCGCTCGACGATCCGTTCGATGGTCGCCATCGAGGTGGCCAGCCACCACGATCCGGCCGTGCCCCCGACGACGCCGCCGAACAGATTCCCGACGAAACTGCCCACGCCGCCCAGCAATCCGGCGAACGCGTCACCGAATCCGCGAGCGGGGTCCAGATCCGAGAGATTGACGACGTACACCCGCAGCGCGCCGTCCTGCAGCGGCGGTGCGCCGAATCCACCTGCGCCGGAACCGAATACCGTCATGGCCGAGAGGGTGTAGCGGGTGGTGCTCCGCTCGATGTCCTCCAGCGCGCGACGGGCGTATCGGGTCTGGGTGAGCAACAGGCCCAGGGCGGTGATCACGTCGTCCACGACTCACCTCCCGATCCGCGCCCGATAGGACGCACGCACCGTGGCGGCGAATTCGTCGGCGAGGGTGTCGAGCACGTCACCGGTCACCGGGCCGCCCACCCGCACCAGCATCCGCGGCACCACCACCCGGGGCAGCGGGCGGCGGGCGAGCACATGCGGCGAGGTGGGCGTCGGACGCCCGGGGCCGGGACCGGCGGGTTCCGGTTCGACGAGATAGCGCGCGTGCCAGCGCTGCGCGGTGTGCCGCGCGAAGCCGTCCATGGCCGCCGCCAGCGTCGCCACGCCCCCGGCCACGAGCCACGATTCCACTCCGACGGCGAGCGGATCACGCTGTGCCGGTTCGGGTTCCGACGGCAGCAGGGTGTCGGCGAGTTCGCCGTAGTCCAGCGCCAGGCGGGCGTCCAGCCGGGTATCGGCCGCCAACGGGCCGAACTGATCCGCGGTCGCCGCCAGCCGGTCCGCGATTCCGGTGAACCCGGTGCTCAGTGCCACTCGCACGTCGGTGCTGGTCGCCGCCAGCACCTCGGCGACATTCCGGCGGACCTCGGGTCCGAACAGCGTCCCACCCCAGGTCGGCGTTGTCAGGTGGAAGTGCAGCGGCGGCGCTTCCGGCTCGACCGCGCGGGTCTCGAACGGCCCGGTCGGTGGCACCCAGCGGTCGAGTCCGACGAGTTCGAGCAGTCCGGCCACGAAACGCACCCACGCCACCAGGACGTGCAGGAAGTGTGCCAGTTGGGCAACGAAATCCCGGACGGCCGTGCCGAGCGCCGTACCGAAGCCGACGACGAATCGGGACAGCCCGCGCACCAGGGCGCCGACCATACGCTCGAGGCCGCGGAACAGCCGCAGCAGCCATGATCCGGTCGACCGCAGTCCGGCGAACACCGCGCGATAGGCGCCCGCGAGCGTGCGGCGAACGTAGCGCTCGGCCGATTCGAGCAGGTCCAGCACGAGCAGGTGCGCACGAATATCCAAGGCCGCCAGCAGGATCGCAACCAGCCGCGGCAGCGCGAGCGCGATGAGCCCGGCCGCGAGCACGATCTGTTCCGCCTCGTCGCCGAGGGGCGCGGCGGCGGGCGGCGCGCCGATCGCGGCGGCACCGGCAGCTGCGACGGCGCCTGCGCCGGCTCCACCCACGGCTCCGGCCGCGATGCCTGCCGCGGTGGCGAGTGAAAGCGATTGCGGCACACTCGGTTCGGCCGAGACGATCGCGGCTGCCCGCAACACGGTGGCGACCCCCCGGTCCAGGTCGCCGTCGGGCTCGCTTGCCCGCACCAGACCGCCGTAGAGCGCCGCCGTCACCCCGACCAGATCGAGTACGGTGCGCGCGCCGGGATCGAAGTCCGCCGGCATCGGCCGGTCGAAGCGCGTGATCGAGGCGTCGATCGCGGCCAGCAGTTCGTCCGCGGCCGCCACCAGGTCGGGTACTCCCTGCGCCGCGCTCCACCACCGGGACCATCCGGTCTCGACCTGCGCGCCGAAGGCGGCGAACCCGACGAAGGACACCGGATCCGGCTCGGCTGCGGCCGGAACCATCAGGACGGCCGGCGCGGTGCCCTCGAACGCCAGGATCGGTAGTTCACGCGTAGCGATGGCGGCGGCACGCACCGCGATACCGCGCCGGGCGATCGAGCCGCCCAGTCCCTCCGCGGCCGCCGACGCCAGCTTGTCCTGCCGGATCAAGGCGGCGAAGCGAATCGCGATGGCGGCGAAGTCGAGTGGCATCTCACTGCCCTCCGGCCGGGACGGACACCGCGTAGGACCGCGCGCGCAGCCGCCGGATCAGCTCGTCGCGCAGCGACCGTGCGTCGGCCGGCGTGCGTCCCGGGGCGCGCAGCCGCAGGGTGCCGATCTCCGGGCGCACCGGAATCGGCGCATCGGGTCGCCGCACCGGCAGCGCTCGCTCGGCGGTCGGCGACTCGGCCGTGCCGTACACGAACCGAGCCATTCCCTGCGCCGCGGTCGTCAGCTGCGGTGCGTACCGATTCCACAGTCCCGGAGTCAGATACGTGCCGATCAATGGCATGAGCAGGGCGATGAGCTCGTTCACCCGCATGCGTTCGGCCGCGAGCCGCGCACGCAGACCCACGCGCTGCGGTGCGAAGATGCTGCGGCGGTCCGCCATGCCCGCCAACGCGAGCACACCGCGCACCTGCCACACCAGCGACGGCCGGACCGGGCCGGGCGGCACGATCGCGCCTGCCCGCTCCAGGGCCTGCATCGTCAGCGCCGGCCCGGCCGGACGTGGCGTACGGTCGAGGATCTTGCCCACGTCGGGGAAGTCCAGGGGCGGTAGCAGCAGCTCACGCCAGGTCGGATGGGTCGGCGGGGGTTCCCCGGCCTTGTCGGCCATGGCGGCGGCCAGCGCGGTGATCATCCGGACCGTCGGGTTCGATCGGAACGTATCGACCAGGTAGGTGACGACCGCACCCAGATAGTCACCGATCAGGCCGGGCAGCCGCCCGGCGTGGCGCTCCACGGTGTCCATCGCCAGCTCGAGGCCCTGCCCGATGACATCCCTCACGGCGACGACCGACTCCTGGACCGGGGTCGCGAGATCGCGCAGCGCTCGGATCGGCGACCAGTCGCCGGTGCGAAACCGGGTCAGCGCCCGGCCCGCCGAGTCGAGGACGGCGGTGAGCGCGGCCGTGGTCGTGGCCAGCGCGGCCCGCGTCCCGGCGATCATGCGCGCCGCCGGGATGAGCTGCGGCACCACCCGGGTCACGACGAAAGCGACCGCGCCCAGCAGTTGCGCGGCCACCGCGCCCATCCGATCGCCGAAGCGCAGCAGCGCCGCCAGCAGCGGATTGCGCACGGCCGCACGGGGTCCGGTCAGCAGCCGCAACAGCGCCGTCGTAGCGATCATGGTCGCGGCCACCGCACTCGCCGCGGCGAGTCCGGCATCGATCTGCTCGCGCAGCAGCACGAAGGCTCCCAGCGCCCCCGCCGCCCCGAGCGCGGCGCTCGCGCCGAACGCGGTCGCACCGATCCTGGCCAGCGCGCCGAGATCGGTCACCCCGAACGGCGACAACACCGTCGCGGTGGCGAAGGCCAGGGCCAGCAGTTGCAGCGCGCCGAACAGCACGGTGACGATTCCGAGCCGGCCATTGCGGAACAGGAGCTTCCAGCCGGTGATCTGCCCGCCGGGGCTGAGCAGCAGCCCGCCGAGCATGCCCGCCAGCGCCGCCACCGGCTGCACGACCGCGCCCGCACCCGGGGCCGGCACGCCGGCGCCGCTCAGCAGCCGCGCCAGGATCTCGGCGCGATTGCCGATCACGATCCGGACCCGGGCCTGAGTGCGCGGCACCGCACGGCCGAACCAGGCGGACAGGAACGCCCCGCGTCCGCGCTGGATCAGCACCGCCTCGGCGCGCAGCATATCCGCCCACGGCAGCAGGGCTTTCGCCGCCGCCAGCGGGGTCGACAGGAGCACCGACGGCGTGTCCAGCAGCAGTGCGATCGGCACCGTCGTCACCTCCTTCGCTTCAGCCGTGCTGTGCGGCCTCGATGCGGGCGTTCTCCTGTTCGATCTGCTCGACCAGCAGCCGCACGAAGTCATGGCGTTCCCCGACCGCCATATCCATCAGGTCCGGGTAGGACCAGTGCAGGTGATAGGCAAGGAAGAACACCTCCCGGCGCAGTTGCTCCGCGCTCACTCCGGAGCTAAAAAATTCGTCATGTCCAGGCTCGCCCGGATCTCGTGACCGCAAGCCGGGCAATCCAATTCACGCACCAGATCGATGCCGGGCGCGGCCTCGTTGAACGCCTTGTCGATCAGCCGCCGGTCACCGAGGGTGAGATCGGCGAAGATCTTGGTGCCGAGCGCCTCCATCCGATGGGCGGGCATCTCGCCCAGCCCGCGCAGGCATCGGGCCAGCAGCGCGTTCTTGCCGAGCGAGGCGTTCTTGCGCATCTGCGGCGCCGCCGCGGACTCGTCCTCGCCCCGGGCCAGCCGCAGCGTCATCGCGGTGTGCACCGAGCCGTCCTGGTCGAGATAGCCGTCGCGCAACTCGACGTGGATGTCCTCGGGCAGTTCACCCTCGCCGAGCATCCGGGTCGGCAGATCGTCGAGATGCTCGACCGTCTCGAACCGTTCCCCGCAGGCCGCACAGGTGTAGTTCGCGGCCAGTTCGTCGCCGAAGGTCAACGAGCGCAGGGAAATCAGCAGATAGTTGCGGTCCACCGAGTAGAGCGCGTCGATATCGCGGCGGCCGAAACTCGGCAGGTCACCCAGGCGCACGATGCAGCTGGCCAGCAACGCGGTGACCAGGCGGCCACCGTTGCGCTGGTTGGCCGGATCGGCCAGCAGCGCCTCGTCGCGCCCGGTCATCTTGCGCAGGACGATCCTGCGGTGCACCTGGCCGTGTTCGTCGCAGAAGCCCACGGGCAGGCGAAGTTCCACCTCCCGGCCGCCGCGCGGCGGTTGGGCGGTCACCACCGGCGGGGTATCCATCATCGTCATCGGGCTCTCCTCAGCTCTTCGGGCTCCACTCGAGACCTTCGTGCTCGAGCACGATGGTCTGCAGCATCAAATTGGTCGATCCCGCCTCGAGATCACTGAATTTCGACGACTTCACCCAGGCGAGCCGGAACAGGAAGCGGCCCACCTCCTCGCCGTTGTGGTTCTTGATGATCGCGCCGTTGCGCCGCTTGCCCGATCCGCCCTGGCGCAGCGCGTCCAGGTCGAAGGTGTCACGGAACCACTGCCGGAACTTCGCGTCGTCGTCACTACCGTCGACGCGGCGCTCGATGGTCAGCGGCTCGAATTTCACCTTCGCCGCCGACAGCCGATACACGTGCCCGGTCCGCCCGTCGGGCTGTTCGGTGGTCTCCACCTCGCCCTCGCTCAGTCCGGACACCTTGCTCAATCGCGGGCTCCAGGTGCCGTCGACTTCCATATAGAATTCGCCGGCTCGGTAGCCCTCCCAGAAATCGCCGACCTGTGGCATCGAAACTCCTTGGTTATGTGACGAATACGGTTCTGGTGCACGACATTCGCGCTAGCCTTCCGATACGGTGGCGCCGCTGGCCTGCTGGCCGACCCGGACCACGATGGTCTCGGCGGGACGCGAGGGATAGAAGTACACCTCCACCGTCAACAACCCCTGCTCCACCTGATCGGGTGGATTGTTGGTGGCGTCGACGATGACGGTGAAGGTCTGCGCTGCCGTCCCGGTGCCGAAGGCGCCCTGCCGCCACAGCCCGAGCAGGAACGGGGTGATGGTCGTGTACTTCACCGAGGTCCACAGCGCGTCGCGGTTGGGTTCCTGCCGCGCCCACCGCAATCCGTCGCGCAGACTGGATTTCACGTAGTTGAACAGCAGCCGCACGTTCACATACCGCCAACGCGGATCACCGCTGGTGGTGCGGGAGGCATCGATCACGATCCCGGCGCGCGGCACCATCCGAATGCCGTTGACCGAGCCGTTCACCACGAGATTCGTGTGATCGGCCGCCGACAACCGAGATTCGACGTCGAGCGCGCCGCGCAGGCTCGCCTCGTCGCCCGCGGGCGCCTTCCAGATCCCGCGGGTGGTCTCGGTACGCGCGTACACGCCCATGACGTGGCCGGTGGGCGGGATGGTGATCAGCGGATTGTCACCCACCCCGGCCGGGTCCGGCACCACGATCCACGGACCGTACAGTGCCGCATACCCTTTCGTGGACGACAGCTTCTGGCCGTAGCCCACGGCCGCGTCCACGTCCAGACCGCCCGGTACCGCGCCGACGAACATCACATCGCCGCGCTTCTCGCAGTAGCCGATCGCCTGGCGCGCCGCCGAGATCTCGGTGCGTTCGCAGCACAGCAATTGGATGTCGACCGGGTCGAACGCGGTCAGCCCGGCATTGAAGTGGGTCACCGTGGGTGTCGTGTCGGCGCCGCCGGTCAATGCCGTCCACGCGGTCTCGATCGGCCGCTTGGTCGCGCCCGCCTGCGCCGCGACCCGAACGAACCGGGACCCGGACACCGGGTTGTTGATCACGCGGGCCACGTGATTGCCGAGGCTCTCCTGCATCGACAGTCCCCGATGGGTTTCCACCACGTGCTCCTCGTCGCCCTTGTCCTTGGCGATCTGCACGTCGAACACCGAGGTGCCCACGACGACCTTGCGGACGTCGTTGAAGGCGGCGATATTGGCCAGATCGGGGCTCCACTTCACCTCGCCGGTCGCCTGATCCAGAAACGTGATCCGCGCGCTGCCGTTGTTCGTGCCGTCGGAGATGTCGATCAGATCGCCGACCGCGAAGCCGGCGGGATCGGCCAAGGTCGTGGTGTTCTTGGCGAAGGCCGCGACCTGGCCGAGCTGCGGGGTCGTCGCCGGAGCGGCGAAACCCAGCGAGCTGTTCGCGGCCACCACCTTCAGGCTGGTGAATCCGGACCCCTGCGCCGCCTTTTCGCCGGTGGAGGTCAGCACCAGTTTCGTCCCGTCCAGGCTTACCTCGACCGCATCGGTCTTGCCGTTGAGAATGCCTGCCAGCTCGGCCGCCGTCACCTGGGCCGGATTGCCGAAATCGCCCAGCTGGAAGGTTATCTCGACCGGCGCGCCGTCCACCTCGAGTTTCAGCGCCGGCGCGGCCGACATGTCGAACGGCTCGGTCAAGGCGGTGCCGGTGAGCTTCGCCGGAGTGGTCTCGCGCACCCGGCTGGTCCGCGACGAACCGTAGGCGACCCGCACGAACAGCCGCCGGGCCCAGGCGCCCGGATCGGACTGCCCACGAAATCCGCCCTCGACGGTGAGCACGATCGGATCGTTGCCGGCCTGCCCGGACTTGATCGACAGTTTCGCCGGCGTCGTCCCGACCGGGTCGACGATCCGATTGACGTAGGCGGTCTGACCGCCGTTGTCGAAGAATCCCTTCACCAGGTAGGCGCCCACGCTGCCGGTCCGGTAGCCGCCGAACCGCTCGACGAATTGCGCGAAGCTGGTCACCCGGGTGGGCTGGCCCGGCACGCCGCGGTCGGTGGTCACACTCAGCCCCGCGACCGACACGGCGGCCCCGGTCACCGACGGCGCGGTCGCGCCGTCCACCTCGACGACATTCACCCCGATATCGAAACCCATTGTCCGACTCCTTCTTTCACGCTCATGCCGAGATGTCGAGCAGGTCGTCGACGAGGTCGACGCGCTGCACGGGAACGACCGGCGCGAGCGCCGCCGCCGGGGTACGCACCCCGATCCGGTACAGCAGCGCCGGCACCTCGCCGATCCGGTCGCCGCCCGGCGCACCGAGTAATTCGATCGCGGCGCGCTCGCCCTCGATCGACAGCTCGCCGGCGGCGGGCAGCCGGGACAGCACTGTCTCCAGCAACTGCGCCTGGGTCGCGCGGTCGGCGGCGATCACACGCACCGCGTAGTCGAGATCCAGCGGTGTCCCGGCGCGGTATTCGCGGTAGCCGGCCGCGGTGAAGTCGCGGCGAACCGGGCGGTCGATCGCTCGCGCCGGCGCGAAGCGGATATCGAACTGCTCGATATCGATCGCCGGAGGTGCCGGAATCGGTTGTGCCGGAGTCCGAATCGCGACCGGAACGGCGGCGTTGCCGAGCCGTACCGTGCCCAGGCGCGCCAGCAGCGCCGCGTCCGCGTCGGCCAGCGGCCGGGGGCGCACGGCTACCAGGTCATCCAGATGGATCGCGAACGGCCCTGCCACGCACCGCAATCGGATGCCGTCGACGCTCGTCGAGATCGTCGCGGGCAGATCGGCCAGGCTCATCGCGACCACCGTCCAGCCGGTGCGGCGCGGCACCGGGATCAGCCGCCGCCACGCATTGGCGGCCGCCTCGAATCCGACCGCGGCCGAGGCCAGCCCCACCTCCAGCAGGAACTCCCCCGGCGGCGCGGCCGTCACCGCCAGCGACAGCCGCAGCTCACCGCACGCCGAGATGTCGGTGGCCGGGATCGCGCGCTGGAAACGGTGGCCGGAGGCGTCCGGGCTCGCGGTGAGGCGGGCGCTCACGCCGTCGGCGCCCCAGCCCATGTGCCGCGGATCGGAGGTCATGGTCAGCTCGGCCGACCCACTCACCCCGTCGGCCGCCAGCGCGCGCCACGCCGTCCCATCGTTCATGGCGTCCAGCACCAGCGCGGTCATCGCGTCGGTCCCACGACCATGGTGTTCATAGCGACGACAATGACAGCGCGAGTGTCACACCCGCGTCACCGTCGCATCACCGCGCAGGCCGCCCCGGAAAGGCGGGGCAGGCGACGAGTTCGGCCAGCGCCGAGGACGGCTCCACGCCGAGTTCGGCCCGCACCACACGGCGATACAGCTCGAACGCGCGGCGGGCCTCGCCGAGATTGCACTCGGCCAGATGGGCTTCGATGAGCACCCGCTGCGCGCTCTCGCGCAGCGGGTCGGCGGCCACCGCCATCATCGCCGCCTCCACGCTCTCCGCTGACCGGCCGGCCTCGCGCAGCCGCCGCGACAGCTGTTCGGTCGCGTGTAACACCCGCTGCCGCAATCGTTCCCGCGCGATGATCACCCAGTCGTCGTACCAGCCGGGCAGCAGATCCAGGGCATCCTCGAGCCACGGCATCAGCACCAGATCCGCGGCGGTGTAGCTGCCGTCGATGAGCCGGCGCGCCCATTCGCCCGCCAGCCGGGCATCCACCAGCACCGGCTCGCGCACCGACAGCACCGAGCTGTCACAGGCCATGATGTCCACCCCGGCCCCGCGCAAGCGCCACAGCGCGGAGCGCAGATTGCCGGCGGCGCGCTGATCGTCACCGTCGGGCCACAATCGTCCCGCCGCGAAATGCCGATCGACACTGGGATGGTGCAGTGCGGTCAGCACGACGACACGTCGGCTGCCGACCGGAATCTCACGGCGTTCACCCCCGACGGTGACGTAGGGACCGTGAAACAGATGTAGCCCCAGGGAAACCGGCGAGTCCCCCGTCCAGGCCGCAGTGGGTGGTGCGGATGTTCTCATCTCAACTCATAAACTCGGCCCGTCAGCTGATGGCGCAATCGTGTAAGAACCCACGCACCGCTTCGACCGCACCGTCGATATCGTTGAACCGTCGCGTCCGTCCGATCCGAGGATCGCTGCCGGCCAGGTCGGTCACAACGGTGACCAGTACATCCCCGGTCTGCGCCTCCGCGCGAACTATGCACAGGCCGACCGGACCCATCGATAGCATATCCGTCAGAGTGAACGTCGAGCGTCACCGTTGCGTTACCGGTTCCGCCGAGATCACGACCCGCCCGCGATTATCCGATTTGCTCTGGTCAGACGGGCGCGGCTGTGCTCTCCTGAAGTTATGGACCGGGAAGAACCATGAATCCCATGGTCTTGTGCACGGTGAACCACGCGGCCGACGCGGTGGCGTTCACCCCTGACGGCAACCGCGTTCTCAGCACCGGTCCCGATGGCACAGCACGGCTCAGCGACGCCGCCACCGGCACCGAATCGGCCCGGTTCACCGCGCCGGTGCCGCTGCTCGAACCAGCGATCAGCCCGGACGGCACCCTGCTCGCGGTCAACGGTTTCCTGTTCGACGGTGATCTGGGCGAGGACTCGATCTACACCACGTTCGTCGCCGACGCCGCCTCCGGTGCGAAACGGTGGGAGGTCTCGCACCCGCAGGAAGCGTTCGTCACCGATCAGGTGCTGTTCCCGGCCGGCAGCGCGACGCTGTTCCAAGCCGCCATGTACAGCGCGGCGACCGTGTTCACCGCCGCCGACGGTGCTGTGCGCTGGAAACTGCCCCTGACCCGTCCCGACCCACTGACCTGCGTGGCCGCCGACACCGGCGCCGGTCTGATCGCCTGCGGCAGCGGCGACATGTTCGCCTTCGAGCCGGATCCGCCCGGCCGAGTCCGGCTGCTGGAGGCGGCGACCGGAACGGTGCGCTGGAATGTCGCGGTCCCGAGCCCGGTCGTCGGGATCGATCTGCACGCGGGAGCGGGTGTCGTCGCCATCTGCCGTCACGACAACAGCACCGCGCTGCTCAGGCTCGCCGACGGCGGCGTGCTGCGCGAACTCGGACCCGCCAGCGACGAGTTCCAAGTACTCGGCTGCTCGGTACGGATCGCACCGGATGGCCGGACCGTGCTGACCCAGGACGTCCTCAACGTCGCCACGGTCTACTCGGTCGCGAACGGAAACAAACTGTGGTCCTGGGCTTTCCACGACTCCGAGGCATTTCTGCCGACACCGTCCTACAGCTTCGACTCGCGCTGGATCCTGCTGCCGGGCGAGACCCGCACGGCCTTGCGCGTCGTCGCGGCGGGAACCGGCGCCACCCGCTGCGTGCTCGCCCATCCGGCTACGGTCATCCGTTCCTCGCAGTTCGACTCGACCGGCACGCGGGTCGTCACCGGCTGCGAGGACGCCAAGGTGCGGGTCTGGCGGCTACCGCCGGCCGAGCGGCTGCGCCTGCCGCAGCCCGGCGCGGTCACCGATGTCGTCTTCGAATCCACCGGTATGAGGCTGGCGGTCGCTTCCACCGACAAGTCCGCGCGCGCCCTCGCCGTCGGCGACGGCACACCGGTCGCCCGGCTCGATCACGACGGGCCGGTCCGCGTGCTCTGCGCCGTCCCCGGCCAGTCGTGGATCGCCACCGGCAGCGACGACGGCACCGCACGGATTCTCGACCCCACCACCGGCGGGCAACGTCTGCGCCTGGCACACGACGGGCCGGTCCGCGCGCTGGCCGCGAACCACACCGGCACCCGATTGGCCACGGGCAGTGACGATTTCACGGCTCGGCTGATCAATACGGTGTCCGGCGCGCAGGTGCGCAAACATCAGTTCAACGGCGCGGTCACCGCGGTCGCCTTCCACCCGGACGGAACGCAGCTGGCCGCCGCGAGCACCGAGGGCATCGTCCGGCTCTTCGCCACCGCCTCCGGCGCACCACTGCTGACCATGCAACCCGGCACGGCCGTCACCGCGGTCGCGTTCCGCCCGGATGGACTGCGGCTGGCCACCGCGCAGGCCGACAACACCGTGCGGGTCTTCGACGCCACCAATGGACTTCAGCAATTCAGCATCGTCTTCGACGCGACGGTGCACGGCCTGGCGTTCAGCCCCGACGGCACCCGGATCGCCATCGCGAGCGCGGACAAGACCGCGCGGATCTTCAACAGCGCCGACGGAGCACCGGTCCACACCCTCGCGCACGACGCACCGGTCACCGCGGTGGCCTATCGCGCCGATGGCGCCGCGCTCGCCGCCAGCGCCGGATCGGTTGTCATCCAATGGAATCCGATCACCGGCGGGCGGATCGCCGAGTTCGGTCACGACGGCGTCGTGACCGCGTTCGGCTACCCGCCCGGTGGGGCCGCGCTCGCCACCGCCACCGCCACCGCCGTATTGCTCTGGAACGCGCCGTGAAGCCCCCTGGTGCCGTACTGGCCACGGCCGCACTCGATTTCGATGTTCGAGCGCTCGCGCTCGCGCCCGACGGCAAGCGCGTCGCCGCCGCCGGGACCGCCGTGGCGGCCCTGGACACGCAGACATTGCAGCGGCGGTGGCAGGTACCCGGTATCGGAACGGTGCGCACCGCCCGATTCGCTCCGGACAGCCGCCGCATCGTGACCTTCGCCACCATCGACGACGAACATCATCAGGTGCGACTGCTCGATGCGGCCGACGGTAGCGTCCTGGGAGCCCTGGACCTCGCCACGCCGATCATCGTCTCCGGCGATGACCCGGACAACCCGGCGGGCAGTGCCTTCGGGCTGCTCCTCGGGGTCGCGATCGCCACGGCAGTGTTCCGCAAGGCGCTCGACGGCACCTCCCGCAGCCTCGTGTTCAGCGCCGACAGCAAACATGTCGCGGCGCCGGGCGGCGAATTCGATCCGGCCGACGGCCATCGCCGCTACCCGCTGCCGGGCCTGCTGGAGCCGGACGGCGCCATCGTCAACGGTCCCCTGAGCCTCGACTTCAGTCCGGACAGCCACAGTGTGGTCGTGGGCTGGAACCGAGCAGTGCAGTCGATGAAAGCCGCGACCGGCGCGGTCGTCTGGACCCACACGCAGAAGGGCAAGATCGCCCGCGTCTGGTTCGATGCCGACGGCAAGGTGTGCGCGCTGTGCACGCCGAGTCAGGACGTCATCACGCTCGATCCCGGAACCGGCGCGGTCCAGCGCACCGTCCGGCTCGATCTCGCGATCACCAATCCCCTGTTCTTCATTACGTTTCCACCACACACCGAGCTCTCCGCCGACCGCGGGCAGCTGGCCGTGTTCGGCGCGACCCGGATGACGGTCTTCGACCTCGCCAGTGGCGCCCGGCGATTCGATCCCATCGCCTACCAGTCCCTGACCGACGGTCCACCGGTACGCGCCCGGCTCTCGGACCGGGGCGATCTGGTCGCGGTCAATCGGCTCCCCGGCGAGCCGACGGGAATCATGGTGGCGCGCACCGATTCCGGCGCGACGGTGTGGGACAGCGGTACCGCGATCGATGACGCGGTCTTCACCACGGCGCCCCGGCGGCTGATCGTCGGCGGCGACCGAATGGTCCGAGTGCACTGGATCGGCCCGGTGCGGCTCGCCCCGATCAGCCGGCTCGACCACGGCGGCGCGGTCCGCGCGGTCGCGTTCGCCCCCGATGGCCACAGCGTCGCGACGGCATGTGCCGACCGCACCGCCCGTGTCTTCGACAGTGCCGACGGCACACAGCTGCGTCGATTCGAGCACGAGGACGCGGTCACCGCGATCAGCTATCGGCCGGGCGGAGCCCTGCTGCTGACCGGTTCGGCCGACGGCACCGCCCGCGGCTTCGACCTCACCGACGGCAGCGAAGCGTTCCGCGTGGTGCACGGCGGGTCGGTCACAGCTGTTCTCACCACCGTCGACGGTAAGCGGGCGGTGTCGGGCAGCGCCGATGCCACCCTGCGCGTCATCGATCTGAACACCATGGCGGTGACGCGGACGATCCAGCTCGACGGCGCTGTGGAATCGCTTGCGGTATCCCCGGATTCGGCCCTGGTCGCCGTCGGCGCCACCGATTCGACCGCGCGGATCTATCGCCTCGCGACCGGTCAGCGGCTACTGACCCTCAATCACGAGGCATCGGTGCGGGCCGTCGCCTTCAGCCGCGACGGAACCCGGCTGGTCACGGCGGGCGGCAAGACCGCGATCGTCACCACCGTCGCCTCCGGTCTGCCTCAGCGCACGATCACCCACGCCGGCCCGATTCACACCGCCGCCTTCCATCCGGACGGCGACCATCTGCTCACCGCCGACGCGACTCTGCGAATCACCGACCTGCGCGACGGAACCACCACTCTCGCGATCACCCACGAGAACCCGATCCATGCCGCCGCCTTCCGGCCCGACGGTGCCGCAGTGGCCACCGCCGGCGCGGACGCCGCCGGGCATCTGACCGAATTTCCCGGCGGCGAGGAGCTTTTCGTCCTTCCGCACGAAGGTTCGGTCGATGCCCTCGCCTTCGACCACTCCGGTACCCGCCTGGCCACCGCCGGCGCGGACGGCAGCGCGCGCGTCTACCGGTGGCCCACCTGACCAACCGCTCGTCGTACAGCGCGACCGGGTTCGGCGCAGCGGGCGGTTCGGTCAGCCCGCGGCGGGCATCGCCTTACGGTTGCGGGTCCCGTACAGTTCGCGACCCTGTGCGGGAGAGCGGGTTTCGAGCAGAGCGGGCGGCTCGTTCTTCACATGCTGTTCGAGGACCTTGCCCGCCATCGGGGCGACGATCGGCGCGGCCAGGATCAGCCCGCGCTTGTCGAACAGGGTGAACAGCCACACCAGGATCCGGCCCGCGGGCCGAACCAGCAGGTCCACCAGCCGCCACTGCTCGAACTGGCCGAGGCGGCGCATCCACTGCGGCAGGGTCGCGATGGAGGCCGTGGCGAGCAGGCGCGCGCCGAGGGCATAGGTCCAGCCGGCGCCGTGCTTCGGTGAGGTGAACAGCATCTGATGCATGCCGTCGAGGGCGCGCTCGGTGACGCACAACCGCGGGCGGACAGCGTCGAAGTACGCCTGGACGCCCTCGCGGGTGCGCGGAACATCCCGGGGATCGCAGGTCTGCAATTCGGCGGCGATCGCGCACTCCTGCCAGTACCGGTTCTCCTCGTCGGTGCTCAGCTGGCCCGGGCCGAACATCTCGTAGGCCTTGAGTACCGAATGCCAGCCGGTCAGGTGGATCCACAGCTGGGTCTCGGGGTTGTTCGGGCTGTAGCGGCGGCCGGTGACCGGCTCGATGCCAGTCGAGCGCGCATGCAGTTCCAGCAGATGTTCGGAGGCCCTGATCGCGGTCGCGGTATCGCCGACGGCCACGATCAGGAAGTACACGAAGGTCATGTCCAGCCGGGTGCGCGGATCGGAGTAGATCTTCGCGGTATCCGACACCGACGCGGTCAGGAACGGGTCGAAGAACTCGAGGGCCACCGCGCGCTGGAATCCGATCACCGCGGTCGGAGCGGTCCAGATCTTCCAGCTCGGCGAATCGGGTCCGAAGAACCCGTAATCCTCCCGGCGCAGAGTGGTCGGATCGAAGGTCATGATGGCTCCTCAGCAGGCGCTCCAGCGAATACAACGCCACCGTAGCAATTGCGTGCGTCGAATACAACGGGTACGTAGCTTTAGGCGGGGCGAGGTGCCACCGATCGCCGCGTACTGGCAAGATGGGGCCGGTGAAGGCGAGGCGACAGTGACCACATCCCAGCGGCCGCGGCGGCGATACGCGCCACGGTTGCCCGCCGAACAGCGTCGCGCCCAACTGCTGGACGCAGCGTTCGCGGTGCTGAGCCGGGTCGAGTTGCACGAGCTGAGCATGGAGGCCGTCGCCCAGCAGGCCGGAGTCGGGAAACCGGTGCTGTACACGGTGTTCAAGACCCGTACCGAATTGGTGGAGGCCCTGCTCGCCCGCGAGCGCGATCTGGCCCTGGAACAGGTCGCGGCGACCCTGCCCGTCGACCTGATCGGCGCCGACCCGGTGGTCGCGGCCTCGGCGACGGTCGAGGCGTTCGTCGCGGTGGCACTGGAGAATCCGACGCGCTGGCGGCTGGTACTCGCCGGTCCGGGCAGCGCGCCCGACGAGTACCGCGACGCCATCCGCAGCTCGCGGGCGGGCATCTTCGATCAGGCCGAGGCGCTGGTGCGGGTCGGTTTGGCCATTGATTCACGCTGGGGCGCAATGGATTCGGCTCTGCTCACCAATTCACTGCTCACCGTCGCGGAGATGCTCGGCCGGCTCGCGGTCAGCGACCCCGAAACCTATCCGCGCGAACGGATCGAGGGATTCGTGCAGTCCATCGTGCGGCTGCTGACCGGCCAGGCGGGCTGAGGATGTTCGCCCACAGCGGAGGAGCAGCCAGCCTGGCGCGGCGCGGTCGTAGGCTCCACCTATGAGCGAGCATTCGAGCGTCGAGACCCCGCGTACCGAAGCGCCGCGATTGCGCGCGATCCCCGGCGGACGAGACGAGCGGCCCCGCCGGACCGACTCCGAGATCCGGCCGATGGCTCCGGTGCAGACGCGGCCCCGGACCGAACTCCTCTGGCGGGAGGCGCTGGGCCGGCGACTGCGCATCCTGCGCCGGGAACAAGGCGAGACGCTCGCGGAAACCGCTGAGCGGGCCGGTGTTTCACCGCAGTACCTCTCCGAGGTCGAGCGCGGGCTCAAGGAGCCCTCGAGCGAGATGGTCGCCGCGATGGCAGGCGCCCTCGGCACACCGCTCGGCGGCCTGGTGCACCAGGTCGCCGACGACCTCGTCCGGCACAGCCGGATCGCGGCACCGCGCGCGATCGGCCCTCGAACCCACGCCCCTTACAACGGGCTGCTGCTCGCCGCTTAGCTCGCACTCGCGGCATCTGCCGCGCCGCGGTCATCCCGGCAGATTCCGCGCCCGGGACGAGCTCAGTCCTGTGGCGCGAGCACTCGGTCGACGATGCCGTAGTCGATCGCCGCCTGCGCGGTGAAGACGCGGTCGCGGTCGGTGTCGTGCCGGAGCGTTTCCACCGTTTGGCCGGTGTGCTCGGCCAGCACGGCCTCGACCTCGGCACGCATCCGGACCAGCTCGTCGGCTTGCAGGATCAGGTCGGGGATGGTGCCCTGCCCGCGGGCCGCGGGCTGGTGCAGCACCACCCGGGCGTGCGGCAGCATCGAACGTCGTCCTCGCACGCCGGCGGTCAGCAGCACCGCGCCGACCGCGATAGCCTGGCCGACGCAGGTGGTGACCACCGGCGACTGGATGTGCCGCATGGTGTCGTAGAGCGCGAGCATGGCGGTCAGATCGCCGCCCTCGCAGTTGATGTAGAGATTGATGTCCTGGCCCGGGCTGTCCGCGTCGAGGTGCAGCAGTTGCGCGATGAGCGCGTTGGCGACGCCGGAATCGATCGGGGTGCCGAGGTAGACGATGCGCTCGGTCAGCAGATGCGAGTACACGTCCATGATCCGCTCGCCGCGCGGATGCTGGGCGATGACATTCGGAATCGTGTAGCTGCTCATGAGATTCCCGCCTTCTGCCGCCGCGGAACGACCTGCCAGAACGAGTCGACGATGCCGTCGATGAAGCCGTACTCCCGGGCCTGGACGGCGGTGAACCACCGATCGTGCAGGGAGTCGTCGAAGACCTGGTCGTAGGGCTGCCCGGTGTCCTCGGAGATGAGGCCGAGCACGGTCTGCACGGTGTAGCGCAGATCGTCGGCCTGCACCTCGACCTCGACGGCGCTGCCGCCGATGCCCGCCGAACCCTGATGCATCAGGATGCGCGCGTGCGGCAGCGCGAAACGCCGCCCGCGCGACCCCGCCGAGAGCAGGAATTGTCCAGCGCTGCATGCCAATCCGAGCGCCAAGGTCGACACCTCGCACGGCACCAGCCGCATCACGTCACGGATGGCGAGCATGGCCGGAACCGACCCGCCCGGCGAGTGGATCCACAGCGAGATGCCGGCGTCCGCGTCCTCGGCGGCCAGGGTCAGCAGCTGGGTCATGAGCAGGGCGCCGTTGTCGTCGTCGAGCGGGCCGTCGAGCACCAGGATCCGGCGCGCGAAAAGTTGTTCTCGGGTGCGCCAGTTGAACATCGGCGTCTTGTCGTCGTGTGCCATGAATCCACCGTGCCCCAGCGCCACCCCGGAAATCGCGCCACGCTGCTGTGAGCGGATCCGCTCACAGCAGCGTCGTGTCTCAGGCGACCGCGCGCTCCTGGCAGGCGGCGGCGAGATCCAGGATCAGCTCGGCGAACTCGGCCGGCCGGGCGAGCGGGTAGTAGTGCCCGGCCCGCGGGATCACCAGCAGCCGGCCCCGCGCGCACGCGGCCAGCGATCGGCGCTCGCCGACGCGGAAGTGGTCGCGGGCGCCGTTGACCAGCCAGACCGGTCCGGGATAGGCGCCGAGACCGCCCAGCAGATCGAAATCACGTAGCGCGGCAACGACATCCGGAATCACCTCGGTCGCGATGCCGCCCCGGTCGATGTCGTGCGCCACCCGCGCGGGCAGTACCGATTCGAACACGCGGCGACTGATCCGCGCGCCGCCGTCCGGGCGGCTCGACAGCACCCTGTGCATGGCGGTGAACGGCCGGGCCAGGGCCGGGCCGGGCTGACAGCTGGCACCGGCGACCACCAGTCCCGCCACCCGGGCCGGATCCGCGGCGGCGGCCGCGGTGCCGACGAACCCGCCCAGCGAATGCCCCACCACGATCGCCCGGCCGCCGACCCGGTCCACGCCGTCGTGGACAGCGGCGACCGCCGCGTCCAGCGTGAACTGGTCACCGCGCCGCGACCCGTGGCCCGGCAGGTCGACCGTCGTGACCGGGCGCTCGGCGCCGACGCGCTCGGTGACCGCGGGCCAGCACGCACCGCTGAGCCGGATGCCGTGCACGAGAACGAGGGGAAGTGCTGTCATGTCGATCCTCCAAAACGCAACGCAACGTTGCGTTGCAATCTACCGAGTCGAGCACAGCGATGCAACACAACGTTGCGTTGTATTGTGTGGAGGTGGACAGATCGGACCAACGGGTCGGCACCGGACCGCGACGAGCACAGGACATCTTCGCGGCGACCCTGAATCTACTGGCGGTGCAAGGCTATTCGGGTTTGACCATGGAGTCGGTGGCCGCGCGTTCCGGGGTCAACAAGACCACCCTGTACCGATGGTGGCCCTCCAAGGACGCGCTCCTCGCGGCGGCGCTGGCGGATGCCGACCTGCTGAGCTTCGACATCCCCGACACGGGGACCCTGCGCGGCGACCTGCGGGAGATCGCGGCCGGAATCCACCGGCTGCTCACCGATACCGCCACCGCGCCGATCGCCGGCGCGGTCCTCGCCGCGGCACCGGCCCGCCCCGAACTGACCGCGATCGGGCGGGCCTTCTTCGCCGGACGGCTGGAACGCGAACGCCCGCTGTTCGAGCGCGCCGTCCAGCGTGGCGAGCTGCCGCCCTCGGCCGATCCCGCGGCGATCATGGACGCCCTGGCCGGCGCGATCTGGTTCCGGACGCTGCTGCGCGGCGAGCCCGCGACGCCCGGCTACCTGGACACCGTCGTCGATCTCGTCCTGCCGGGAACCGCCCAGGGCTCAGCCTGATTCCAGCTCGGCGATCCGGCCGCGGAGCAGACGACGTTCGGGTTCGGTGTGCAGGACGGCGATGGCGGCCTGCACGACATACTGCCCGCGCGCCCGGACGATGGCTTGGTCGAGCAGGGCGCGGCTGTCCGCGATCAGCGCAGTGTCCCAACGGGTTCGGTCCTGCTGATCCAGCAGCACGATCTCCTCGTCACGATGGCGGCGCGGCGGGCATGGGCGCACTGCATCAGCGCCAGCAATCCGAGCACTTCCGGCTCGTCGGGCATGAGAGCCGCCAGCATTCGGCCCAGCCGGACGGCCTCCTCGGCGAGCGCCGGGTGGCAGCACAGAAAGATCAGCTCGAGCCGCTCGTCCGGAAAGGCCGTCTCGGCCATGGTCGCCTCCTCGACGTCCGACACCGCGAGCAGGTGCGCCTTCGCCGCGAAGAGACGATCGCGGCGCAGGCGGTCGAGGACCCGGCGGCGCGCGACGGTGGTCAGCCACGCGCCGGGTCTGTCCGGCAGACCTTCCTTCGGCCACTTCTCCGCGGCGATCGCGAAAGCCTCCTGGGTGGCCTCCTCGGCGAGGTCGATATCGCCGAAAAGGCCACTCAGCGTGGCGAATACGCGCCCCCACTCGGCGCGGAAGATCTCCTCGATCACGCCTTCACGATGGGCCGGATCTCCACCGCGCCGCCGAGCCGGGCGGTCGGCACCATCGCGGCGACCTCGATCGCGGCATCCAGATCGTCCGCCTCGACCAGGAAGTAGCCGCCGAACACCTCCTTGGTCTCGGCGAACGGCCCATCGGTCACCAGCGCGTCACCGTCGTGCACCCGCACCGTCGAGGCGGTGTGCGGCGGCGCGACATGAGCGCCCGCCACCACCCGCGGATCGGACCGGATCGCGAGATACTCGGCGGATATCGCCTCCTGCTCGGCGGTGTCGAGCGCCTCGAACACACCGGGCAACACGTTGATCAGCAATGCGTACTGCATGAAATCCTCCACTGTCGAACTGTCCTGTCACCTACCCGACGAACATCATCGGCCGGAGGGGACACCCGGCGGCGGATTTCTAGCCGACCACGCGCGCCAGCAGCGCGACGAGCTCACCGCGCTCGGCCGGCGACAGACCGGCGAGCAGGTCGTCCTGCACGGCGGTCAGACGCGAGTCCAGCTTCTCGAGCCGGCGCCGGCCCGAGCGAGTCAAGGTGATCAGGTTGCGGCGGCGGTCGCCGGGATCCGGCGTGCGTGCGACGTATCCCTGCTCGGTCAACTCCCCCAGCATGGCATGCATATCGCTCTGATCGATGCCGCACCGCTGACCGATCCGCACCTGACTGTCCGGACCGAACTCCACGAGAGCGGCCAGAATCGCGAAATGGTAAGCGCGGCCCTCGATCTCGGCCATCGCCAGGCCGATCAACCGATGCGCCCGGACCGCGGCCTTACTGATCAGCCAGCTCGGTTTGCCGCGCAGCCGCTCGGGCGCGTCCTCCAACTCCATGTGCGCCAGTCTAGCCAAAACCCTTGGACGGTCCCACGAACTCGAGATACCGTTGGTCGCACCAAGAGATTCGGAGCGGAACCCATGTCACTGACTTCACACCAGGCGCGCGCCATCAGCACCACCGTCCGCGCGCACGCGGCCACCCTCGGCGCACAGGTCACGGTCGCGATCGTCGACAGCGGTGGGCACGTGCTGACCGTCGACCGCATGGACGGCGCCCCACCCCTGTCCGCGCGAATCGCCCCCGCGAAAGCCACCAGCGTGGCCCTGTTCCACCGCGACGGCACCGAACTGACGCGACTCGGCGAGGCGTGGCCGACTCTGTTCGCGCAGCTGGATCAGGTTGCGGGCGTGCCGATCATCGCGGGCGCGGGCAGCAGGCTCGTCACAATGGGCGACATCGTCGTCGGCGCGATCGCGGTGAGCGGCGGTCGGCCCGATCACGACGACGCGTGCGCCGAAGCCGGGGTCGCCTGCCTGTCGACGTGACGAGCATCGGCACTCACGGGCGGCTACCACCCCTGTCGGCACCAAATCGTCTCGCGCAGTGGCCATTCGGGCGTTCACGCAGGATCGATCGCCCCACCGGATGTTCGCCGATCAGGCGGCGGAGGTCACGCGGTAGACGTCGTACACGCTCTCCACCTTGCGCACCGCGTTCAGCAAGTGCCCCAAGTGTTTCGGGTCGCCCATCTCGAAAGTGAACTTGCTGATCACGACCCGGTCACCGTGGGTGGCGACCGACGCGGACAGAATATTGATGCGCTCGTCGACCAGAGCCCGGATGACGTCCAAGAGAAGCCCTGTGCGGTCGAGGGCTTCGATCTGAATGGCTACCAGGAATATCGAGGACGGCGACGGCGCCCACTCCACGTCGATGATGCGCTCGGACTGTTCACGCAGCGACTCCGCATTGGTGCAATCGGTGCGATGCACACTGACGCTACCGCCGCGCCCCAGGAAGCCGAGAATCTGGTCACCCGGCACCGGCGTACAGCACTTGGCCAGCTTGGTCGCCGTTCCCAGTACGCCCGGCACGATCACACCCGCATCCCCGGAGACCCGCGGCCGGTTCGGGGTGGTGGAGGGCGTGGAGCGTTCGGCGAGTTCGTTCTCCACATCGTTGAGGCCACCCAACTGGGCCAGGAGGCGTTGCAGGACGTGTGGTGCCGACACCTTGCCCGCACCGATAGCCGCGTACAGCTCCGAGATGTCGCCGTAATCGAGTTCGTGTGCCACCGCAGTCATCGCGTCCACATTCATCAAGCGCTGCAACGGAAGCCCGACCCGGCGGACCTCCTTGGAGATCTGCTCCTTACCGGACTCCAGCGCCTCCTCGCGTCGCTCCTTGGCGAACCACTGCCGGATCTTGGCCTTGGCCCGCGGCGAGACCACGAAGCTCAACCAGTCCAGGCTCGGGCCCGCGTTCCCCGCCTTGGAGGTGAAAACCTCCACCACCTCACCGTTTTCGAGCTGCCGCTCCAAGGGGACCAGGCGTCCGTTGACCCGCGCGCCGATAGTGTGATGCCCGACCTCGGTATGCACCGCGTAGGCGAAGTCGACCGGAGTCGCCTTCTGCGGCAACGTGATCACATCGCCCTTCGGGCTGAACACGAAGATCTCCGGCGACTTCAGATCGAACCGCAGCGACTCCAGGAACTCCGCCGGGTCGGCCGCCTCACGCTGCCAGTCCAGCAGCTGCCGCATCCAGGCCATATCGTCGACCTCGGCGGTATCGCCGGAATGCTTGCCGCGCGTCTCCTTGTAGCGCCAGTGCGCGGCGATGCCGAACTCCGCGGTGCGATGCATGTCCTGAGTACGGATCTGCACCTCCAGCGGCTTACCGTCCGGGCCGACCACGGTGGTGTGCAGCGACTGGTAGACGCCGTACATCGGCTGAGCGATGTAATCCTTGAACCGGCCCGCCATCGGCTGCCACAGCGAATGCACCACACCGACCGCCGTATAGCAGTCGCGCACCTGGTCGCACAGAATCCGGATCCCCACCAGATCATGGACGTCGTCGAAATCTCTTCCCTTGACGATCATCTTCTGATAGATCGACCAGTAGTGCTTCGGACGTCCCTCGACCACGGCGGTGATCCGGCTGGCCGCCAACGTGTTGACGATCTCGGCGCGGACCTTGGCCAGGTAAGTGTCGCGGGTGGGCGCACGCTCCGCCACCAAGCGCACGATCTCGTCGTACTTCTTCGGGTGCAGGATTCCGAAGGCCAGATCCTCGAGCTCCCACTTGACCGTGGCCATACCGAGCCGATGCGCCAGCGGCGCAATCACTTCCAGTGTCTCCGAGGCTTTCTTGGCCTGCTTCTCCGGCGGCAGGAAGCGTATGGTGCGCATATTGTGCAGGCGGTCGGCCACCTTGATCACCAGCACGCGCGGATCACGGGCCATCGCGATGATCAATTTGCGGATGGTCTCGGCCTCGGCGGCGGCGCCCAGATTCACCTTGTCGAGCTTGGTGACGCCGTCGACCAGGTGCGCGACCTCCTGACCGAAATCGCCTGTCAGCTGCTCGAGTGTGTAGTCGGTGTAGCCGACGGTGTCGTGCAGGAGCGCCGCCACCAGGGTTGTGGTGTCCATCCCCAGTTCGGCGAGGGTCGTAGCCACGGTCAGCGGGTGGGTGATGTAGGGGTCGCCGGATCTGCGGAACTGATCGGCGTGTAAGGCATCCGCGACGTCGAATGCGCGCTGCAATAGCGTCAGATTCGCCTTGGGATACAGTTCCCGGTGCACGATCGCCAGCGGCTCCAGCACCGGCTCGATCATCACGAGACCGTGCCGCCGGGCGATCCGATCTGTCCACCGGCCGAGCGCGCGCCGCCAGCTGAACGGTCGCCGGGGCTGGGTACGGCTCTGCGGTCGGGCTGGTTCACTGAGTCGCCGGAGGGCTGCGATGGCGTCGAGGGTTTCGCCCGCCCGCGGGCCGTGGTCGATCGCCTGGTAGAGAATCAGGGCCTGCTGGAACAACTCGTCGGCTCGGCCGTGATTCTCGGTGGCCACGCAAACGAGCCCCAGACTCCTGAGAACGTCGGCTTGGCCGAGGCGGTAGCCCAACGCTCGGTAGATACCGAGCGCTTGTTCGTACAACATCGTCGCGTCCCCGAAAACCTCGGTGACTCGGCGTAGTTCGCCGAGCGAGGCCAACGCGTCGGCCTCGCCGTGACGGTGCCCCAGCGTGCGGTAGGCCGTCAGTGCCTGCATGTGCGGACCGGTCGCGTGCTTGTAGTCCTCGCCGAGGCGGCGCAAGCGGCCGAGCGCGTCGTGTACGTCGGCCTCGCCGAGCACATTGCCGAGCGTGCGGTATCGAGTCAGCGCCTGCTGGAACAGCTCCACCGCCTGCTCACGATCCCCCGTCACTTCCCGGACCCGGCCCAGAGCCACCAATGCATCGGCCTCGCCGAGCACATTGCCGAGCGCGCGGTATCGAGTCAGCGCCTGCTGGAACAGCTCCACCGCCTGCTCACGATCCCCCGTCACTTCCCGGACTTGACCGAGAGCAGCGAGCGCGTCGGCCGCACCGAGCTGATTGCCCAGGGCGTCGTCCAGATCGAGCGCTTCCTCGAACAGGTCAACGGATTGCTCGTACTCATCGGCAAGCAAGCGCATGCGACCGAGGTTGCGCAGAGCTTCGGCCTCCCCCTGTCGATCGCCCACCGAGCGATAGAGCTCGAGGGCACGCTGGTGCAACTCGGTCGCCTGCTGGTAGTCCCCGGTAAGCCGGCGAATACGACCGAGCGCGTCGAGCGCGTCGGCCTCCCCGAGCCGATCGCCGAGTTCGTGGGTTGTCGTGGCAGCTCGCTGGTGCAAACTCGCCGCCCGGGGCCAGTGCCCGTCGAACTCCAGCAATCTGGCCACCGAGGCGGTCAACGCGACCATTCGCACGAGGTCACGGCTCGCGGTGTGGTCCAGACAGGCCAGCAGATTGTCCTGCTCGGTACGCAACCAGGTGAGCGCCTGTAGTTGATCGCCGAATTCCGGCACCCCGGCACGACGCGCGACAGCGGCCGCATCGGTGCGGTCAGCACTGGTGCGGCTGGACGAAATCAGCCACTGGCCGGCGTGGGCCGCGGTGTACTGGTAGTAGTCGAGCAAGCGCTGCACCGCGCCGACCGAGTCGATCTCCGAGTCGGCGGCCGCCAGGCTGTTGGCATACGAACCCAGCAAATCGAGCAGCCAGTAGCGGCCGCGCCTGGTTTCGTCGAGCAGATGGTCGTCGTAGAGGGCGAGCAACTCGCGCCGGGTGGTCTCGATATCCAGGTCCACCAGCGCGGCCACCGCGTACACCTCCAGGTCGGGGCCGGGATGCAGACCCAATCGCCGGAAAACGCGCTGTCGTTGCGCTGGAAGCGCCTGATACGACAGGTCGAACGCGGCGCGCACGGCCGGGGCGTCTTCGGCGATCAGCCGATTCGCCGCCGCTTCGACCTCACCGGCGTAGGCGTCGATATCGGCCGCGGTCCACGACGTGTGGTGCGCGATCCGACCGGCGACCAGCACGATCGCCAGCGGTAGATACCCGCATACCTTCGCGACATGCGCTGCGGCAAGTCCTTCGGCCGCATCGATCGCTGCCCGACCTGTCACGGTGAGCACCAGATTCTTCGCCGCCTCCGGCGCGAGTCGCTGCAACGCCAACGGGTTGGTGTCCGGAAGCGTGAGCCGATGGCGGCTCGTGATCAGGGTCAGACTGCCCGATCCGCTCGGCAGCAGCGGCTCGATCTGTTTCTGGCTGGCCGCGTCATCGAGGACCAGCAGAATCCGCTTGTCGGCGAGCAGATGACGCCACAGATCGACACGTTCGGCCAAGGTGTCGGGCAGGTTGCGCGGATCTGTGCCGACCGCGACCAGCAGTCCGGCCAGGACCTCGGCCGCACCCGCCGCGGCTTGTCCGAGGGTGTAGGCATGCAACTGGACGAAGTACTGGCCATCGGGGAACTTCGATGCCAGTCGATGCGCGGCGTACACCGCGAGGGTGGTCTTACCGATGCCGGCCATACCGTTGATCGCGTGGATGGCTACCACCCGACCGCCCTCGGCCGTATCCAGGATCTGTCCCAATTCCGTGTCCCGGCCCAGGAAATCACGCGGGAGCGCAGGCAGACTCGAGGTCACGAGTTCCCGGGGCGGCACCTGAGCCGCCACCGGCAAGTCGCCGGCGGGCAGTGCGGCCGCCCCGATGGCCAATGTCCGGGCGACCACCCCGGTAAGACTGATTCCCCCCGGTACCTGCTGGGGCGCGCTCGGTGCGGAGGTTACCGGCGCGCCACGGGAGGGTCCTGGGGTTGCGCCTTTCCCGCTGTCACCGACCCGATTTCGAGGGCGCCGGAGAATCTGCCGTCGACCACTCGCACGCCGGTTCCGGTCGATTCCACCTGCCGGATTCGTAACGCGGCCGCGGACACTCGTTCCAGATCGACGCCCGCCGAGGCGCCCGCTGTCGCCTGGTGTGCGCGCACGACCGCCAGCAGGGCTTGCGCCGCCGCGAGCAGGTTCTGATCGTTTTCGGCCCCCGCACGCTGGAGGTCTTCGGCCAGCACCGCTCGGCGCGCGGCCGAATCAGGTTGCTGTTCCACCGGATTGACACTCGACGGCCCGGCGCTGGCGGCGACCAGAGCCTTCAGCGTCGCGTAGGCGTCGATCACCGGCCGTTCGGCAGTGGCGCTCGAGCTCGCGACCGCGCCCACGGCGACCGCCTCGGCGACGATCGCCGGCACCGTCTCCCACACGAGATCCCCTCCCGCCACTCGCATCGCGAGGCATCGATGGACTGACCGCTGGATTCTACGCCGCGCATCCGGGCCGGTGAGCCGTTACCGCGTCCGGAGAAACCAGCGTGGCCGCTTGAAAAACCTGCCGAGCCAACAGCATCCGCTCCCCCGACCGTTGCGGGATCTACCCGGCGCCGCGCTTCGAGCGGCGTGCCTTGCGGGCTCGGGAGCGGTAGGAATCCAGAACATGCTGCTGGAGCAGGTAGCCGAAGCCGGAGGATTCCAGGCGCAGGCCCAGTTGTTCCGCGCTGATCCCGAGCCGCGCGGCGGTGTCGGCCAGACGCCAGTCGTCGGCCGCCAGCTGGGACAGCAGGTAGCCGCGCCGCACCTGGTTCTCGGCGAGCCAGAACGTCTTCAGGTACAGGACCTGGCCCTTGGCGTCGGTGATCGTCTCGCCGATATGGTTCTCACGCTTCAACTGGAACGCCGGCAGGAACCGGGACAGGGTGAACCGGTCCATCCGGTAGACACGTTCCCAGCTGTAGGTCTCCGCCAGCAGGCCGGTCGCCATGGTCCCGGCATGGAACCGAGCCCACTCCGTTTCCTGCTGTCCGGCGAACAGTCTCAGGTCCGCGACGGAATGGATACCGGTGTCGGGCAGCCGCACCCGGTACTCCGCCACCGACGGCGCACACAGCGAATACCGGAAGATCAGATCGCCGTACAGATCGTGGATCAGGCTCGGATGCAGCGCCCGGTAGTCGGCGGGATGCGGCAGCACGAAGGCCGAGGCCAGCGCGTCGGCCACATACACCAGCACACCGCACTGGTCCGGATGGATCTCGAAGACGCGCAACGCATCGGCCAGCCCGCTGACCTCCGCACCCTGGTACGCCTGCTCCACACGCGGCGACAGCCCGTTGCGCAGCGCCCGCCGCGACCATTCCTCCCACGCGTAGGCGGGACCGCCGAAATGCAGGGCCAGATATCCCTCCAACGCCAGGTGCAGCGGCAGGAAGCGGAGCCGGGTCCTGTCCTGCCGCCGCGCCAGCCGGTGCTGAAAATGCAATCGCATGTGCTTGGGCTGCTGGGTGCTCAGTTGCGTGCCGTAAGCGGCCGCGGGGGCTCCGTCACCGCTCCAATCGGCCACGAACCCGTGCGGGATATAGGAGGTGTAGTAGGTGCGGCCGAGGTCGACCACGCCGATATCGGCGTCGTACAGGTCCGCGTGCAGACGCAGATCCGTGATCGGCTCCGCGCGCAGCAGCGGCACCAGCCGCACCCCGCCCCACACCTGGGCGGGGCCGGTGGTGAGGCCGCCGAGGTCAAGGGCGGTCATCGGGTCTCCAGGAACTTGTGGATCCGGGCCGCCAGATAGTCCGTCAGCTCGGCCAATTCGGTACGGCCGGTGGAGAATTGGGCCAGCTCGACCAGAGCGGGCAGATCCTCGGCGGTACGGATCCCCGCGGTGGGCACCGACGCCGCGAGCCGCCGAACCTCGAAATCGCCGGCGTCGTAGACCGGGTTGAGATGCACGATGCCGACCCGGCCCTCCGGATCCAGCTGGGAATACCACACGCGCAACACCTCGGCGGCAAGGCCGGGCGGCGCGTTGTCCCAGCCGTCGGACACGATGACGACCCGATCAGGGGCGGTATCGAGGGCGTCGATGAGGCGATGGCCGAGCGGCGTCGACCCGTACGGGTACCCGAGCAGCGCATCGCCACGCCCCGATGTCCACAGCGGAACATATTCGGCGGCAAGGACTTCCAGCAGGTAATGGCACGCCAGCGCGACCGCGAGCGGACGGCGTCGCTTCACGGCCGAGCCGAAGCTGGAGAAGCTGTCGTCCAGTACCGCGGCCACCGTGCCCCAGCGCCCACGCTCGGCACCGGCCGCGCGCCGCGCCGCCGCACGCAATGCCTCGGTCAGTTCCGCACGCCGCCGCGCCCGCTCGTCGAGCGGAAGCGCGAGCACATAGGAGGCCAGGCGGGTCAGCGGCATCCGGCTCAGGTCCATGCGCACGTCGGTGGCGCCGTGGCGGCGAGCCGACTCCTGCAACCTGAGCTGTTCCAGCCGGGTCATCCGGGGTGCGATACCGGCGAGGAACTCCTCCCGGTCGATCCCGCGCCGGGCCGCGAATCCCTCCGCGACCGTGTACGGCAGGTCGTAGACGCCCTTCTTCGCGTAGTGCGCCGCCCGCCACGCTTCCAGCAACGGCGTGCTGTACTGGGTGCGGCGACGCGGCGCGAACAGGAAGTCACCCAGTTCCGGGTGCTGCGGCCGAACGTGGTTGTGGCGCAACGCCGTCGCGAGACCACGACGATACTTCACCGCGTCCAGTGCCGGGTCGGGCCGCGACGCGAACCAGTCGCGGACGATGGCCCTGGTGCGCCGGTTGTTGACGCCTGCGTCCCGCACGCGGCGCAGCAGCCGGTAGACCCGCTGCGGTGGCAGCAACTCCAGCCGCCGGGCGATCAACCGGCCTTCGGTGCGCCGCTGCTCGTCGGTGGCCTCGCTCGCGGTCACCAGCAGCCGCAGAATGATCAGCGCGGCATTGTGATCGTTGATATCGAGAGCCAGGGTCGCGGTGTACAGGTCGCGATAGTTGCCGAGCATGTAGTCGTGCAGAAAACTCAAGGAGAGCTGCTGCTGGCTTCGCCCGGAATGGAATTCGCGCTGCCCGGTCGCGGTGATCGAGGCGTTGGCGAACAGCAGCACGTCCTCGGTCGCTACCTGATCACTGCGCACACTCATGGCCTGTCCTGATGAATCGATGGGTGCCGGCCGGGGAATTGGAGCGCGAGCAGCGAATTAGCTGATTAAGAGTCAACGTCCGGAAGTCGCGCCGGAGTCCCGCGGCCGGCGCACCGAGGCTATCAACCAGCGCCCGGAGGTGTCGCCTCGATTTCCAGGGCGGGTCCTCCGGGAGCACGGTCATCGCGTCCGCGGCGTCGGGCGGCGCCTTGTGCCGGTGGTCGGTGTCACCGACCACCGGCACGGCGAGCGCCGGGAATTCATCGGTGCCGAAGCAGCGACAGATGGACTACTGCCCTGTCTTGACCCCCGGAGCCTTGGCCTTACCCTTCATTGCCAGCCCCTTCACGGCGACCGGCGGAGCCGATGCTTCGGCCGGAACCGGTTCGGCGGCAGCGGTTTCCGCGGCGGCTTCCGCGGCAGCGGGAGCCGCCGGAGCCGGGGTCTTCGCACCGGGCGCCTTGGCCTTGCCCTTCATCCCCAAACCCTTGACCGGGGCAGCAGGAGCAGCGGACTCAGCGACCGGGGTCTGCACCGGACCCGACTCGGCCTTGGCACCAGGCGCTTTCGCGCCACCCTTCATGCCCAGCCCCTTACCCGGAGCCTTCGCCGGACCCTTCATCGCCAAACCACCACCAGCAGGCTTCACCGCAGCAACCGGAGCAACAGGTTCAGCGGCAACCGGCTCCGGCTCCGGCTCCGGCTCCGGTTCGGGCTCGGCAACAACCTTCGGCTGCTGCACCACCACCAAATTCTCACCCAGAACCTTCGCATCCACCCGAGTGATCGCATCCAACATCAA